>CAWGGS010000036.1:0-18766 GCA_963822095.1 uncultured delta proteobacterium
CCACTGCTTCTCTTGCCGATATCACAAAGTATCTTTCAGGAAGCGGCTGTTCTCTTTCCTTCTCCTCTCTTCGAGCCGACAGGATTTCCGAGCCACTTTTGCAGCTGCTGGCAAAAAGCAACCTGAAAACTGTGGCAATTGCACCGGACGGTGCATCCGACAGGCTGCGGCGAGTCATTAACAAGGGCCTCTGTGAAGAGGATCTTCTTGGGGCAGCCGAAAGCCTGGTTGCAGCCGGCATTTTTCGGCTTAAACTGTATTTGATGATCGGTCTGCCCACCGAGACCTTCGAAGACCTGCAGGAGATGCTTGATACCATTGACAGGTTGAAGGAGCGCATCATGGCCGTCGGCCGCAAAAGGGGACGGCTCTGCGAAATCACTCTCTCGGTAAACAGCTTTACACCAAAACCCTGGACTCCGTTTCAGTATCATCCTTTTGGAGTCAGTGAGCGGCTCGAACCAAATGAGGTGCGTTCAGCAAGCGATGCCTTGCAAGTCTTGAAGAAAAAAATTACCTTTCTGCGAAAAGGTCTGAAAAACAGTTCCAACGTCCGTCTCCGTTGCGACAATCCCGACAAGGTTTTGTTTCAGGCCGTGCTGGCTCGAGGTGATCGTAGATTGGCGCCGGTACTCATCGATATGGTGAATAAGGCTCTTACCTGGAAGCAGGCAATGAAGAGACACGGTCTTACACCGGAGATGTATGCCGTCACAGGTTTTGGCCAAGACGCCGTCTTTCCATGGTATATCATTGATCAGGGTGTTGATCACGACTTCCTGTGGCGAGAGTATCAGAAGGCATTCCAGGCCGAAACCACCGCGAGCTGTAGAAAAGGCTGTCGTCTCTGTGGAGCGTGTAATGGCAGAAGAAAGTGATTTTCAAAAGGAATTGGATTCCATCCCCCAGCAAAAAATCGAATCTGGACTTCAACCTTTTAAGCTTGTAAAATATTTCTCTTTTTCAAGTCTTGGGGTCTTTTTGATTTTCACCCTGTTTCTCTCCTGGATGATATCCAACCATGCTCGCTCCATCATGCTGAAGCAGAGTATGGACTATTCCCAGCTCTTGGCCGAAAATCTTAATCAGCAGGTGTTTAGAAGATTTGTTATTCCCGCAGTTGTTCGCTATGGGCGCATCGCACTGTCCAACCAGGAGCAGTTTGAAAGCCTCGATAGAATAATAAGAGGAGTGACTCAGGGACTCAATATAGAATCGGTCACCATATATGACTCCAAGGTGAATGTGATTTCCTATTCTACCAATAAGGATTTGGTGGGAAAAAAGGATGTCGGTGGAGAGGCATATCGAAAATCGTTGAAGGGGGTGGCCAATTCAAGATTCATATATAACGGCTCGATTTTCAGTCTTATTCCCGGAGCCAAACCCATCAGCTGTATACTGAAGACCTATATACCCTTTCGCCAAGTACTCCAGAACGGCGAACCCGGTGATGTGATCATGGGGGTAATTGAGATCGTCAAGGATCTGTCCAAAGACTATGCCACCATTGTTCACCTGCAGAGCCGGATAATCCTTGTTTCCGGATTGGTGATGGCGATCTTGTTTCTGGTTCTGAGAACCATTGTGGCAAGAGGGAGCAAGATCATGGAGAACCGGACCATGGAGCGGCTTCGATTGGAAGAAAAGCTTAATCAATCCGAACGACTGGCTCATCTTGGCTCTATGGTGGCGACCGTTTCCCATGAGATCAAAAGTCCTCTGGGTATTGTCCGGAGCACGGCCGAGATTCTGGAGAAAAGGATTGCCAAAGTTGCTCCGGGAAACGAGCATCTTGCCAAGATCATTGTTGACGAGACCACGCGTTTAAACGGGATTGTTATGGAGTTTCTCGATTTTGCACGACCTCAGAAGATAAAGAAAAAGTCGATTGATATCAATGATATCGTCGGGAAGGCCCTGACCTTCATCGAGCCCAAGCTTGTGGAGCAGGATGTGATTCTGGAGAAGTCTCTCTGTCCTGATCCGGGCCTGATCGAGGTCGATGGGGAGCTCATTTACCGGGCTCTTTTAAATATCCTGGTCAACGGTCTGCAAGCGATGCCTTCCGGAGGGGTACTGAAGGTACGCACCGGTATTGCGCAGGAAAGCGGAGCTGTGGAGATCGAGATCAGCGACAACGGCATGGGAATGTCGGAGCAGAAGCTGGAACATATATTCAAACCCTTTTTTACGGATAAACATAAAGGGACTGGTCTCGGTCTGGCAATTACGAAAAATATCATAGATAACCATGATGGACGAATAACTGTCGCAAGCAAAGAAAATGAAGGAACAACCTTTAAAATCATCATTAAATGAGGAGGAAAGAGGTTCCTTCCTCGTAATTGACGGGCTCTGTTTTCTGGAAAACGGTCCCTATTATTTTGCCGCGAAGCGGGGCAGCTGTATTGGACTTTCCGGTCGATCGGGAATTGGAAAAAGCCAATTGTTGAAATCAATTGTAGATCTAATCCCCCATAAGGGAGAGATCTATCTGGACGGTTTGGCCTGTTCCGAGATTGCAGCACCGGATTGGCGAAGGCAAGTTGCCCTGATTCCGGCGGAATCCTTTTGGTGGTATGATACGGTCAGAGAACATTTCTCGGATATGGAGCAGAGGTTTCTTCACTGCGGCTGGCTGGAGGACCTTGGATTTGATTCGTCGGTCATGTCCTGGCAGATATCGCGTCTTTCCACCGGGGAGCGCCAGCGTCTGGCGCTTATACGGGCCTTGGTCAATGAACCAGGTGTCTTGCTTCTCGATGAACCAACCTCTGGGCTCGATCCACTGTACACCAAGCGTTACGAAGGTATTCTGGCCCAGTATTGCAGGCAAAACGACGCCCCTTTGGTATGGGTAACCCACGATCGAAAACAACTGT
This sequence comes from uncultured delta proteobacterium, assembly GCA_963822095.1. Lineage (GTDB taxonomy): Bacteria > Desulfobacterota > Desulfobulbia > Desulfobulbales > Desulfocapsaceae > CAWGGS01. Next base: position 2,886 of record CAWGGS010000036.1, read on the forward strand.
TCAGAGTCTCCGATCGAGTCTTTCTGGTTGAAAGGGAAGGTTTGCAACAGCTTGAGGCGCCATCGGGCAACATTATGCCGGCGGAGGAGGCAAAGGAATTGCTATGAATGTGATTTCCCTGGGGGTATTGGACCTCTCCATTGCCGCATCACTCTTGGTTCTGCTTTCCCTGGTCAGCGTTCTACTGTCTTTAGACCTCGAAAGAAGATTGCTCATCTCCGGGATACGGACGGTCATTCAGCTTCTTTTAATCGGTCAGGTATTACGCGTTCTCTTTGCCAATGCCAATCCGTGGTGGATTACCTGTATGGCAGTGGTTATGCTTCTGGTTGCAGTCCGTGAAGTACGGGCCAGACAAAAGCGGCGACTCCGAGGTATTCAAGGGTATTGGATCAGCACGTTTTCCATTTTTATCTCCTCGTTTAGCGTCACCTTCCTGGCCCTTACGGTAATGGTTCAGGTGCATCCCTGGTGGACTCCGCAGTATGCGATACCGCTTCTCGGTATGGTTCTCGGTAACACGATGACCGGAGTTGCCCTGGCCTCCGACAGGTTGACGACACAGCTCTATGAACAGCGCAACATAGTGGAACAGCGGCTGATGTTGGGTCAAACCTGGCAGGAGGCAAGCGGCGACATTAGAAAAGAATGCACCCGCACCGGGATGGTGCCGATAATAAATTCCATGGCTGCGGCAGGGGTAGTGAGCCTGCCGGGAATGATGACCGGCCAGATACTGGGTGGGACTCCCCCCGTTGAGGCCGTAAAATATCAGATCCTGATCATGTTCCTGATAGCCGCCGGGACCGGATTCGGAGTCATCTGCTCCGTCTGGCTGACCGGCCATCGTCTCTTCGACAAGCGTCATCGGCTCTGTCTTGGCCATCTGATGGCCGGAAGATAATTCCAGGCGTCGTTGGAACTTTTATGAGAAATTGTGGCTAGTCCGCGTCCGTGAAACGGCGCAAAATGATTTATATTGAAATTGGAGAGTGTTATGGGAAAGAAAATTGTTATTGTCGGAGGTGTCGCCGCCGGACCGAAAGCGGCATGCAGAGTCAAACGCCTGTGTCCCGATGCCGATGTGACCTTGATAGATCAGGACAATCTGATCTCCTATGGGGGGTGCGGCATCCCCTATTATGTTTCCGGTGATGTGGCCGATGAGTCGGCCCTGCGTTCAACGAGCTTTCATGTAGTTCGAAACGAGTATTATTTTCGTAACTACAAGGGACTGGAGACATTAACTGCAACGGAAGTCCTCTCCATTGACAGGGAGGGGAAGAGCGTCAAGGTCAGAAATGTCGAGACGGGTGAAAGCTGGAAAATACCCTATGACAACCTGATGCTGGCAACCGGCAGTAAACCCTAATATCATGCCGATTCCAGGTGTGGATCTTGACGGGGTTTTTGCCGTCAACAATCTCCATAAAGCCATCGAAATCAAAGACAGGATCGCCAAAGGTAAGGTGTCCAAAGCGGTTGTTATCGGTGGTGGGGCCATCGGTATCGAGATGGCCGAGGCGTTTACTGACCTCTGGGGGGTGGAAACGACCCTGATTGAATTTCAATCGCAGCTGTTACCGAAAATTGTGGACTGGCCCATGGCTGCCGTGCTGAATAAGCACCTGATGGATAAAGGGGTGAGTGTTTTCCTTGGGGAGGGGGCGCTTGAGATCATCGGGAAAGAGGGAAAAGCAATAGGCGTTCGTACCCAAAAACAAACCATCGAAACCGATCTCGTCATCATGGCCACAGGGGTCAGGCCTCGTTCAGAGCTTGCTCTGCAGGCAGGATTGCAGGTATCCAAAGCCGGGGGGATAGTGGTCAATAAGCGGATGCAGACCTCGGATCCGTCGATCTATGCTGCGGGTGACTGTGTGGAGATCCCACATCTAATCACCGGAAAAGGCTTCTATGCTCCTCTTGGTTCTCTTGCCAACAAAGAAGGACGGGTGGCGGGAGACAATATGGCGGGTATTCCCTCAACCTTTGACGGCGCAGTCGGCAGTTTTATCATGAAGGCCTTTGATGTCTGTATTGCTGCCACAGGTCTGAGCCTTGAGGTGGCCCTGGCCGAAGGTTTCGATGCCGATGTGTCTCTTACGGCGCCTGCGGATCGAGCCCATTTTTTTCCGACCCAGGGGATTGTCTGCTGCATGATGGTCTTTGACCGGAGGACCAGAAAGGTCCTCGGGCTGCAAGCTGTTGGGCCGATGAACGACTCCATCTCGGCCCGGATCGATGCGGCGGCCGCATATCTGGTTAAGGGAGCGGATATCGATGATTTTGCCAATCTGGAAATGGCCTATGCTCCGCCTTTTTCATCCGCAGTCGACACAATCAATGCCGCCGCCTATGTTGCCGGGAATATTTGTGACAGGCGCCTGCGTTCCATCAGTATGGAAGTTTTCTACTCATGGATGGCCAATCCGGAAAATCATCCGGATTGGATTGTTCTGGATGTCCGACACCCGCAACAGGTTGAGCCGTTTACGGAAAAATTCGGCAAGGATCTGTGGATGGGAATCCCTGATGATCAAATTCGTGCCCGGTATCAAGAGCTTCCCAAGGATAAGAATCTTGTTATTTTTTGTAATGCAGGAAGCAGGTCCTATGAGGTCCAGGTGTTTTTGGACTCCGTCGGGATGAAGAACAACGTGGTTCTCAGTGGTGGCTATAATGTCATCAAGAGGATGGGCGCTGCTTGGTTGCCCTGATTTGTGTCCTGAGGCCTTCCCGTATACTGGACGGAAAAGACAGAAGTGTTTGAAATAACAACTTTTATTTATATATTTAACGTATTGGGTGTGGACAAATTTCAGTCGCCTATTATACTATAAAAATGAAATGATAAGAGTTTGTCAGCATGGATCAATTCTTTTGACAAAACGAGGCGGGTTAATGGTCGCATTGAATGCACAGCATATGGTGGAAGAAATACAGGATAATATCAAGACCCGGGATTCCATGAAGGCCAGGATTGTCCTTTCCCATATCAGCCAGGTTGATAAGACCGTTCAAAACCGACTTATATCTGAGCTGTTACGCGGAGACATGGAGTTCACCTCACCCCTTTTATTGTTCCTCCTCACGGAACATTTCGATGTTGCGGATACGATGTCCGTGGTCAAGGAAACGCTCCTGTCAAATCTTATCGCCTGTCCGGATCTATTGCTGCAATTGCTCGATTCCCCGACAATAACCAACAAATCCTATCTGGTCCAGGTGGCAGGTGAGTTGCGTATGGAGGAGGCGACTCCCATTTTGATTAAGCTTGTTTCCGAATCCACAGGGGAAAAAGAAATTCTTCAGATTATCGAGACTCTGGGGCAGATCGGGGATCCCCAGGCCATCAACACCTTGACTGATTTTCTTTACTCTGCCAATCGTGATCTGATAATCGCTGCAATCCAGTCTTTAGGGATGGTCGGAACACCAACGGCCATGCATCGTCTGGCGGAGCGTATGGGTACCGACAATGAGCTGGATTTCTTGATTCTCTCCATTTTTTCCGAGGTCCAGGATCATGTCTCGCTGGACAAATTGAACGAAACCTTGCGCTCCCATTATGCCCATATGCGGTCCTATGCTAAAAAGGAGCTGAGGGGAATAGGACCGAAGGCGGTTCCTTTCCTGATTGAGAACCTTCTTCGTGAGGATGCAGACTTTCTCATCCATAGCTTGAATGTTCTGGGTGAGATCGGAGATGAATCGGCCGTCAAACCGATCCGGAAACTCTTGATGAATGAACCGAAGGACGCCAATGTCCGTTTTGCCGCCTATGAGGCGCTGGCCCTCCTGCCATTGAAAAAGGGTGCCTACACCTTGACCGCCGGTTTGACGGATTCCGAGGATCATGTGTGTATTGCGGCTGCTCGGGCCATTGATCAGAATTATTCCGATATCCTGATAGCGGGTATTAAAAATCTCCTTCGTAATAAGGATGACGATGCCCGCCATATAACCAAGATCATCGTCAACGCCCAGGTTGATAAGATCTTCCTGAGCCTGGCCCGGGAGGATTTCTTTCAGGAGATGGCGCTCTTTTATCTTCCTCATACCCATAAGGATATCCGTGAACACTACTATCGTCTTCTTGTGGGGAATAAAATGGCCGAATTTGCCGGGAAGGTCCGGGGAGACGAGCAGGAGGCGGTGAAACCGAAAGTTGTTGCGGTCGACGACTCAAGAATGATCCTGAATATCTACAAGGCAACCCTGCATGAACTGGGATTTGATCCGGTCCTGTTTGAATTTCCTGCCTCAGCCATTACATGGATCGCCAAGGAAAAACCGGTTCTTGTATTGACCGACCTCAATATGCCTGATATTACCGGTGTGGGGTTGACTCTAGAGCTTAGAAAAAGATATTCGCCGGGCGATCTGCCGGTAATCATGGTCACGACCCAGAACGAGGCCCAGGATAATGAAGCGGCCATCAAAGCCGGGGTCAATAAAATTATCCACAAGCCCTTTAACGCTGAATCATTAAAGGCGGCTATGGATGAATTTCTGCATTGAGAAAGTCCGGTAACTTACTGAAATAGCGTCCGACATCTTCTGGCCTGTGGGCATCCGAACCTGCCACCAAGCCAATCCCTCTTGCAATGGCCATCTCAACAAACTGAGCAGCCGGAAACGGTTCTCCACGAATAGGAATGCCGGAAGTGTTGATTTCAACATCCATTTCTTTGATCTTTACCGTATCGAGAAGCGTGGCGATCTTTTTGATATGATCCTTTTTAAACCTCAGACCGGGCAGATAACGAAGACCTGCATCGAGGTGGCAAAGAACGGTTCCCGGTAGATGGTTTACAGCTTCGGTTAAGGTATCGAAATACTGATGAAGAAGCCACTCTCCTCCTGTACGACTCATTGCATCTATATTCCACTGTTTCCTGCTGACGAGATTCAGGTGGTGAGGAAGATCGGGATGGCTGAAATAATGGAAGGATATGCCTATACGGTCCCAGTTACGTTGTGCAAGCCTTTGGGCCAGTTCGTCCTGGCAGGCGGGATTGTAGCCGACCTCCACCCCCAGTCCTATCTCCAGTTCGCCGGTATACTTTTTTTGCAGTCTTTCGCCTTCTTTGAAAAAGATATCAAAGTCCTTTTCCGAAAGCCAAGTGGTATCAAAATACTCAATTCCACTTTCCATGTGTTCGAGAAATATAATTCGGCGCAATCCCCGGGCGATTGCCACACGAACATAGTCCTCCATTGTTCCGGTAGCATGTTTACATAAATGGGTATGTATATGACCATCACAGAAGAGGTCGATGGCCGGTAATGGATCAGTCATGGGCTGTTACAAGGCTATTCACGGGCAAAACACTTTTTTCGGGAAAGAGGATGGAGAAGAAGGGGTTGAAATCGATGAAGCGAAGCGGGTCAGGCATTTCCCCGTGGGAAAAAATGCAGGACCCCATCAATGTCGGAGGTGTCGCAAACATGCCCCATCTCCAGTTCTAGGTCGACATATTCTTCGATTCCGTCAATTCGAAGCGATAAAGCCGGCCCATTGGGAAGATGGTATACAATGGTATTGACGCTGGTTAAATCAATGGCTGGAGCAAACAATTTCATTCTTAAGACCTTTTTCGAAAAACAGGACTCCGGCAGAATTACGTACCGAATATTCAAACGAACTCGACATGACATATAAGGTTTTTGTTGTGAAACTGCAAGAGATATAATCAACAGGAGGCGAATGGAAAATGCGAATTGCTGTAAGCTCTTGAATTAAAAGTCATTATAATAAATCGATAAAGACCGATTCCCCCATGAATAAAAAGAGCTTGTCGTGTCTGTATGGATATGTTGTGTTCTTCCTCTCATGGATTTATGGCAGGTTGAGAGGCAAATGGCCCTCAGATTGGAATTGCGTTTGACACTGGGAGGGGAGGGGTTTATTATAGATAGTTCCGTGGTCCGATAGCAGGGCGACATTGCCTTTCAATCGGACGTTGTAACCCAATTTTGATATCAGGTGAAGTTAATGACCGAAAAAGAAAAATCTGCCAAAGAAAAGATACTTTTTGGCCAAGAGAGGAATCCCTCGAATATTCTCCCCAAAAAATTGACCTTGGACAGCCGACTCAAGTTTCGGTGTCATCCCGGTGTGCCCTGTTTTACAGCCTGTTGTGGTGGAATTAAAATAATCCTGACTCCTTACGATATTCTTCAGCTCACCAAGCGGCTCGGGATACCGGCCCATGAGTTCCTCCACCAATATGCCCTGCCGACATATCTGGAAAAAACCGATATGCCGGGAGTGATGCTCAAGCTCAACGAGGACGATAACAAATGCCCCTTTGTAACGCCAGCCGGTTGCACCGTCTATTCTGACAGGCCCACTGCCTGCAGATATTATCCGGTCGGAATGGCTGATTTCCACGAAGGGGGGCAGCGAGATAGCGGTGAGGAGACGACCAAGGAAGAAGAAAAATTCTTTTTCCTGGTCAAGGAAGAGCATTGCAAAGGTTTTCTTGAGGACAAAGAATGGACTATTCGCGAATGGCGTGCTGATCAAGGAGTCGATGTCCGTGATGAGATGAATAAGGAATGGTTGCGGCTCATTATGCGGCGCAAATCCTATGGGCACCAGGCAACACTGTCCGATCAGGCCAAGAGGATGTTCTTTATGACCTCCACGGATCTGGCCCATTTCAGACGTTTTGTGTTTGAAAGTTCTTTCCTCGATACGTATGAAATCGATCAGGAGACGATTGACAAGATAAAGGAAGATGATGTGGAGTTGATGCTCTTTTCTTTTAAGTATCTTGCGTCGACCCTTTTTGGGGCTCAGGGGCTTAAGATTAGAGATGAAAAAGTGCAGGCCAAAATCAAAGAGATCAGGGCCCGGCAGGATGAATCCGTTGAAAAGTCGGTACAGGAATATGAAGAATTAATGGCTGAGCGAGAAAAGAAAAAGACAGAAAACACATAAATCTTTCAGAGAGCAAAGACCTTTCCATCTACTGGCTGGAGAGGGAAACAAAGAAGGCCGCCTGGGATTATTCCCCAGGCGGCCTTCTTTGTTTGCAATAAAACATCCCCCTGGCCATTGTGCCGGACAGGGGGAAAAAGAGTTATTCTTTATCCGGCTCCATTGCCAGGACCCGTCCCTTCAGTGCCTTCCATGCCTTGAGGACATCTTTCTGGGAGAGTTTCATTAATTCATCGGCATGCTCAGGATTAACCCGTTTCAGTGTTCGGTACCTGTTTTCGCCCATGGCATACTCCTCGAAGGAGATGGTCGGTTCCTTGGAATCGATGACCAGGGGGTTTTTGCCTTGTTCTTCCAGATCAGGATTGTACCTGTAGAGAGGCCAGTGACCACATTCGACGGCCTTTTTCTGTTGATCGAAGCCGTTGGCCATATTGATGCCGTGGTTGATGCAGTGGGAATAGGCGATGATTAGTGACGGTCCATCATAGGCCTCAGCCTCGGCGATGGCTTTGATGGCCTGGCTGGGGTTGGAGCCTATGGCAATCTTGGCTATGTATACGTTTCCGTAGGTGGCGAAGATCATACCCATATCTTTCTTGGGCATCTTCTTGCCGCCGGCGGCAAACTGTGCGGTGGCAGCCCTGGGGGTGGATTTTGACATCTGGCCACCCGTGTTGGAGTAGACTTCTGTGTCAAGCACAAGGACATTGATGTTCTCGCCGGAAGCGAGGACATGGTCAAGTCCGCCGTAGCCGATGTCATATGCCCAGCCGTCGCCGCCAATGATCCATACCGATTTTTTGACGAGATAATCGGCTACATGTAAAAGCCGTTTGGCGATAACACTGTTGTTTCCTGTCAGTTTTTCCTTCAGGTCGGCAACCCGGCCCCGTTGTACTTCGATATCCATCTGGGTCTTCTGTTCAGCTCCCATCAGGGCGTCAGCCATATCGCTAGTGATGATATTTTCAGCAACTGCGCTATGGAGAAGTTCTCCTGCCTGGGCACACAGTTTGTTGACCGAGGCGCGCATGCCAAGACCGAATTCGGCATTGTCTTCGAACAGAGAGTTGGCCCAGGAAGGACCACGGCCGTCCTGGCGTTTGCAGTACGGGGTGGTCGGCAGGTTGCCGCCGTAGATGGAGGAACAGCCGGTGGCGTTGGCTGCCAGCATCCTGTCACCGAAGAGTTGGGAGACTAACTTTACGTATGGGGTCTCGCCACAGCCGGCGCAGGCACCGGAGAACTCAAACAGAGGCCGCATAAGCTGGCTTCCTTTGATGGTCGATGGGCTGATTTTGGCCGGGTCAACCTCAGGTAGACCAAGGAAGTAATCAACGTTTTTGGATTGTACTGTTTTGAGTTCCTCGTTGTTCGGGATCATCTCCAGGGCCTTGGTCTTGGCCGGGCAGACTTTTACACAGAGGGTGCAGCCGCAACAGTCCTCGGTAAAGACCTGGACCATGAACTGCGATCCTTTGAAATTCTTGCCGACCGCATCTCTGGACTGGAAGGCCTCAGGTGCCCCGGATAGATCAGAGGCAATTTTGATTCGGATTGCGGCGTGGGGACAGACGAGTGAACACTGTCCGCACTGGATACAATTGTCTGAAATCCATTTAGGAACGCTGACCGCGATATTACGTTTTTCGTACTGGGTTGTTGCTGTCGGCCAGGTGCCGTCATCCGGTATCTGGGACACCTTCAACTGCTCGCCTTTGCCTTCTATGATCTTGGCGGTGACCTCTTTTACGAAATCTGGGGCATCGGCAGGTACGGTCGGTGGAATCTCATGACCTTCGACTTTTTTACCGAGCTTAACCTGTACGATATTCTTGATAGCTTCATCGACGGCGTCATAGTTCATCTTGACGACTTTATCGCCTTTCTTGCCGTAGGTCTTTTTAATGGCATTTTTAATGGCGTCGATGGCCTCCTGCTGGGTCAGGATGCCTGAAATCATGAAGAAAGCGGTCTGCATGATCATATTGATGCGGGCTCCGAGTCCCAATGCGAGACCCAGGGAAATGGCATCGATGATATAGAATTTTGCCTTCTTAGTGACAAGATCTTTCTGTACCCTGGAAGGAAGCTTACTCCAGATAGTTTTTGCATCAAAGCTGGTGGTCAGTAAAAATGTACCTCCCTCGTCCAGGTTGCAGAGCATGTCGTACTGATCGAGGAAAGTGAAGTTATGGCAGGCTATGAAGTTGGCTTTGTTGATAAGGTATGGGGCTACAACCGGGTTTTTGCCGAAACGAAGATGCGAGGTGGTGATGGAACCTGATTTCTTCGAGTCATAGACAAAATAGCCCTGGGCAGAGTTATCCGTTTCGGTACCGATGATCTTGATGGTGTTTTTGTTCGCTCCTACGGTACCGTCGGAGCCAAGACCGTAAAACATGGCCCGATAGACATCTTCGCCTTCTATGTTAAAGGTCGGGTCGTACGAAAGGCTTGAGAAGGTGACGTCATCATGGGGACCGACGCAGAATTTGTTTTTCGGTGCAAGGGCGGCCATGTTGTCAAAAACGGCTTTGGCCATGGTGGGGGTGAATTCTGCTGAACCGAGTCCATAACGGCCGGAGAGAATGATCGGCATGTAGGCTGAACTATTGGTCTCAATGGCTTCACCGACTGCGGCACGGACATCCAGGTACAGGGGCTCGCCAGGTGCTCCGGGCTCTTTGGTGCGATCGAGTACCGTGATCCGCTCGACGGTCGGCGGCAGGGAATTAACCATGGCCTTGCAATCGAAGGGGCGATAGAGACGGACTATGACCATGCCCACTTTTTTGCCCTGAGAGGCCAAATAGTCGATGGTTGCAGCGACAACTTCGCAGCCGGAGGCCATCATGACTACCACATCGGTGGCATCGGGTGCGCCGTGGTAATCAAAGAGATGGTACTGACGACCGGTAAGAGTCGCGAATTTGTCCATGGTCTCCTGGACGATTGCCGGTGTTGCGTTGTAATATTTGTTGACGGTCTCACGACCCGAGAAGTAGACGTCCGGGTTTTGGGCGGTTCCACGAATAGTCGGTCGATCCGGGGTCATGGCCCTTTCTCTATGGGCGATGACCAGATCTTCATCGATCATCTCTTGCATGACATCATAACTTATTTCCTCGATCTTCTGTATTTCATGGGAGGTCCTGAAACCATCAAAGAAATGGACAAAAGGTACGCGGGATGCAAGAGAAGCCTGGGTGGAAATCAAGGCCATATCCATACATTCCTGGACATTACTGGCACACAGCATCCCCCAGCCGGTCTGCCTGGCCGCATAGATGTCACCGTGATCACCGAAAATGGAAAGAGCCTGACAGGCAATTGCCCGAGCCGTAACATGGAAAACCGTTGGGGTCAATTCGCCAGCTATTTTGTACATGTTCGGGATCATCAACAGAAGTCCCTGGGAAGCGGTGAAGGTGGTACAGAGGGCGCCGGTGGCAAGAGACCCGTGCAGGGAACCGGCGACACCGGCTTCCGATTGCATCTGGGTGACAACCGGTATGGAGCCCCAGATATTCTTTTGCATAACGGCAGCCTTGGTATCCGCCTCTGCGGCCATCGGGGAGGATGGCGTAATAGGATAGATTGTTATTACTTCGCTGGTGGCATAGGCGACATGGGTACAGGCCTGGCAGCCATCAATTGTGACCATTTTCCGCGACATGGTTTTCTCCTTGATAAGTAATAGTAATTACGTTTTTATTACCGCATCTGCTTGTTGATTGTTGTGATGATGAATTATCCGGGGGATGTAAGTCCTTAAAACCTCGTCATCCGGAGATCGTTGATTTATTGTGAAATGTTTCTTTCTATAATTTCGTTACTGTTCCTTTATTTAATGGATCAAGATATAACAACTGTAAAATAAAATAAATACCGTTTTACAGGATGTTGAGTTGTTATGGGCACGAGAGATCGATTCCGTATCTTGGCCTTTTATGAAATCTCGTTTTAATCCGCTTATACGCTTAAGACTCTGGAAAAATTATAAAAAAAAACATAGAAAAACAAAACCTTGCAACAAAGCAGAACATTGTTATCGTCTCCGTTTTATGCAAAGCCCCTTTATTTGTCAAGGAAAAAAACATCCCTTTGAGCTTCAGCGCGAGATGCTTGGATTATGCTCTGCGAACTCTATACTTCAGCGCACTTTCTATATGTAAATTCCTGATCGGATAATTCGGAGGATACGCGTGAAAAATAAATGTCGATTCTGGATTGTTTGAAAAAAGATAGATCAATTTGTTTCGGAACCTCTTGGCAAAGCAATAAAATATACGTTAATAACTAATGTAGATTTAAAGGGAGGAAATTTGTACTATAGAATATTCTTAATATCTGTGCAAGTTTTGAGATTGATTGTAGGTATATGCATACTAAAGACCTTGAAAGGCATTGTTCTTTTTTTTAAGTATAATCTACTAATTGTTTGATCGGTGGGAAGAATTTTTGCAAACCTCAAAAAAATTGATGAAAACTATTACCAATAGTACCTTTTCGAAACTGCTCCATTACTTATCGAGCCACGATGATGTTGTCTTTTTGGATACGGCAAAAACGGATGAGGATAATTTCAGTTCGATGCTTTTCCTATCTCCTGTTCGAAGACTGACCTACCATCACGGGGAAGACATATCAGCTTTTCTTTATGATATCAAAGAGTCTCGGGAACAAGGCTTTTACGTTGCGGGATGGTTTGGTTATGAATTCGGTTATATGCTCGAACCTGCTCTCAAACACCTCTTTTGTCGTTCTGGCGACCGAGACACCCTGTTGGCCGATCTCGGGGTCTATGAAAAGAGATATCTCTTCGATCATCGAACCGGAGAGTCAGACTTTCCGGATCTTTCGGGAAGTGTTCCTCCAGTGTCCAGCTATGCCTTGTCGAATCTCGAATTATCCCAGACCAGAGAGGAGTATATCTCCGCAATTGAAAAGATTATTGAGTATATAAATGCCGGAGATACCTATCAGGTCAACTATACCTTGAAACTGTTTTTTGATTTCTCCGGCTCACCGGAGGAATTTTATAGAGAACTCCGACGTAATCAATCGGTTTCCTACAGCGCGTTCATTCGGAAGGGCGAAGACCGAATTCTCTCGTTTTCTCCCGAGCTTTTCTTCAAAAAAGGGAACGGTTCCGTTGTGGTCAAACCGATGAAGGGGACAATGAACCGGGGCAGAACACCAGCCGAAGATGAAATTCTGAAAAAGGCATTGGCTGGAGACATGAAAAATCGAAGCGAAAACGTGATGATTGTTGATTTGTTGCGAAACGATCTCGGCCGTCTGATGCATTGCGTTCTCCATGGCGATGTCGGCGTCAGGTCGCTTTTTGATGTCGAGTCCTATGAAACGCTTTTGCAGATGACATCCACAATTACAGCCGAAACCACCGAAGAGGCCCTTGCCTCAATCCCCTTAATGGACTTTTTCAAATCCCTTTTCCCTTGTGGTTCGGTGACCGGAGCGCCCAAAATTCGAACCATGGAGATAATTAATGAGCTGGAAAAAGGGCGACGGGGGGTCTATACCGGCGCCATTGGCTATTTGGCTCCAGACGGAGAGGCGATGTTCAATGTTCCTATCCGGACCGTTGTGCTCCGCGGTGAGAGTGGCGAAATGGGAATCGGGTCCGGAATTGTCTACGATTCGGATCCGGAACAGGAATGGCAGGAGTGTCTTTTAAAGGGAAATTTCCTTACTCAACCGGATCCTGAATTCCATATCATCGAGACCCTGCTTTATCATCAGGATGATGGATATCTGTTTCTGGAAGAGCATTTGCAGCGTTTGATGTCTTCCGCCTCGTATTTTATGTTTGCCTGTGATCCTGCGGCAATTTTGAATGAGCTTACCGATCGGAGGCAAACATTTAACGATGGTTGTATGCGTGTACGGCTTAGTCTGGAAAAAGACGGCACCTTTGAGGTCACCTCCGGTCGTTGTGACCTGCCGGTTTCTTTCCGCCTGCCTGTAACCCCGAGAAAAGGTGAGAAGCTCAGTATAGCCTTTTCCGACACCCGGGTCGATGCCTGTTCGACCTGGTTTTATCATAAGACCAGTAGACGCAGTTTGTATGACCGGGAGTTCTCCTCAGCCAGGGAAAAAGGTCTCTTTGATATCTGCTTTTGTAATACCGAAGGTGAGGTGACGGAAGGGTGTATCACCAATCTCATTGTCCATAAACAAGGGGATTTCGTGACACCACCGGTTCGCAGTGGCCTTTTGCCGGGGGTCATGCGGGGGGTCTTGCTACGGGATTTGGAGATCCCGCTAAAGGAAAGCGTGCTTACGATGGATGATATCAGGGAGGCCGACGCTCTATATCTTTGTAATTCCGTTCGAGGCGTTGTGCCGGTACGCTTGGTTGAGTAGTGTCAATGGATGATGCTTTTATCCTCTTCCGGGGTAATGAGGACGGGGGGAATGATGAGGCCGTGTTTTTCCCCCAGCTTTCTGATCATGGTCATAAAAGTGGAAGGAAGCGGGATGTCCCTGCCTTCTTCCAGGAGGCCGAGCTCATCAGCCTTGACGAGATCGGTTGTGCTGTCAATCCCCATCTGATTGTCGCACAGAGCCTGGACTCTAAGGGCATCGGTGATATTCGGTTTTAAATTCGGGAGGTCTTCGGCAAGGCTCAGGAGTTCCTGTTCGATCAGGGCTTTATTTTCCTCTTTGAAATCCTGGAATTTTTTTTCCGGATTCTCGGTTCCGAAAACCTCATTGGTTATCGCTCCGGCCAGCATGGATAGATATATAATGTCCTTATCGGTATATTTTCCTCCCAGCAGGGTACGCAGTTCCTTGAAGAGTATCATTTGGACAAGGCCTACACCTTCTTGCAGGACAGTCAGTAGCTGGGATTTTTTGGGGGTCTCGGAGGTCATACTACAGTACCAATTTAACGGCAGGATCGTTGGTTAGCGAGCGGTAGATTGCCAGGCGCATTTCTTCACTTTCCACTGTGAGTTCGGCATTAAAGCTCCAATAGGAGCCTTTGGAACTCGCATGTGAAGGTGAAATCTTGACCGGCACGGGCCTGCAGGAAGTTTCAATGGCTTCCTGGATCAATTTGGGTTCTTTGCCGATAACCTTGTACAGCCATTGACAAGGATAGGTGATGTCAGGTTTCTTTTTGCAGGAAATCGGGCCTGTGGTTTCTGTGTCGTCCATAATGCAAAGGTTTGTTATCCAACTCGGGAGAATAAGGTTTTGATCATTACTGATTATTAACGACCTCTTGGGAAGAGTCAAGGCAAAGAAACACCAACTCCACAAAAAGCATTTTCATCACCAGTTTCCCTGTTGGAGTGGAAAAGAAAAAAAAAACGTGATATGATCGGCGGCAACTACCTATATTTTTATTGAATCCAGTTTCATTCAATCGATGAAAGAGGAGACGGATTTGAGGAAGAGCACAATAGAGTACAGGAACCTTTTGGACGACTTGTTAATCAGGCATTCGGGAGATCTTAAGGTAATGCTTGATAAAGAGAAAGAACTTCTTGATGCGGTTTCGGTTCCTGCTTTTTTTATAGATGCTGCAGGTTGTTTTCTTGGTGGCAATTCCGTCTTCTATCTTACCTTGGGGCTTGAAAGGAATTTTGATTTTTCCGAAGGAGTCTATCATCGTCTTTCCCCCAGGTTTGTCGCGGAATATCAGGAAATCGACAGAAGATTAGCGGTTGAAGGCGGCAGCATCTTTTATGAAGGGTTCGCCTGGGATAAAGCTCGGAACGAATATCCGGTTATCTACCGAAAGACTGCCGTTCGAGGGAGGGGTGAGAAAATCACCGGAATAATGACGGTGATGTGCGAGCTTTCCGAGCTTAAGGATGTGAGAAATGCACTGGCCAAAAGTGAGGCCCAGAAAAACGCCATTCTGGATGGGCTTCCGGATATTGTCGTGCTTTTTGATTGGACTTTGAAGGTTGTCTGGGCCAACGACAGTACGAAGAAGGCCTGCGCATCTCCCATAGGAAAACATTGCCAAGAAATTTTTTGTGGAGATAAAAGATTATGTGAAGAATGCGTCATAACCAAAAGCTTTCGCACCGGTCAAATCCAGACCTGGATGCAAGAAATTGGGGGCATTGGATCTGATGGCATAAAAACGGTTTACGAGATGATCAGCACCCCAGTCAATGTCGAACCGGGAAAGGTAGACAGTGTCGTAGTTATTGGCAGGGATGCGACTGAAAAATTACGATTGGAAAAACAGCTGCATCATGCAATGAAAATGGAAGCCATCGGGACATTGGCCGGTGGAATTGCCCATGATTTTAATAATGTGTTAACCCCAATCATGGGATATTCAGAGATAATCCGTCTGCATATGAGTCAGAATGGTGAGCGGAATGAGGAGATTGTCGGCTACATTGAAGGTATTTTAAAGGCTGCCAAAAGGGCGAGGCGTCTTGTTGAACAGATCCTAACCTTTTCAAGAAGTAAAGAGCAGAAAGAAAGCCTGCAGTACATTCATCCCATTGTAAAAGAGGTTATGAAGCTGATACGGACTACGCTTCCGTCAACCATTGAGATCCGTCAGGAGATCGATGAACATTGCGGAATGGTCTCCGTAGATCCGGTTCAGATCCATCAGATATTGATAAACCTCTGCACAAACGCTTCCTTTGCAATGTCCGGAACCAGTGGTGTGCTTACAGTGCGGTTGGCTAAAAGCGATCGACAGGCGGAGGGAAGAGAATGGGTGGAATTGAGTGTGGCGGACACGGGATGCGGAATCGATCCTTCTATTCGCGATAGAATATTCGAGCCATATTTCACAACCAAGGAAAAGGGCCAGGGGACCGGAATGGGGTTGGCCATGGTACATGGAATTATCATCAGACAGGGAGGGGAACTCAAAGTCGATAGCGAAGTCGGTGAAGGAACGACTTTTCGAATT
>CAWGGS010000037.1:0-16248 GCA_963822095.1 uncultured delta proteobacterium
CGACCACCCACTCCCAGCTTTCACCAGAACAGCTTGCAGCAGCCGAAATTACGGATGCGCTGATCCGGCTCTCCGTCGGCATCGAGCACATCGACGACATCATCTCTGATATCGACCAGGCCCTGGAAAAAGCGAGTGGCAACGACTGAAAAGACAATGACCGCAAAGATCGAGAAGGTATGCCCTCCCCCCCTCAGGGTGGAAAAACAGTATTTCACCTTCGCAGAGCCACCGGACAAAATGACCCTGGAAAGCGGGGCCCGACTGGGCCCCGTCACCATCGCCTATGAAACATTGGGCAAACTCACACCTGCTAGAGACAATGCCGTTCTGATCACCCATGCCTTTTCCGGCAACTCCCATGTGGCCGGCCTGTACAAGGATGAACCGGAGAACGCCAGGCCCGGCTGGTGGGATTCGATGGTCGGCCCCGGCAAAGGCATTGATACCGACAGGTTCTTCGTCATCTGTTCCAACATCCTTGGCAGCTGTTCGGGGACAACCGGCCCTTCGTCGATAAATCCTGCAACAGGCAAACCCTACGGCCTTGAGTTTCCCATGGTTACCATAGGCGACATGGTCAACGCGCAGAAAGCCCTGCTCGACCACCTGGGGATTGAGCAACTGGTATCGGTGATCGGCGGGTCGGTCGGAGGAATGCAGACCCTGGAATGGTGCGTCCGGTATCCGAAAATGATCCGATCGGCAATCCCGATTGCAACCACCATGCGTCATTCGGCTCTGGCCATCGCCTTCAACGAGGTAGCAAGGCAGGCCATAATGGCTGATCCGAACTGGCAAAATGGCAACTATTACGGCTCCACCGCCCCCAACACCGGTTTGGCCGTGGCCCGGATGATCGGCCACGTCACCTACCTGTCCGACCAGGCCATGCGTCGGAAATTCGGCCGCCGTCTTCAGGATAAAAAAGACTTTTCATTCGGCTTCGACGTCGATTTCCAAGTGGAAAGCTACCTGCGTTATCAGGGCAGTAAATTCGTTCAGCGATTCGATGCCAATTCACTCCTGTATATCACGAAGGCATCGGATTATTTTGACCTGGTGGAACGGGCTGTAAACCACGAACTCTTCCGGCCCGACGAACCCACTGATATAAAATTTTTGGTTATCTCCTACACTTCGGACTGGCTGTATCCGACCTATCAGGCCAAGGAACTGCTTCAGGCATTAAAACGGGCTGGTCGTAACGTCAGCTTCTGTGAGATAGAGGCCGATTGCGGTCACGATGCCTTTTTGATCCCAGATGAACGCCTGAACAACCTGGTGGGAGGTTTTATCGATGGAATTGTCCGATAACACCCTGATGCGCTACGACTTGCGCATCATAGCCTCCTGGATCGAAAAGGAAAGCCGGGTGCTCGATCTCGGCTGCGGAAACGGTGATCTTCTGGCCTGGCTTACCGCCGACAAAAGAGTCAGAGGAACCGGTATCGAGCAAAACAAGGAAAAGGCCGCCGCCTGTATCGCTCGAGGCCTGAGTGTTCTGCAGGGAGACCTGAACACCGAGGTTGAGGACTATCCCGATCACAGTTTTGATTATGTCATCCTCAGTCAGACCCTGCAGCAGGTCTACGAACCGGCAGCACTGCTACACTCTCTGTCCAGGATTGGTCGGCAGGTAATCGTCAGCTTCCCGAACTTCAGCCACTATTCGATCCGGCTGCAGCTCCTTTTCAAGGGACTGGCCCCGAAAAATGAACAGCTGCCCTATTCCTGGTACGACAGCCCGAATATCAGGGTCATTACCCTGGCTGATTTTCGTAAGTTTGCAGGCGATGTCGGCTACACCATCGTCAAGGAGGTGGCAATAAATACCGATCACCATGATCTGCAAGGCCACACGGTCCACTGGATGACCAACCTGCGAGCCTGCTATGGAATTTTTGCCATTGAAAAAAAATAGGGTGCAAACATGAAGGAACAACGGGCCAAAGACTGCCAATTGCAGTCAGGAGTCCCGTTTCAATAAGGATACTCATATTTGGACTGTCCGAAAGATAATTAGAGAAGGGCCAAAGGAAATTATCCGACTGCTATTTTTTGCAAAATCGCCAGTCTGCATTATCATTTAAACCGGTGGCAGAATTTCAGTCACATCTGTTCTTGACCTTTGGATTTTTATTTCTGAATGGCAAAACAACAATCTACCGGATAAAAACCCATGCCCACTATAAAAACTCGAAAACCCTGTATGACCCCCCTCCCCACCTACTGTGAAAACGAGGACCATACCAAGAACCACCAACATGCCAAGATTCCGCCCGTGGTGAAAGGCCTTGTTGCCAACTGGAACTCAGATGATTGTTTCGAGCATATCAGTCCGGTTGCCCTGCCGTCGAATACCGCGATTATCGCCATCATCCGCCAGGTGCGTTCCCTTCTTTTCCCCGGATATTTCAGCAATACAAAACTGCACCAGAGCAACCTGGAGTATTTCATCGGCCAGGAGGCTACAGAACTCTACGACAAGCTGACCGAGCAGATTGTGATGGCCATACGCCATGACTGCAAACGCATGTCACTGCCCTGCACCAACTGTGACGAGCGCAGTCACGGGCTTGCCATGTCCTTTATCGAAACACTGCCCAGGGTCACCGCAATGCTCGCCACGGATATTCGAGCGGCACTGGCAGGCGATCCGGCCACCGAAAGTCCCGATGAAATCATTTTCTGCTATCCCGGACTGCTGGCCATTTCAATTTACCGGGTTGCCCATGAACTCTTCCGGCTTAAGGTTCCGATCATCCCCCGGATCATGACCGAACATGCCCATAGCCTGACCGGTATCGATATCCACCCGGGGGCAACCATCGGTGAGGGATTTTTCATAGATCACGGCACCGGGGTTGTGATCGGCGAGACAACCATCATCGGCAAGGATGTCCGCCTCTACCAGGGTGTTACGTTAGGCGCACTGTCCCTGCCACGGGACGCAGGCGTAAAGATGCGCCACAAGAAACGCCATCCAACCATCGAAGACAACGTGATCATCTATGCCAACACCACGATTCTAGGTGGTGACACCGTGATCGGCAAGGGTTCGATCATCGGTGGCAACATCTGGTTGACGGAGAGCGTCCAGGCCGGCACCAAGGTTATGATGAAACGGCCAGAACTGATCTTTACCTAACTAAATTACCATCCATCGAAACCCAAGAGGTGAACAATGGACACCGTAACGACAACAATTGGCAATACACCGCTTCTTACTCTTTCCAACATTTCAGTCCCCAACGGCGCGACAATCCTGGCCAAACAGGAGTCGCGAAATCCGATGGGCTCAGTCAAGGACCGCATCGCCCTGGCCATGATCGAGGCCGGAGAGCGTGAGGGTCATATCGGCGGCAAAACCACCATCATCGAGCCAACCAGCGGGAATACCGGCGTCGGACTTGCCTTCGTCTGCGCTGCGCGGGGATTGCGGCTTATCCTGACCATGCCCGAAAGCATGAGCATAGAGCGGAGGCAACTCCTGAAACTCCTGGGGGCCGAATTGGTCCTTACCCCGGCCGGTGAGGGCATGAAAGGCGCCATCGCTGCAGCTGAATCACTTCTGCAAACCACAGAGGACAGCTTTATGCCGAACCAGTTCGCCAATCCTGCCAACCCTGAGATCCACCGCCGAACAACGGCTGAGGAAATTTGGCAGGCCACCGGAGGGAAACTCGACATCTTCGTTGCCGGGGTCGGCACCGGCGGCACCATCACCGGCGTCTCTGAGGTCCTGAAAAAACGGCTCCCCCACTTGAAAACCTTTGCCGTGGAACCGGCCGACTCCCCGGTCCTGTCCGGCGGCAACCCGGGCCCCCACAAGATCCAGGGGATCGGGGCGGGTTTTGTTCCCGAGGTCCTGAATCAGTCCGTCATCGACGGGGTCATCCAGGTCACCAACGACGAGGCCTTTGCCACGGCCCGCATACTTGCAGCCGAGGAAGGCATCCTCTGTGGGATATCCTCCGGCGCAGCGGTTGCGGCAGCCCTGAAGGCAGCCGAGCAAGCTGAGCAAGAAGGACTTACCATCGTGACCGTCCTTCCGGACACCGGAGAGCGTTACTTAAGTACAGACCTCTTAAAATAACAATCACCCAGGTGAGTCTCGTGCAACATGAAGATTTTCGTTCAAAATCAGGTATGTGTAGACTCCGAGGCATGCGAAGAATTTTGCCGTGGGCATATACTGACATTCCAGGATAAATGAGCGACGAAAGACAGCTCGGAGATGCGATGCATAATGTTATAGGATCAACTTTCCGGGTTGTAATAATATGCGGAAATAAAATGTTATCTGATTACCACTAATGTTCAGTAACTAATCCAGGGTGTGAATTGAGAAGAAAATCAAATAAAGACAACCTATCTGGATTCTGGCTCCTGGCTCCCCAATTCTTGCAGCGAGTATTAAATAAGGCTCATCCGGATTAATCGTACTTTTAAAAGGCGGTAATTAATGAGATGGTGAAATTCATCGCTTCCAGACGCTGCTCTCCGGCCTTATCGCCTGTACACTACGGCTGACAGACAGGCGGTCCCTGGCACTCAGGGTTGCGGACGTCCTGTCCCGCAACCCTGCGGACCTTTGTGATTCCCAGGTGGGCCTCCGCGATGCGTCCTCCAGCGATATAGCGGGGTACGCTCAATTCGGAAGAACCTAAAATAACGATTCGTTCGATAGTTGCGATGCAATTATAACCAAATATGCCAACCCGGAAAGTTATGTTATAGGTGTTCTCTTACAGCCCTAAAGCAGATATTGGTATTGCCGTGTCTGAAAATGCATCAGAAATCCCAGAAGGAATCAATAGTTGCAGGCTCGATATCCCAGACCACATTGTGGGGGGCGATCGGTTCTTCTGCGAAAAATTCCGGAAGGCGGTCATCCTCACGGGTGAATCCGGCAGACAGGTTGAATCCCCGTTCGGTCTTGAGAATATGTTTGCCGAGATTGGTGACATCATCGGCTGTGAGCGCTATGTCGAACCGGGCGTTGATCATATCGATAAGAGCCGGCAGACAGGTGGCATCATCGAGCGCGGCAAAGGCCACGAACAGGCACATGCCGGTCGAGTCGATGGCTGCGGTTGCGATCTGGAGATTGCGCGACAGTTCCACCTGGCCTTCTTTCGACAGCGGATCGAGGGATCCACCAACCCCTAGAATATTGGTGGCGATGGTATAGCCCATGGTATGATCGGCCCCCTGGGTCGAAGTTGCATAGGTAATGCCGATACCCTTGATGGCCCGCGGATCATAGGCGGGGATGGCCTGGTTCTTGACCACCGGTACCCTGGTGACCCCGTAAGCCCTGCCGACACTCCCGGCCCCGGCGCCGATGATCCGTCCCAAGGCTGTACCTTGAGCGATATCATCCCGCAGGATCCGGCACATGCCGGCACCATCGCCAAAGGCCAGGACGCCGGCCTCCATGGCAACCCCGAAGGCAACTGAGGTTTCAATGGTATCAAGGCCAAGATCGTCCATCAGGTAGTCAGCCTCGGCAATATAATCGAGATTGTCCACACAGCAGTCCGCCCCCATTGCCCAGATGGATTCATACTCAAACCCTGATGTCTTGTATTTCTTTTCCTTGGAGTTGAATATCTGAGAGCAGTTGATCACACATCCCGGGTGGCAATTGTGCCGGGGCTTGCCGCCGCGTTCGACAATGGTGTCGTGCATGGTCTCGCCGGAAATCTTCTCGTGACCGGCAAACTGACCGGAGGTGAAGTTGCGGGTTGGCAAGGCGCCTGCTTCATTGATGATATTGACCAGGACATTGGTTCCGTACTGCCCGAGAGCCTGGCTGATGGGATTGTCGATCAGCGCCTTGGCAAAAGTCCGGTTGGCCGTCTTGAAGTCTTCCGGACGGGCTATATCAACCTTTTGGTTCGTGGGTTCCACTGCGATGAACTTAATCCTTTTGGCCCCCATAACGGCACCCAGGCCCCCCCGGCCGCTGGAACGAATCCTCGATCCGGGATCCTTGATCGAGATATTGGCGGCGAGCATCTTCATCTCACCTGCCGGTCCGATGGTGATCACCCCGAAGTTCTCACCGAGCCGGGCATTCAGAATCTCTACCACCTCGTAATTGCCTTTGCCGATAAGTTCGGACTCTTCGGTTATGGTGACGCCGTCCGAGGAAACCACAAGGCCATACCATGTATCACCTTGCGGTTTTCCCTCAATAATCAAGGCCTTGACCCCAAGTTTGGCAAGCAACTGGGCAGATGTTCCACCTGAATTTGCCTCCTTGATGGTCCCGGTAAGCGGGCTTTTTGCACCACATGAAAGGCGTCCGGAATTAGCGGCGGGCGTTCCGGAGAGCAATCCCGGTGCAATCACCAGTTTGTTTTTTGCACCAAGGGGATGACAGGTCGCTTCCACCTCGGTTGCAATCACGGTGGAGGTCAACCCGCGGCCACCTAGTCCCATCCATTCACTAGGGACCTCTTCAATCCTGGTACTCAAATCAGACATGTTTACACGAAATATTTTGTCAGCCATGGGTCTTCTCCTTGGACAAAACGAAAAAGAAGGGGCACGGATCTCTCCGTGCCCCAAGAAAATATTCTCATCACACTGTGATTACAGTGCAGCTTTATAGATGGCCACCACGTCCTGATCCTTGGGAATACGCGGGTTGGTCAGACCGCACGCATCCTTCTGGGCATTACCGGTCATGACATCGATATCCTCGGCCTTGACGTCCTTGCCGTAGCGTTTGCCAAGCTCTATCAGACCTGCCGGGATGCCGATGTCGGAAGAAAGTTTCCGGATGGCTACCAGTGCCAGTTCGGCTGCTTCGCGGGGTGAAAGACCTTCTGTGTTTTCTCCCATCAACTGGGCAATCTTGACAAATCGATCCATCTTGGCAATCAGGTTGAAGCTGCTTACGTGTGGCAGCAGGATCGCATTACATTCACCATGGGGCAGGTCATAGAAGCCACCAAGCTGATGCGCCATGGCATGGACGTGACCAAGGCTGGCGTTATTAAAGGCCATCCCTGCCAAGTACTGGGCATAACACATGCCCTCACGGGCCACGATGTCCCCGCCGTTGGCAACCGCCGGGCGCAGATGGGTTGCGATGAGTTCAATGGCCTTTTCGGCAGCCGAATCGGTCATCGGGGTGGCAATGGTTGAGACATAGGCCTCTACTGCATGGGTCAAGGCATCCATTCCGGTGGCAGCAGTCAATGCCGGCGGCATGCCCATCATCAGAAGCGGATCATCAAGGGCAACTCCCGGGGTAACCCGCCAGTCGACGATGGCCATCTTGACCTTTCTGCTGGTATCCGTGATGATGCAGAAACGGGTCATTTCGGAGGCGGTTCCGGCGGTTGTGTTGACCGCCACATAGGGAGGCATGGGGTTGGAGGATTTGTCAACGCCTTCAAAATCATGAATTTTACCGCCATTGGCAATGACCAGACCGACACCTTTGCCGCAGTCATGGGAACTTCCGCCGCCAAGCGTGATCAGACTGTCGCAAGAGTTTTTCTTATAGACCTCAACACCTTCATGCACATTGTTGTCGGTCGGATTGGGAATCGTTTCATCATACACGACATACTTCATCCCGGCTTCGTCCAACAAATCGGTGATCTGCTTGGTAATGCCTGCTCCGGTGATGCCCTTATCGGTGACTATCAACGGCTTGCTTCCACCAAGCGCCTTGATTTTGCCGGGGATTTCTTTTGCAGCACCGATTCCTATCAGGGTGACGCTGGGAATAAAATAACCGTAAACTTCTTCACGAATAGCCATAATGTTACCTTCCTTTTTGTGATTGCTGTATTGCAGCATGTTATGTAGGAGAGCCAATTGTTTTCATGTTGCGCGCATCAAGTATTAAGCAATCATCGTGCCAAACATATTTATTCTTTGTATTCAAAACATTGCATGCATGTTCTCGGAAATGGAATGTGCCTGTTCGGTGTCGTCCAAGGGCAATTTAACAGTACAATGTGCAAAAACCGTTTCCATGACAACCAGAAGTGATTCCATCCCTAAAAGTTTCCCAAAGGAAATTAAAGAACATATCCACCTTATATTACAGTTGAAATTCACATTACAAGGGCCAACAGACCAAACCGGCTGCCACGACAGGGGTCAAAATGACCTCTCGTCAGGGACCATTGGGTTGAAATGACTCACAGGAGGACGCCATACAACCCAAATACTTTGAGCTTTCGTGGAAATCGAACCCGCCATTCATCTCCAAGCGAAGGGAATGAAGCAGAAGACGGTTTTTCAAAAGGACTCTATGAGGCAGGAAAATCTCTTTCTATAGGCGGAAGGCGACAAGCCGGTTTGTTTTTTAAAGAGCTTTCGAAAAGAACTTACATCCTGATAGCCCGCCATGAAGGTAATCTCTTCAACCGTTGCGGTTGTTGTTTCAAGCAACCGCCGGGCGGTCTCAATTCTGAGCTGCTGCAGATATCCGATCGGGGTATCCCCGATAAGCTTTTTAAACCGGCGCATGAACGTCCTCTCCCCCATCCCTGCCTGTCCGGCCATATCGGCAATGGATATCGGTTGGTCGATATTTTCCTCAAGCCAGTCCTGTACCGCTCTGATTTCAGGATTGCCATGGCTCTTATTCAGGCTATTGGTCTGGTAAGGTGTCTGCAGGCGCCTGCCGGGATCGATGAGCAGGATTTTTGTCAGGGTAGAGGCAAGTTCGAAGGACCCGAACCGGGAAATAAGGTAGAGCCCCAGATCAAGATAGGCAGAGACCCCTCCGGCAGTGATACAATCCCCTTCATCAATGAGCATTTTCTCCCGTCTGAGAACCACATCCGGAAACCACCGAGCAAACGTATCTGCAAGATTCCAATGGGTGGTCGCCTTTTTACCGTTCAACAGACCGGTTGCGGCCAGCAAAAAGGCCCCGGCACAGACCGAACAGAGGCAGGCTCCGGCCTGCCTCTGTCGCTGAAGCCAATCAATGGTCTCCCGATCATCCAAAAGCACCGCCGGATCACCAAAGACAACCGGTGCGACAACTATATCGAAGGACTCGTCCGGAGCGAAATACCTGTCGACCCGTACCGGCATGTGGTTAAAAGATCTCATTTCCCTGTTGGCCGGTCCGACAATCACCGGTTGAAAAAGTGGCTCATTTGCACGGCTCTGCCTCTCCGCCTCGAAAGAGGCCACCGAAAAAAGATCGAAAAGACCTGTTACACTCGAATACATGCAATTCTCTACGGCAAGCAAACCCACACGATACATATCTCCTCCAAGAGGTACTCAGTTTTCGGACGGGAACCACGTAAGAGGCTGGCAACATCTTCATTGTCTATAATAACCCTCTTTTTGTCAATACCGACACTTCACACCACATCCTCTTTTGCTATAATGAAGGCAAGCAAACAGATGTGTTTTAACAAACTCCAAGGAGGTGAAACATGAAAGACAGGCAGGCACTTCTCTGTATCGATATCCAAAACGACTATTTCCCCGGCGGTACCATGGAGTTGGAGGGCGCGGAAGTGGCAGCTCGAAAAGCAGGAACTCTCCTTGACCATTCCAGAGACAGAGATATCCCCATTATCCATATCGCCCATGAATCTACGCGGGAGGGAGCGACATTCTTCCTGCCTGGAAGCGACGGGCAGAAGATCCACCCTCTGGTGCAGCCTTTGGCCAACGAGAGGGTCATAACAAAAAACTT
Source organism: uncultured delta proteobacterium (assembly GCA_963822095.1). Classification (GTDB taxonomy): domain Bacteria; phylum Desulfobacterota; class Desulfobulbia; order Desulfobulbales; family Desulfocapsaceae; genus CAWGGS01. The sequence continues at coordinate 9,701 of CAWGGS010000037.1, forward strand.
CCCCAACAGTTTTCTCCGTACGTCTCTTCTTGAGACCCTGCAACAACTTAAGACCGATCATCTGGTCATCTGCGGCATGATGACCCATATGTGTGTGGACGCCACCGTGAGAGCGGCAAAGGACCTGGGGTTTGCCGTCACCCTGATTCATGACGCTACAGCCACCCGAAATCTTTCTTTTTCCGGCCGCCAGGTCGATGCATCCCAGGTGCAAACGGCACTGTTGGCAGCACTTGTATCGATCTGCGATGTTATATTGTCAACCAACGAGTTTACGAACAGATTACCACAAGAAGAGGCACGGTAATTTTACCGGGCCTGAAATACGGGGAAAGGCAACGGTTACTCTGCTGCCTTTTCCTTCACCTTCTTATCATAATCTTCCTGTGCTTTTACAGCCGCTCTGGCTCGATCTTTCGGAGTCTTGATCATTTTGACGGCCCTTTCAGCCACCTGATCGGTTTGTTTTCTTATCGCACTCTTTTCGTTTTTGTCCTTGTCGCTGGAACATCCGCTTATAAGGGGAACACAGAGACAGACAAGGACCAGGATGATACGAATCCACGATGTCATGGAAGACCTCACTGATGCTGGGAAAGTTATCACCTCCCCGGACTTTGGGAGGCGGACTATCAGGATATAGGGTACCATTTTTTTTCTTTGACCGGCAAGCAGTGATCGGTTTGCCCTGCCGTGCACTCTCCATCAACAACCGATCCCGACAAAATGGGCCAAAAGGAAACAGTCCGGACGGTGAATGGGACAATCTGACCCAAAGGGCACTTATTCTATATTATATCGTGCCAGTTTCCGATAGAGGGTCTTCCTGCTGATCCCCAAAGTCTCAGAAGTCCTCTGTCGATTCCCGTCAAAAAAGTTGAGAATCTTCAGGATATGGTTCTTCTCCACCGAGTCCAGGGTAAGGGCTGCCTGGTTGTCTTCGGCTGCCGAGACCAGTTCCCGTGGCAGACAACGTTCAGTAATGATATTATTTTCGGCCAGGATGATTGAGCGTTCGATGACATTACGCAGTTCCCGGACGTTTCCCGGCCAATTGTAGCGAAGCAGACAGTCCATAGCACTATCGACTATCCGGTAAGAGGACATATCCGGACTGAGCCGGGTCAGGAAAAAATTAACCAGCAGGGGCAGGTCTTCCTTACGCTCTCTGACCGAGGAGATCTCAATATTGAAGGCATTGATCCGATGAAAGAAAGCCTCGTTGAATCTTCCCTGCTCCACCTCTTCTGCCAGGTTTCGATTGGTGGCAAAGAGAAAGCGAACATTGACCTTACGCTCCTTTTTTTCCCCGACCCGCCTGAAGGTCTGGGTCTCCAGAACCCGAAGCAGCGAGGCTTGGACCCCCATGGGAAGCTCGCCAATTTCGTCGAGAAAAAGTGTGGAATCATGGGCATAGGCCATGAGGCCCTCCCGTGATTCGGAAGCACCGGTGAACGATCCCTTGATATGACCGAAGAGTTCGCTTCGGGCAAGCTCCTTTAGCAGGGAAGCACAGTTCTTGACGATCATCGGGTTGGCCCTGCACGCCGACTGTTGATGGATCAAGCGGGCGACAACATCCTTGCCGGTTCCGGACTCCCCGGTGAGCAGCACCGGTATCTTGGCCGGGGCCACTTTGTTGACCAGAAACTTGATATCGCGCATCATCTGGGAATTGCCGACAAGCTGTACCGGTTCTACACCGCTGCTCTGACGGAGTATCGAATTCTCGCGGGACAGGAGCACCCGCTGGTGGGCTTTTTCCACCACCAGATCCAGCTGGTCGAGATTGAACGGTTTGCGGATGAAGTCACAAGCACCCAACTTCATGGCTTTTACCGCACTGTCGACATCTCCATGGCCGGTGATCATCACCACCTCAATGTGAGGTATGGATTCCTTGATCTCGATCAACAGATCCAGATCATGGACATCCGGCAACCGCAGGTCCATAATGATGACATCAAACCAGTGACTGTGAATCATCTTCCTGGCTTCGACCGCATCGGAGGCGATCAAGACTTCCCGGTTATCGGCGGCCAGTTCCTTTTGCAGCAGCCTCCTGATCGGCTCCTCGTCATCAATGACCAGAATAGTGTATGTTTCTTTTTCCATTTCAGTTATATACCCGGAAGCGAGACCGTAAACGTCGCCCCCTGCCCTGCATCGCTTACCACGGTAATCTCTCCATCATGGTTTTTGACGATGGAGTAACAGGTAGACAGACCGATCCCTATCCCCTTACCCACCGGTTTGGTGGTAAAAAACGGCTCAAAAAGTTTATCCTGCAGCTCATTTGGAATACCACAGCCCGAATCCTCGACGATCAGTTCAATCCCACCATTTGGCCTTGTACAGGTCACGATCCGAATATTTCCACCTTCTGAGATTGCATCCAAGGCGTTGATAAGCAAATTGATTATCACCTGTTTCAGTTGCGATTCATCTCCCATGATCAGCGGCAGATCCGTTTGCAGGTCGGTCTTGATCGTGATGTTGTGCTGCTCTTTGAAACGATGCTTGAGAATGAACAAGGTATCGCCCACACATTTATTCATATCCACCGGGCAGAGACTTGCAGCCACGGGACGACTGAAGGTTAAAAGGGTCTGAACGATATCCCTGCAGCGCACGCATTCCCGGATAATCGTTTCGGTGTATTCCGCAAAATCGGCAACCACCTCCTGGTCCACCTTTCCCTGGATGAGGGCAATACGCCGCTGTAATCCTTCCGCGAATCCGCTGATTGCTGCCAATGGGTTGTTGATCTCATGGGCCACGCCTGCTGCCAGAGCTCCCACCGTTGCCATCTTCTCGGCCTGATAAAATTGTGCCTGATATTCTTTTTCCAGGGTAACGTCCCGTTTAAAGACGAGTACATTGCGTTCGCCGGTGGGTTCCGTCTTCAAAGGTGAAGCGATGACCTCGAACTGCCTGAACGTATCATTGACCTTGTAGATGCAGATATCTTTTACAATCCGGTCAAGATCGAGTGCCCGTCTGGCCGGACAGTTGTCGCAGCTGCCGGTTTTCCCGCGCAAGACATGATAACAGGAGCGGCCGATGGGATCGATCCCGGGAAACCATTCGGTGAACACATGATTGACCTGCTGAATTTTCAAGTCTTCGGACAAAACGAGCATCAGATCGGTAATTCCATCGAGTACCGCCTGGATTTCCCTGCGCTTTTTCTCCAATTCCCGGTTGGAGGTCCCCAGCTGTTCAACTTTTTGCTGCAGATCCTGGTAGAATCCGAGTTTGCAGTGCTCGATGCCAACCAGATCTTCCAGGGTCGTGGGCGTTTTCATTACCAGACCTCCTCACAGATTTTCAACAGTTCCTGCCAAGTGGCTGGACGGGGATTCGTCAGAGCACAGGCATCATTGACCGCCATCCGACAGATCGGCTTCAGAAAGTGTTTATCTTCTTCGCCAATCTCCTGACTCAATTTCAGGGGGACATTGAAGGAGGCGAAAAACTCCTCCAGTCTCTCAATGCCGGCAAGGGCGGTATCTCGCGGAGAACCGACCCTCTCGTTTAAAATCACCCGCCCGATATCCCCCAGTTTTTCCTCGGCATAGTCGAGGTTATAGCGCATGACGGCCGTGAGCAGGATCGGATGGACCACCCCATGACGCATATCGAAATGCCCCCCCAGGGAATGCGCCAAGGCATGTTCCGCCCCCAGGCTGGCGTTGCTGAAAGCCATGGACGCGGCAACCGAGGCGATACTGAGTTTTTCCAGACAATCAAGCGACCTGGTCTCCACCGCCCGGGGAAGGTAGTTGATGATGAGATCAACGGCCTTCAACGACTGCACCTCGGTAAACGGCGACGAGATTGTCGATGTGTAAGCCTCGACAGCATGGGCCAAGGCATCAATGGCCGACTGGATGATAAGCGTTTCGCTTTTGGTCCTCAAGATGAGCGGATCAACAATGGAAATATTGGGGACCAGGGTTCGGGTAATAATCGACATCTTCACTGCCCGTTTCACATCGGTGATAATGCAGAACTGTGAAATATCCGAGCCACTGCCGGCCGTTGTCGTGATGAGCATCATAGGAGGCAGTGGACGACTGACCCGGTTTGCGCCCTCATAATCCCTGATCTTTCCTCCATTGCTGGCAATAATTGCTATCCCTTTGGCTGTATCCAACGAGCTTCCACCACCTATGGCAATGATGACATCGGTGCCATTCTTCAGATAGAACTCAGCCCCCTGCTCCACTTCAAAATCACGAGGATTGGGTGTGACACCCGGATAATAGACCCATTCTATCCCCTCTTTCTCCAGGATATCCATCAACCGCTGCACCCAGCCGGCCTGCTCAATCCCCTGGTCACTCACCAAAAACACCTTTTTTGCCCCGAGCCGCAAAGCGCACTGACCTGCGTAATTCAGACTTCCCCTCCCGAAAATAATCTCGGGAATGGCAAATTTTGTTATATCCATATGTCCTTCTCCTCAGGTTGACCAGACTCCATACTTTCATTCAGGCGATGATGGAGCAGAGAACGGGGGTTTTCCCGTCCTAATAAGATAAACCTGTTTAAAATCCTTGCAAGTTTTGCTCCCGGTTGTCAATTGCGTGAAAATTCAATCCCCCCGGGAACAAGAGCATAAGAGGATTATTGCTTTCAGGTGAAACATGTTTATTCTTTTCCAGTAATAGGTACTATTATTAACAGAAGATACTCCTCGATCAGAGAACAGGATTTTTATTGTCGTTTTGCCATTGCCCCACCCCCCAATTCAATAAAGGAGAATCATCATGAAAGATGCCGCAAATATTCATCTAAAAGTTCAAAATCTCTGTGATTGTTTTGCAACAACGGACCCCCTCAAAGAGATGTCCGAGATAGCCCATACTTCCGATACAGACGAAGCCGCATTGAAATGGATCGCCTTGGCTGTCCTGCACGGTATCAATAACAATGCTGAAGAGGTCTCCCTCTCTGCCTCCAGTGACGGTAAAATAAAAGTTGTCGCCGAATACAGAAACACCGAACTTCCGTCTCCGGGGAATCAGGTAGGAGATAAGGTCATTCAGGCAATAAGAGCCATGACCGATATGGAAGATGCACGGGATGAATCAACCCTGGCGTTTGGTCTTCGCAACAACAGTATGGACCTGAAAATCAAGGTTCGCCGTGAAGGAAAAGAGGAAAAGATCGTTATTGTCTTTCCATAACATGAGGTGACCGATACAGAGCCCTCTTCTGATCCGGCAGATATTTCCAATCACGTACCGAATCAGCCGCTTTAAGCATGCAGAAGACAACCCCTTGTCTTCCAGGTCCATAGAGGCTGACAAGGGCCATCAGGATAGATCAACACCGTCTTTTCCCTTATTGACGATAACGCCCATCCAGGTCTCACCGTGGTCGAGGATGTCCTTCATCCTTTGAAAAAAGGTCTTGTCGTGTTGATCGCTCCTAAGCCAACGCATCGGCTTCCCTTTCAATTCATCGCAGGAATACCCGGATGATCTTTCAAAAGCAGGATTGATATAAAGGATGGTTCGGTGATTATCTGAAATAAGGACATTGTCTTCCGTCTGTTCGATGACAGTACTCAAAAGAATCCGTTCTTCAAGTCTTAGGTTGGGACCTCTCAAAGACAGTTCATACGGAGCATTCTCATCCGGACCGGGATTTTGCACCCCATAGTTTGTAGCAACTTGCCGGTTTTTTTCAGTTGAGATTTCTAACCTGTGATTTTCTCGGAAAACGAAAAAATACATTATCAAAGAGATGAGGACAATCATGCTCATCCCAATTCCGATCAGGACCTGGAACGCGTCTTTTTCATTTCCCAGCGGAAAATAATACGTAGCGGAGATGGAGATGAGATAATCTGCTGTCAAAACAAGCAAGACGACTCCCCAGAATATCCACACTTTCTTTTTAGAGAAAGTTCCCGACTGCATTTTTAACCTCGTCACCACGAACCCTGACAAAAAGAACGGGACCGTTCCCTTCAGGCTATGATTTTATTGCAAAAACCAGATAATCATTTCCGGGTCACCCAGCGTCACTGAAAGCGGAACAGCGCTCTGCTTCTTACAGAATACATATTCCCATTGAAAGTGCAATTATCGAATCAAGTAGGAAAGGCAGGAAAAGTAGATGCCGCCAGGACCCGCCCGTCGGGCGGATCCTGGCGATTTGACAGGGTTACTTCTCAACACGAACAGCGCAGACCTTTGCCTCCATAATCTTGCAGACAGGGTCCATTGCATCGTTAGTCAGCAGATTGGCCGCTGCCTCCTTGTAGTGGAACGGTGTGAAAACGACCTTGGGCGGAACGATCCCCGAAACACTAACGCGAAGTTCCCCGACGAGTATTGGCGCACGCTCGACCGTCATCGCGCGTATCCTACCGAGTTCGTCGCCGCGCTGACGGAAGCCGGCTATCTCGCTGCCCTCATTCCGGAAGAGTTTGCGCGGCAGCGGGCTCGGCATCGGCGCCGCCGCCGCGATCCTGGAAGAAGTGCACCACGCTGGCGGCAACGGTGCCGCCTGCCACGCCCAGATGTACACCA
>CAWGGS010000038.1:0-15426 GCA_963822095.1 uncultured delta proteobacterium
AAGCTGAGATCGAACAGATGACCAGGGATGCTGAGGCGCATGCCGATGAAGATAAAAAGAAAAGGGAACTGGTTGAAACCCGTAACCAGGCCGATGCCCTTGTTCATGCCACTGAGAAGAGTCTCAAAGACCTGAAGGATAAGGTCGATGCCGAGACCAAGGCCAACGTGGAAAAAGAGATTGCCAATGTGAAAGAAGTGGTTAAGACAGATGACGTCGCTGCGATCAAGGCAGCCGTAGAGGCCTTGACCAATGCCTCCCATAAGCTTGCCGAGCTGATGTATGCTCAGGCTGCCAAAGAGAACCCAGGCGGAGGTGACTCCGATGACCCGAGTGGCGGCGCTGGGACTGGAAAGCCCGGGAAAAAAGATGACGACGATGATGTTGTCGATGCCGATTTCGAGGAAGTGAAGTAAACTCTTTCTTGCCTTGTAACGAGGCGATTGGTAAAAAACAGCTGGGAGGGTGGAAAATGTGTTTTCCACCCTCCCTTTTTTTTGTGTTTTACGGTAAGGTGCTCCCCGAACAATGGGAACCTCTTTATAATCCAAAATCTTAACTCAACCTGTACGCGATGAAAATATTATCTGGAATCCAACCTTCAGGCCAGCTCCATATCGGTAATTACTTCGGCATGATGAAAACCATGATCAGCCATATGGAGAACTCGGAACTCTATGTCTTTATCGTCGACCTCCATGCCTTGACTTCGGTGCATGATCGCGAGCGGCTTTCCCGGGGGACATTGGAAGCGGCGGCCGATTTTCTGGCCCTGGGACTTAATCCCGACCGGTGTATCTTCTGGGTCCAGTCCGATGTTCCCGAGGTCTGCGAACTGACCTGGGTCCTGTCGACGATTGCTCCGATGGGCCTCATCGAACGGTGCCATTCCTATAAGGACAAGGTTGCCAAAGGGATAGCGGCCAGTCACGGCCTCTTTTCCTATCCGGTCCTGATGGCTGCCGATATTCTTCTCTATCAGGCGGATCAGGTTCCCGTAGGCAAGGATCAGAAACAGCATCTAGAGGTTGCCCGAGACCTGGCCCAGAAGTTCAATCTTGAGTTCGGTGAGACCTTCGTGGTGCCTGAACCGGCCATCTCTCAGGAGACGGCCACCGTCCCTGGTCTTGACGGCCAGAAGATGTCCAAATCCTACGGCAATACCATCCCCATTTTTCTTGAAGGAAAACTGCTCAAGAAACAGGTCATGGCCATCGAGACCGATGCCACTCCGGTTGAGGCACCCAAAAACCCGGACACCTGCAACCTGTATAATATATTCAAGCTCTTCGCCTCCCCTGAGCGTCTACAGGAGGTCCGAAACCTCTACCTGAACGGCGGAGCCGCCTATGGGTATATCAAACTCGAACTCCTTGAACTGATAACAGAGCAGTTTGCAGATGCCCGCAGGAAAAAGGCGGAATTCCTGGCCGACCCCGGCTCTCTGAGAGACATCCTGCATAAGGGGGCGCTCAAGGCCAGGGAAAAGGCTGTCGTCACCCTGGATCTGGTTCGAGATCGAGTGGGGTTGAAGTATTGATTTTAGGTAAACGTCCACCTGCACTCCAGCCTGGTACAAGCTGGAGTGCCGATATATGTGTTTTCACAACTGGTATTTCGGAGCGGTGAAGGTTCTTTTGTGGATTGGTTGCTCAGCCCTTTTTGGGGGAGGCTTGCCGTTGTTGATTTTACTTGCTATTGGGAAATAGATTTTTGAGCGGTACGTTTTTCTAGACGATGGAGGTTGCAATGTCCTATGGAATAACCCGTGAAAGAGCCCTGGAGTTGGTACATGGCCATATCCAAAACCAAAACCTGATAAAACACTGTCTGGCTGCAGAGGCCGTACTGCGGGCCATGGCCGTACAGTTAAACCAGGACGCGGAAAAGTGGGGACTGGCCGGACTCTTACATGATATTGATGCCGAGAGTCATGCAGATCTCGCCGTCCATACCAAAGAAACGGCGCGGATTTTGTCTGAAGAAGGGGTCGATCCCGACATTATTGAGGCAATCCGTCTGCATAACCAAGAGGCCCATCCCGGCGAGGAGCGAACCACAGATTTTCAGCATGCCCTGGCAGCGGGAGAGACCATCACCGGTTTGGTGATCGCGACCGCCCTGGTCCAGCCAGACAAAAAGCTGGCCTCGGTCAAGGCGAAATCCGTGAAGAAACGAATGAAGGAAAAGGCCTTCGCCCGGGGGGCCAATAGAGAGATTATTCTGGAGTGCGAGCAGGTGGGTATCCCGATTGCCGACTTTTGTGCGTTGGCCGTTTTGGCCATGCAGGAGATAGCCGGAGACCTCGGGCTTTAAATCTTGAGACGAAGGGCGGAGCTTTGTCCGCCCTCGTATGGGTCCATTAGCGACAGGATGTAAACCTGTCACCCAAACGCAATCAGAAGTCTACAAGTTCCACATCGAAGATCATGGTTGCATTGGGAGGAATCGGACCGCGACCGCCAGGACCGTAGCCCAGGTCCGACGGAATGATCAAGGTTCGTTTCTCCCCGCGCTTCATGGACAAGAAGGCCTCGTCCCACCCCTTGATGACCCGTCCGGCCCCGACCGGAAATTCAATGGGCTGGCCTCGGTCATAGGAGGAGTCGAACTTCATTCCGTCCAGGAGCTTTCCGGTGTAATGGGCTTTAACCGTCGTTCCTTTGGTTGGGGTTTCATCACCGGCGCCCTCCTGAACGACAACGTATTTTAGACCGGACGGCGTGGTGACGGCATCCGGCCACTGTTTTTTTATCTGGTTTTCGGCCTCTTCCACTGCTTCTTTCTCTTTGGCCCGTGCCCTCTCGTCAATGGAGGCAAGCAGGGCATCGAAGGCTGCCTGGTCACTCTTAAAGGCCTTGGCCTCGGCTCCGACCCGGATGATCTCTTCGGAAATAATCTTGTCGCCTTGTTTAATGTTGTCGACCACATCCTGACCGCTGACCACATGACCGAAGACCGTATGTTTGCCGTCTAGCCAGGGAGTGGCGACATGGGTTATGAAAAATTGGCTGCCGTTGGTTCCGGGTCCTGCGTTGGCCATGGAGAGAATTCCGGGGCCGGTATGTTTAAGGGTCGGGTCTATCTCATCGGGGAAGGTGTAGCCTGGGCCGCCGGTGCCGGTTCCCAGCGGACAGCCGCCCTGGATCATGAAATCCGGTATAACCCTATGAAAGGTCAGACCGTCATAGAATTTTTGGCCCTGGGTTCCTGCGCCACCGCCGAGATCCTTGGTCCCTTCCGCCAAACCGATGAAGTTTGCGACGGTGAGGGGGGTCTTTTTATACTCGAGTGAGCAGAGGATGTCTCCTTTATCTGTTGTAATCTTTGCATATATGCCATCATGAAGCTTTTGTTCAGCCATGCCTGTTTCTCCAAATATGAGTGATAGTAAGAATGCGACAATCAAAAGGTGTATGAACCGTTGCATAGTACCTCCTCCACCAAAAGGAATAGAGCCGCAAAAAAACAATTGATACCCCAATGACGACCACCTTGTCAACCCACAATGGGACGCAAATATGAGGACGCTGCCATAGAGACCGTGAACGAAGCGGGACTTGCGGAGTTTTCATATTGACGATGGGAAATTAAAGGGGTTTATTAGGGCTTCGCGGCAGGAGGAGGAAACCAAAGAGCCGTGTTAGGGAGTTCGGCGGAAGAGCCACACCTTCAAAACCTCTTATCCCTGGAGTGCAGAGCTTGTACTTTGTCTATCAAATAGTAGTTGGATTGCTTTTTTATCTGAGCTTTCCTATCCTGTTTCTGTATGTGTTGGTTACAGGAAAACACAGAAAAGGACTTGGCGAGCGATTAGGAATTATGAAAAGCTTCCCAAGCAAGGCCCGGGATGAAGTGCGGATATGGGTGCATGCAGCATCGGTCGGCGAGGTCAGGGCGGCAGGGGCGATTATTATCGCCCTGAGGGAGCGATTACCCAAGGCACGGTTTTTCCTGTCGACCATGACCATCCAGGGAAAAAGGGTAGCCGCCAAGAAGTTACCGCCGGAGGTGATCTGTTTTCTGGCACCTCTTGATGTACCGTTGGTGGTAGATCGGGTCCTTGCTGTCGTGAATCCCGACCTCTATGTCTGTATAGAGACCGAGATTTGGCCGCTTTTGATCCATAAGATTGCTGCCCGTGGTGCGAAAGCGGTTTTGGTAAACGGGCGCATGTCTGAAAAATCATTTAGTAATTATCAAAAAATACGGCGACTTATAACGAGTGTCCTTGGACAGTTTCAACACATAGCCGTGATCACCGAGTCCGACTACGACAGGTATTTGGCCATGGGTGCCGCAGAAGAGGCACTCAGTGTTGAGGGAAATGTCAAATACGATCTCCGTGTGCCCGAGGATGCGGACACAGTGAGACAGCATTATCGATCACTCTTGCAGTTGACCGAGGAAACCGAGGTGCTGATCGCCGGTTCCACCCATACCGGTGAAGAAGAACTGTTGCTCCCCCTGTACCGCCGGTTTGCAGCCGAAAAGGATTTTTTGTGGATCCTGGCCCCCAGACACCTGCAACGGGTATGGCAGATTGAAGCAATGTTTGGCCGGGAGCAAATTGCCGTCGACAAATTCAGCAATTTGCTCGAAGGCGCAACAAGACAACACGGGGTGGTTATAATTGACACACTGGGTGATCTTGCCGGATTGTACGCGGTTGCCGATTTCGTGTTCTGCGGCGGAAGTCTGGTCGATAGGGGTGGTCATAACGTGATGGAAGCCGCCATCTGGGGAAAACCTGTCTTTTTCGGGCCGAGCATGGGAGATTTTCGTGATGCCGCCGAACTGCTTGAATCCGCTGGAAGCGGTTTTGGGGTGACCGGAGCCGATGAGCTGGAAGAGAAGATCCGGTTTTTCAGGAACGACCCGGCAGCATATGAGAATGCCTGTCAAAAAGCTGCTGATATTGCAGGAAAACAGACCGGTGCTGCCGGGCGTTTACAAAAAATAATTCTCCAGTGCCTGATACCTGAGAAACATGCTAACTGACAAAAAGCAGTATGCTTAATCACCGAGAAGACCTTATAGGGGGACATATGGGAACTACATTTTATATCGTTTACATTTCACCCAACGGCTCAACGGCCAAAATTGCCAAAGAGCTGTCCCAGTGTTTGACCGGGGGCGGGGCATCGGTTCATGTTGCCGATCTGTCGGTCGACGGTGCCGGTGGCCAATTGATAGAGAAGATCGCTGAGGATAAAAATGCCTGTCTGTGTATCGGCTCTCCCGTTTACCGGGATCTGGCCGTACCGCCGGTGATGGCCTTTATCGAGGAGATACCTCAGCACAGCAACCTTTGGGCAGTCCCCTTTGTGACCTATGGCAGGGCCTGCAGTGGCGTGGCCCTCTGGCAGATGGCAAAGGCCTTGGAGGATAAGGGAATCCGGATTGCTGCAGCAGCCAAGGTTGTGGCTCTGCATGCCATGATGTGGCAATCCGATGATCCGGTGGGCAAAGGCCGTCCCGATGCCGATGACCTGAAACAGGTTGATATGCTGGCGATAAAGCTGTTGGAGCGGTTTCGAGAAGCAGCACCTGCACCCTTGTCTTCGGACTCCCTTGATTATCAGCCGGAAAAACTGGCTCAAGATTTCAAGAAAAAAATGGCTGGTCCGTGGATGGTAGTCCCGAAGACCGTGGATGCAGAGGCCTGTACGGAATGTGGTATCTGCGTGGAGAATTGTCCTGTATCTGCCATTACATTGAATCCGCTGCCTGTATTCACAACGAGCTGTTTCGATTGCTTCAACTGTATCCGTCTCTGTCCGGAGGATGCCTTGAGCCCTCCTATGGCCATGGGCAAAATTGAGGCAATGATTCGGGATCGGGTCTCAACCATCAATGAACAGCCTTTGACCCGGATATTCCTCCCCTGATTGGCAGGCTTTTGCCCGGTGTCCTTCCCTCGGTCGGCGCTGGAACGGTCCAAACGAGACCGGCAGGAAAATTTCCAGGAGCAATTTCCAGGAAAATGCCTATTTTCCTTTTTATATAAACGTCTCCCTGGAGCAGTGGCCTTGCCAGGTCGGAGTATGAGCTTTTATCTCTCTTGGAGAAGGCCGGTCTTGACCCGCCCATGCCCGCTTGATACTTAGGCCTGTCCCATGGGGTTTCCACTGGGGCGAAATCGAACCTGCATGGTTGGATGAAGCCAAAATCTCATGCGAGACCTCCGTTTTCCAGGGCCGCAATCTCTTCCACGATGGAGGATCAATATGGATAAATCAATGAGGGTGATGTCGGAAACACCGCTGAATGCAGAGACGCCTGTTGCTCATCTGCAATCCTGGATCACCGGTAATGAAGTATTCTTTAAGCGAAATCAAGGCCGGATCATGTCCTCTCCGGTCAATCTTGAAGACTGGAGGCTTAAAATTGAAGGGCAGGTTGAAAAACCGCTGGAGATCAGTTTCTCAGAAATCCTTCAGTTTTCAAAGGTCGAAGTGGCCTGCACTCTGGAATGTTCCGGCAACGGCCGGTCGCTGCTTGAAAAAAAGGCCTCCGGAAATCCCTGGACCATTGGAGGTGTCGGCAATGCCGTTTGGGGCGGTGTGCGGCTTTCCGAGGTCCTGGAAAAGGCAGGGGTGTCCTCCGAGGTTCGTCATGTCGGTTTTGAGGGATTGGATACGCCCCTTGGTTCGGCCGGGATAAAATTTATTCGCAGCATTCCGATCTCCAAGGCGCTTGATTCGACGATTCTCGCCTACGAGATGAACGGGGAGCCCTTGCCCCTTGAGCACGGATTTCCTTTGCGGGCCCTGGCATTGGGATGGACGGGGGCCAACTGTGTAAAATGGCTGAGCAAGATTACACTTCTTAAAAAACCTGCGGCAGGCTTTTTCATGGACAAGGTCTACCGGGTCTTTCAGAAAGGAGAGGATTCGGCAACGGGTGAGGTGGTCACCGCCATTCCCTTGAAATCCATTATCACCGCACCGGAAGACAATGCGGTTCTGGCGGCGGGTATTGTTGTCATTCACGGTGCTGCCTATACAGGCGAGGGTCAAATTGCCAAGGTCGAGGTCAGCATGGACGACGGCAGAACCTGGGATGGGGTGGAATTCATCGGACCCCGTGAACGTTATGCCTGGCAACGCTGGGAGTACAGGTCCCGGCCAACGGAGCCCGGGCAGTACAGGATTCTGGCCCGGGCCACGGACAGCGACGGCCGGGTCCAGCCCATGCAGGCACAGTGGAATGTCCATGGGTATGGAAACAATGGCGTCCGCGAGCACGGCATCACCGTCATCCTCGGGTAGGATGAGGGGAAGTTATTTGGCAAATATTGCCTTCCAGCCGCCGGAGATGCGACGGGTGATGGTCATCAGGATAAATGGGACCAGAAGGCCTGCCGGAGCAGCCAGATAACGGGGCAGCCATTCGGGGGCAAATTTGGCCTTATAGGCATACAGGCCTTCAAAGTTATAGAACTCTTCACCGAGATCGAATATCACCGTGCCGATCTTGTGCCAGAGCGGGGCCAGCGGGTGGCGTTCCAGTCCTGCCAGGGGGGCCATTCCGAGCGAAAACTTCTTGAAATTCAGGTCTTTGCTCCACAGCATGAGTTCAACAAAGAGATATTCCATTATGCCGTTCGGACTTTCCGGGTCGTACCGCATCAGGTCCACGGATAACTCGTTTAAGCCGGCGGTCTTCCAGATGTTGGCAAAGGCCACAATCTTTCCCGTCTGATCGTAAACCGCGGCGACGTCGGTGTATTTTATATAGTCTTCGCTGAAAAATCCCAGGGAGAAGCTCTTTTCATGGGCTTTTTTCTGGGCCAGCCATCTATCTGATATCGAACGCAGGGTCTCAAGATTATCCAGCAGCTCTTCTTTGGTAAGCATTGCGAACCGATAACCGTTTTTGACGAACTTGTTGCGGGCAGTACGCTGGGAGCCGAACCTTTTACCTTGCAACGAGAAACTCGAAAGGTCGACGCGGGCCTCCTCGCCGATTTTTAGAAGGGAAAGCCCCAAGTCGAGATAGTAGGGGAGATAATTGTCACTCACCTGGTAAAAAACAACCTTGGCATTATAGAGATCGACCTGTTCGCGAAAGCGCCACAACAGGGCCTCGGCGGACTTCGGCTCTCCTACCGGATCGCCCATGACGATCCAGTATCTACGGGTGATGTCAAACATCAGGAAGGCCTTTCTGTCCTCACTCCAACTGAGGTATTTGTCGCCCAGAAGCGCCAGGAATCCCCGGCTGTCCGTCGTCGTGGCTATCAGGGTTGCGGCCTCGTCCAATTCCTCCTGATCGGGTTTTCTCAATGTCCTCGGATGAGCAACGGCCAGAAGATAATACAGGGCATAGCCCGTCGCCAGGACCGCAGTAATCAGTAAAGCCCTTAAAAAACGGGGGGCATCGCCTTTATAGGAAAACTGCCACCAGAGGTCTCCCGCATATTGGACATTGTGGTAGGCGAAGAAGCCGAGCCATGAAACGCCTATCAACACGATTGTGATCATCACGATCCACGGACGGGAAAAGGGCATATCGACCAGCGAAGACTTGCGGCGGAAGTATTTTCGGGTGGGCAGAAGCAACAGGAACATCACCATCAAGGCCAGTGAGTCCTGCCAATCGAGCCCCTTGAGCAGAGACGTCACACTACCGGTGGCTAGAAGAAACAGGCTACCGTACCAGGCGGCGTCGATGCGCAGGCGGATACCCCTGGCCAGAAAGAGGAGAGCCAGCCCACTAATACTGCCGATGAGATGGGAGATTTCAAAGACGGGAAGCGGGATGAAGTCCTGCAGCCATTCCATGGACGAAGTTCCGGTCGGTAAGGCTCCCGATATCAGGAGAATTCCGCCGGAAAAAAGCAGCAGAACAGAATAGATCTGCGGAATAACGATGGAGAGCATTCGCCCGAAGACTCGGCCTCCTTCTTTGAAGGCCTTGCGTCTGGTGAAAACCTCGAATCCAAGCAGGCCGATTCCAGCAAGGGTCAGCGGGATAAAATAGTAGATAATCCGAAACAGAAAGAGGGCGCCGATCAGCCAGAGATGATGGCCAGATTGGTGGATGTCGGACATGAACCAGACGAAGGCACTTTCAAACACCCCGATGCCGCCGGGAACCTGGCTGATGACGCCTGCGGCCTGGGCAATGACGAAGATCAGCAGAAAGGTCATGAAATCGATTTGGACATGGCCGAAGAGGATGACCCAGAGGACCACCGAGGATAAAACCACATCGAATGCTGCGATCAAGGTCTGCCCAAGGGTTATGCCCGCAGAAGGTAGACGGAACTCAAAGCCCTTGACGGTAAGGGGCTTTTTCCAGAAGATGACGGCAAGCCAGTATATGGCAAGCGAAAGGGCGCAGATAACACTCAGCAGTCTGATGATATGGATGTGTTTGATGGGTTCATGGATGTAAACCGGGAGGAGCAAACTGCTGCCCAAGCCCAAGGCTAGGACGCCTAGGAAATAGGTGATGGACAGGAAAAAGGAGATTTTCAATACGTCCCAACCAGGGATTCCCCATGCGGAATAAAAGCGGTAGCGGACTGAACCGCCTGCCGCCCAGGCATGGCCGGTGTTATTACTGATAGGGTAACTGATCAGAGAAGCGATAAGGATTTTTGCAACCGGGACCTGTCTGTGTCCGGTATAACGAAGGGCCAGATAATCATATCCGCCCAGTACGAGATAATTAATGAGCGTAAGCACAATAGCCAGCGCGAGAATACCGATGGGGACTTCTTTGACGGCATAGACGATCTGACTGAAGTTCCGTGTTCCCATCTCTTTGTGGACGACCAAAAGTGCCAGGCCAAACAGCAGAAGCGGCAGAAAATGGGTAAGACGTTGGAGAAAGGATTGAATGGATACAACTTTCATCTGGGTGTGTATTTGGCGTTTCTGTGAGTTAGGAAGATTTAGAAAGATTCATTATGTAAGTTGCCTGAAATCGCAATGTGTATTGAACCTGTTCATTGACAGGCTGTCAGGGCTGAGATCTTCAATTGGCTCTGTCCATTCCGATCCGGTTATAGGCTGTAATCAACCGCATGACCAGTTTCTGGTAATTGTGGTCGAAATGATGACCGCCCGGCAATTGAACAACCTGTGCACCCGGAGCGGAATATTCGGTACAGGCGGTATCGTCTTTTTCTTCCTGTCCGTATATGCAGAGGACCTTTTTGCCGGGAATCCGGTTCAATTCCGGCAGGATTGGAAAACCTGTCGAACTTTTCCCGAGCCAGCCTGAAACATGTATCTCGAAATCCGCTGCCTTGCCGAGCGCCAATAGAACAATCAGGTTGACGTCCTTTCTGTCGGTTTCCGGCAGGTGGTTATACACTGCGGGAAGAATGTCAGCACCGAAGGAATATCCGGCGAGGACAAAACGTTTTGCCTTCCATGAAGAACGGTACTTTTTCATCATTGCGGAAAGATCTTGTGCCACCTCTTCAACGGTCTTGCTGCTCCAGAAATAGCGTAGAGTATCCACGCCAACCACGGGGTAGCCGCGGTCGGCCATAATCCCGCCCACATCCCGATCCAAATCGCGCCAGCCGCCGTCTCCCGAGTAAAAAAAGGTGACCGTCCTGTTCGGGCTCTTGGAGGGGAGTGCCACCGTCGGCACGAGGTCGGCCGTTTTTTTCTGTTGTTCGTCTATTATTGTATGTATTTCGTTGATCATGACCGACTCAAGGGGGGTGTTGTACGGTGCGATATCGGTCCGGATGTTGGTAAGCTTGCGGACAAAGACCGCGGTTGCGTCATCCGGTTGATCCGTCCATGCGGCCAGCCACTTGCCGGTAAAGGGTGAAAACGAAGTCAACTGCCGATGCCCGTTGACCGGCTTTGAAGAAAGCGGGGTGCAGACGTCGGTTCCCTTCGGCAGAACGGCGGAAAAGCCCACTGAAATGTTCATCGATGTGCTATCCGGTCTTGTTGCGGCGTTGATAAAGGGGAGTAAGGAGCCGGTGTCGATCCCGGCCAGGATCGTCAAGGTTTTCTTTGGAGCCTTGGACCATTTTTCCAGGAGGGCAAACGGGATTTTTATTTTTTTAGTGGTAATACAGTGGGTTTTGTTGTCGGTCAATGCCTGTATGGCGCGACCGCTGTCAACCACTGCCACGGCGACTCCTGTTTTGGCAATGCGGTGGGCCAGGGTTTGGGCAGGGAATTTCCCGTTGTCTGCAAAGACGACCGCCAGGGCTTTAAAGGATATCAATGGTCGGGCGAGTGCGATCCTGCCGTAGGCGGTATCCTTGATGATATCGTCCATAATGGGGAAATTCTTATAGGAAGCAAACCGAACAAGGCCTATAACCGCAGCAAATAGAGCAAGAGCCAGAATCAGCTGGGCTGTGAAACTATACCTGAATCTCATTTTAGTCTTTCTTGGGTCTTTATTTATTAAATATCATGCCATAAAGGAAGAGGTCAGAGCTGGTCGGCCGTCTCCGTTCCCTGGGCGATGGCCCATTCTGCGTCCAGCTCCGCAGCTCTCTGTGCCCCGCCGATGAGATGATAGGATATTCCCTCGGCATCAAGTTCCTCGGCTAATGTCAACTCGGAGAGCTGGCCTGCACAGATAACCACGTCGTCTACCTCCAGGAGGTGCTCTTCGCCGTTATGTCGAATGAGCAGGCCGTCATGGTTTACAGCTAGGTACTCCACTCCACCAAGCATTTTGACCCCGTTTTTTTTCAGAACCAACCGGTGTATCCATCCAGTAGTCTTGCCGAGTCCTGCTCCCGGTTTTGTCTTTTTTCGCTGCAGCAGATAGATTTGTCTCTTCGGAGGTTCCCTGCGCATTTCACCAAGCCCTCCTTCCTCGGCATAGGTCATGTCGACCCCCCATTCGGCCATGAAGTCCTCAACGCTTTCGGGTGTGGAGCTTTCATGGAGCAGGTAGGTGGCCAGGTCGAAACCTATGCCGCCAGCGCCGATGATTGCCACCCTTTTGCCTATCTGTTTTTTCTTCAACAGGACCTCGTTGTATAAACAGACATTTCCACCATCCGCACCTTCCAGGTCGATTGCTCGCGGCTTGACACCGGTGCTGATCACGATCTCGTCGAAATTTTTCAGGTCCTTTGGTGTCGGGGAACAGTTCAACCTGAGCTCGACTTTGTGGAGTGCCAGTTGGACCCGGAAATACCTGAGAGTCTCTTCGAATTCGTCCTTTCCTGGAATCTGCCTGGCAAGAAGAAACTGACCCCCGATATGTGCATTTTTCTCGAACAGAGTGACCTTGTGGCCTCGGGCGGCCGCAGTGGTGCTGCAGGCAAGTCCTGTCGGGCCGGCACCTATGACCGCGACTTTTTTAACCTTTTGAGCTTTAGTGAAAGGCATGATTGTTTCATGGCAGGCCCGCGGGTTGACGAGGCAGCTAGCTGTCTTGCGGGAGAAGATGTGATCCAGGCATGCCTGGTTGCAGCCGATGCAGGTGTTGATCTCCCGGCTGCGTCCGTCCTCGGCTTTCCTGACCCAGTCTGGGTCGGCTAGAAAAGGCCTGGCCATACAGACCATGTCGGCATAGCCTTCTGCCAGCAGAGATTCGGCCACCTGCGGCATGTTGATCCGGTTGGTGGTGATAAGAGGAATGCTCACCTCTCCCATGAGTCGTTTAGTGACCCAGGAAAATCCGGCCCTCGGCACCATGGTGGCAATTGTCGGAATCCGGGCTTCATGCCAGCCGATTCCGGTATTTATCATCGTAGCCCCCGCTTGCTCGATGCGTTTTCCCAGTAGGACGACTTCATCCCAGGAGCTGCCCCCTTTGACCAGGTCCAGCATGGAGAGACGGTAGACGATGATGAAGTCCTGCCCGACGGCTTTCCGGATGCCCTCTACGATCTCAAGCGGGAAGCGGATGCGGTTTTCAAAGGTACCACCCCATTGGTCGGTTCTGATGTTGGTCTTTTGGGCGACGAATTGGTTGATCAGGTAGCCTTCGGACCCCATGATTTCGATACCGTCGTAGTCCGCTTCCCTGGCCAGAGTTGCACACCGTATGAAATCGTTGATGGTGGATTGTATCCTTCTCTTACTCAGTTCTTTGGGCTTGAATCTGTTGATGGGGGTCTTGATTGAGGATGGCGCCACGCAAAGCGGATGGTAGCCGTAGCGTCCGGCATGCAGGATCTGGAGGCAGATCCTGCCTCCGGCATCGTGGACCGCGTCGGTGATAAGCCTATGGCCTTTGAGCTGGGAGGGATTTGCCAGACGAAGGGAAAAAGGGGCGATCCAGCCGGCCCTGTTCGGAGCCACTCCGCCGGTGATGATCAGGCTCACTCCGCCGCGAGCCCGAGCGGCATAAAAGGCAGCCATTCGTTTGAACCCGTTTTTTTCCTCTTCCAGGCCGGTGTGCATGGAACCCATCAGGACCCGGTTTTTGAGGAGTGTAAATCCCAAATCCAGAGGACGCATCAGGTGGGGGTAGGGGGAATCAACCATTTTCAATAATCTCCAAAACGCTTTTTACCTGAAAACGACTTTGCAGGGGACTTTGTTCCTGCCGGAAGGGTTTTGCTCCTTTTTCTATGAGGGCCTCTATACAACACAGGTCTCTTCATGTCGATTAAAAATATGAGTCAAACCAAATGGTGTATTCCTTTATCTCGGTAATGGAATTTAAAATCTTCTCAACTCGATTTTTAATGATCGATTGTTGTTCCTCCGGAACCTTCAGGGTAATCCTCACCTGACCACTTTTAGTGACGACCCCGGCATGGGGAAAGTCGAAGAGTTTCTTGCTAATCAATGCCGTAAGGGCCGAGTCGACAAGGGTTGCTTTTGATTCTTCCGTTTCCTGAAAAGAGGGGAGTTGTGCGGCACCGGCGATTATATCTACGGCGTCGTCTTCGGAGAGATGGCCGATACGGAGAACCAGATTATAGGTTTCCGGAGCTGTAAGGTTGATACCATACAAAAACATGGCCCATTTACGCCGTTCATCATCGTCTTTTTTCAGGATATAGCGGGCTTTTTCTTCGGAGATCTTTTCCCGTTCCATCTCGGCTGCAACCCTGCTGTCGGTGTCGGCAATAACCCTGACCTTTAAAACATGAGGGATTTCGCGGACAAAATGGTGGGCGACAAGACCGTGGTACACGACGTTTCCTGTGACAAAGCGGTCCAGAATCGCCGATCGGATGGCGGTTATAAATCGCTTCTTGCCGTGGGGGAAGCGATCGAGGACGGAAAAGGCATCATCTAGTCCTCGCATCAACTTTATTTCCGGAAGATGAAATTCTTCAAGGTTTTCGATAATCTCATCCCGTGACAGACACGTGTAATTGAGCTTTTTCGCCAGTTTTTCGGCGATGGCTTTCCCATGGAAATAACTGCCTCTGGAAATAGTGATAATCGGCATCTGAACCTCCTTTCAAATGAATATTCCCCCAAGCTGATACACTCCCGCACGGCTGAGCTTTTTAAGAGCAAATACTTTGAACCCATATCTGATAGATTAGATGTTTTTTCGCCGGATAGCAACCGGAGGGGAAAAAAACATCGAACCAAGGCGACTGCCGCGCATGGGGTCTTTATACCCACTCTGCTACCAAAAATAAATTGAGCCATTTTTTTTGAGGCGGTTTTCAAGCCAGCTGAGACACTGAGAAAAAATTTGATTAATCGAAATATTTAAAATAGGATTTTGTTAGGCATGTTTTTCTGCCGTTTCCATCGTGGTAAATATCATTTAGGTGCGGGCTTGCTGCTCCTACCTGCAGCCGGTCCGATTTTCCCCAACTTCTGCGTTCATTGAATATCATGCCGAAATCAGCAGTATTCCGGATAAACGAAGGAAGAATATTTTTCAAGTGTCCCTTTTGCAAACACCGACGAATGATCGGTGTAGGGGCAGGTCCCAGGAGACGAACTATTCGTTGTCAGAAGTGCGGGGAAAAGACTGTTGGTGTTTTGAACAGAAGGCAGATGGACAGAACGAATCAGGGAGGCCGGGTGGTCCTTTTGATGGGCGGCAACCAATATGAGGTGGATCTTTTTGATATCTCACCCAGAGGGGTTGGATTTGAGGTGGATGGCCGGTTCGGGGTCAAAATCGAAGTTGGGCGGGATATTGAGCTTAGATGCAGCTGGAATCCTCTCCTGTTCAAACAGGGTCGCTATATTGTAAAATCAGTTCGAGGACAGAGGGTTGGAGCGGAGCGTCGGGGATGATCCTATCACGGAAGACCTCTTAACAACCAAAGAGAAGGCGGCCTTTATCCCTTCCGCAGCCGGATTGACAAGGGAGGATTGCCTCCCTGAATTTTCGAAAGGTTCACCACCTTATAGTTGGCAGGTTGACGGAGGCAGCTTTCCTTCTAGGGCTTTTCACGTCATGGGTATATGAACCGGTTGTAATAACAGGAGGAACACGTATGGCCTACATATGTCAAAGCTGCGGTGTAGAAGCCGAAGATGAATACAG
>CAWGGS010000039.1:0-222374 GCA_963822095.1 uncultured delta proteobacterium
TGGTTCATTTGTTCAGGCACCCAGTCTTCAGAACCACCGGCGGCATGTCTTGGGATAGACATTTTTTCCTGCAGATCAAATTTTCTGATTTCAACAGGAAAAGAACGTCCGAGAGAGTCAGGCAAATTTGACAGCCCGGCAAGCGAACCACTTATGTATATTGGAGACGACATTACATCGCCAACCGTTGCTCGCATGGTCTGTTTTATCGAGGTGACAAGACAGTCGTAACTCACCGATTGATATTGAAAATCTCCCTGTAATGCCTTATGGGATGACGAAGGGGATTGAAACCTTGCAAAATCCCAGGCTATTGGTCGAATCAGGACAAGTCTTGCATTTTGCACAAGAATCATCGTGACCCATCTTCCCTCCATCTCCAGAAAGACAAAGTCCGCCAAATTCTTATCCTGTTGGATCAGTCGGATTGCAGCATCAACACCGGACACGGAGACAATATCTGGATCAAGCCCTGCCTCCTGAAGCATGGCAAGCATTTTCGACAAAAAATCGCGTCTTGCCATTGCTGCAATAACATCTGTTCTGTCTTCATCGACTTTGTAGCAGACGGCATCAGTTATAACATCGTCAACACTAACAGGAAGACGCTCTTCCAATCCAAAAGGAAGAACGTCTTGTATCTTCCTTCTATCTGAAAAGGGGAACGACACATTATTAAAAAGAAAATTTTTAGACACAAGAGAAACTCGGCAATCCCCACCAGTCATCCCGACCTTTTCCATAAGATCGGTAAAGTTATGGGTGTGGAGATGCCCACCCGTCTCAATACTCCCCCATCCGGTTATGACGGATTGCTCTGCATCCTGTCGCAGCACAACTCCGCAGAGTATATCATCGTCAATAGTTATTGAAAAAAAATCGTCGGACATCGTCATTCAACCTTCTTGCTCAATAGAGTGATTATGCCTTGTTTTCCTCGTTTAACATAGGCTTCTTCTTTTTTAACGCTGGAACCTATTTCACCCACAGAGGTGATGACAAAAAAATTGCTTTTAGTCGTAATTTCATCTTGATCAAGGACGAGGTTGGAAGGCCATTCGGTTATCTCCTTATACCAGGTGGGGGATGATATTTTTTCTTTATTTTCTTGATCAGATCGAAAATCGACCATTCCTATTGCGGATTCCACCGTCATTCGAGGCGCCATCGCCTGGAGTAATAGCGGATCTGCAGTGTTGATGTTTATCTTACCGTCATCACCTTGTGCGGAAATGTAGGAAGCCAATCCTTCATGGTCTTTGGTCCCATAGAGAATACTTTTACTCATCCCCCTCACCAGAAGCAGTTCTTGAACAAATGTAACAGGTGCATTTTTACAGTCATACGGAGAGTCCAACGACCGATAATAGCCTTGCTCGGCTCCATATGGCGAGACTTGATCATCGGCATCAATCCAGTCAACCAATGAATCCACTATTTCCTCTGCCTGTTCTTCCTGTATGGCGCCAAATTTACCAGATAACAGAAGTCTCTTTAAGATATTCTGTGTCTTTTTAGCAATTGCCTCATCAATACTTCCTTGACCTTTTTTTTGGGCTACCAAACTGTTTATCTGTAACCTTCCGGACAAATCAGCAATCGCCACGTGTAATCTACCCCGATCAAAGAGAGGTGAGAGATCTTGACTCGATATTCTGTTCCAGGAGTCCCAATAGGAGTCCCAATTGGTCGTTTTTCCATCCCAGGCAAGTATCTCAGTTGCAATATTTAATCCTGATGATGCAATACTTAGAGCCAATGTTCCGTCTCTTTGATCGACCGAAGAGAGATATTCTCGCCTCATCCCAAGCCCAAATTGAACGGTTATCACGACCAGAAGACTAATAACTGCAATGGTTAGAATAAGGGCAATTCCTCTCTGGTTATGAATGATCATCCCCCATCCTGCCCATTATGTTTCTTTTTCCCGAAAGGTAACGCCACTGCCGTTTTGAAATAAAGAGTATTTCGCTTTTCCATCCCAAAACGAAGTGTCACCACAATCATCACCGGCATGTCATTTTCTTCTATTGCCTGTTCACTGTCGCGTTTACTCAACCAGTCATCTTCTTCATTTCCATTCTGATCAAAATACCTCAATCGAACCGCACTAAGCCCGTCAGCCAGAAGATACCCTTTCTGTTCAGAGTACTCCTGTTCCAGATACCCAGGCCGGTAAGGTATATCGAGACGATAGAGCTTAAGTAACTTTGTTTTTGGATCTTCAAAGACTGAATATTTAATAACTGCCAATCCTACCGGAGGCTCATCTTTGGTGAAAGCGACATGGGCGGTGGACACAAACCTCAGAAGATCCCCCCCCTTTTTCGCCACCTCTAATTTCCTCCCCTGAAGAATTCCCCCTTCACCATTATATATACCGGCAAGGTCGTCAGTTATGCGTTCCATGGCAATACGGGCTTTCATATTTATCTCTGCCTGGGAATCCGTGGAATCAATAACCCTGTTTGTCGTTATGTTTGCCCCGAACACCGCAGTTATAACGATGGCAAAAATGAAGATGGCAATCAGGATCTCAAGCAGAGTAAAACCAGAATTATCATTGAGATACACCCCTCTTCCCATTTATTAATCTCCCACCTTTATATAATATCTGGTTTTGTACCGATAGGCCGTATTCTCCCAGGCAATAGTAAGCTCCACTCGACGCATCGCACCTTGCAGCATAGCATTCAATCCGGGAAGATTACCCGTAATATCGCGAATCTCTATTTTCCAGACATAACCCGGGAAGTCGTCACCAAAATCTCCTTGGCCATCGGCAATAGCCAGCTCACCACTTTCCAGCTCCGCAATCTTCATTTGAGCCAACAGGGATGCTGTGGTGTTGAATTTTGCCTTGGTTGCCAGGGAAAGGCTTCCCGATTGTGCTCCAAAAAGCGTTATTAAGGCAATTGAAAGAATGGCAAGGGCAACAATGACCTCCAAAAGAGTGAAGGCCCTCTCAACAGATTTTTCCCCGTCAGGAACTCCAGAGAAAGAGCAACCTTTCCGGTTCTTCACGAAAGAGATTAGACGAGAAAACTTCAATGCTGTTACGATCCCGGCAACGGGTTTAATCTGATTCGGCATAGCCGCCAACAACCTTGATGGAACCAAGAAAAGGTGACAAAATGATACTGAGAATGTCGTCGGTATTGGTTATATGAATAATAGTCCTATCCATATAACCTTGTTTTTTGATCCATAGATTAACTGTCCCATGGGACTGCTTTCCTTGGGATTTTGTCCAGATATCCACTATCCGCACGGAAGGTGGAAGATAGACAGCATGAACGGCAGGGCGTTTCCCCTGTGTTGTTTTCGGGTCGTCGTTTTCGTACCAGAGACGGTCCCGTTCCAGATCGAAAACAAGCACCAATGATTTTTGGTTGCTTACGGCGTGCTCCCTGGCATCTCTAACAGTGCCGATAATCTTTCTACTTGCAGTTTTAAGCTGATCAGTAAAAAGGGTGCCGTTTAATACAGGTATACCAACAGTCAATATGATCGAGATCAACAAACAAACGACCAGAACCTCAATCAAGGTGAAAGCGTCTTCATCAAAAAGCTGTTTCAGCACATTCGTCTCATGGGAACACATCACACCTCTGTCCCTCTACTCACTCAGATCCCAATTGTTGATATCGGCATCCTTATCATCACCTCCAGCCACACCGTCAGCTCCCCTGGACATAATATCATAGTCACCGTGGACTCCCGGGCAAAGATAGATATAGTCGTTCCCCCAGGGATCCTTCGGCACTTTACCATTTTTCAAATATCCACCCCTACTCCAATTTTTCGGCAGTTTTCCGATGGTGGGCGGTTCAACCAATGCGGAGAGCCCCTGTTCCGTTGACGGATACATACCGTTATCCCGTTTATACATATCCAACGCGGTTTCCAACCCTCGAATCTGAACTCCTGCCATCACCCGTTTTGCCTCCTCCGGCCGTTCAATAATCCTGGGGGCTATATACGCTGCTAAAATAGCAATGATTGCAAGAACGATTAATAATTCGAGCAAAGTAAACCCGTTTTTAAATGGTTGCGCCATACCCATATCTCCAAAAGGCGTTTTATGTGTAATTAGCCGATCATCTGATTCATTTCCAGTATCGGCAAAAGTATTGAAAAAACGATAAAGGCGACGACAAGGCCCATTATGATGATCATTAAAGGTTCAACCAGTGCGGTCATCCTCATAATGCCTGTCTCCGCATCTTGTTCATATGCCCGCGAAATTTTTTCAAGCATCGGTACAAGATCACCACTTTGTTCCCCAACGGAAACCATCTGGATAAACATTGGCGGAAACCATTGGGAACCTCCAAAAGTCTGTGACATACTTCTGCCGCGCCTGATTTGTTCTATGGCCTCATCGACAACGGTATTGATATGAATATTATCCATGATATTCTTCACAATCTGCAAGGAAGCGAGGATTCCAACACCGCTTTGCAGAAGACTTGCAAGCGTTGAAGCGAATCTTGCCACAAGAATCTTCTGGTAGATATATCCGACGACCGGCATCTTCAATTTGGCAAGATCAAGAAACGATCTCCCATAATGGGTCAGGATAAAAAATCGTAGAGAGAGAATTCCGGCCAGTAACAATATCAGAACAAGCCACCACCATCCTCTTAATACATTACTTATACCGAGCAGGAGGACCGTTGGAAGAGGTAAAGCCTCTTTCATATCGGCGAAGATTCCAGTTATGCTTGGGACAATATAGGTGATTAAAAACATAAGAATTCCTGTTCCTACAACAGCCATCACAGCCGGATAAATCATCGCTGTTGCCAACCTGGCGGCAATCTCCTCTTGCTTTTCAGCAAAATCGGCCAGACGTTCCAGCACCACATCCAACGATCCGGAAGCCTCTCCGGCCCGTACCATGTTGATATAAACATTCGAAAAAACTTTTGGATATCCAGACATTGCATTCGTCAGGCTGCTTCCCTCATTAACAGACTCTTTGATTTCAACAACAATCTTTCTTAAAACGGGATTTCGAGTCTGGATAGCCAAAGAACTTAACGATTGCACAAGGGGAATACCTGCACTGAGAAGGGTCGCAAGCTGTCTTGTAATATTCGTCCTCTCACGGGAAGGGATATGTTCAAGACGAGTAAAGACCGGCAGTCTCCCCTTCCCTTTACCTGTCTTTCGTGTAGAACTCTGCCGCACCTCCACGGGATATTGCCCAAGAGTACGAATCCGTGACCTGGCCCCCGCCTCACTCTCGGCATCGATTATTCCCTTCCGGGTCTTGCCCCGATCATCAAGGGCTTTATATTCATAAACAGGCATTATTCGGCATCCTTCCGACTCCGTTCCGCTCTCCCAGATAAATTCTTGAGATTGGAGTCATTCATTCCCCACATCACCATTGATGGAAATTATCTGCAAAACAACAATAACAGGAAACGATGATCAGTAAAATTTAAATCTGCTTCTCCATTCCCTTGTTCTTATTTCTTGGCTTCCAAAACACGTTGTCCGGTCCGGCGGAACCGGGTATGATAGTTCTGACTCTGCCGGTCAAACCAGGAAGGCCATTGGCCGTTATTTATAAACCCATTAAAGACGATTGCGTATTCCACTCTTATGTACACGCAATATTTCGGGCTTACGGAAAAACCCTTTACCATCGCACCCGATCCTCATTTCCTCTATCTCAGCGAACTCCACCGGGAGGCGCTTGCACATCTGCTTTACGGGATAGAAAGCGGCGGTTGTCTGGTCTTGCTGACCGGTGAAGTGGGAACGGGGAAAACGACGGTCAGCCGCTGTCTTGTGGAACAATTGCCAGAGGCCACCGATATCGCTTTGATTCTCAACCCGAAACTTACCGTTGTCGAACTCCTGTCGACCATTTGCGATGAACTGCAGATCCAGAGTGCGGCACCTCATGCATCGGTTAAATACTATATTGATATCTTAAATAGCCACCTCCTTGACTCCCATGCCCGAGGCCGGAATACGGTCCTGATCATCGATGAGGCTCAGGATCTGGACCCGGACATACTCGAACAGCTCCGCCTGCTCACAAACCTGGAAACCAATACAGAAAAATTACTCAAAATCATCCTTCTGGGTCAACCGGAACTGAGAGACCTTCTGGATAAACCGGAATTTTCTCAAGTGAATCAAAGGATAACCAGCAGATATCATTTGCTCCCCTTGCAGGAGCAGGATGTTTTTTCCTATATCGATCATCGGATCAGGGTTGCTGGAGGAGGCCGGGACAGACTTTTCTCAGATAAGGCCGTCAAACGGATTTCCCAACTCAGCAAGGGGGTCCCTCGACTGATAAATCTCTTTTGCGACCGGGCGCTGCTCGGGGCCTATGTGGGGGAAAAAGACCGGGTCGACCCGGATATCGTGGACAAGGCTGCCCGTGAGGTTTTGGGTTCCGGCAAGAAGCCCGAAAAGCCTCCAGGTTTGTCTTTCTCACCGATTCGTCTGCAGCCTGTTCTTTTGATCTCACTCATCTTAGCTCTCATTCTCACTGGGACTGTCTTGATTTTTTTCTCTCCCAAACCGGCAGATCTTTCTCCTCAAGGGCAGGCAACGACGTATAAAACAAAGACCGATAACGTATCAAAGACAATTCCTGCAAAAGTTGAGAACCCGGAAAAACCTGCCCAGACGATGAAAGAGGATTCTACAGATCAACGGACACCCCGAATTGTAAACAAGAGTCATGAAAATGGAAAAAATAAGTAACATGAAAAATTGTATCTCTTCCATCTATTTTACCAAGATGATCACCTGATTATGTCCTATATCCTTGAAGCATTACGAAAATCGGAAAAAGACAGAAAGCGGGAAGAGGTACCCACCCTTCAGGAAATTTCCGCACCCCGCCAAACTGCTCACACACGGCGGACAGGATCATCCTCGCGGCTTTTGCAGGCGATGTTTGCACTTGTCCTGCTCCTGGTCCTTGTCTTGGGGGGAATACTTGCAAGAGACTGGATTTTCCCAGGTCCCGAGAAGCAAGATCCTCTCTTGAAAAAATCTTACGTATTATCTGGAGATTCAGCTCATAAAAACGATTTGAAAAACCCTCCTTCAACCAAAAGGCCACAGGAAAAATTGTCTGGAAATTTGATCAAAACCGGCTCCCATACCAAGAAACAGCTTTCCAAAGGATCTGCAGATCTTACTCATCCCCTCACAGGAAAGCCAGCTCCTCCCCTGAAAAATGACGACATGCTGGTATTCAACCGTCGCGATGCCAACTCTGTGCTTCCGAAAAATCTTCCTCTGTCCATACAGGACGATCTGCGCAATATGCAGTTTGCAGGCCATGCCTACTCCCTGGATCGTACTCTTCGCCTGATCATGATAGATAATAAAATTCTTCATGAAGGGGACCCGGTCAATGCCGATCTCCGCCTTTTTAAAATCACTGAAAACGGGGTGATACTTCTCTACCGCACGAAGCGAATACGCATAAATCTTTTTACAGGCCACTCCCGCCCATGAATCCGACCCTCCAATATCTCTTCGAGCAAAATTTTCCTGTAACACTTGTTGCCGCGTGCTCCCTTCTCTTTATCTGTGCAGCCCTTGCTTTTTTCCTCGGCTATAAAGCCCGGCTGCTCAAGCGGCAGTCGGCGGAAAAAGAGGTGGAGATATCCGCTCTTCGCAAGCAGGCTTTAAGCCTGCAGAAAGCACTTGGTGATGAGAAAATCCAAACCGCAAAACTGGAAACCCGGCTCATCCAGGAGCAGCAGCACAGCACCGAAAAACTTGCCCTGATAGAAAAGGCCCGAGACGAACTGCGCCTCCAGTTCCAGAGTCTTGCCCAACAAATCTTCGATGAAAAAAGCGCAACCTTCAGCGCCCAAAACAGCGAACGGCTGACAGCCCTTCTCAAGCCCTTCCAGGAACAGATCACGTCATTTCGAAAACGTATCGACGACATCTATATAAATGACACCAAGGAGCGTGTGTCACTGAAAGAGGAAATCCTCCATCTCCGTGAACTCAATCACCGGATCAACCAAGAGGCGATCAACCTCACCAGGGCCTTGAAAGGGGATCGGAAGCTCCAGGGCAACTGGGGGGAGATGGTGCTGGAGCGGGTGCTGGAGCAATCCGGACTCAGGAAGGGACACGAATACGAAACCCAGGGGGGGTTCAGAGACCGGGAGAATCAGCTCTTAAAACCCGACGTGGTCATCCATCTTCCCGACGACAAGGATATCATCGTCGACTCCAAGGTATCGCTTATCGCCTGGGAACAGTATATCAACTGTGAGGACCGGGAAGGCCGACAGCAATATCTCAAAAGACATATTCAGGCCATTCGGGAGCATATTGCAGGCCTTGGGAAAAAAGACTACACCGAAGTCAAGGGAATCCGTTCTTTGGATTTCGTCCTGATGTTCATGCCCATAGAAGCCGCATTCACCGAGGCCTTTCAACACGAAGAGAGACTCTTCACCGAGGCCTTTGCCCGCAAAATCATCGTAGTCAGTCCGACAACGCTTCTAGCAACGCTTCGAACTATTGAAAATATCTGGCGTTTCGAGCACCAAAGCCGAAATTCCCAGGAAATTTCCGACTTGGCTGGCACTCTCTTCAATAAGCTCTGTAATTTTGTAGAGGATATGGAAAAGATCGGCAGACAGCTTTCCAGCACCACAGCAACCTATGATGCGGCGATGAACAAGTTGACCCATGGCCGGGGAAACATCATCGCCCTGGCCCATGCCTTTCCCGAACTTGGGGTAAAGGTTAAAAAGTCTCTGCCCTCTTCAATCACCGATGTCTCAGACCTTGATCTGAAAAATTAGACAATTGATGCGAGGTGTTGGCATGCGAAAAATTTTCCCCCGGCTTCCCGATACTTGTGGGCAAGCGCTACAGAATCCAGATGCATTCATTTCAAAACTTCTTCTGCTACTGATACTCCTGCTTATCCCCGCACATGACCTTTTTGCCAGCAGTGGCGGTAAGAGCTTTGCCATTGGCTCTCCTGCGACCAACCTTATCCCAAATCCCAAATTTTCCGGGAGCGGAGGAGAAAACGGAAAAACGACAGCCTCCACTCCTCGATTACCTTCCGGCTGGTCCATCGGGGCGGGCGGGAAATTGCGCGATTCACGGTTCTGGCTGCCCCCCTCGGATGACCCGCCGAATCAAGCCATCGGAATAACCGGAGGACGGGATCGCCAGGGAATATGGACCACATCCTTGCCCGCCTGTAAACCGGGGACCACATATCGTTTTGAGGCAGAATTTTATCGCCCGGACCTCAAAGTTCCATACGCCTATCCGGAGGTCCGCATCTGGGGTAAGTCCTTCAAACTCAATACGCATTGTACTGCCGGTCGCTTCCAACTCCTGCATGTCGATGTGGACATGCCCAAAAGGACTTGCAATGATCGAAGTTTTTCTTTTATCAACATGAACCCTGGCGTTTCCTTCTGGATGCGAAGTCCAATCCTGAAGAAAAAGAAAAAAAGTTCCATGAGTCGGCAGGTTCCTCCCCCAATCGACTATTTCCCAATCGGCATATATGGGGCCACCGCCGCAAATCTTTCCCAGATCAAGGAGATGGGATTCAACAGCCCCGTAATCGAGTTGAGTACGACGAATGTATCAGCCTGCCTCGCCGAAAAACTGCACTGCACCCTTAGCGTCCCCCGGGATCCGAATAAATTGGCCGGAAGGTTGGATCTGGTAGAACCCCTTATCAAACAGGGACACTTTTCGTTTTATGTCAATGACGAGCCCGGAATTCATTCGTTTCCCGCTGAGAAAGCACACACTATCCAACGCCTTTTGAAAAGCCGTTTCCCCATGAGTTTTACCAATATGGCCATTGTCCGTCCCCAGGTCATCCCCGACTATCAACAAGGAGCCGATTATTTTATGCTCGACCAATATCCGGTTCCCAATATGCCGTTGATCTGGCTGTCGGACTCCATGGATAAAGCCGCAGCCTTTGTCGGCAGAAACCGGCTACAATCGGTTATCCAGGCCTTTGGTGGCCCAGAGTTTACCAAGGACGGCTGGCCGAGGGTGCCGACCTTTGAGGAGATGGACTGCCTGGCATTTCTATCGATCATCCATGGCAGCAGGGGGGTCTATTTTTTCTCCTACCCGTACATCACCTCAACCGGGACCGGCCAAAACGACCTGAAACGGGTCGTCAGGCGACTCAACAGCCTTGAATCCTGGCTGCAGCAGGAGAATGATCCCGCAGTGCCGAAGATTACGATCCAATCAAGATACGGCTTCGATCCATCGGGCCGACCCGCCATCCATTGTGCCTCAAAACAACAGTATGGGACCAGGATGCTGCTCTGCGTCAATACAATCAGGAATCCGGTTGAAACGGAGGTGACAACCCCCTGGAAGGATATACGTACCTGGAGGGAATACTTCAGCGGCGAGGCCTATTTTTCCGCCGAGGGAATTGTGCACCTTCGTTTCTCGCCCCTTGAAGTGAAGGTCCTCCTCGAGGCTATGTGAGAGAACCCGATTATTTTCCGTAGCGAAGCATCAGCATCGTAATATCGTCCGACTGTACCGCACCGTCGGCAAAATTTTGCACGGACGCCTCTATGTTGTGAATCGTCTCTTGTATCGGTAGACCTTCGCCCATAGTCTGCGCCAGCTCTTTTTTGAGCCTCTCCTCTGAGAAAAACTCCTCCTTGGTATTCATGGCCTCAACCACACCATCAGTGTAGAGAAACAGGCTGTCAAACGGGGCAAGCGTCAGACTCTCACAGGTGTACGAAAGCCCGGGCATGACGCCGGCAACGAGTGATTTGGCCCGTGGCAACCATTCCACATCACCATTTCGTTTCACCAAAAGCGGAGGATTGTGCCCGGCATTGGCATAAAAGACTTCACCGCTTGCAGTATCAAGGAAGCCGCAAAAGAGGCTGACAAACATACAGGCATCGTTTCCGGAGGCCAGATCATCGTTGACCTGGGAAAGAATGACATCCGGCATGACACCCTCTTTGGCCGTGGACTTGATCATGGTCTTGGTTACCGCCATGAAGAGCGACGCCGGGACCCCCTTCCCCGACACATCGCCTATGATAAAACAGAGGATCTGCTCATTGATCTGGAAAAAATCGTAGAAATCCCCTCCGACTTCCCGCGCAGGGGTAATAAGGGCATAGAGGTCGAACTCGTCACGGTCCGGAAAGGGTGGGAAAATCTTGGGCAGAATCGACATCTGGATATCATGGGCAATCTTCAACTCGCTTTCGATCCGTTCTCTGGCCGCCATACTTTCGCCAAGGCGCTTGATGTGATCCTGCAACGAATCTTGCATCATCTTAAAATCATACGTCAAAAGACCAACCTCGTCCTGATTCTTTCTGCGGGGAAGGTCCACTGCAAAATTTCCCTTGGCGATTTTTTCCGTGGCAACGGCCAGGTTATGCAGGGGCGTTGTGATACTTTTTGCTATGACTGCAACAACCACCGTCAGGATCAGGATGCCCGCAAGCCCGATCCCGGCCATTGTCGCCGTGAGAATCCGAATATCCGCCAGCAGCTCGTTTTTGGGAAAGATAAGGCCAAGGGACCAACCAACAGCGGGCAGTGGAGTATAATAGAGCCAGCCCCGGACGCCGGTCACGGAGGATGTATAGGGAATAAAACCGGATTCTCCATGGATCATCTTTCGACCTAACATCCGAAGTTCCTTGCTTTTTTTGGCCTCGGCAAGGCTGAATATGGATTCGTTCATGATGATTTTCTGCAACGGATGGGCCAGAAAGGTCCCGTTACGTGACAGCAAAAATCCATAACCGGTCTTTAATACCTTTATCGATGCAACGATATCCGTCAAACGACTGAGCGCTATATCGGCCGTTACAACACCCACAAACTGTCGCTTGTGGTTTTCCCATCGATAGAAAGGAACGGAATACGTTGCCATCAACATGTTTCCGCCTCCTTTGTCATAATAGGGCTCACTCCAGACGCTTCTCCTCAGTTCGCGGGGAATCTGAAACCAATCCTGCCTGGAGCAATCATATTCGTCGTAAAGATTGACAAAACCTGTGGATCTCCCACTGCGATGAAAATAGGGAGCATAGTTCTCATGGGAAAAGATGTTTTCTCCGGGAGCAAAGGCCACGGTGGAACCCATGATATCGGGGTTTGTAATTACCGATGTCATGATGGCATCCCGAAGCTGGCGGTCGGAGAAGGTAAACGACTCCAGGTTCCCAGCCATGGTGTCGGTTACCGCCATAACCGAAAAAATCGCCGTCTCCACCCGACCGGAAACGGCGGCAGCCATGTTCATGGCCTGGTTTCTCATCTTCTCCTGGAAAAGCCCACGGATCCGATAATAATTATAGCCAAGCGTCACTGTAAAAATCAGTACGCTGCAGAGGGAAAGAAGAAATATCAATCGAAAGGCTAGCCTGCGGTGCCATACAATCCGGCCACCTGCGGCAGCAGGTGCCGATTGACCGTCTGCAAAGCAATCAGATTGAATGTTTGCTTTATTCCCCACCTTCATTCTCTCCTATGAATTGCTGATAATCCGGAATGTTGCCAATCAAACCGAGATTTTTCAACAACCCGGACGCCTCTTTAAAATCCGAAAGGCCTATCTTATGGGAAGACGTTCGGGATCCATCGGAAAGAATCAGATCCCGCATCCTCTCAAGCATCCATTGTTGATGGATCCTATTGGCTGAAATCCCCGCTTCCTGCATTGCAGCCAAGACGATGTCCAGAGCTTCATGCATATGCTCAAAGGCATACTGCCAACCCTCAAAGGAGGCTTCGGCAAAAGCGTGCATCAGCTTTGGATTCTTCTTATAGGCGGACTCAAGAACGTAGATCCCGTCTTCCGGTAAATTCACCCCGTATCGGTCAAGGGGAAACACCTCCAGCTCATCGGGATCAATGCCGGAGTTGATAATGGTATGATATTCGTTGTACCACATGGCCGATGCGACATCCACACCTCCTCGAAGGAAAAGGTTGACCGTATACGACTGAGGTATCTCCCGTACGTGGAGATGATAACGCAGAAAAAAAGCCCGAGGAGGTATGGCAAAATCACCCCCCCAGAGTCCCACCTTTTTCCCGTTCATATCCGAAGGCTTTTGAATACCGCTATTCCTCTTGGCAACCAGCATCATTGATGACCGGGGAATCACCTGGCTGAGATGAACAAGAGGAACCCCATGAACCTTCAGCTGTATGGCAGTTGAAAGCCAGAGGAGGGCTATATCGGCCTTCCCGGTCTTCAGATATTCTGAGGCCGACTGGCCCGGACCACCTTCCAGGATGGTCACATCCATACCGTGACGTTGATATATTCCCTTTTTTTGAGCGACATAATAGCCGGCAAACTGCGCCTGGGGACTCCAGAGCGGGATAAAGGATAAGGAGACCCGAGGGGATTGTGCATGCGCCCATCCAACCGGAAGGGCGCATGCCAGAACAATAAGCAGAATAACAGTAGTCCTCGTCATGTGTCTGGTATGTCCTCCTCGCCTTTTTTCCCATAGAGAGTCAAGCAGAGAATGTTTCTGTCATTTTTTCTGGAATATTCAGCTTGATCGGTGAAATGCCTGATGAAATGGACCCCAAGCCCTCCGATATGCCTCTGTTCAATATCCGACAGGACGTCGGGATCGGGAAGCAAAAGGGGATTAAAAGCGGGCCCGTTATCTGATATCTCCACCACAAACGCATCATCCTTTGCTAAACAGGTTATCTTGACCTCTCCATTCCCTTCAGGAAAGGTATGGCTACAGATATTGATAAACGCCTCCTCCGCGGCAAGTAAGAGTCCTTCCCGTTTTCCGGGGCTTAGAACCGACTCGGAATGCTGGGAGATAAAAGCGATTGCGTCTGCCAGGCTATCCGGTATCGCCTGCAGGCTGAGGGCCGAAAGTGCCATGTCTCTCAATCGACCGCGGCAATTGCCGCCGAAACAGAGTCATAAAGAGTGAATATGCTGCAGAAGCCCGAAATATCAAACACCTCCTTCACCGTCCCGCAGGCCCCGGCCAGAAGTACCTGCCCCCCCTTGCTTTTCAACGACTTGGCCGTGGCCAGTATCACCCTGAGACCGGCGCTGCTTATATAGTCAAGCCCGCCGAAGTCAAGTATCAGGCGGGAATCCTCACCATCGAGCGCGTCCTGTATTGCCGCCTCATATTCTGAAGCCGTCAATGCATCAATCCTTCCAAACACGGCAACAACCGGTGTTCCGTCGATTTTTTTGCTCTGAATTTCCATTTTTCCCTCAGTCGTCTTTAAATGTGGAATTATTTATTTGAAAGCCTCTTTGGTCCGAACCGATCTTGAATGCATTATCCACCACTTCGGGGGGCATCAAGAAAACAGGCCAGAAGCCCAACTGCCAGCATCCGTCTATATTCCGCCGTAGCCCGAATATCATCGATGGGTGCAAGGGATGCCTGGGTTGCAAGGATCGATTTTTTTACCGATCCCTGGTCAAGACGTGACCCAATAACCGCCTGCTCCGCCTCCACCGAACGAGCCACCGTCGGAGCGACACTGCCCCAGGCAAAACGCGCCTCAGACACCTTGCCGTCACCGGAGAACCGGAGCATACCGCAGAAGCTGGCAACCGCGATTGCCAGGGATTTGCGTCGGCCCACCTTTTCAAAATGCCAGGCCTCGGACCCATCCGCTGAAGGAATCCGGATCTCCATGATGAGTTCATTGGGCAGTAAATCCGTCTTTCCAGGACCTCTAATAAACTCATCTATAGGGAGAATCCTGGTGCCGACGTGCGAGACCAGCACCAAACGGGCCCGCATAACGTACAAGGCGGGTAACGAGTCGGCCGCCGGCGAAGCGGTCTGGATATTGCCGCCGATGGTGGCCATGTTTCTCAAAGCCGGGCCGCCGATAGTTGCTGCTGCAGTTGCAAGAGGCGGGGCATGGGTTTTAACCAGGGGATGGGAGACAATCCTTGCAAAAGGGGTGGCAGCACCTAGCACCAGTTCTCCTTTTTGAAAACCAATCCCACCGAGTTCATCGATTCTCGAAAGCAGCATCAACGGCGATGGGTCCACCTCGCCCATCGCTCGCTGCCTGACCAACAGGTCGGTCCCCCCGGACATCGGTCGAATACCGGGAATCCTTTCCATCAGGCTCAGCGCCTCGGAGAGGTGAGAAGGTGAGAACACCTCTGTCATGCTTTGTCCCTTTTCTCGGCAATGATGGCTCCCGCCCGAGCCACTGCATCGACAATCTTGACATATCCGGTACAGCGGCAAAGATTGCCGCTCAGCGCGACCTTTATCGCCTCACGATCCATCTGCTGCGTGTCTTTCAGCAAAGGCAGAGCCGAAAGTTCCATACCCGGGGTACAGTACCCGCACTGGACCGCTCCCTGTTCGACGAAAGCCTCCATTAAAATGCCGCCCTCCTCCGTACTCGTCAGGCCTTCGACGGTGGTAATCTCGGCACCGTCGATCTGGGCTGCAATCATCAGGCAGGACAGTCGTGTCTCGCCGTCGATCAAAATAGTGCAGGCCCCACATTCACCGGACCCACAGCTCTCTTTGGTTCCGGTAAGCCCCAGGTCCTCCCGCAGGATATCGACAACCCTTCTGTCCGGCGGAGCGGAAACCGTGACAGGCTTGCCGTTGAGTCTAAACGTGAGCATCATATAAAAATCCTCGTGCCGTCATCACCTTACAAGGTGTTAGCGGAGCGTCATAGAGCCGAATACCGCAGGCAACGGCAAGTGCATTGGCCACCGCCGGCAATGGTCCGTTCAGGGCCACCTCACCGACACCTTTCATACCAAACGGCCCGGTTGATTCGTGCCCTTGATAAGGAATTGATAGTATATCGGGGACATCCAACGAACCGGGAATCAGATACGTGCTTAAATCCTTCGAGAGAGGTTTTCCCTCCCGCAGCTGATAGTCTTCCATCAGAGCGTAACCCAAACCCTGGGCGACACCTCCTTGAATCTGTTGGTTGAAGGTACCAGGGTTAATAATGCTGCCGCCGTCGGTTACGGCAAGATAATCACAGACGGATATGCCACCGGTAACCAGATCGACCTCGATCCTGGCCAGGTGGGCGCCATAGGAAAAGATCAGATGTGGAAAACCGATAAAAAAACCTCTCGAAGTATCCGGAACTTCCGTGCACACCGGGGCAACAAAATGCCCGATGCAGATCCTCTCCTCGGATTGCATGAAGGAGGCAATTTTTTCAAGGCCTATCGTATCCCCCGTTACACTATGAACGATACTTCCCTGGTCGAGCCTCAGATCTCGGTCGTTGTCGATAAAAAACAGAAGACCGGCCCGGTTGATCAGCCGGTCTCGCATCTCCTCACAGGCCTTAATAAGCGCATTGCCGAAAGTATAGGTGGTCCGCCCAGCCGACGACGACCCCGAAGGATAGGCAGTCGCGGTATCCGGTTGCCTGAGCTTCAGAGATGAGGGTGGCTGGTTCAGAATATGCCCTGCAATCTGCAGAAAGGCGGTTGAATTCCCCTGTCCCATATCGCTTACCGCATTATGGATGACAATCTCACCTTTTTCGGTAAGCTCGACTTTGGCAATGGCGGCATCGCGAACCTTGCCCCCATAACCGGCGGCATTGAATACGGCGGCAAGTCCCACCCCGCGTCGTGTCCGAGGCGGAGCCTGGTCCTGCCAGGCCCTTCGAGATCGCCAAAGCTCATGCTCTTCGAGCGTCTCGAGACACCCCCCGATGTCTGTGGAGGTGGTCAGCCGAATTCCTGCGCAATTGGTGTCCCCCTGTACCAGTGCGTTTTTTCTTCGTAACAGCAAGGGATCCATTCCGAGCCGCTCAGCCAGCACATCCATCATCGACTCAAAGGCGAAACTGACCTGGCAGACTCCAAAGGCCCGCATAGCCCCTGCCGCAGGTTTGTTGGTAAAGACGCATTTCCCTTCAATCAGGGTATGTGGAATCCGGTACGGCCCGCCGGCATGCTCCATACCCAGCTCCATGACTTCGCCGCCCAGATGGGCGTAGGCGCCGGTATCATAAACCAGGCGGCAATGAAGGGCGTGCAGAGTTCCGTTTTTTGCGGCTCCAAGCCGATAGTGCATGCTGCAGGGATGTCGCTTGTAACCTGCGGCCATGCTCTCTTCGCGGTCCCATTGCATTTTGACCGGCCTCCCCTCAGTGTGAAGGGCGGCAAGCCCTAACAGGCATTGCACCGTCGCCCCATCCTTGCCCCCAAATCCCCCTCCCAGGCTGGGACTGATGATCCGGATTCCGGCGGGAGGCAGTCCCAACGCATCACCTATTTCAAAGCGGTCCCGGAAGGGCGACTGGGTGGAAACAATCATTGTCAGGCTCCCGTCCGGCTCCCGCCAGGCGACCCCGTTCTCCGTCTCCAGAAAGGCATGGGCCTGGGCCTGGGTCGTGAAACTGCCTTCCACCACCACCTCACAGGCCGAAAGCTCTTGCTGCGCCTCTCCCTTTCTGATAACCGCGTCCATCAGAAGATTGCCCGGCATCGCCTCATGGAGAAGCGGCACTCCTTCGGCCATTGCCTGTTCGGGATCAAAAAGCGGTGGAAGTTCGTCGATATCGAAGGCAACCTGCGAGACGGCCCGTTGCAGAATCTCCTTTTCTTCTGCAATCACCAACGCGATGGGATCTTCCGCACAGAGAATGTGATTGTCGACCAAAACCGGCATATCTTTATGGACGATTCCCTGACGGTTGCTGCCGGTAACATCCCTGGCGGTCAGCACGGCAAGCACCCCGGGAATTGCCAAAGCCTGTGTTGAGTCTACACCCAGAAGTCGGCCATGGGGTACTCCGGCCCGAACAGCTGCCGCCCAGACCAGACCATCCGGGTAGTAATCGGCAGCGAACTTCTCCCGGCCTTCCGCCTTATCAGCTGCATCACCCCGGGGAAAGGAGCTCCCAATGACAGACGAGCCCTCTTCCATCACCACCTCCCGGAATCCAACGTGAAAATCATCGACCATACTATCTGGGCCACCCTTTTCTCCCGTTTTTTGTAAGGTCATCTAAGCTCCTGGATTTCGTCCGTCAAAACGTCGACAAATTCCTCAATGACCTGCCGCTCTCTTAGGGTAACACGTATCCAACCAGGAAATCTGAAACCGGTCATGGATCTGACCATCATCCCTTTCTTCATCAACCTGCGATACATTAAAAGATCATTGACCGGAACTTTGATCATCAGATAGTTTCCTTGGCCGCTTACGTGTTGAAGCCCAAGCTCAGTACAGACGTTTTCCAAGAAGGAGCGTGATTCGTTCACCATGAAACGCGTTCTGGCAATATGGTCCTCATCATTTTCGATGGCGGCCTGTGCCGCCGGCTGCGCCAGGGAATTGACCGAGTAGGCGACAAATGTACGACGAACCGCGTCCACCACGTTTTCCGTCCCGACCAGATACCCTATCCGCAGACCGGCTAAGGCATACATCTTGGAAAAGGTCCTGAATACGACGACATTGGGAAAGCGCTCCATTAATTCCGCTCCGTCCGGATAATCATCCGCCTCGACATATTCCCGGTAGGCCTCGTCGATGACGACGATCCTGTTTTCACCGACCTGCTCCAGAAACGAGGCCAGGACCTCTTTTGACCAATAGGTGCCTGTCGGGTTGTTGGGATTGCAGATAAAAATAATCTTGGTCCTCCCGTCGATCCTCTCCAGCATTCCCTGGGGATCGAAGGCATAATCGACAAGGGGTACCAGGCGCGCCTCAATGCCTGAAAATTCCGCCACCCACTCGTAGACGGCAAAGGTCTTATCGGCTGTAATGATATTGTCTCCCGTTTCGCATAGGGCTTTAATCACCGCACTGATTACCTCACAGGAACCGTTGCCGACCAGAAGCCTGTTTTCATTAATCCCCAGTTTCAGAGCCAGTGCCGTCCGTAAATCATAGGAATCTCCTGAAGGATAGACAAGAGCCCGCCCCGCTCTGAAATCCTCGATCACCTGGCAGGCCGCTGCGGGAGGCCCAAGAAAATTCTCGTTGTTATTGAGCCGATAGAGACGGGATACCCCGTACTCATGCATCAGAAGGTGGTCAGGCTTGCTCGGTATGTAGGCCTCGAAGTTTCTTACGTAGTCGGGGATCAGTGCATCAATATTCATTACTGCATCCCGTCAGTCAGATAAGAAAAGATAACCAGATCGGAGACGGCGGCATCAGGAATCACCAATACCGGCTGAAAGCCGACCTCTTGCAGGGCAGACGTAAACATCATCTCCTCCTCTCTTCCCGTATCGATCTCAAAAAAGATATTTTTAACGTCCTGGCTCTTGAGAAGGGCGATGTGTGCCTCGAGATTTTCGACCAGGTCTCGGCCGGCGCAAAGAGGCCTTAAGTGCGCCAATGTCCTGCCGTTCTTGAATTCAACAGCGATGACCGAATAATCCCGTTGCCCCATGGAGGCAAAATCCGTCGTACGGATACGCCGGGGCAGGTAGAGGCGGTCATATTCCCTCTCCAGGAATTTAGCAAAACCGCTGGAGCTGTAGACATAACTGCTGCTTTCCTCCTTGAGCTGGCGAAAATAGTAGAAACAGCCCGTTGGCTCCCCCTGGGGTGAGACGACCTGTATGACGCCCAGGAAATCGAAGAACCGCTGAAAATCTTTCATCTCCGACTGACGGCGTAAAATGCCCCTGGCCGGTGTCCTCGATATGGCAGAGATAGCCTGATCCATGAGCTGCGTCAGGATTTCATCATCCGGGTCCTCGGCAAAAACATAGGGGCCGAATACCTCAATGCAGGCATCCGTCAGCCCCTGCCAGACAACCCCTCCCAGGATATCGGCACCTGTCTGGATTACCGCTGCCTGTAGCGCGCCTTTTTTCAGCATTTCCGCGGCCATGCCACCTTTCAGCAGAAATTCCGGGGTAAACTCTCCATCCGTTGCCGCAACCATGGAGGAAAAGTGTCTGAGGTCTTCAGGACTCGGGATACTGATTTCCATAGGCCCTGTCTTGGGCCCGGAAACAAAACTCAAAGGATCGGAAAACGGGTACTCCTTCTCCCGCCATACCTTCAGCGTGACCTGCTCTTCAGGACCGAAATCAAGCCTCAAACCGCTAACCGACCGGGCAGCAATCATGGGCCCCAGCATGTCCAGGGCGTCTTCATCGTCAAGATCGATGTTGAATGCCAGGTTAAGCGCTCTCATATCGGGATCGGCAAGGGAAAACGAGATGCCGAGAAGAAGACGGTAGCCCTCGTCTTGCAAAACCAGTTCTATATCAGAATCAAGCCCTGCATGAGCGGAGTAATAGGCATAGAGTTCTTCAGCCGCAAGTAAAATGCCTGCTGTTTCCTTTCCACCGAAACCGAACCCCTGCGCCGCCTTGTCCACAAAATCCAGGCAGAGGGGCAAAAAGCGCTCGGTAAAAGGAAAGCGTGCAGAGGCGACCATGGGTCGTACGTTTTGTTTGCTCATGCTTCTTTTTCCGGTTTAGAGAGTTTCTCCACCTGTTCGAAATCCTCTTGGATTGAAGAGAGCAGGCGATGATCTTCTTCCAGGGCAAGCACGATGGAAGAAAAATCGACAGAGTCCTCCAGCCGTTGCATCAACAGTCCGTCAGAATCGAACCAGCGGGGCAGGAGCCCCCCAAAAAAATATCCTCTTTCCCGGAGTCTCTCCACCGTCTCTCCTACCCACGGCACCGACAGGTCCAGCCGTATCTGGTGGACAACCGCCTTTCTTCCGCGAGCCTGGGCCTCAAGCTCATCTAAACGAGAGAGCATATCTTCACCCGGCAGAGGAATGGATATCCTGGCAACACCTGCAAAATCGAATATTTTCATCTCGGCTTTGCTGGATTGATCGCCCGGAATTCTGTCTGTGGATACCAAGATATCCCGCTCACAGGCAAGACAAGCATATATTCTGCGCAACTCTTGTTCATACCTGACGGGGATAAAGACCCTGTGTGGCCGGGGGCGATAACTGCGAAACTGGTTGATGGTCGATACCCGACCTTCTGCGCTCTTTTCCTTGGCATAGGCAGCGGCCGGCATCAATCCCACCTGTATGGCTGTGGAGATATTGTCAAACGAGGCGAGAGACTTCTGCATATAGGGATGATTGCAGACCGCCTCACCGAAGACCTCATGGATAGCATCGGTTCTCGGCACGAACTCCTCATAGAGAAAATGAAGGAGCTGTTTGTTTATGCCCATATTCCTACACTCTTTCAGAACCAGCCCGACCCCTGCCTCGTAAAGATGGGGGAAAGGCGCGGATGGAAAGAGATGCGTTACACCGACAACCTTGCCGCCCTCTGCACGGGCAACCAGGGAAATATAGATCCCTTCCCTGTTTGCCTCGATAATCGCGGCAGGATCGTAGAACAGACGGATGGGGTATTGTTCTCCATAGACGGCATGGAACAAGGCCACCAAGCCCTCGGCATCTTCGGGACGGAAATGATCTATTGTATACAAGGCGGTATCCTTCTGGTATTGAATTTTGCTCCTTAAATTTTAATCCTATATCTTCTCAAGACCTGTTTTCAAGTACTTTCCCCCGTCAAGATCTCCATTTGGGGTGTTTTGCCCGGATTCTGCTTGTATCAACAGATGCTTTAGTAAAAAGTTTTCGGAGATGCCGAAATGGACTCTGGAGATAAGCGTAGACTTCAAAAAGCTCGATATGCTAGGCGTAGATCTGAAACGGTGATTCGGCAGTACATGTGATACGGCTAATCGCCGTTTCAGATTTACAACGACGTAGGTCGAGCTTTTCACGAGTCCATCAACAGATCTTGTTGACAGTTTT
Source organism: uncultured delta proteobacterium (assembly GCA_963822095.1). Classification (GTDB taxonomy): domain Bacteria; phylum Desulfobacterota; class Desulfobulbia; order Desulfobulbales; family Desulfocapsaceae; genus CAWGGS01. The sequence continues at coordinate 21,802 of CAWGGS010000039.1, forward strand.
TCCTCTTTATCCTATGCTCCTCGTTGTTCATTTTGCATGAGGCTGACATCATTTTCCTCCATTTTCCAGTAGGACATCCATGGTCCTTGCCATCGCCCATCGAGGTGCCGACAGCCTTGCTCCGGAAAATACAATCCCGGCCATCAGAAAGGCCTGGGAAATAGGCGCCGATATCGTTGAGGTGGATGTTACCACCACTCTCGATGGCCGGCTCATCCTTCTCCACGATGATCTCCTGATCCGGACCACCGACATTGCAGAACGGTTTCCAGAGAGGATGAACAATCCGTGCTGGTCTTTTACCCTGCAAGAACTCAAAATCCTTGATGCAGGCTCATGGTTTATCACAACCGATCCTTTCGGCCAGATCGCTGCCGGAAATGTTTCCCGAGACGAGCTTTCCTCCTTTAAAGGTCTTCCCATCCCCACCCTTGACGAGGTGCTGGATTTTGTCAACCAACGGTCCTGGCGTATTAATATCGAGATCAAAGAGGTGCAACACCTCCCGATTATCGAAAGCGTACTCGCTTTGATCAACCGGATGCAGATTTCGGCAGACCGCCTGATTATCTCATCTTTTTTCCATGACTCATTAAGAAAGGTCCGCTCGCAAAGACCGGATATCGAGATCAATGCCCTGATAGGAGGGGATGAAACGGGGAATCAGCAGTGGGGAGATTATGAATTCATGTACTACAATGCCGATGCTGAACTAACCGACGAAGAACAAATTGCAAGAGCGCAGGAGCACAACTGCCGGGTCAGTCTTTATACCGTAAACAACCCGGACCAGATGCTGCGCTTCATCCGGGCAGGCATACACAGCCTGTTTACCGATTTTCCCCAAAGGCTCGTTGCCTTATTGAAGGAATAGACTTTCCCATGTCTCCTAAACTATCAGGTCATCTCAATCAATGAAATATGCAGTTAGTTTAACTTAAGCAAAAAAAGAAAGACCCCACATCCGACCATGAAGAAACAGATGCAGGGGATAATAACCTTACGCCAGGTCTTCGCTGTGTCGGCACCGAAAAAACTGCAGGTCAGCAAAAAACAGATATGGATGGGGGATATCATCACCCCGGTAAACCCGCTGAATGAGGCAAGGACAAGATAGGGAATGATCTGTGTTTCCATTCCCAGGCTCCGAAGAAGCCCCAAAAGCAGGGGAAATGTCGCCCCGACAAAGGCCACGTTGATTCCGGCAACCGCACCCACTAAAAACGGCAGGAATACGGCTGCGGCAAAGAGTGCCACCGTGCTTCCGGCAGTTCCGGCCATGGCCTTGACTACGCCTGCCGCCTGCATGACATCCTTAAAGACGAAGATTGCGGCAATCACAAACAACATCGACCATAAAGTCTTTTTCGTCAACACTTTGAACAGATAGCTTTGTGTCAGACCGTTCTGTACCAGTATCGCAACCACAGCGGCGGCAAGAGAAACGACAACACCCCATTCAAAGCCAATCTTCGGAAAATATTCCGATATGATAGCTTCTAAACCGATCGAACCGACTATGGCAATGAGCAAAGGGATTGCCTCTTTGAATACAAAGCGAAGTTGCCGAGGGCTTTGGTTCGTCACTCCTGACTCTTTGCCGAGCGGAACAACCGATTGACGAAGAAAAAAAAGCCATCCCAGTCCGAACATGGCAAGCGTTGCCGGCCAGGTCCTGGAAATCAGGGAGCCGATGGGGATATCTGCTAAAGCCACCGTTAAAATGATACCGGGATACAGCGGCCAGGCCAACTCCCAGACATGTCTGAACCAGTAGTTGATTAACACCCGCCTTTCATTGGAAAGATCCATGTCCGAGGAAACGGCCTTGACCAGAGGGGCCGAAAAGACCGCCCCTCCTGGCATCGGCAATAGGCCGATCAAGGCCGGAAAAAAGATGAGCCTCAGCCGCGTATTGGTAAGATATCCTGAGAGAGCGTCCATCAGTCGCCCGGATTGTCCTGAGTACTCCAAGGCATCGGAGAGTATAAGAATAAGGCCTACGATGATGATCAAAAAGAGAAATTTATCCTGTACCAGGGCAACCAGCCCGATCCTTCCCCAGGAGAGTATCGGCAGACCGAAGATAAGGCCCATGGCCAGACTGCCTATAAGTATAGACAAACCGAGACCGAGTTTAAAACGAATACCACACAGCATCAGACAGAAGACAACGATCACCTTGACAAAAGGAATCGTCACAGCCGGCAAGTCCATCTCGTTTCCTCACGACACTATCTCTCGGGATTTCTCATCACGTTGCTTCAGGCTTAAAAGAAGAAGGGCCAGGCTGCTCATTTCAAGCAACCTGGCCCGTTGTAAAAAATGGTGCCGAAGACGAGACTCGAACTCGTACGAGCGTGGCTCACTACCCCCTCAAGATAGCGTGTCTACCAGTTCCACCACTTCGGCACTCAAGGATCAATTCTTTTTTGTTTGCTCCGGAACAACTGTCTTTGACTCTGCCGCCGGCGCCGTAGCCTGCGGCGTCTGCTTTTCACCTGGAGCCGGGACGACGGCATCCTTTTTCTCAACCGTCTTCTCCACCTTGGCTGCCGGTGTCTTCAACCCTTCCATCACCGAATGGGTACTGACATGGGAAGAAAAATATGCCAAGGTAACCGATGTCAGCATAAAAACGACGGCGGCGGCGGTAGTGATCTTATTCAACATTGGAACAGGCCCCTCGGTACCGAAAAGGGTCTGGCTGGACCCACCGAAAGTCGCTCCGATATCCGCGCCCTTTCCGTGCTGCAGCAGCACGATAATAACCAGAAAGAGGCAGACTATGACATGCAGTACTATAAGTAACGTAATCATTTAGGATTGTGGTCCTATTTGCGTTATCGAAAATGAATAATACGCCCGAATGACTCTGCGTCCAACGCCGCACCGCCAACCAGGGCGCCATCTATATCCGGTTGTGCCATCAAGGCATCAACATTGTCCTGTTTAACCGAGCCACCATACAATATTCTCACCTGGTCGGCAATGCTTTTTTCATACATGTTTTCAATACGGCTTCTTATAAAGGCGTGGACCTCCTGGGCCTGTTCCTTGGTTGCCGTCTTTCCGGTTCCAATGGCCCAGACCGGCTCATAGGCTATGACCACCTTATCCATCACCGAGGCTTCGACACCGGCCAGGCCGTTGCGTGTCTGTTGCTCGACAACTTCAAAGGTCTTGTTCTCCTCACGTTGTTCCAATGTTTCGCCGACACAAAGAATGGTCAAAAGACCAAATCGCAGGGAACCGAGAAGACGTCTGTTGATCAACGAATCATCCTCGTGAAATATCTGACGTCGCTCCGAATGACCGACTATGGCGGCGGTCCCGCCTGCATCTTTTACCATCACCGGAGAGATTTCTCCGGTAAACGCCCCTTTTTCTTCCCAGCAGACATTCTGAACACCTACGATAACCCCACTTTCCCTGATGACATGGGAGACTTCACTCAGCACCGTATAGGGTGGCGCCAATAACACGTCTCTGTCCGGAACGTCGGCACATTGTCCGGCTATTGCCGCGGCCAGATGACAGGCATCCATGACGGTGGTGTGCATCTTCCAGTTTCCCGCGATCAATGCTCTTCGTTTCATAGTCCTCCTCCCGTTGCAAGCTTCGTTGAATCACCCCAGAGCGGCGACACCGGGCAAGGTCTTTCCTTCCATAAGCTCAAGGAAGGCACCTCCCCCCGTCGACATATAGGATATATTTTTCCCCTCTCCCGATTTTTTAACCGCTGCATTCGAGTCACCGCCGCCGATAATCGACAGGGCATGGGAAGCGGCAACCGCCCCGCACATTGCCATCGTCCCCTGGGCAAAGGCATCTATCTCAAAGGCGCCCATGGGGCCGTTCCACACAATGGTCCGGGCATCGGCCAAGGCCTCCTTGAAATAGAGAACAGTTGCCGGACCGATATCCAATGCCATCCAATCCTTTGGAATATCGCGGAAGGTCACGTTCTTGATCACAGCATCAGCGGAAAATCTATCGGCGGCAACAAAATCGATGGGAAGAAAGAGTTTGACCCCTTTTTTTTCGGCAGCATCGAGAAACTGTTTCGCTGTCTCCAGAAGATCCTCCTCTATCTTTGAAGCCCCCATATCCACGCCCATGCCTTTGAGGAAGGTGTTGGCCATGGCCCCACCGATAATCATACGATCTACTCTGTCCAGCATGTTTTGCAAGGCCCCAAGCTTTGAAGAGACCTTCGCTCCGCCGACCAGAGCCACCAGGGGCCGAATGGGATCATCCATGGATTTATGAAAATACTCCATCTCGGTCTGCAGCAGAAAACCCGCCCCTTTTTCCTTTACGCAGGAAGCAACACCGACAATCGAGGCATGGGCGCGATGGGATGCGGCAAAGGCATCATTGATATAGACATCGGCCAGACGCGCAAGTTTTTCTGAAAAAGCTGGATCGTTATCGGTTTCCTCTTTGTAAAAACGCAGATTCTCGAGAAGTACCACCTCACCCGGATTCATGGCGGCGACAATTGCCTCGACGGACTCGCCGATGCAGTCAGGTGCCAGGCGAACATTGCAGCCCAGCAACCCCTTCAAATAATCGGCAACGGGAGCCAAGCTAAAATCTTCCACCCTCTTGCCCTTGGGCCTGCCCATGTGGGAGGCAAGAATAAGCTTTCCTTTATTTTCCAGTACGTATTTGATTGTCGGCAAAGCGGTACGAATCCTGATATCGTCGGTGATCCGTTTTTGCTCATCCATCGGTACATTGAAATCAACCCGCACCAGCACGCGCTTATCGTTCAGGTTAAGGTCTCGAAGTGTTTTCATATATGTTGGTCTCCGATACAATCGCAGATTCACTTCTGCACAAGAAAAGTCTTCCTCAGGATCAATGCATCATCCTGAGGGGCGGTATAGTAATCTTTTCGAGAGCCAATTTTGCTGTATCCAAATTTTTCATAAAAACCGACAGCCTGTCTGTTGGCCACCCGAACCTCCAGGAGACACGACCGGCAGCCTCTTTTCCGGCAAAGGTCCTCAAACATGAGCAGAAGTGCAGTGCCTATCCCTTTGTTCTGCAAGGAAGAGACTACGGCAATCTTGAAAAGTTCGGCCTCTTCTTCAATACAGCGGCCGCAGCACCAGGCATGGATGCTTCCGCCACCATCTGTTGCCACCAACTGCAGGCCTTGAGGCCGATCAAGTTCCTGGGCAACGGATAAAGCCGACCATGGTGACGGTGAAGACCTCTCGATTTCAGAAACTTTTTCAACATCACCATGGCTCATGGGCCGGATGATCACTTTCAGAGCATCTTATCTGCAATCTGAACGGTCATATCACCGAGCATATTTGTGTAGCTGCCAAGTTCATTATCATACCAGCCATAAACAACTGCCTGGGTGACCGGAACATCCAAGATCGGATTCACATCGGCTGCGAGTTTTTCTCCAGCCACTGTTTTTTTCAAATTTACCTGGATCGAGGCGGTTCGGGTATGGGTTTCCGTACCTTCTATGACGGTAGCCGCCTGGGGTACGCCTATGATATCCGAAGAAACATTTTGTTCTTCGCTATATTCCAGATACTTGTTGTTTTTAGAAAACTCTCGGTAGATGGAGTTAATGTAATCCCGCTTTATCGGTTTGTCGTAATCGTCCTGAAGGTTAAGAACCAGGACAATGAGAGATCCGGTCGAGGTCGGAATGCGCACCGATTCGGCAATGAATCCGATGGTCTTCATCTCCGGAATAACCAACGCCAACGCCTTGGCTGCGCCGGTCGTCGTCAGAATTATATTATTTAAGATCGAACGGTTCTTACGCATATCCGCGGCCCCGGTTCCCGGCAGCCGATCAAGGACCTGCTGGCTTCCCGTGGCGGCATGGACCGTGACCATTGAGGCACTGAGAAAATTCTCCGGCCCGATTGTTTCCATCAAGGGTTTGATCATATAGGACAGGCACGTCGTCGTACAGGACGCGGCAGAGATAACAGAATGCCTTGCCGGATCGTAATCTTCGTCATTGATCCCCATTATCGTGGTAACCGCGTCATTGGGCATCTCCAGACCCTTTGATTTGATCTTGAAGGGTGCCGACAGAATCACCTTTTCCGCTCCTGCCTGAAGATGACCGCGCAACGCGCCCTTGGGGTCATTGGAATCAGCTGTCGGGTCTTTAAAAACGCCGGTTGTATCAACCACCAGCTTAACGCCATTTTCGTGCCAGGCTATATCTTTGGGACTCCGGGATGTCCGAAGAATGGTTACCGGCACCCCGTCAACACGCATCGTTCCGGTATCGTTATTCAGCTCTTCAATAACTCTCCCGCCTCTATGGCCATGCAAATACGCACTCAGACGACCGTATGAAGAATCACGTTCAATGGCTGCGGCCAAGTCTCCAAGATTTTTCCCGACTTCCCGGCCGATATTGACGACAATTCCGGAAAAATGTTTTCTTGAAACATGGTGCCATACTGAAAGTTTCCCAATCCGGCCCAGACCGTTGATACCTAATTTCATAGCAAAGGATCTCCTTTCTTAGTAGAATGGCGTTTATAATACTGAGTCTCCGATCGCAGAAGATATGCCATCGCGACAACTGGATAGAACTAAAAGCCCTGGAAAATCGTTTCGATATTATCACTTGAATGGGTATTATGCAAACGATTTATTACAGGTTTACCCGTTGATTATCTTGAAAATCTTTTTAAATTCCGCATGTTTTTTCCTGTACCGCCTGAACCGGGAATCCTCCTTAAACGTTACAAACGGTTTCTGGCAGATATCCAGTTGTATACCGGCAGCCAAATAACCGCCCATTGTCCGAATACCGGTTCCATGTTGACCTGCTCACAACCGGGGAGCGAGGTTTACGTTTCGCTTTCATCCAATCCTAAACGCAAATACCCCTACACTCTAGAAATGGTGAAAGATACATCCACATGGGTCGGTATCAACACGGCACGCACTAATGCTCTGGTTGCAGAAGGGATTGAGAACGGAGATATTGACGAATTGAAGAATCCGGACAGCCTTCAGCGGGAGGTGCAGACTTCCAACGCCAGCAGACTCGATTTCCTTCTGAAAAAAGGAGAAAATTGCACCTATATCGAGGTTAAAAGCTGCACCTTCGTCGTCGACCGCTGCGCGATGTTTCCCGATGCGGTGACGGCACGAGGGACAAAACATCTTTTGGAGCTGGCAAATCTGGTTGACCAAGGTCACAAAGGGATTATATTTTTTCTGGTCCAGCGTCGAGATGCAGATTGCTTTCGCCCTGCTGGCCATATCGATCCGCGCTATGCCAAGACGTTGGCCCAGGTCAAATCACAGGGAGTACAGATCCTCGTCTACCAAGCCGACGTCCGTCCTGAAGGGATCAAAATCGCAAGAAAACTCCCCTGTTTACTCTAAACTTCATACTGGATGATTATGGATACAAAGGACTCCCCTACCAAAAAAGCCGTGGTTCTCTTGAGTGGAGGTCTGGACTCGACCACCACCTTGGCCATTGCCCGTTCCGAAGGATATGACTGTTATTGCCTTAGTTTTCATTACGGGCAAAAGCAGGCCTTAGAACTTGCCAAAGCAGCTCAAGTTGCCAAGGCCATGGCGGCAAGCCGGCATCTCGTCCTGCACCTGGATCTCGACAAAATAGGCGGCTCCGCCCTTACCAGTACTATCGAGGTCCCGAAGGGCCGGGATATAAACCTTCCGGATGAGACTATTCCCATCACCTATGTTCCTGCCCGCAACACCATTCTCCTGGCCCATGCCATTGCCTGGGCCGAGGTCCTGGGGGCAGCCGATATCTTTATCGGGGTGAATGCGGTGGACTACTCCGGTTATCCTGACTGTAGACCGGAATTTCTCGAGGCCTTCAGTGCAATGGCCAACCTGGGAACAAGAGCAGGAATAAATGGAACATCTTCGTTTGCAATTCGGGCTCCCCTTCTCTATTTAACCAAAGGGGAGATTATCAGGAAAGGGATGCAGCTGGGTGTCGATTACAGCATGACCCATAGCTGTTACGACCCCCAGGAAGAAAAAGCCTGCGGCACATGCGATGCCTGCCTGCTGCGCCTTAAAGGTTTTGCCGATGCCGGCCTCAAAGACCCGATCAGTTACATGTAACGCATATTTCCAGAGCCCATCTGTACAGTCAAGATGACTTTTTACGAAGTCATCATTTCCTGACAATCAGGAAAATAGTACATCTCTTCAAGGGTCAAGACAAATTTTGGTTCATCCGAATGAAACGTACTTTTGTAAAGCTGAAAAGGACAATCCGGCAGAGTGCATCGCTTCCGGACGCTACTCTGCGGCCTCATCGCCGGTACACCACGGCTGACAGACAGGCCGTCCCTGGTCTGCTGTCAGGTGCGGACGTCCTGTCCGCACCCCTTCGGGCCTGATGTGGAACCCCTTCGGGCCTCCGCGAGGCGTCCTCCAACGACATCATCAGCTATTAAAGGGTATTATAGGTCAGCTTACCCCCGACAAAGGTCAGAACTGCCTTGCCTTGAAGTGTCCGACCGATAAAAGGTGAGTTGGAAGATTTGGAAACGATTGTTTCCTGGGTGTAGACAAAGGTTTTTTCCGGATCAATTACTGTGATATCGGCAGCCACACCCACAGAGAGTGAGCCCCCGGGAACACCTAGAATATGCGCCGGGGCAGCAGAAAGCAATTCCACCATCTTGTTCTCGCTGATCACCCCTTCCCGAACCAGTTCCAAGGTCAACGGCAACGAGGTCTCCAGACCGATAATGCCGTTGGCAGCTTGATCAAACTCCACGTTTTTTTCAAGAATCGAATGGGGAGCATGGTCGGTAGCAATGGCATCCAGAGTACCGTCCTGCAGGGCCGATCGTATCTTTTGTCTGTCTTTCTCAGTACGGAGCGGGGGATTCATCTTGGCGTTGGTGTCATATCCTTCCACCGACTGATCATTTAAGGTAAAATAGTGCGGTGCCGTTTCCGCCGTCACTTTAACACCACGACCTTTTGCAGCCCGAATAAGATCCACCGATTCCCCGGTGCTCACATGAGCGATATGAACGGGAACACCGGTCAGCTCGGCCAGGGCCAACTCACGGTAAACAGCAATACTCTCCGCTGCATTCGGAATCCCTTTTAATCCGAGTCTCGTCGAGACGATACTCTCATTCATACAGCCATGACGGCTGAGCGCCCCCTCCTCTGAGTGGGAGATCACCAACAGATTATGGCTGGAGGCATACTCCATGGCCCGTCGCATGAGTTGACTGTTGGCAACAGGCCGTCCGTCATCAGTCAAAGCGACGACGCCCTCTTTTTTCATATCGCCATACTCGGCAAGGTCAATTCCCTTGAGCCCTTTGCTGATTGCCCCAACGGGATAAACCCTGGCCGGACAGCCCGCAGCCTTCTCCATGATATACCGGGTTGTAGCCGCACTATCGTTCACAGGTCTGGTGTTCGGCATACAGGCCACAGCCGTAAATCCGCCGGATGCAGCTGCCTTGGTCCCTGAAGATATGGTCTCTTTGTATTCCTCTCCCGGTTCCCGCAGGTGAACGTGCATGTCGATCAACCCCGGCACCACCCATTTTCCTTCCAGGCTGAAAACAATAGCAGCTTTTGGTATCGTTTTCTCCGATGCGACTATGAGTCCATCCCGTATCCAGACATCCGCCTTCCGGTCAAAGGCGTTTACCGGATCAATTACGCGTGCATTTTTCAGAATTGTTATCTTGCTCATTTCAGTCCCAGTTCACACGTCAGTGTTCTTCTCTGTGCCCAATACCAGATAAAGTAACGCCATACGCACAGCAACACCGTTGGTGACCTGGTCCATGATCACGGAGTGAGGACCGTCCGCCACCTCCGGGCTCATCTCTACACCTCGGTTGATGGGTCCCGGATGCATAACCAGGACATCTTTCTTTGCCCGTGCGAGCAGCGCTTGATTGATCCCGAAATATGTTGCATATTCCCTTAGTGACGGCAGAAGCGGATCATTCAAGCGTTCATGTTGGATGCGTAAAGCCATGACCACATCCGCTCCATCTATTGCTTCGGCAACACTCGAATATACCTTGACTCCAATCTGTTCAATTCCATGGGGAATAAAGGTTGCAGGCCCTGCTATCCCCACCTCGGCCCCCATCCTGGTAAACCCGATAATATCGGAGCGGGCAACCCGACTATGGGCGATATCACCTATTATCGCGATTTTCAAGCCGGATATCCTCCCCTTATTTTCCATAACCGTCATCATATCCAAGAGGCCCTGACTCGGATGTTCATGGGTTCCATCTCCAGCATTTATTATAGAAACATTGGTATGCCGGGATAGAAGTTGTGGCGCCCCCGAGCTCGGATGCCGCAGAATGATCGCATCCGGCTTCATTGCCTGGAGGTTTCTGACAGTGTCGATGAGTGTCTCGCCCTTGGTTGTCGAACTGGTGGATGCCGAGATATTGAAAGTGTCGGCACTCATCCGTTTTGCTGCAATCTCAAAAGACAGTCGGGTTCTGGTCGAAGACTCAAAAAAAAAGTTTACGATCGTTTTCCCTCGTAAAGTCGGAACCTTTTTTATCGCTCGCTCGGAAATTTCTTTAAATGAACGGGCAGTGGATAGGATATGGATAATATCCTCCACGGAAAACTGCTCAATGCCGAAGACATGTCTATGCCTGAATATATGCTTAGTTGTAGCTGTATCCACGTGAGGATCTCTTATATCTCAAGGCACCATGAAAGACTTTTTTATCAAAATCCTTGATCGGCCCCCAAGAGGTCAATTTTTTGCCCAGACTTTGATTAGTAAATAAAATCCGAACTTTTCCAGATGCTTTTCAGTGAATAATGGTACCAAAACGACTCCACCTTATAGACTCGAACCGTTTCAAGGATAACAGGTTCGTATTCAGATCCCAGGACCAATATATAATAAAGGCCTTCCCCAAGACATCCTGTTGATCAACAAAGCCCCAGAAACGTCCATCATAGCTATTATCCCGGTTATCCCCCATTACAAAGAGCTTTCCCTGGGGTACCTTGACAGGTCCAAAATTATCTCTTGGACCAGCGGTAGCCGGCATCACAAAGTTTGAGGTGAAATGGGCATGGGGATCAGCAACAGCTTTGTTGTTTATAAACAGTTTCTTGTTTTTTATTTCAACCGTATCACCTGGAGTGCCGATAACTCTCTTTATATAGTCCACGCTTTTATCTAAGGGAAATTTAAAAACGATAATATCTCCTCTTTTGGGTTTAGCCAACGGAATAATAACCTTGCCGGAAAATGGATTCCTGATACCGAAGATAAATTTATTTACCAGAAGATGGTCACCGATTTGAAGTGTGGGCAACATTGATCCGGACGGAATCTTGAATGCCTGAACAACAAACGTTCTAATAAATACCGCAAGAAGAAGCGCAATCACAATCGCTTCAAAATATTCTCTTCCCACCGATTTTTTTTTCTTATCAAGAGCCAAATGAAATACCTCGACCCCCAAAGGGGTGATCAAATTTTTATACTACAGTGTAAATCGACAGGTAAAAATTACTGCATACGAAATCGAATTACAAGTCAGATTCACACAAATAGCATAAAATCGGGCAGTTCCCCGGTAAAAATTTTTGAACACCTGTACACACAATATACAGAGTACAGTGTCTGCCAGAATGGCTATATATTGTAGAAAATGCCTCCCCAAACAGACTTTCCCGGCATTAACCCCTTGTTTAAAAAGAGAAAAAGATGAATTATTTTTTAGTGTTTCCTTGACAAATTATATTTTTTATGGCCTAAATGGAGTTCAGCATAAAATATACATATCAATACGATATAGCAGAAACTACTTTTTCTCTTTCTGTAAACCCTGGTAAACGAACAGCCATGAATCTGCCGTTTTTATCAAAAGAACAATTGGTGGTCGGTGTCGATATCGGTTCACATGCCGTAAAGGTGTGTCAGCTCAAACGCACAGAAAGAGGGTATACCGTTGTCAATTTGGGAAGTTCCGTTCTGCCCGAAGGAGCAGTAGACGATGGAACGCTGAATGACCCGGAGGCCGTGGGAGAGATCATCGCTAAATTGTTCAAGAATCTCAAAATCAAAAGCAAAAAGGTTGGCTTTTCCATATCCGGATATTCCGTGATTGTAAAAAAAGTTAATCTCAGCGTCATGGAAGAAGACAAGCTCGAAGAGCACATAATGGCGGAGGCTGAGCAATATATCCCCTTCGATATAGAAGACGTCTATATCGATTTCCAAGACCTGAAAACAAATACAGCTGAAAACGAAAGAACCGATGTAATGCTGGTGGCTGCAAAAAAAGAGATCGTCAACGGATATCTGGAAATGCTGGAGGGCTTGGGGCTTCAGCCGGTGATTGTCGATGTTGACGGTTTCGCCCTCGAAAACACCTATGAGTACAACCATCCCAAAAACGAGAATGTGGCACTTGTAGATATCGGTGCCTCAAAGATGAATATCAACATCCTCTCGGGAGGTATCTCAGTTGTCGCCAGAGATATTGTCGTCGGCAGCAGACAACTTACCGACCAGATTCAAGCTGCGTTTGATTTGGACTACGAGGAAGCAGAAGCGCTAAAGCTCGGACACACACCTTCCGAAGAGAAACAAGCACAGATTGAAGAAATTTTCACGACGACATGTACCCAATGGGTTCTCGAGATAAAAAAGGCAATTGATCTTTACCACTCCAACCATCCCGACGACCCCTTAACCCAACTAATCCTCAGTGGTGGTGGCTCTAAAGTTGCCGGTTTAACTGATTTTCTTACCAGTGAGACATCTCTTCCGGTAGAGCTTTTTAATCCTTTTGAAAATATGGCGGTTAATCAGAAAAAAATTGACCCGGAATACCTGAAAAACATCGGACCGGAAATGGCGATCGCAACGGGAATAGCCATCCGACCTTCGGTGATTTAACAAAGGTTTTTTAGCCCCACATTGGTAATATACTATGCTCAGAATCAACCTGCTCCCTATCAGGCAACTTAAAAAACGAGCCAAAGCAAAGAATCAGATTGCGGGTTTCTGTGTTATTTTCCTCTGCCTTATAGCAATTCTCGGTCTAATCGTCGTTTACCAAACGAGCAGGATCAGCGTCATCAATAAATCCATCGCCAGCCTTACCAAGGAAAAAAACGATCTTGCTCCACAGATAAAGGCAGTCGAAAAACTGAAAAGGGATCAGAAAGAGCTCAAAAGGAAAATCGCGGTCATCGAGCATCTGAAGGCCCAATCTTCCATTACAGTGCACATTCTGGATGAGGTGGCAAATCGTGTTGATAACGACAGAATGTGGCTCACTTCGCTGAACCAACACGGGGGCTCTCTTTCCTTGACAGGCGTGGCCCTCGACAACCAGACCATCGCCCAATTTATGGATAGGCTGAAAACATCCTTATATATAAATGTTGTTAACCTTTCAAACGCATCGCTTGAACGGATTTCCGGTAAAGACCTGAAACAATTTTCTCTTAACTGTTCCGTCTCACTCCCGAAAGACGAGGAGAAAAAAGAGAAAAAATAGCATTAGATTGATAACAGTTTATACTAAAAAGATACTTTATGAAAAAGAGTAACCCAGCCATCGCAACTTTTATAGATCAAAAATATCTGCCTCTCGAGCAGAAGTATAAGGTTGCTATAGCAGTCTGTATTCTGTTGATTCCGGTAATTGCTTGCTATTTTGTATTTTTTCAACCCAACGCCGATAAGATTACAAACCTTACCAAAAAGCAACAAGGACTTGAAAAGCAGCTGCAGGAGGTGCACAAAACACTGCGAGATAAACCGAAGCTGCAAAGAGAATTGGCAGAGACGACAGCCGCTTTTGAAGAAGCATCCCAGGTCCTCCCCAAGGAAAAAGAGATACCGAGAGCTCCTCTCCGATATTTCTTCCCTAGGGCGAAACGCCGGCTTGGATTTTAATTCATTCAGGCCTCAAGCGGATATCCCGAAAGATTTTTATGATGAAATACCCATTAATATAAACGTGCATGGTCCTTATCATAACGTCGGTTATTTCTTCGATCAAATAAGCAAACTCGACAGGATTGTCTCCGTCTCAAATATCCGGATGGGAGGCCCGAAGAAATCCGGTGGGGAGATGCTGTTAAATTCAAATTGCAGCGTTGGTAACGTACCGGTTTACCAACATCGAGCATTCTAAGAAAAAATCGAAATGAAGAAAGCTAGAGCGGAATGTCATGAAAATTAGAGCGAAACATCTCTTGCTAAAATATTTTGTTTGTCTATCGGTCGGAACATCATTGAGTTTTCTTTTTCTACCCTGTGTTCAAGCTGCCGTAAATTATCAAAAAACTATTTCAGAAACCGCTTCCCTCGCAAAAGAGGCTCCTCAACCGTTTACACTCTTGGATCAGAAACATACCTTTACCTATCGACTCGAAGGTCGTCCGGATCCTTTCCTCCCATTTCTGACAAATAAGTCACAGACAAATCCAGATGAGATCGTAGACTCCCATCAGAAACTAACCGGAATGCAGCTCTTTGAGCCCGGTCAGCTAACCCTGGTTGCCCTTGTTCGAACTCCCGATCAGAAATTTGCGATGGTCCAGGATGTCTCCGGAAAAGGATATGTCATCAGAGAGGGAACCAAGATAGGGAGACGGGGAGTTGTTACTGCCATTATTCCCAATAAGGTTGTAATCCAAGAAACCGCAATAACCCGTTCAGGAAGAAAATTAACGAATAAAATCATAATGGTTTTACGAAAAGAGGAGAAAAGAAAGTAATGTACAAGAAGCTTGTCACATACCATTTTGTTATTTTCTCCACACTTTGTGTGCTTGTGCTGTTTTATGGAAAGGCGTTTAGCGCTGAGTCTCCCACACCGGCGAGCTCACCATCTTATCTGATAGAGGATCTACTGGCCAATATTTCAGCGGATTCCATAACGATCAGGATCAACGGCAATACTGCTCCTGCATACACAAGTTACACAAAGTTTGACCCACTCCGGTTGATTGTGGATATCGCCGGGGTCAAATTTGACAAAAAAGTCGATGTGGGCAAACTGATTCCTGACAACGAGTTCGTCAAACTCTCCGTATCCACAATCACGGAGCGAAAACCGCCGATTACCAGCCTGATATTTAAACTAAAAGAGGGATATGAATCTACTGTTGAGCGGGAAGGAAATGATATCATAGTAAAAGTCACTCCAGCCGCTGCAATGTCATCCGACAAGAAAAGCAAATCTGAAACATCTGCCCAGGTTGCGAACATGACAATGGGCCCCGCAACTAAAGAGATGCAAAAAAACCAGCAGCAAGCAGGCAATTCCGAAACCAAGTTCTAAAGGAGAGGATGTCGTCGCCAAGGACAAAGCGGCACCCGACGCAACACTTGATGAGCTTATCGGTTCTTCCGTTGCCGCTCTGAAGGAAAAACAGAAAACATCCTCGGCAAGTTCACGGGCACTTGACCGGGCAACAAGCCTTGAGGACCCGTTTGCAAGCGCCGGCTATACAAAACAGCGTATAAGTGTTGATTTTTACAAAATAGATATCCACAACGTCTTCCGATTGTTTCGGCAGATCAGTGATATGAATCTCATTATAGATGAGGGAGTTAAAGGCTCCGTAACAATTGCTCTCAACAATGTTCCCTGGGATTTCGCTCTCGATATTATCTGTAATCTCAGCGGATTGAAAAAAGAAGAGCGTTTCAACACCATCGTCATTTATCCGAAATCAAAATCCATCAAGTGGCCGACGTCACCTCTTGATTCCCTTTCCATTAAGACGGATAAGAAAGTCATTCAGCAGGAGGCGCTGATAGTTCAACAAACTCTCAATGAGTCCAAGGAAATAACCAAATCCAAAAAACTTATCAAGGATGCGCAAAGAAAAGAGCAAGCAGAAGATTATGAAGATGCTGCCGATTTGTACCACAAAGCCTTTATCTTATGGCCCAAAAATGATCGCCTGGCAGATAAGCTGGCAGCTCTTAATCTTGTCAATCTTCATATGAATGCCAAGGCTGTTTATTATGCCAAGGAAAGCCTCAAGCTTAAACCCAAAAACGATTATGCAGCTCTTCTTGCCGCCATTGCCTCCGCCAATATGCATCGTCTCAGCGAGGCTACGGAATATTTCAATCGAAGCGTTAGCGGCTCTCCACCTCTCAAGTCAGCATTGCTCAGCTACGCTGCCTTCAACGAGAATTTTGATCATCCTGAAGCCGCATTAAAGCTGATGACCAAGTATTCTAAACTCTATGGTGATACTTTGGAAACCATGCTTGCCCAGGCAAGGCTTTACGATAAAGCTGGGGAATTCAGACAAGGCCCTGGCCCAATATCGCTCGATACTCTTATCCGGCTTTCAGTTGCGTCCGGATCTTAAAAAATATATCCAGGGGCGTCTACAGGCAGGAAAACTCTAAAATATTACACTGGTTTTGCAACAGGCAAATGGTTCATTCAACGTTTGCCTTGCCGTTTACTTTATCCCAAGAGGTTTTTCATGAAGTCAATTCAACAGATTGTCAAATACGGCAGTAGTCTTATTCTGCTCCTGTTTGTCTTTACATCATGCGGTACCCAGCCTACACAGAAAATTGAAGAAGCACCTCTTCCCCCCCAGAACAGTGTATCTTCTCCAACCGCAAAGGCCAATCCTGTTGATTTGACGACTCTGCCGGTGGAATATCAGAAACCACGATATACGATTGGCAATGAGCAGGCGAAAGAATCTAAAGAATTGGCCCATTCCGATGTAATTATGAAGGTTGGGGCATCCATCCATTCCACCACCGGCCCCCAACCTCTGCGCGACATTATAAAACGTCTTGCCTCTTTAAAGGGAATGAATATCTCCTGGGCAAGCGACGTCGATCAGAATGCTCTTGTCGATGTCGATATCAATGCCAACGACGACTTTGACGAGGCCATTGATCATCTTCTCCGTCAAATCAGTTACTACCATGAAATTAAAGGTAATACTCTTTTAATCGGAAACAAGCAAACTCGCCAGTGGCATCTGGCGATGCCCTTTATCAAACAAAGATATTCCACCGATACGGGCGGAGACACCTTGGGCGGCGCGGAGAACAGCACCGCATTCAAGGGCAAGATCACGCTTAATACTTCCACCACCTCTGCCGGAACAAGCACTGGCGAGAAAGATGATAAAAATAGCGAACAATTTGATATATGGAAAAACGTCGAGACCAACCTCAAAGTCATCCTCGACATACTGGAAACCTCGACGACCACGGTCACCAATCAGGAACGTGAATTTGGCGTCAGCAGTCAGAATTCAGGCAATGGAAATACCAACTCGCAAAACAAGACTGCAGCCGCGAAACCAGGCAAGACGATAAAAACCAGTCGGCAGACATCCAAGACCGGAGCCTATTTTACCATCGACAAACCGGTAGGCATCATTACAGTCACGGCAACACAGGATCTCCTGGAGAAGGTGGATAATTATATAACATCCCTGAAAAAGGAACTTTATAAACAGGTCAATATCGAGGCAAAAATCATCGAGGTACAACTCACGAAAAACTCGGATATCGGCCTTAACTGGACAAAGTGTGCTTAAAAACTTCACTCTTGGCGGGACTGTTGCGTTTGGAGTGCCCAATGCTGCCGGAACCGCAGGCCAGGTCTGGCCGAATCCGGGCGCCAATACCTTTATCTCCACAGTCTCCTTGAATAACGCCAGTTTCAAAGTCCTTCTCAATGCCTTAAATGAGCAGGGAACCACCAAGGTTCTCTCCAGCCCGAAAATCAGTGTCATGAACGGTGAGCCCGCTTTTATCACCGTCGGACGTAATACCACCTATATCAACAAGGTGACTTCTTCTGAATCCACATCAGGGACAGTCCCTACAACGACCTATACCGTGGATACCTCCAGTATCCTCTCAGGTGTCGGCCTTGCCCTCACCGCCAATATCATGAATAATAACGAGGTCATTCTGAACCTTGTGCCGGTAACATCAAACCTTCAGGAACCAATCGCCTATAGAGAATTCGGCCTCAATTCCAGCGGTCAGGCTGCAGCGTCGGTGGGTCTTCCTGTTGTTGATATCCGGGAAATGAGCACGACTGTCCGGGTTAAAAACGGTCAAATGCTGATTATCGGCGGCCTTATTGCCAATAGAGATAAAAAAGACGGCCAGTTTGCCCCTGTTCTGGGCAACATTCCTATTATCAAGTATCTCTTCGGCTATCATTCAAATGCCGCCACCCGAACCGAGCTTATTATTTTACTCAAACCGACAATCCTTTAACGTAACATATGATCATGGCATACATCATTCTCAAAACCCTATGTCTGTTCTCGAAATGAACCTTTACAAACAGAGCATATTAGGGACTTCTGCGAGTCCATCTGAGGGTGAGTTGACTTTATGCACGTTTCATCAACCATATTTAGCAGGGAGAGAATTATGAAGAGGCTGCAATTTCTAATACTTGGCATTTTAGTGTTGGCCTTAACAAGTTGTGGTCAAACTGTTACCGAAACACTTAATGTCCCAAATGGTCCTGTTCTTAACGGGGCCGGGAAAGGACGAACTGTCGTCATTCTGCCCTTTGCTGATTATTCTTATGCTGATAATTTCGCTTCAGCCCATCGCAGGTATCTGAAGGTCACGGAAACATTAACCGATCGCCTTGTGGCAAACGGTTTTAACCTCCCGGTTCAAGAGGATGTCTTTCATTATCTGGTCGAACAAAATTATCTCAGTCTTCCTCTCTATGAACAAGATAATTCAGATTCTTTAAAAAATGAACTCACTGGCGACTGGTCATCTGTGATGAAAGACGAGATACGACGCTATATTCAAACACAACAGATTGCCAGAAACAACAGAGTCACCTCCAGCCCTGGAACACACGGTCTGACTCCCAACTCAATCAAAAAAATTGGTCGTTTTTTCAATGCGGACTATATCATTCGAGGTCGGATACTTGAATATAAAACTCGGCAGGAGGCCTCCTGGGCGCCCTGGAAGAAAGGACTTATCCCTGTTGTCGCTGGCGGCAGTTCACAGATTCTGTTCGGTTTTGCAAGCAGCGACAAATATGATGCCTGGGATACCACGATCGCCGGGGGGTTAATTGGTTCTCAGATCGGACGTGAAAAAACCTGGCCTTTCGATCATGATGACGGAATATTTGGAACAGCGGTTACCGCCAATACGGTTGCCTGGGGTGTAGGAAGCGGATATCTCAGCAGTATGGCCCATGACGCAGGAAGGATCGATCAGGCTGTTGTTCAACTTCGTATCTGGGTCCAGGAAGCAGCCACCGGAAATGTTGTCTGGACCAACAGAGTTCGCGTCCAGGTATCGCCTGAATCCATATTTGCAGACGCTCAGTATGATACCCTTTTCGATCAGGCAATAAATAAAGGGGTAAGTGCCCTTATAAATAATTTCGTAACCTACGGACTATAAAGCCCATCGTTAAGATACACAAAAAAGGCCATACTCTCCATTGATGAGGGTATGGCCTTTTTATTTTCTTGTCAGTATGTATCAGTTAGAATTTTCTTTCTGTTTCTTTGAATTTTGGTAAATGCCCATAAAATTAATCGGCTCCATCATAAAGGGGACGAAACCACCATCCACTGAAACCTGGCTCACTATCTGTCTGGTGAATGGAAACAGCAAGGTGGGACAATCCACGGCAAGAACCATCTCCAAATGCTCGGCGGGAATATTTTTCATCAGAAAAACAGCTGCATGTTCGATTTCAATGATAAACATCACCTTTTCGGTCTCACCCTTGGCAACAATTTTTCCGGTAATTCCGATTGATACTTCCCAGTGATCATCGCTCACCTTTTTATTGTTTAACTGAAGATTGACATCAACCTTCGGCTCAGATTTATTAGGAAGGTAAATTTCCGGAGCATTGGGGTTTTCGAATGAAAGATCCTTGATATACATCTTCTGCATTCGAAATTCCGGTACTGCTTCATTCCCGCCATCGGTTTTACTGGCATCAACCATTTTTAACCTCTTTAAATTTCAGTATTTTATTATATTTTAACAATATACACGCAAGAAACCGGAGCCTTCCTATTAAACAGTACTTGGAGTCAGGAAGCAAGTCTTTCTAAATATTTCATTTTTAGGATCTGATGCCAAGGACCTCACCTAAAAATCTGCCGGTATGGGAAGACGGGTTTTTTTCTACCTGCTCAGGCGTGCCATAGGACACAATCCTCCCACCGTCATCCCCGCCTTCCGGTCCGACGTCTATTATCCAATCAGCTGTCTTAATGACATCAAGATTGTGTTCAATAACGACAATGGTATTTCCTGCATCAACCAATCTGTTGAGAACGTTTAAAAGATGCTGAATGTCCGCAGGATGCAAACCCGTTGTCGGCTCGTCGAGAATGTAAAGCGTTCTGCCGCTGCTCCGCACTGAAAGCTCCTTGGCCAATTTCACCCTTTGCGCTTCACCTCCTGAAAGGGTGACGGAGGACTGACCAAGCGTGATATACCCCAACCCGACATCGAAAAGTGTCTGCAATCGATTTTTAATTGGCGGGATATTAGCGAAAAATTCAAGGGCTTCTTCCACCGTCATGGCGAGCACCTCATGAATATTCCTGTTGCGATAGGTGATATCCAGGGTTTCCCGGTTGTATCTCTTTCCCTGGCAGATGTCACAAACAACATAGATATCCGGCAGGAAATGCATGGCAATCTTTTTTACCCCATCCCCCTCGCAGGCCTCACATCGACCGCCTTTGACGTTGAAACTGAATCTTCCTGGTTTATAGCCGCGTGCCCTGGATTCCGGCAGGCGGGAAAACAGATCTCGGATCGGTCCGAAAACTCCAGTATATGTCGCCGGATTCGATCTCGGGGTCCTCCCGATAGGGCTCTGGTCGATATCGACTATCTTGTCGATCGCCCGGAGTCCAGAAATGCTAACCCCCTTCAACGAAAAGTTTGCCGATCTGCTTTTGAGTCCCTCTTTTACCAAAGGAAAGAGGCTCTCTATCACCAGCGAGCTCTTCCCAGAACCGGATACTCCGGTCACGGCCGTCATACAGCCCAGAGGAAACGAGACATCGACATTTTTCAGATTGTTAATCGAGGCATGTGAAAGCCGTAGCTTCGCCTCCGAGCCTTTTTTGGCTTTTCTTCTTCGGGCTGGAATGGCAATAGCCTTTTTTCCGGAAAGATACTCTCCCGTCACGGATAGGGTGCAGTCAAGCAAACCGTCGACACGTCCGTTATAGACTATTTTACCACCATGCACACCGGCTCCCGGCCCCATATCGAGCACGTGGTCAGCAGCCAGGATGGTGTCGGTATCATGTTCGACCACAATAACAGTATTGCCGAGATCCCGAAGTTCGAGAAGCGTATTGATCAATTTTTGGTTATCCCTTTGATGCAGGCCGATACTGGGCTCATCAAGGATATAGAGGACCCCTGCCAGTCTCGAACCTATCTGGGAAGCAAGCCGTATCCGTTGGGCCTCACCTCCGGAAAGGGTGCCCGAACGTCGTTCGAGGGAAAGGTATCCCAAACCGACGTCGGTGAGAAACGAGAGCCTGTCTACTATCTCTTTTAAAATCGGCTCTCCTATCTTTCTTTCTTGTTGGGAAAAAGGTAAAAGCGGAAGGATATCCAACATTTTTTCTATGGAAAGACAGGTCAGGCCATATATGGACCACTCTCCCACCCGTACGGCAAGAGCCTCATCTTTCAACCGGGCACCCCGGCATCTGGGACAAACCTGTTCCGCCATATACTTACCAAGCTCCTCCCGAATCATGCCAGACTGGGTTTCATGAAACCGGCGATGGAGCTGGGGAATAACCCCTTCATAGGTCCTCTCAGAGGTCATGACCCGTCGGCCTTTTTGATACAGAAAATGTATCTCCTCCGGACCCGACCCGTAAAGAATCACATCCTGATGTTTTGGGGGGAGTTTTTTAAATGGTGTGTTAAGTGAAAACTTGTAATGCTTGGCAACGGCTGCCATCATCTGTCCGGTATAGGTCGACTCATTTCTCCAGCCCCATGGTGCAATGGCTCCTTCCAGGATACTTTTGGACTCATCGGGGATGACCAGCGAACGGTCAAAAAACTGCTTTACTCCAAGGCCTCCACATTCGGCACAGGCCCCCTGCGGATTGTTGAAAGAAAAAAGCTGGGTGGAAAGTGCCGGCATTGAGATTCCACATTGATGACAAGCTGCCAGTTCGCTGTAAAGAACCTCCTCTTTCGTTTCAGGAAAAACGGCCAGCAAGAAACCTTCCGTCAACTTTACCGCTGTATCTATCGAATCTGAAAGTCGTCTCCTCACAGATGGTTTCAAAACGATTCTATCAACAACCACCTCGATTGTATGTCGCTTATTTTTTTCAAGTTCTTCGACATCATCGGCATCCATGATGATACCGTCAACCCGAACCCGAACAAATCCTTCCTTTCTGATTCGAGCCAGAATCTGTTCATGCCGTCCCTTTCTTTCCTTAATAAGGGGTGCCAAAAGAATCACCTTTGTTCCCTCCGGATGCCCAAGAAGCCCGTTGACCATATCTTCGACGGATTGCGAACGAATTTCCTGTCCACATTTCGGACAATAAGGATGGCCGCAGCGAGCAAACAGCAAGCGTAAATGATCATAGATTTCGGTTACCGTGCCGACGGTCGATCGAGGATTTTTGCTTGTCGTTTTCTGCTCGATGGAAACTGCTGGAGAAAGCCCTTCCAGGGAATCAACATCGGGCTTATTCATCTGGCCGAGAAACTGCCGTGCATAAGTGGACAAGGATTCGACATACCGACGTTGGCCTTCCGCGTAGAGGGTATCAAAGGCCAGTGTCGATTTTCCGGACCCGGAAAGACCGGTGAAAACCACCAGGCTGTTACGGGGCAAGTCGACATCGATATTTTTCAGATTGTGCATCCTGGCCCCACGGATGCTAAGAAGTGCCGGTTCCATTATTCTCTTCAACTCATCAAGCAACAGGAAAATGTCGTATCAAATCGTTATGATCAATCTTGGAACAACGATCCATTACGACCGCAAGCCCTGCATCTTTTGCTCGCTTGGCTGCCTGATGATTAATGACTCCCAACTGCATCCAAATAACCTTGGCCCCAATGGTCACAGCCTCATCGACGATAGGGGAAACATCTTCTGATTTTCTAAAGATATCGACAATATCCACAGGATGTCCAATAGCGGAAAGATTTGGGTAGCATTTTTGTCCAAGAATTTCATCATGTCCCGGATTAACCGGGATCACCGTATACCCTTCTTTTATCAAATAGTTAGCGACCTGATTGCTTGGCCGATTTTCTTTGGGAGAGAGACCAACAACCGCGATTGTTTGGGAGCTTGTGAGTATTGATTTGATTTCATGTAGATCGACGATTTCAGCCATGAGGACACAACCTGATCAGTAATGACGGTATCCCGTCTTTAGGAAAAAGAAAAAGATTTACCCCGGACTTGCGCTGTGGTAGCTTAACGGAATATAATGCTATTCCGGTGGATAATTGTCAAGCCGGCAAGACGAAAGTCTTCTTCTTGCCGGAATTATTTTTCGGATTATATTAAACTTTTCGAACATCCGTCAGTTTTTGACAGGATAGGAACCGCAATGAATTTTCAAGATATAATTTTTGAGCTGAATACATACTGGGCTGATCAGGGTTGTATTATTCAACAACCTTACGACATGGAGGTGGGGGCCGGCACATTCCATCCCGCCACCCTTCTTCGTTCCCTGGGGCCCGAACCCTGGAAGGCGGCCTACCCCCAACCTTCAAGACGACCGACCGATGGCCGTTACGGCGATAATCCCAACCGTCTTCAACATTACTATCAATATCAGGTCGTGCTCAAGCCTTCTCCACTAAATGTCCAGGAACTGTATCTTGAAAGCCTGCAGCGTTTCGGTCTCGACCTCCTTGAACACGATATTCGCTTTGTCGAAGATGACTGGGAATCTCCCACTCTGGGCGCATCCGGACTGGGCTGGGAGGTCTGGCTTGACGGTATGGAAATCACCCAGTTTACCTACTTTCAGTTAGCAGGCTCGATTGATCTCCATCCGACAACCGTTGAAATCACCTATGGTTTGGAACGGATAGCCATGTACTTACAAGGCGTGGAAAGCGTTTATGACATTGCCTGGAACGATACTGTCAGTTATGGTGAAATTTTTCACCAGGCTGAAATCGAATTCTCGACATTTAATTTCGAAGAGGCCAACGTTGAAAAACTTATCCCCTTTTTCGAAACCTATGAGAGTGAAGCTCTCAAGCTTGTAGAAAAGGGGCTTATTCTCCCTGCTTACGACTATTGCCTAAAATGTTCTCACACCTTTAACCTTCTCGATGCCAGAAAGGCAATCAGCGTTGCCGAGCGTACCCGTTATATCGGAAGAATACGAAATATTGCAAGGAAAGTGGCGGAGCAGTACGTCATTCAGAGGGAAAAGATGGGACATCCCCTTTTGAAAAACCAAAAGGCCTGATCTCTTCCTAAGACATAAAGGAATTCTTCCCTCTAGGATTAGATAGTGGCACGGATAACAAAACCAAGCAATATGATCTGTGCAGTTTTACTCTAATAAATGGAATTGACCAAAAGAGAGTTCGTCGGATTTTGTGGAATACTTGGCGGAAGTGCATGGGAATCGAACCCACCCGAGAGGCTATTAACCCCTCACACCGGATTTGAAGTCCGGGAGAGCCACCAGTGCCCTATCCACTTCCTGGTGAGATACGTATCAAAAATCGGCCCTATACTAATAGGTGTTGACCTTGAAAACAACTCTTTATTATAGTACAGGATTCAATTATTGAAAACACTGTTTGTCATCCTGATGACGACTGAATACTTTTACACTTGAAATAAGCCCTTCTAACTCTTCGAATTATAACTCAATATGCAGTGTGAAAGATTAATTAAACTTGCGAAAATGTGGTATTTGAATGTTCGGGACGAAACCATGGCTCCTGCCCGTATGGTGTCTTTTATCGAACAACACGTAGCCTCCTGCAGCGTTTGCCGACAAGATCCGGACATACACGATGAGGTTGCAAAAATTACCGAGATTGTCCTGCCCGAATCAAAGATCCCCAAAGCTGTCCGATCAGAACAAACCGATGATGACACGGATGACGAGGAATTTAATGACGAAGATACCGACAACTCTGATGATGAAGACTTAGATGATGAGAGTCTCGACGAGGGAGAGGGGGAGGATCTCGAAGATAACGAGGATGAACCACAGGATGAGGAAGATACCTAGGCTTTGCCAATTTCCATTGGCGGTATTTTCTATTTTCTCTACCCTGTTGGCTTCCTGGCGCTATTATTCATTCTGTCACAAAGCCACTGCTCTGTTTCGCCCGTCGCTCCTTACAGGAAAGCAAGGTTGCAGTATAATCTTACGACAGGCGATGATTTCATGACGCCAGCTTTGAGGGGGGATTCTGAAACTCCCGGTAGTTACATATAATCTAAATGGCTCTCGGCCATTTTCAATGGACTTGGTACAAGCACACTCAGGAGGGCCGCAACGGCAAATAGCCCTTGAGTCACAGGGCACATGCCTGGAGGAGAGACGTCAGAGTCCTCCCTGGGCTTTTATTCATCGTGATCAGGATATTTTTTCCACTCCTGCAACTTGGCCTGGATAAAATCTGTGATCCGTTGCTGTTCCTCCGTGCCTTTCCCTTCGACCGTGATCGGTTCACCAAAGGAAAAATAAACACCTTTTTGCACGTCGATCTTCCCCAAATCCTTAATTATTTTTCCATTACTCCAGGCACTTGTCTGTAGCGCCAAGGGCACAATCGGAACTCCTGCCTTCTTTGCAAGCTTCACCCCGATGGAACTCATCTTGCTCGGGTCGAAAATATGTGCCCTTGTGGTTTGAGGAAAAACCACAATCGAGATCCCCCGACCAATCCTCTCCACTCCCTGCTCCATTACTGTCTTAAAGTCCTGCCTGGGATTGGAACGGGTAACGGCAATCGGGTCACGGGAACGCATCACATATTTAAAGAATGGATAATGCAGCAGACTCTCTTTTATAACAAAGGTCACCTTTTCAGAAGAGCTGAGAATGAAGGGCAGAATAACAGTCTCCATCATGCTCATATGGTTACCGATCACAACGCAAGGGCCTTTTACCTTCTGGAGGTGTTGAATCCCGGTCACCTGAAACCGAATGCCAACTCGTTCCAGCACACGCAAGACATCATAACTACTCTTATACCAGTCAGCATCCTCATAAAGGTTCTTTTTAGACTTAAGGCTCGCTCTATACACAATATCTAAAAATCGGCAATAGAAGACAAGTGACGGCGCAAGTCCTGCCCAGAAGGAGGCCCTTCCAGGTGGGGTGGTGTATACATTATTTTTAAAATCGAGTTGTTTCATCCGTTGCTTTCCTCACATGCACCCTTTCCAACCTTAACTACCCGCAGATTATACACAATCTCTTAAATTGTAAAGCAATGAAAACATTCTACCTGATACGACATGGAGAGATCCAAACCCAAAAACCCCGAACCTATCTCGGCCGAAGAGATATCCCATTGACTGCTCTTGGTTGCGAACAAATGACCTCCTCTGCGCACTTCCTCCAAAGAGATCCGCTGCAAGACTCTTTTGGATGCATCAGCATCATCGATTGCAGCTCCATCCCGATGCATTGCCAACTCCTGAACGAGAAGGACCTGCCCCAGCATCAATCCGGCAATATGCCGTAAAAGTACGTAAGGATATCGGTTCTGGTCAGGATGCCGATGATCTTGCCGTCGAGTTCGACAGGCAAGTGCCCGATATTCTTTTTCACCATGATCTCTGCAGCCTGGGAAGGCTTCATTCCCGGACCAATGGTCTCGACATTACGCGCCATAAAGGCCTTGACCGGACTATTCCATTGCTTCTCCTGCTTCAGCCTCTTAAAATCCCAAAGGACCATAATCCCTTCCAGTCTGTCTTCCTTACCTACCAGGATTCCCCTAATCTTCTTTTTCTGCATAATTGCACGCACTTCATACATTGGCGTGTCTGAAGGCACTATGGTCACAGGATACGACATCAGGTCTGCGACAATGGCACCACCTGCTTTACTCTTCTTGATCTGCTTAATGATCTCCAACTTTAATTTCCCCGGAGGACAATCGCTGATCTTGACAGTTGCCGACCCCGCAGCAGAATGCCCGCCCCCTCCGAATCTGCGTAGTATTTGACCGACGTCTAAACAATCAACGCCGCTTCTTCCAATGACGGTTGAGCTTGTCTCGTCATTGACGAAAATTGCAAAAACGGCATCGGTATTGATGATCGTCCTATACATGCTGACGATTCCCGATAACATCGGCACATTTCGCTCCAACCTTACGATATTGATACCGATCGTATAATTGTTGTGGGTGACCTTCTCGGTATATTTCATCATTTCGAAAAGGATGTCCTTTTGCGTCTCTTCATAGGGGGGATCTAAAAAGAAGCCTGCAACGTTGAGGTCGGCTCCATTTTCGAGGAGATAGGCGGCAGCTGCGGCATCCTCGGCTTTGGTTCCCGGATAGCTCAGTCGGCCAGTATCTTCATACAGTCCGATCAGGAGCACAGTGGAATCCAATGGAGAAAGGACCATTCTGCGTCTTTTCATCTCCCTGACCAGCAGAGTAACCGTGGCCCCGATCGTTTCCTTACAGCTCCAGTCTGCGACTATATCTCCACCATTATTATGATGATCCCAGAGATGAATCTCCAGATCTTGCCGTTTCTTCAGTTTTCCCATGCGGTCCAATCGTTTCCACTGATCGGTGTCGACGACAATAAGTCGTTTCACTTTTGCATGATCAACCTCACCGGGTAAAATGATGTTAAACGCCGTCTTGTGGGTGGAAAGAAACCTCTCGACATTCTTGTTAACCGCTTTGGGCACCACCCCGACAGCCCCTGGATAGAGAAGCGTTCCGGCGATCACCGAAGCAAGCGCGTCAAAATCAGTATTTATATGGGTTGTTACAATGTCCATTGAGCGCCACGGGGAAAATCTTGTTTTTTCATGTCATTGATGGTTCACGGCGACATGAACCTTTTCCTGCCAAACAGCATAATTGCAAACGGTACTCTCGTTCAAGGAAAAACGATATGGATGTTCAATGACGACTCAATTGTTCTCCTGAATCAAAAAGAGTTGTTTTGACCTCCCCGATGCATTAGGATTATCCGGATGTGCCCAGCTGATTGAACGTTCGATCACCTTGCATCAATATGCAAATTCCCATTATCAGAAACTGTTATAAGAGCTCTCCATGAAAGAAGATTCCGGAAACCTAACAAAAAAAATTGCCGGAAGAACCAAGATCGCCGTCTTCCTGATTATTGGTGTCATTGTACTGGTCTTCTTGGCTGTACGTTTCATTCGACACAGAATGAACTATGCGGTAACAGACGCAGTCTTCGTCTCCACGGATAGTCTGATATCAGTGGGATTCAATCGGGTCAGCGGAAGACTGGAAAAGATGTTCAAACAGGAAGGGGATCTCATCCGTAAGGGCGAGGTCCTTGCCATTGTCGATGACAGTATCTATCGACTGAAACGTGACCGATTGGCAGCTCAATTGGCTGAGGCTGAAGGGGCACGAAAAAACAAGACCATCTTTCTCGAAAGGCTGAAAAAAGAGGTTGCCTTGAATCAATCCATTGCCCAAGGACAGGTTCAAGAGCTTTCCCGTCAGACCGCAGCTCTGCAAGCCAAGGCGGCAAGTATCGAGGCGCTGGTACAACAGGCAAAACGTGACCAAGAACGCTTTGCATCACTTTTTAAGTTAGACGTGATCTCAAATCAGCAACTGGAAAAGGCAACAACCAATCTGGCAACGAAGACAAAAGAGAAAAAGGCCTTGGATGAGCAGGCCGCAGCCTTCAAGGACTCCATGGACATCGCCCGCGACAAGGTAAGACTTGCCGAGGCAGCCAAACTCCGAATCCTCGAGACGGAGGGGGAAATCCAGACACTCACCGATAAAGTCAAAGGACTTTCTGCCGCTTTGCATTCGGCCGAGGAAGATGTGGCTGAATGCAAGCTTAAAAGCCCCATTAACGGCCGGGTTGCCAAACGGTTCTTTGCCGAAGGCAGCATCATCCCACCGCAAAAACAGGTCTTTTCCCTGATCAACCCAAAGGATATTTATATTTCGGCCCTTCTGGAAGAAAACAAACTGGAGGGAGTAAAAGCCAAGGCTCCGGTAACCATCAGCATCGATGCTTTTCCCGGACAGGATTTCAGCGGCCAGGTCGAGAGAATCCTGCCTGCTTCGGCTGCAACCTTCGCCCTGGCACCCCGGGATATCTCAGCCGGCGAATTTACCAAAGTCGCCCAACGAATCCCCATCCGGATCACAATTACCAAAGGCGATGTCTCTCTACTGCGAGTGGGACTCGGGGGCTCTGTGGAGATAAAACGGCAATGACGGAACCTGTCGAAAATTCAGACCTTCCGATTTACGCCACCCTGACCACCGGCCAACGCACCTTCTTGACTGTGATCATCATGACCGGTGCTTTCATGGCAATTCTAGATACAACGGTGGTGGATGTGGTCATCCCAAAGATGATGGGTCCTCTGGCCACAGATCTTTACGGCATCCAGTGGACTATCACCTCCTACATGACAGCAGCAGCGGTGGGCCTGCTTCTTACCCATAAACTTGGCAAGGTAATCGGTCTGAAATGGCTTTTTCTTTCGGGGCTCCTGGTCTTTACCACTGCCAGCGCCCTGTGTGGACTGGCACAATCTCTACCTGAGATGATCGGTTCCCGTATCGTTCAGGGGCTCGGGGAATCGTTCATCATGGCCAGTGCCCAGACCCTGCTGTTTGCGATCTACCCTCCGAAGAAACACGGCCTGGCCATGGGAATCTATGCCATGGGAGTAAGCTTCGCCCCGTCTCTTGGGCCAACAGTCGGCGGATGGATTACCCAGCATATGAGTTGGCGCTGGGTCTTCTATATCAATCTGCCCACAGGGATCCTGAATTTTCTTGCCGGACTCGTGTTTCTGCCGATCATCATCAAACACAAAGAACGCCTGAAATTCAATTTCGTCAGCTACTTTTTTATCGGCGCCTTTACCGTAATGCTCCTGATCCTGCTCTCCAAAGGCCAGCAACTGGGTTGGGGACAATCGGAGACGATCATTCTGCTGGCCTTCGGTGCAGCTATCGCCTTCATCTTCTACCTGCTCTCCGAAATGTTCAGCAGCCACAAACTCATAGAATGGGAAATCTTCAAAATCAAGAAGTACACCTTTTCCATGGGATTTTATTTCCTGGTTCTGGGACTTTCCATCTATCAGCTTTTCTACCTTCTTCCCCTGTATTATGAAACTCTGAAACAGTTGACCACCTTCGACACCGGCATCCATATGCTCACTTTTGCCATCTTTATCGCCATCCTCTCCCCTCTGGCAGGTATCTTGAGCGACCGATTCGGCCCTCCGAAAGTCGTCGTGGTCAGTACGATCATTTATCTGATTACCAGCTATTACCTGATTCCGTCACTCAATTACTATACCCCCTCGGTGAAGGCAGCCGTCCTGACCATACCTCTGGGAATTTCCCTGGGCGCCTTTTTTGCCCCGGTCTCGGCCATGGCCATCGGACCGCTAAAAGAGAAGACCGCCCAAGGGGTGAGCCTGATGCATTATTTCAGGTTCCTGGGCGGCTCATTGGGAACTGCGATTGCGACAAACACCCTGGAGATGCAACAGGCTGTCCACTACGATGGTATTGCTGTTCTGCAGAACACCCATTATGTACAGAGATTTATAGACCGAACCGCCGATTTAATCACTCCTTTGATGTCCACGGGCATGGCCGATATCAAAGGCCATCTGCTGCTGGCTCGCGTTCAACAGCTACAGGCTCTGAGTCTGGCCTTTCAGGATACCTTCCGGCAGACCTTCGTCTTTGGGGCCCTGGGCAGTCTTTTTCTGCTCATGCTTTTGATTACCGATCGAAAAAAGTCTGCATCTCAAAATAAAATCTGATTACCCCTGAAACTCAGCCAATCGAAATGGAAGGGTGTTGCCAATCTCGATGGTCTCCTGAGGCGGGTAATGCCATTCGGTGGGGCAGGGGGAAGGGAATAAAGACGAAACAACAGGAGATCGACCATCCAGCAGATGCCTGGAAAAATTTAGGCTGCAAAAGCTAGTTTTTTTAGCTCCTGCAGCCTGGAAAAGTCGTAACCATTCGTCGAGACGAGCAAATCCCGGCCTGTCCGACAACCTGCAAACATCAAGCAGTGCTTCGGATTGCTATACCTCGGCGGTCATGGTCAAACACGCATAACCGCCTGATTATACCGAGATGGAGCGTCGTTGTATATTTACGAATACTTACAATTTTACAACGTTTACAGCGGCAGGCCCTTTCGGACCGTTCTCAATATCGAAACTCACCTTTTGACCTTCTTGAAGTGATTTAAAGCCATCGGATTGTATTGCAGAATGATGGACAAAGACATCCGGTCCGCCTTCCTGCTCAATAAAACCAAAACCTTTCGAATCATTAAACCATTTCACTGTTCCATTTGCCATTGTTCGTACTCCTTTGTACTTGATTCGGTTGTGAATCAATTTTATAATATCCGGATTCACCCAATGAAGTCCGGAGGCGGCCTGATGACCAGACCAAAAACATGCTTTTTGAACGCATCTATACTCCGAAGTCAAACGGAACCGAACGGCTGCGCCGTGATCTTCCGGTTTGATTTCTTGTAATTTTCTTCGCTTTTCCCGTACTCTTTGCGCTGGCGGTTCCCAGGACATCCCGGCCTGGCGCTTTGTTGCGGACAACCTTTGAGGTGGGACTCGGACTTTTCATATTTTCAATCCGGCTTCCAAGATTTTGTTCAATCATCCTCACAATACGGGCATCCTCGGCCGTTACGAAAGAAAAAGCGGTCCCGCTGCACTCGGCCCTTCCAGTGCGGCCGGTACGGTGTGTATATGCCTGAACCGTATTGGGAACATCATAATTGATAACATGCGAGATCTTGCTGACATCGATGCCCCGGGCCGCGATATCTGTTGCCACCAGGATGGTAAAGGTTCGATTCTTAAACCCGTCCAGAGCACTCTGCCTATTAGTTTGCGACATATTGCCTTGTAAGGATACTGCATTAAAATTCGACCGTTGCAGTTGCAGGGCCAGGTTTTTCGCCCGATGCTTTGTCCGCGTGAAAACAAGCGCTGTTTTTACATCTTCCCGGGCAAGAATATTCTTTAAAAGATCCGTCTTACCGTTTTGTTCGATATGGTAAAGACCATGGACAATACCTTGGGCAGGCCGAATCTCATCAACTTGAACTGTTACCGGATCGGTCAGGATCTTCTCCACAAGATGCCGGACCTCAGATGGCATGGTGGCGGAAAAGACCAGGGTCTGCCTCCTGCTGTTTACCGATCGTAGTATCCGTCGAATGTCCGGCAGGAATCCCTGATCGAACATATGATCGGCCTCATCGAGAACCAGCATCTCCACAAACGAAAGGTCCACGGATCTGTCATTCAGATGATCCAAGAGACGACCAGGACAGGCGACGATGATATCGACACCTTCCTTCAGTTTTGTCTTCTGGGCCGTTTTGCTTACGCCACCATAAACAGCCAGGCAGCGCAGCGGGGTATTTCGGGTAATCGTTTTGGCATAATCCACGATCTGCTCCGCCAATTCCCGTGTAGGCGTGATGACCAGAGCCCTGACCTTTCCGGCAGGACCCGCCAGAAGATTCTGGACCATCGGCAGGACGAAGGCAGCCGTTTTTCCCGTTCCGGTCTGCGCCAGGCCCAAGAGGTCCTTTTTATCCAGTATTGGCGGTATTGCATGCTGTTGAATGGGGGTTGGTTTAGTATAGCCGCACTGATGTACGGCTGAAAGAATGTTCGGGTTAAAATTAAAGGTGTTAAAACTCATTAAGCTCCTATTTTTTATTAGGTACAGACATCTCCCCTCGATACGCGTCAGCAGATAAACTGATATGAGAAGGAAGGAAGATACCCTTTGGTGATGGTAAACTTGAAAAGATAAGAAGTTCGGTTCGATTTGTGCGACAGCAAGACGGGAGGAATGATTTGCGCATCAGGTGCGGCAACAATCCGACAAGATCCGAGTGTTATCTTCTTTTGCGCCCCTTTTTTTGCGGTTTTGCCTCATTACAGACAAGAGTACGATGCCTGTATTCAGACCCATTGAGTGACTCCATCGCTTTGTGCCCTTCTGAACGCGTCGACATTTCGACAAAGGCAAACCCTCTCGAACGCCCGGAAAAATGATCGATTATCAAATTTGAGGTTACCACCTCACCATATTCACTGAATATGGTGAGGATATCAGAATCCGTGGCGTCGTGTGGTAAATTGCCAATATATAATTTCAAACTGTTACTCCTCCGTTAAGAGATCAGCATAAAATTTAATCGGCAGCAAGAAAGTGCAAGATATCTGCGGGTGTGACGAAAAGAAAAAATGCTTAATCTAAGATAAGTACAACTATAAATGCAACAATACGTCATCTTTTCCTCTTTGACAAGAGAATTAATATTAGATAGCAAAAATCAGGAATTTTCAACTCCCAAGTGTTTCAGAGACCCTTTCCAGTAGAGATACTGCGGAAAATGGTTTTTGTAGAAAATGGATCCCCTCCTTTATAATGCCCTGGCGGGCAATCACATTCTCAGTATACCCGGACATATAAAGCACCCGAATTCCCGGATGGTATTCGCTGACCTTTTTATAGACCTCGGGTCCCTTCATCTTCGGCATAATCACATCGGTCAACAGAAGATCAATCGGTTCCTCAGACATCCTGGCAATATCCACTGCGTCGTCAACGTCGCCGGCCTCGTAAACCCGGTATCCGCCCCTTTCCAAAACCCGGCACGCCAGCTTCATTAAAGAGGGTTCATCCTCAACCACCAAAACCGACATTCCCTCACGGGCCGGTTGTCTTACTTTCGGCTCAGAAACCTCTTCCAGTTTCGTCTCATCCATGAATGGAAGATAAATCTTGAACGTTGTCCCCTGACCCGGTTCACTGTATACCCAAATATTCCCTCCATGCTGCTTAACCACGCCATAAACTGTTGACAGCCCGAGACCTGTTCCACGCCCGACAGACTTGGTCGTGTAAAAAGGCTCAAAGACTCTTTCCATGGTTTCATGATCCATCCCCATCCCGTCGTCGCTGACGCTAAGCATTACATAGCGACCGGGAACAGCGTCAAATTTACCCGCAGCATAGGAGACATCCAGATCCATACGGGCAGTCTCGATGGTCAAGACCCCGCCGTCCGGCATTGCATCTCGAGCGTTTACCGCAAGATTCATTAGAATCTGTTCGAGTTGAGTGACATCGGCTCTGACCCAGGCAGGTTCACGGGCAAGGGAAACCTCCACTTTGATATCCTCGCCTATGGTCCGTCTGATAAGTTTTTCAAAGTCACTGATTACCTGATTAACGTCGACAATGCACATCTCCAATATCTGCTTGCGGCTGAAGGCAAGCAACTGTCGGGTCAGGTTTTTGGCCCGGACAGCCGCCTCGTGGATCTCTGCAGAGGCCTCCTGGGACGAGATAGCCTCCCCCGATTCTTCTCCCATCATCTGGGAGTAACCAAGAATTATGGTCAAGAGATTATTAAAATCATGGGCAACTCCGCCTGCCAACTGACCGACAGCCTCCATTTTTTGTGCCTGGATAAGCTGAGCCTCAAGTTTTTCGGTTTCCTGCTCTGCCTTCTGAACCGCTTTTTTCATTTCCATATTATGGAGAGAATAGCCCAAGTCACCTGCCAGCTCGGCAAAAAGACTTTCCTCTTCGGCCTCCATGGCGATATTTTGATCAACGGCAACGGAAAGATATCCGAACACTCTCTCCCGATGCCTGAGGCGCGCAGACATTCTCTGGGGCGATAGACAGCTCGTCAAAATTTTACATGTATCACATATATTCTCACCCTCCCTGATCAGACAAACCCCCTCCACAGCATCGGCCGCTTCACAACAGGGCGGCAGCCCACCTTGTTTCATCTCTTCGGCAAGGACCGAAAATTCTGTACTGACACCGGCAGTTGCATGACTGACTGGTTTTCCTTCCTGATCGGTTAAGATAATTAATGCACCCAGGTAACTGCCCTGATCAACCAGCAAATTGCAGGCATTCCTGATCAATTCATCGGCGGAATCGGCTTTTATGATCAGCTGATTGATAATGCGTAGAGCTCGCAGAACCCGGTTCAGATGACGAATCCGGTTCTCTGCCTGCATCCTATCGGTTATATCCCGGAAGGTCCCGAGAAGGCAGCTCTTTCCCCCAAATTCAATAGCTCTTGTGTTGATATCTGCGTAAAAAACTGAACCGTCTTTGCGTTTTATCGGTACGTCGGCGGCAATGGAGAATTCCCCCTTGGCCTGACGCTCGAACTTTTCCGCAATCGCCGGGAGATTTTCCGCGGGATGAATTTCCTGAACCCCCAGGGTCAACATCTCATTGTGACCGTACCCCAGCATCTCGCAGATGGCCCTGTTGGCAATAACAAACCGCTTACTTGCAGAATCGGCCACCAAAATCCCGTCCTTGGTATTTTCAAAAATGACCATCAATCTTTTTTCAGATTCTTCCGCTGCCTGAGCCGCCATGTATCTGAACCGATAAAAATGGATCCGCTGGTTGCGCCAGATGAACGCTATGACCATTCCTGCAACCAAAAGCAAAGCGCCTATCAGCCCGGTTATCCAGACCAGGCGTTCATGGAGGGGTTGATTAATCTCATCCAGGTCAATCTTGGCGACTAAAAACCACGGAGAATCCGGAACTTTTCGAATCACCGCCAGGACAGGCACCCCCCGGTAATCGATTCCCCGAACAATTCCTCTCTTGCCCTGGACCGCCATAACCGCGGGCAAGTCGGTTTGGGTCAATGGAAAACGCATGGAAAAAGCGGCATCCTCTTTAAATCTCAGATCGTTAAGAAACTGGACCTCATTGCCGTCCTTGCGGACAAGCAGACTCTCTGCTGTCTTGCTGGGAATTGGCCAGTGCCGAATTAATGGATAGAGATAATGTCTCGGATCAATGAGAAAAATAAGCAATCCAGACCCCTTCTGAAAGTCAGGTCCGTTGAGGAGGGGAACCGCGACATCCAAATGCAGCTCCTGCTCGGGTGGATCCCGGTGAAAATCAAGGAATGTGATCTGCCGTGAACGCAGGACTTGCAAATACTCCTCTTCCCTTGTGGCTTCCTCGTGCTCCTTGCCTTGGGAAACGGAAAATCTCTCAATGCCCTGGGTGTCCGCCAGAAAGACCTTGTCATACCCGGAATCGCGTTGAAATTTCTGCAGCCAGACCTGAAGTTGGTCACGCGCTTCCCGAGCTTGGGGATCTGCAAAAAAACGTGAAACGACATCGGAAAAGGCCTTGTTTTTGTAGAAGAAAGAGGCATCACGCAATCGCTCTGTACGCCACCGCTGCAGCTCATTGATCTTCAAATCGGCAATGGCTGAAAGTTCTGTTTCAATCTGTTTTTGGAAATGTTCCTTAAGGTTCCTGGAATAGAGGTAACCGACCGATAAAATCCCTGTGACAAGCAATAAAAATAACACAATAAGCACAACTGTCGGTTGAGAGGATGTCTCATCCTGCAGGAAATCATACGGCCAGATTTGCAGACCGGCCAAGAGGAGGAGTGCGATACCCTGCATCAGGAAGGCAAGGGACGTTGTCAAGGCCGGAGGGATGACTCCGGTCCCGTAAAGAAGCGGCGCGCCTACCAGATACCCTATAATCAGGACAAGGCTGACTAAAACAAGGACTACCGCCAACCCGAAAGAGAGGAAATACGTTCTTCCTTCTCTTGCCTGAAGGAGAAGAGAGGAACCAACAACCACAAAACACAATGCTGTAAGCGGTGACATATACCCGATTGGGGCTCCGCCGACAACACCTGAAATATGCATTCCCAGGTGTTCCGCATCTGGTTGAATACCGAAACTTGCAACAACCATGAGTATAACGGCCAACAAGGTTCCCATCAGCACCAGTTTATATGAGATACCAAGGATCGAAGAGGACCTCGGAAGATGAAGCAACAACAGGGTAGCGGCACCAAACAGCATAAAAAACAGCGCAGTGCTCGGGGCCATGGGTATGCCTCCGGGCCAAAAAGCGGTCAGCCACGGAACAGCAGAGATCCAACCGATTACGGTAATGAGTCCCAGCCCCGCCGCCAAGGCGGCGCAAAGTGAGGCAAGGCGGGTTGGAAGCCTCTGTGTGATGTGAGCTTTTTCTTGCATTGGTATTAAATGTCTTCTTTACATTCCAATTTCTGATTACCACTTCCTACGGGTACAAAATGTCCTTCTGTGCCAACAGGAAAATCATCACATAACTATACGCTATTAAATACATACTTATACGTCTCCCCGCGTTTTTCATGAAATTTGCAGGCTAACGTAATCAGAGGAAGTATATATCAACCACCCTCCGGAAGCAAACCACAGGCTGGTATTATTTATCAATCCTGGGCAACGATTCCTGCAGAAATATAGGGGCAGTCTAGCCTTGCAAGATACTGTGGATGGTTCGCACCAAATCTCCGACAACATAGGGTTTCATGAGAAAGGCATCGATTCCGGAATCCTTGGCTTTGGCTTCATTAATGATTTCACTGAAACCCGTACACAGGATAATGGGAAAATTCGGGTGGAGAGCTTTTATTTCCAAGGCGAGTTCCTTGCCGGTGAGATACGGCATGGTCATATCTGTAATCACCAGATCAAAGGCATTGACATCTCTTTTAAGGAGCTCCAAGGCCTCTCTGCTATCGGTCATTGCCGTCACCTTATACCCAAAAGGCGTCAGCATTTGAACACCAAGTTCAGCCATATAGTTTTCATCATCCAGAAAGAGGATACGCTCATTGCCTGAAGGAAGTTCTTCATTTTCAATGATAATACTTTGTTCTCCTCCTTTTACCCTCGGCAAAAAGATATTGAACGTCGTCCCCGTTCCCGGCTCGCTGTATACGGTAACGGCACCGTGATGCCGTTTAACAATTCCTTGAACAACCGGCAACCCCAATCCGGTTCCGACGCCCGGTTCTTTTGTGGTGAAATAGGGATCAAAAATCCTCTCCAAGGTCGAAGCATCGATTCCGACACCGGTATCGCTGATTGACAGGCAGATATAGGTTCCGTATTTCAAATCCAAATGCCTTGACACCAACATGGAATCGGCCATAAGTTCCGTCATTCTTACACTGAGCGTGCCCCCTTTTTCCCGCATGGCATAGGAGGCATTGGTACAGAGGTTCATCAAGACCTGATGAATCTCTGTCGGATCCATCAAGACAACCGATCTCTCGGGTACGACCTCTATCTCCCGACGGATCTCGATGGTTGTCGGTAATAGTGGTCGCATCAGCTTTAAGGTTTCCTTGATAAAAGAAACCATCTGAACAGGCTTCTTTTCTTGCTCTTCCCAGTGACTGAAGGTAAGAATCTGTTTGACCAGATCTGCAGCCCGGGAACCGGCATCAAGGACCCGCTGAAGATTCTCCACAGCCGGGTTGGTTTCCGAAATCTTCATCTTCGCCATCTCGGTAAAACCGATGATGATAGATAAAATATTGTTGAAATCATGGGCAATGCCTCCAGCCAATGTGCCGATCGCCTCCATTTTCTGGGCCTGGCGCAACTCCTTTTCCAGACGTCTTTCAACGGTAATATCCCGGGATATCCCCACATAGTTGATAATTTTACCTTCAGCGTCGCGAACCGGAGAATCGGTAGCCTCGGAGTCATATACCGAACCGTCCTTTTTCCGGCTGGTGATTCGCCCCGACCATACCTTACCCGCATTCAGGGTCATCCGGATCTTGCGATAAAACTCTGAATCGTGGGCATCACTTTTCAAGATCTTTGAATTTTGACCGATGATTTCGCTTTTTCGATATCCGCTCATTTGTTCGAAGGCCGGATTGACATAGCGAATTTTCCAATCCGTATCGGTTATAAATACCGCTTCAGCGGATTGTTCAATTGCGGTTGCCAAACGGATAAGATCTTCCTCCGCTTCTTTTTTTTCGCTAATATCTCGGAAATATACTGAGATACCACCATCTTCCGCTGGGTAGGCCTTCATCGCTATCCATTGTTTTCCCTTGCTGCCCG
This sequence comes from uncultured delta proteobacterium, assembly GCA_963822095.1. Classification (GTDB taxonomy): domain Bacteria; phylum Desulfobacterota; class Desulfobulbia; order Desulfobulbales; family Desulfocapsaceae; genus CAWGGS01. The sequence goes on from CAWGGS010000039.1 coordinate 61,048, forward strand.
TGCCAGTTGTAAACAGATACTCCAACTCTCCCGCCTCTCTCGTCTCCATAACCTGACGAAAAAATTGTACGACTTTGCTGCCTGCGGCATGAGGAAAGGTTTCCCAATATTTTCGACCGACCACCTCCGTCCTGTTATGCCCCATAATTCTTTCAGCCTCATTATTGACATAGGTGAAACAAAATTCCTCATCAAAGGCCACAAAGCCATCGGCTATACTTTCCAAGATGGTCACCGTCTCACCATGGGCTCTTTCAAGCTTTTTGAGCGAGTCACGTCTCTCTCGAATTCTGGCAAGAAGGAAGAGTATTATCAACAACAGACAGACAAAGGAAAGCAAGCCTGTATAGTACAATTGGGGATGGAGCTGATGAAAGGTCCGGGGCTGATTGATAACCAGTGAACTTTTGGGGAGCTCGGAAGATGGGATGCCGAAACGTTCGAGTTGGCGGTAATCAAACATAAACCTGTTAGGACTCTTTCTGACTATCTTTATGCTTCCTGCCGACTCTCCACCGAGAATACGTAAAGCCATCTTACCAGCGGTTATTCCCTGGATACGACCACTGGTGAGCATCCCTCCCACTATCCCCTTACCCAGATAAAAATCCCAGACCCCGTAAATCGGGACCTTCGCCGCCCGGGATAGTAACGACAGACTCTCGTTGTAATCGAAATCTTGCCCCAATCTATCCCTATTGAACGTCATCAGCAAAATTATAGTCCCGGACCCCAAAGACCGAACTCTTTGCTTCAGCTCCTCCATGCTGAGATCATCTAGAAATTCGAAGGTTACCTGAGAGGAAAATTCCGGAACAACACGGTCGAGGATCTTCCGGTTGGCAATACCGGTTGTGGTTTGATCGTTGATCACGACAACCTTTTTGGTTTCAGGCGCAAAGCGTAGTGCTATCCGAAGGGTGGCTGGTATATCAAAGGCCTCGACAACACCGGTGATCCCGCTTCGGCCCTTCACTACTGCCTCATTGAGATAGTTTACACCGCAGAAAACCAAGGGTACTCCGGGAAAGAGATCAGGACGATTACGGAGCATGAAATTGAAGGCATCATCGTCGGTGGTGATGATAACGCTGAAGAGTGTCCCTCGATATTTTTCCTGGAGATAGGCAAGAAAAACGGAAGAGAATTTTTGCAACAAGACCCTTTTCGAGTCGATAAACTCGGTGTGAACCTCAACGGCGGCCAGCTGGGACTGCAAGGCCGACATAATTCCTTCGTCCTCATTATCAGTCCACTCCAGACCTTTATTATAGGAGTGGAGAACAAGAACCTGTTTTTTTTCCCGACAGGCGGCATTCGAATGGGAGAAAACGATAAAGGCCGGAAAAAAGAGGAGGACGACGATCAGATATCGCATTACCCTGCGGTATATCCACCTTCTGTCTTCAGCGTGTTTGTCCATCGGTACGCCACCTGATCAAGTCCGGCAGTCTTGTGGTCTTGAGTTACACCCTGAACCTGGCAACAATGTCCCGTAGTCTGGCTGCCATTTCAGTGAGCCTTGCCACATTGGTATCGACATTGGCACTGCTGGCAGATATCTCCGATGCCGACTGATTGACTTCGGCGATATCGCGGGCAATCTCTTCTGCCACCGTTGAACTCTGGGACACATTCTCGGTAACCTCCTGAATCCCCATGGAGGCCTGATTGACATTTTCAGCGATCTCTTTGGTGGTCGCCGACTGCTCTTCGACCGCGGTTGCAATAATGGCAACCATATCGTTGACCTCTACGATAATCTTCGAGATTCCCTCTATCTCTTGCACCGTTCCTTCGGTCGAGCCTTGGATGCTGTCAATCTTTTGTTTTATCTCCAAGGTCGCACTGGCCGTCTGACGGGCCAGTTCTTTGATTTCGTTGGCAACAACCGCAAATCCCTTTCCTGCCTCTCCGGCCCGGGCCGCCTCGATGGTCGCGTTCAAGGCTAAAAGATTTGTCTGTTCGGAGATCTCGGTGATGGTCTCGGTCACCTTGCCGACCTCGCGGGCCGCGTTTCCCAGATCATCGATTTTCTGCGAGGCCGATTTTGAGATGACCACTGCTTCTTCACTGATGGAACGGGTCTTCTCGGTATTCTGCGAGATCTCATTGATCGTTGCGGTCATCTCTTCCGTGGCCGAGGCGACCATACCGACATTGGTTGCGGCCTGTTCGGTGGCGGCAGCCACCGACGACATATTGGTACTCATCTCCTGCGAAGCCGCAGCAACCGTATTGGACCGGGAGGATGTCTGTTCAGCCCCTGCCAGCATCTGCTTCGATATCGCGGAAAGCTCTTGCGAAGAGGAAGTCAGCTGTTCGTTACTGTTCATGATCTCCCTGAGCATAGTTGCAACCTCATGTTTCATGGACGTCAACTGTCCGGCAATCTGCCCGAGTTCATCCCCGCTTTCCACGACCAGGCTGGAGACAAAATCCCCCTTGGCCATTGCCTCGACAAAGTCGGATATCTTGACCACATTCTTTTTGATCCCGCTGGTAATGAAAGAGGTCATTACTATTATGATGGCTAGGATAGCAAAACCCAAACCGACGTTGACCTTTCTGCTTTCGTGAATATCGGAAGAGACTCCTCTCAGATTATCGTCCAGTTCCTTGTTTTGACTCTCCATAAAAGCGTCTATCTCTTTGGTGATCTGCTCGGCCAGCGGATCAAATTTCTCCATCAGCTTATTGCCCTCATCAGGTCCGTCCTTGATATAGACCCCGGCCATCGTCTTGCCCATTTCATAATAGGCAGCGAAATCGTTCTTCATCTTCTCCATGGCCGCCAGGTTAGCGGTATCGTTTTTTCTGGAGAACATGGCCTTGAAATCATTATAGAGGCCATTGAACTTTTCCGCCTGGGACTTGGCCTTCTCAAGGCCATCGTCAAATCCTTTAGCCCCTCTGGTGGCAGAGATATCCGAGAGAAACTGCTGGACCTGGATGACGGCTACCTGCATCTCTTTGGCCTTCATGGCAAAAACGTAGGACTCGGTCCGGGACTTCTCGGCCAACTTCATTGACTGCCCCCCGTAATACCAGTTCGCTATAAGAGAGGCCGGCAGCAACACGGCAACTATGACAAGAATCACCCCGAGCTTTTTCCCAATCGTCATTTTCATCTACGATCTCCTGAATTAAATATTTCAAAAAACTGCTCTATTTGACATATTGGTTTTCTCATATTTATGAGTATCATCGATTACGTGGAAAAAGAAGGGTTAAGGATAATTATTTTTGTCAATAAAAGGGACCTAAGCCGCCTCATTGCCATTCATCCCTGCATAGATTGGATCTTCTGTTGCAGCTTCCTATTGAATTTTTCGGCGTTGATTATAAAACGCTCATGGGTTCCTTTACAGATAATCCCTGCCTGATCATGGGCTTCAACCTCAAAAAAGAGCTGCTTCCCTTTAATATCAACAAGTTTCACCCTGGCCCGAATCTCCATTCCCGGAGGGGTTGCCGCCATATGACTGACATTTATCTGTGTTCCGACGGTCTGTTCGTCAGGCCAGTCTATATGCGGATTCAGGGCTTGAATACAAACCCACTCGATAAAACCGACCAGAAAACCGGTGGCAAAAACATGGGGCATAACCTGGAATTCCTCCGCCTCCGGATACAGGGCTGGAACGGTTTTTGATGTTGGAACAAGGTAGGTGAATTCATGTTCGATTCCTGGTTGCAGTGTGTCCTTCATGGAACCTCCTTTCAATTTTTTAGAGAAAATAGGCTTGGGATAAGGGTGTATGAACAGATAAACTATTATTGGCACATTACGAGGAAGTACCCGGAAAAGCAAGAGGTAATGGAAAAGAGCGTGATCCTTCAAGTCGGAGAAAAACTCCTTGTGATCCGTTCACAGATATCAACCGCCAAGGCAAACACGGCATCCGCGGCAAGGTATGAGGCAAGTTCTTTATCAAAAAGAACCTTGGCCTCCGGGCCAAAATCCTCATCCCCACGCCAGTACAGGACCGCCACCGGTGTTCGTGGAGTAATATGAAACGAAAAAGCGGCATCCGCCATTGGCAGAGAGTTGCCGCCAAGGCTCTGACATTTTTTCCCGAAGGCGTCGGTATCATTCCCATACCGTTTCGATATAATCTCCGTAGGTATCTGATGGGGACCTCGGAAAAAAGTGCTTCCCCCAGGTATATCTTTTTCGGAAATCCATTCTCCAGAAGGATCATTATCCGGCACACTCAGCAGGTAATGAATTAAAAAAACGCTGAAATAGCTATGGGGCCCCGGTCCGCTCCCGCGTTGACATTCTATCTCCCTCCTGTGGGGAAACACTTTGTAGAGATCCCTCCAGGCCGAAAGCACATAGGCTTTGTCCGTCTGATCATAACTACAGCCTGTCCTTCTACAGACCTGTTCCGGAACGAGACGAGTGAGTTCGGCAAACAGGACCTTGTCGATTGGATACATTTTTTCCTTTCTCCTCTTTTTTATCTGATCAGCTCACTCTTTGGATCAGTAGCTGAATGAGTGGTAATCAGATATTTTCACCTGGGACCATATGGAGTATAGTATATCATTTACCGTTAGTCGGGGAAGTGTCGGCAACATCTATCGATCCCCCTGAATTCATTTTTTGCCCTTTGGATACTTTTAAAATCAATGCAGGTACCTTCTTCCATTAAACAGCCTGTCCGCAACTGGGGCTCCCTAATCCTGATCCTCTGTTTCGGCGCATTTATCTTAACAGGAATCACTCCCCATGATTACCAATGGACTCAGTATTTTTCAACACACGAGATAACAGGTTTTGCAAGATTCATGAACCGATCGGTCTTTAACGGAGACTCGTTTCCAGGGGCAGGTGATCTGGTCTACCCGTTGCTCCTTCTCACCCTGTTCCTTTATATCCCTTCCTGGTTACGGAACTATGATAAGAAAGAACCAAAACCCGGAATTGATACCTTCCTGGCCACATACCGGCCCCTTTTCGGCTTTATATTGCTCAGTGCCTTTGCCTGTTCCCTCCTCTTCACCCATACCGTCAAACAGATCATCGGCCGAGCCCGTCCCGGGGATGTGTTCTCGGGAAGAGTACCGTTTTCGGAGTGGTACCATACCGGACCACTGTTTTTCACACATGGGTCGTATAGTGGGAGTTTTCCCAGCGGACATACGGCGACCGCTGCCATCACCATTATTTTCGCCTACGCCTTGCTTGCCTATCTTCCACAGGGAAAACACCGGTTCGGCATGCTCTTCCTGGCCTTCTCAATTCTCTTTACCGCCCTCATGGGAATCGCCCGGATGATGTCGGCCTCCCATTGGCTGACAGACGTGGTCTTCACCCTCTTCAGCCAATGGGCTTTGATCCATATCATTTTCTTTATGGTTCTGAAAATACCCCAAAAACTAGAATACTTCAGGCAACAGGGAAAACCACAACCCCAACCACGTTTTCTCGAATTGCGCATCTGCCTCATCCTTATTCCTCTCTGTATAGGAATTTGGGCCTTTTTTACCGGACTGCGCTCCTATTCCGTTGAAGGGTGGTCATGGGTCCTGGCGCTGATCCCGGTCGGTCTGGTTTGGACCTTGTTTTTTCTCCGTCTGGCCCGGACTTTTATCTTTTGGAAATTTAAACCGTTACGCAATAAAGACATGGGGTAGAAAATTTCGTTTAGAAACACTTTCCAACATCCACCGGCAAACCATCGCCGGTTGTCTCTGTAAACGGTTTCTATAAATTATTTGCATTTTATAAAATTTTTCTTATTCTAAAGCTTCTGATTTGCTTTTCTTTGTGGGCCGGACCGGCCCCCATACCCGGGTGATCATTTAACACGGCACATTACTCGCTAAGCCCCCACAACAACATACAATGAGGCTCCCATGGGTCGAACCATAGAGATTTACGACACCACACTGCGCGACGGAACCCAATCCGAAAATTTCAACCTGTCCGTTGAAGATAAAATCAGGATTACCCACGCCCTGGATAAACTCGGAATCGATTTCATTGAGGGCGGCTGGCCGGGCTCAAATCCGGTCTCTGATGAATATTTCAAAAAAATGCAAGGCGTTCAGCTCAAACATGCAAAGCTTGCCGCCTTCGGTTCAACCAGACATTTCCAGAATCCGCCTTCCAGCGATCCGAATCTTCAAGCCCTCCTTGATGCCCAGACGCCGGTCATCACCATCTTCGGAAAAAGCTGGGATATCCATGTCCGCGATGCTCTACACATCGCCCTTGATGAAAACCTGTTGATCATCGAAGACACACTGGGGTACCTGAAAAGACATGTTCAACATCTCTTTTACGATGCCGAACATTTTTTCGACGGGTACAAAAACAATCGGGAATATGCCTTGGAAACCCTGAACAGGGCAGTAGCCGGGGGCGCCGACACCCTGATTCTCTGTGATACCAACGGCGGCACATTGCCGGGTGAGATTCAACCGATCATCGAGGATGTCTTTCAGCATCTGAAGAACAACAATCATCCCGTAAAAATCGGTATCCACTCTCACAACGACTCCGAAACGGCTGTCGCCAACTCCCTGCTGGCCGTCTCCCTCGGAGTCGACCACATTCAGGGAACCATCAACGGATATGGTGAACGTTGCGGCAATGCCAACCTTACCTCAATCATCCCTGCCATTGTCTTCAAGATGGGACTGGCATGTGAGGTCCGGAAGCAGATAGACAGGCTGTACAGCACCTCCCGTCTCGTCGACGAACTGGCCAATCTGCAGCATAACCGCTTCCAACCCTACGTGGGCGAGTCCGCCTTTGCCCACAAGGGAGGTATCCATGTCAGTGCCGTACAGCGCAATCCCCTGACGTATGAACATATCGAACCCGAGAAGGTCGGCAACATCCGCCGGGTTCTGATTTCCGACCAATCCGGAAGGTCAAATGTCCTGCACAAGGCCAAGAAATGGGGTTTGAAGCTCGATATAGGCGATCCGATTCTGGCCTCCATTATCAACGAACTGAAAGAGCAGGAAAACCAAGGTTTCCAATATGAAGGGGCGGAGGCAAGTTTTGAGCTTCTTATGCGCCGAGCGCTGGGAATGCAGCGGAATTATTTCAAGCTGGAAGGATTCCGGGTCATGAGCAATAAATACCGAATGGACAAATCGCCTCTGACCGAAGCGACAATCCGTCTCTCGGTCGGCGGGGTCGAGGTCCATACCGCCGCCATGGGTGACGGTCCGGTAAACGCCCTGGATAAAGCCGTCCGAAAGGCCTTGATCAGGTTTTATCCCAGTCTCGATGAAATGGAGCTCTCCGACTATAAAGTACGGGTTCTCTCAGGCCAGATCGGGACCTCAGCAAAGGTCCGGGTCCTGATTGAAAGCAAGGACCAAAACTGCAGCTGGGGCACAGTGGGGGTCTCGGTGAATATCATTGAGGCGAGCTGGCAGGCTATGGTTGACAGTATCAACTACAAGTTGATGAAAGAAGACGATCGAAAAAAGCAGCAATCCGAGCAATAGTCGGTATCCTCCCGGTTCCTAAGACTTTTTGGTAAGCCTCTCAAACTGCTCGAAATAATCCGGAAATGTCTTTGATGTGCACCCGGGGTCGTTGATCGTGACCGGGACATCCCCTAGTGCCGCCAGCGAAAAACACATGGCAATACGGTGATCGTTATACGTATCGATCACCGCCGGACTTAGAACGTCCGGCGGATGGATTTCAATGAAATCCTCCCCTTGCACCACTCCAGCACCGAGTTTTTTCAACTCGGCTGCCATGGCCGTCAGACGGTCCGTCTCTTTGACCCGCCAGTTTCCCACATTACGGATCACCGTAGGCCCTTGGGCAAACAGAGCGGTGACCGCAATGGTCATCGCCGCATCGGGAATATGGTTCATATCCATATCCACACCGTGTAAGGTATCCCGCCGGGCCTCTATAAAGTCATCTCCCCAGATAATCTTTGCCCCCATGGCCTCAAGGACATGGGCGAATTGCACGTCACCCTGCAGCGATCTCCGGCCTACGCCGTTGACCCGAACAGGGCCGCCTTTGATTGCTGCGGCAGCGAGGAAATACGATGCCGAAGAGGCATCACCCTCCACCAGAAAATTGCCGGGACTTCGATAGTGCTGGCCTGCTTTTATCGAAAATTCGTTGAAATTATTGTTCTCGACTTCAACGCCGAAGGCAGCCATGATTTTCAGGGTAATATCGATGTAAGGCTTTGAGACTAAATTGCCCAGGACGGAAATGAAACAATCGGATTCGGCCAGGGGCGCGGCCATCAGAAAGGCGGTCAGGAACTGGCTCGAGACACGACCGTCAATGGTAATTTTTCCCCCGGAAAGACCGGAGGCGCTGATTTTCAGTGGCGGATATCCCTGTTTTTTTAAATAATTCACATGGGCACCTGCCTGTCGCAGTGCATCGATCAGGTCACCGATTGGCCGCTCCTCCATCCGAGGTTCACCGCCCAGGATGTAATCGCCACGGCCTAGACAAAGGGCGGCACAAAGAGGTCGCATGGCTGTCCCTGCATTCCCGAGAAAGAGTGTTGTCTCACCTTCCATGCGGAAGGGTCCGCTCATCCCCTTGACCTCGCAGTGCGTTTTATTTTCGTTTACGTTGTACTGTACCCCCAAAAGACTTAGAGCCGTCAGCATATGCCTGATATCATCAGAATCCAGCAGATTGGTCAGGGTGGTCGTCCCTTCGGCCAAGGCCGCAAGAAGCAAAACCCGATTGGAAACACTTTTGGAACCAGGAAGATTGATGGTCCCACCAATCTTGGCGATGGGGTGAAGCGTCAAAGAATTCACAGTCTACCATACTTCGTTGTATGCGACATCAGTATAAATTTTTTCCATTTTCACTTTGTGTCCCTGTTCCATAGCAGCCAGGCTGTTGAAAAGTTTTTTCGATTCATCCGACGTTGAGTCATTCGCCAGCTGCTGGTACATTTTCATTGCCTCTTCTTCCTTCTTCATGGCAATTGAGAAGACATCCGCCATGGTCATCCCTTCGGTCAATTCTGCTTTTTCTACCGTATCGGAGATTTTGTAATCAGTCACCGGTTTGAATTGCAGCGAGGTTTCATTACTGTCTAGAGTTCCTTTCAGCATCTCTTGGTGCCGTTTTTCCTCTGCTGCAAAACCGACGAACATTCCTCGCAATGCCTCATGTTTCGTCTTCGCGGCAATTTCCAGATAGAACGTTTCAGCTTCGATTTCACGATCAATTGCATACTGTATAATTTCTGTGAATTTGGTCATTTGGGAGCTCCGCATGTGGTGATAAATTGGCTTTGAAGAAAATATGTTAAACAACTGTCCCCAAATTCTATCCTTCTATCCACTCCTGATCAATACTTTTTCGCCTTTTAAGGAAAATCACTTGAAACCTTCCCCCCGATGTAGGACACTTCATATGAACTATGGACTTCTTCCCTCTCCCCCACAATGAGTGTAGCAGATGGGGACGAGAGCCCCTTGAGTGTTCTTTACAACCCGATACCAATTACAACCTTACAATTTTGTCAAACAAAGGTTTGCTTTTCAGACAGACGAGAATACACCATGCGGCTGTTACTTCATGTGTTCGTTAATATAATCATTCTCCTGATGTTCCTGGTGGGGCCAGGGAATGGCCATGCAGACCCCAAACCTTTGCGACCGATCGCAAAAAAGCCTCACCACATCCTGTTTCTCAATACCTTCCAGGTGGGCTTACCCATCCCGGACAGTATAGACAAAGGTTTTGTTTCCGGCTTGAGAAAAGGTGGAGGCAGCACCAAGGACATCTTCGTCGAACATCTTGATCTGGCCCGGGAACACGGCAAGAAATATAGAACACTCCTCTCTGGTCTTTTTCACCACAAGATGGCAGGAAAACATATTGACATTGTCCTTGCCGAAGGAGCTCCAGCCGTAAATTTTTTAGTAACGGAGGGCAAAGGGCTTTTTCCTAACATCCCGATAGTCACGTTAATTGCCCCCGACATCAAGTCCCAGGTCGATAATTCACATAGAATCATAAATATTCCCTGGCAGGTGGACAATGCGGGGACGCTGAATATCGCTCTCGATCTCTTTCCCAACACCCGAAGAGTCCTGGTCGTCACGGGTGCCCATGACACCATTCTTCCGTTTCTTGAATATGCAAAAGAGGCATTTTCGCCCTGGAAAAACACCCTGGATTTCGAATACACCGACGCAATGACCTACGAACAAATGCTGCTGCGGACTGCCACGATGCCTCCGAACTCAATCATCATTTATTCACCTTACTTTTCAGATACGTCCGGCCGGTCCTTCGTTCCAGCCGATGTCGTGGCCAAAATTTGCCGATCAGCCTCCGCTCCGGTCTTTGCCAATCTCGAACAATTTTTAGGCCGTGGCATCGTAGGAGGATCATTACTGAAAACCGAGAATATGGGGCAACAAGCCGCTCAAATCGCTCTCAACTATCTGACAGGTCACCTGAAACTTACCAAGCAGGTAACAACCTTCCCCCCCCTTATCCGGACAATGTTCGACTGGAATGAACTCGTCCGCTGGAAGGCAAATATGTCGGCCCTGCCTAAAAAAAGCATTATCATAAACCGTCCTCAAACCCTGTGGAGTCAGCATAAAACTGCTGTTTCTGTTACGCTGGCTGTTTTCCTGGCATTAAATGGCCTTATCTTCACTTTATTGATATTGAATCGCCGACTGAAACGCTTGACGGCTACAGTGAGTAAAAGTGAATCCCACTATCGCTCAATCTTTGTTAATTCACTTATCGGTGTAACGGTTACGAACCAAAACTTCATTTTCACGGATGTCAACGAAGCCTTCTGCAAGATGCTGGAATATTCCAAGAAAGAGTTGATCGGGAAAAAGACCATCCAAGACGTCAGTCATCCTGATGATGCCGCACAAAGCATGAAGATGCTCAACAAGCTTGTACAGCACGAAGTTGACTCTTATACAATTGAGAAACGGTATATTTCAAAGACCGGAAAAATTATACCCTCTCTCGTATATGTAAGAGGTCATTATACCGTCAATGGAGAATATGATGGAACGACCGCCTCAAACCTGGATATTACTGATCGAAAAAAAACGGAACAGCTACTGATCTACAACGAGGACAAGTATCGAACCCTCTTCAACAACTCCGAGATAGCCATGTTCAGGTCGCGTCTGGACGGATCGGAGACTTTGGAGGTCAACCAGAAGTTTCTCGACCTCGTTGGAAAGACGCGTGAGGAAACAGTGGGAAAACCTTCATTACTCCTCTGGGAAGACCAGAAAGAGCGAGAGAAGATGGTGAGAAGGCTCCTTGCGGAGGGATCTGTGTCGGAGTTTGAATTAACAATACGGAACAGACAAAGAGGTCTCAGAAAATGTACCACGACTCTACGGCTTTATAGAGAACTAGGGATTGTCGAAGGATCAATAATCGATATTACGGAACGAACACTCGCAGAAGAAGAAAAGGCCAAAATGCAGGCCCAGCTCTATCAGGCTCAAAAAATGGAATCCATTGGACAGTTGGCTGGTGGGGTAGCGCATGATTTCAATAACATGCTGGGCGTCATTCTCGGACATACAGACTTGGCCATGGATGAGATTGAATCGGCCCACCCCGTATACAGCGATTTGCAAGAGATCAGAGGTGCCGCCGAGCGCTCAGCCGGCATTGTCCGGCAGCTTCTCGCCTTCGCCCGTAAACAGATGGTTGTTCCAAAAGTAATCGACCTGAACAAAACAGTTGAAGGAATGCTGAAAATGCTCACACGCCTGATAGGAGAAGATATTGAACTTGTTTGGAAACCCACAGCGGATCTCTGGCAAGTCAACATCGACCCCTCTCAGGTGGATCAAATCCTGGCCAATCTTTGCGTTAACGCCCGTGACGCAATTTCCCATGTCGGTTCCATCGTTGTCGAAACTGAAAATATCATCATAGATGAGAAATATGCCGGAGAAAATGCCCATGCTGTCCCCGGTGATTTTGTGGTGCTTAAAATTAAGGATACAGGAGCGGGGATACCCAAGGAATTGCTGGCACATATATTCGAACCTTTTTTCACTACAAAAGGAGTCGGTAAGGGAACCGGCCTCGGATTATCCACGGTTTATGGTATCGTCAAGCAGAACAAAGGATTTATAGACGTCAGCAGTGAGAAAGGACAAACGACCGTATCTGTTTTCCTGCCCAGATATGTCGGCCCACAAAGACAGAATGACCCCCAAATTGCCTCAAGCCCTGTTGAGGGTGGTCATGAGACTGTTCTTTTAGTTGAAGATGAACCGACTATAATACAAATGACGACATCAATGCTCGAACGACTGGGATACAAGGTTTTGCCGGCAGAAAAACCAAGCGATGCCATCAGGCAGGTTGAGGAATACGGTGAGCAAATAAATCTTCTGATGACCGATGTCATCATGCCTGAGATGAACGGGAAAGACCTTGCAGAAAAGATCATGGCGATACGACCCGACATTAAGTGCATTTTTATGTCAGGCTACACAGCTGATACAGTCGGCAAACAAGGTATTTTGAATGAAGAAACGTTTTTTATCCAGAAACCATTCTCCAAAAGGGGCCTTGCAGAAAAGATCCGTATGGCTTTAAGCAGTTCGTAAAATTATATCACGCTTTTCCGGGTTGGCATATTTTGTTGTGATTGCGTAACAACTACCAAACAAATCCTTTAAAATACTCGCTGCAAGAATTCAGGAGCCAGGAGTCAGAATCCAGAGAGGTTGTTTTTGTTTCCACATATTATCACAACCCAGAAAGTTGATGTATATAAATGTTGAACAAAGTGATGAGTGAGGGCGAAACGACTGTCTCTTGACAGAAACGCACGTAAATTTTAAACTGAATTGTCACGTACTCATTAATTTTTCATAACTGCCAAAATTTTTGTCACTTTATTGAAAGCTTACTCCCCTTTTCGACAAAATATGTTAAAATTTTCACCCTTGAAACATGCACTTAGGGTGTTGATAAGATAAAAAAAGCGCGGCAGATCCTTTCAACGACAGTTGGAAAATATAAAAACTCTCCACAACAAAAATTGACAATGGAAGACGAAAAAAAGAAAAAACTCTCTTTTGAGAAACATAAAGACATTGCACGGATTGACCAGGAAGCCAAAAAAAACCACGGCTGGTACGTCCGGGTCAGGTTTTTGGGGAAGACACATCCAAAATTCTTTTCCGATAAAAAACACGGTGGGAGATATTCCAGTCTCCTGGCAGCAATATCATGGAGAAATAAAACGGAAAAAGAGTTGGGAAAAACCCGCACCGACAAACACTTGGTCACCGTCAGCAATTCCAGCACCGGTGTAGTAGGGGTTCGCTTCAATACCAAACTGAATCGCTATGAAGTCAGCTGGGTTACTAAAGAAGGAAAGCAGGGGAAGACTACGGTATCCATCAACAAACACGGGAAAAAGAAAGCGTTCTCAAGGGCTTGCTCTATTCGCAAAGAAAAAGAAAAAGCTCGGCTCTCGTAGCCCCCTACCGTTGGTCCCTGCACAGTTTTGTATCGGCCCCTTGGAACGATACAGGATGTTTCCTAAATCAGCGGGCCAGAACGGCTCCATACCGGTCCGCTGGAACCTTGCCCTTTTCACTTCACTTTTCTCTATGACCGTGAAACCACCTGTGACGTGTATCTAACCAGCATAACTGGACCAGACCGGCCGGCCACATCAAAATATAAAAACGTAGTGCTCTCTGGCGCATGGCTAGGCCAGTGCTTCGTTGAGACTTTCATATAAAAACCTTCTCGATCCTTCTTTAATGCCCTCCACTTTTTGACCGAAACCGGGAAAAGATTTAAATTTAATCTGATTCCCACTCATGCTCAGCTACTGATCCTGGGAGTGAGCTGTTTGTTTCTCGGGTAATCAAATATTTTTGTTAAGTTCTCTTTTCTTTTTACATTCGATAGGATAGAACAGTAGGTGAGGAGGCTCGTTCTATCAGGAACGGCCGGAGAACAAAATAATCGCAACATTGCAGCAGGTCATGGAAGACGATAAAAAACAATCCCTTTATGATCGGGTCCAGAAACGTCTCTCCTACTTTTTCCCGGACATGGTGTATACCCGAGAAAGCGTGGAAGAATCACTTGAGGACGGGGATATTTTTATTAAATCAACAGACATACTCCCCTTTCTTCAAAGTGCTTTTTTCGACGAAAAAGCCGTTGAAGTAGAACTGGACGGAATGTCGAGGGTCTATTTCAGCAGGGTCTACGACGACGTCCCCGATCTCGTTCCCACCGAGGTCGACGATGAAATCGTCATGACCGAACCGAATTATAAGGCTGGCAGCTATCTGAAAAACATGACCCACGTTATTTCCCTGCCTCTGGAACCGGGAATCGGTAATCTCAATATCCGCAATACCAGAAGAATCCTTTTAAGGATGTTTACAACCTCCTATGCCGTGGAACTCGGAACCTCTTTCCAGGATATCACCGAAGTCAGGGGACTCCCCGTTCTTCGCCTTGCCTACCCGGTGATAGGCCGACTGGTCCGAGGCGCCCGGGAGTTTCGTGCCAAGGTCCCGGGAAAACTGGATATGAAGGTCCTGGTTGTCGGAAAAAGAAAACAGGACTCGGTAACCTCCAGAATCGTCGATATCAGCGTCAGCGGCATGTCGTTTTCCATCAAAAAAAATCAGCAGGATTTTTTCAAGATCGATCAAAACAGGACCCTGGAATTCATCATCGACGGCATGATGGTGGTTCGTCTCAACGGCAGTATCCGCCATGTTTCAAAGATCAGAGGAAAAAAGGGAACAGAATATATCTGCGGTGTCAAGTTCGATCTGGTAACAAGAGCCCTGGCCTCGAAGATAGAAGGCATTGTTGCCACCGTCCAGCGCGCTCACCTGAAAGAACTCTATGAAAAATCGGTTGCCAGCGGTTTGGACCTGATCGCTTGATCCTCCAGATTTACGTGATCTTTACCCGGAGTCCTAAATATGACCAAGCAGTTAACATATGAAGCCCTGGAACAGAGAGTGTATGAGCTTGAGCGCTTAGAACGTAAGCGCAGGAAAACCGAGGACGAGCTCAAAGCAAGTGAGGGAAAACTTCAGGAAGCGCATAAACTGGCCGGTTTAGGTTACTGGACCTGGGAGATCCCAACAGGCAAAGTCCATTGGTCCGATCATGTTTATACGATTTTCGGACTCCATAAAAACAGCTTCAAGACCACCATTGATTCGATTTTGGCACTTTCGCCATGGCCGGAAGAACAACAACAAGGAAGGGAATTAATACAAAAGGTTATGGATAGCCATGAAAAGGGCGAATACGATCAGAAATTTCTCTATCCCGACGGCAGCATCGGCTATTACCACTCCACATTCCAGGGAAGTTACAATGGCAAAGGTGAGTTGGTATCGATTGCAGGAACCGTCATGGACATTACCCAACGCAAACAGGCGGAAGAGGAACTCAGGCAAAGCGAAGAGCGTTATCGCTCCCTGGTAGAACACACGATGGACGGATTTTTTATCTTTGAAATTCCTACAGGCAGGCTCATTTTTTTAAACCACCGGTTTTGCGATATTTTTCAATATTCAATGCAGGAAGCCCTTTCACAGACGATATGGACTGTATTTGATTCGGACCAACACGACTCTATCCGAAAACAGATTGAAGACTGCTGTAATGAGCCAGGATTGAAGGACAATTTAAATACATGTGGCATCACCTGTAAAGACGGAAACAAAATCAGAGCCGAGATGTCAATCTCAAAGGTTCAGTATCATGGAAAACCTGTCATGCAGGGGACTTTACGTGATGTCACCGAAAAAGAAAGACTACAGCATCAATTTGATCAGGCCCAAAAGATGGAGTCGATAGGTCTCTTGGCGTGAGGTGTTGCCCATGATTTCAACAATATGCTGAGTGTGATCGTGGGGCGAACAGAAATAATGCTATTGGGCACCCAACCGGAAGATCCAAATTATTCCAGCCTCAAGGAAATCCATGCTGCAGCTCTTCGCTCATCCGACCTGACGAGACAATTACTTGCCTTTGCAAGACGACAGACTATTTCTCCCAAGATACTGGATTTAAATAAAACCATTGCGCAAACACTCAAAATGGTTCAACGGCTTATCGGAGAAGATATTGCTCTGTCCTGGAATCCTGCACGCAGTGTATGGCCGGTAATAATTGATCCGACCCAGGTCGATCAAATATTTATTAATCTCTGTTTGAATGCCCGCGATGCGATGTCCCCAAACGGAACGATCACCATCGAAACAGCCAATGCCGAGATAGACGAAGCCTACTGCAGCAAACATCCGGAATTCAAACCGGGAAGTTGGGTGCAACTCATTGTGAGCGATGAGGATTCCGGAATTGATGAGGAGAGTCAGGCATTAATTTTTGTGCCCTTTTTTTCCACCAAGACCGTCGGAAAAGGAACCGGCCTGGGGCTTGCCACCGTCTATGGAATCGTTAAACAAAACAAAGGATTTATTTATGTTTACAGTGAGCCGGGACTGGGAACAACCTTTAAAATCTATCTCCCGCGAGCATTGGATCCGATTACTGAAGAAGAGGGAACCAATGCCGGAGTCTGTCCACAGGGAAACGAGACAGTGCTGCTGGTGGAAGATGAAGCGTCAATATTGGATTTGGGCAAAATCGTCCTCGAACGATTCGGCTATACAGTATTAGCAGCATCCACCCCTCGAGAGGCACTCGATATCGCCCAACGTTTTGAAAATCCGATTCATCTTTTAATTACGGACGTGGTCTTGCCGGAAATGAACGGTAAGGATCTAGGAAGGCATTTGGAAAGAATCAAACCCGGAATTAGGGTTCTTTTCATGTCCGGATATACATCCAACGTTATTGTTCACCGCGGAGTTCTTGAAGAAAATGTAAATTTTATCCAGAAGCCATTCTCCATTGAATCATTATCGGCAAAGGTGAGAGAGGTCTTGAACCAGACAAAAAACACTTAGTTTTCCTAACCTGTAATTTTCACAAAAACCACGGGAAGACGTATATTTAACAGATTAGAGTTACGCGATGATTTTCCTGCTGGCACAGGAGAACACTTTGTAACCGTAGTAAGTTGGTTATTCCCTGCGTTCTTCACCCTTCGGGCGGATCGATATGACCCGCTATCCCGCGTCGCTTTAGCAAAAGGCCAACAAAAATATGGTCTGTCCCAAGTCTGGTCAGCCAGCAGGCCATTCCAATCCGTGAAATTTGCCTGCTCAGCTTTCAAACCACGTTTGATCCGCCACTTACCATTCTTTTTACTATCAAATGCACAGGATCTCTTATGGAGATCTGCCACGACAATTTGTGGACGCATGATTTTCACGCGCGGTAAAAGAAGATTACAGTCATCACAAAACCAATGGCGGTTATGAGATATTTGAGGATAACGGCGGGAATCTTTCTGGCTATCACCGCTCCATAGTATCCTCCCATTGTTGACGTAACCATCATCAGTGATGCCTCCGGCCATTGAACGATACCGGCAATGGAAAAAGCGACAACCGAGGCCACGGCAATACAAAAGCTGATAGCATTCTTCAAGCCATTCATCAAGTTGAGGTCTTGGTGTCCAAGAAAAATGAAGACGGCAAGGAGGATGATTCCCAGGCCTCCATTAAAGTACCCACCGTATACTGATACCAGAAAGACAGTCAGGTATTCTGAGAACGTGCCACGATAATCAACTTTTTTAATATGTTTCAATACCTGTTCGCCGCAACCAAAGGCAAGGGTGGCGATGAGCAAAAGCCAGGGAACCAGGAGGGAAAAAAAAGCATTGGAAGTGACGAGCAAAAGCAGTGATCCGATAAGTCCACCACCTGAAGACCAAAGTAAATAACGAAGAAGGAAGGACCGGCCCTGCAAGGCCAGCTCGGCCCGAAACCCGACAACACCGCCGAGATAACCTGGGAAAACGGCAACGGCGCTGGTGGCGTTAGCAGAAACCGGGGCGATTCCCGCCATGACCAGAGCCGGAAAAGTCAGGAAACTACCACCTCCGGCGATTGAGTTGAGTACCCCAGCAAGAAAGGCGGCAATTGCCAGAAGAATCCATTGTGACACAAAATACCTCAACACTGATTTTTTATGATATTTTTTACATTCGATTAATACTTCTCCATTTTAATAAAGAAGAAGTATATTGCCACGGTGTAAATTAACACATGCTGTTAGCCGGCTCAAAATATGGCCTATCCTATCCCTTCGATAGCGGTTGGGAAACACCCCAGGCCTTACATGTGTGCTGGAGCTTGTGGTCAGTGCGGAATTCACCTGCCATCGAACCTTTTCCTGTTTTTAGACCTGGTCTTCCTGCCCCATATCCTTGGTGAAGCGAACCGACCTGTTGCGTCCCTCCTCCTTGGCACGGTAAGTGCTACATATAATTTACGAAACCTTCTCCGTGATTCTTGCAAACAGCCACAAAACTCATGAGGAGATGTTTACCATGGGGATCCTTGAAATCGGGAAGGTCCTTTCCGTAGAGTCCCGGCTTGAACGGGTGCATGATCATAACCGGAGTCATGTCGTTAATCCAAAAATAGTCATTATTTCCGTAACGGATTGTTTTTATAGTATTAATAAATTCCTTTTTCGCTTGGGCAAGGTTCATCTCCCCGCTTCTCGCCAGGCTGTCAAATTTCAAAAAGTTACCATAGACCATTTCAACGACATTCCGTACGCCTTCTTTTTTTCCTTCGATCATCTTCTGTTCGATGAGTGGCATGAAGTAGAGCAGAATAACGATGGTGATAAAAGCGACACGTACAACGGATACCGTAATGATTTTGGTTAGGATATGCCATTATCGCAACCTCGGGATATGCATCATTGATCTCTATTGAAACCTTTTCTTGGACAACTCATGATGATTGAAAAATTCGACTTTTCGTCCAAGATCAAGGCATGCGGGAAATATCATATACTATATTTTATTGATTTTAAACGCATAAAACATCAAACACCCGGGAGACATCGGACGAAAGACTATTTTTCAAGGTGGCCTTTCGTTTAGCTATCGAAACTCTTTATAACCGATAATCGCTTAATCCTACCAAAAAAAGTACCAAAACCAAATAGTTTGATACGTATTTTACAAATAGGTTCCGCCGGTTCAGACCAGGCCGGGATGTACCGGCGTGGCTTGACTGTTTCCAAACAAATACAAAGCAGTAAATTAGAAGTCAATTGCCTCATGCTTTGCGTATGATTTGAAGGAAAAAACAATGCTCTCTACGCTATTTTTTTTCTCCTGGCAACGCCCATGCATCTGGTAAACAAAAGTATCTACCAGTATCTCTAGAGGTAAGTCCGGTGCTCCGCTGAAGGTAAGAGGGATGATTGGCAGAGTGAGACAAAAAGCGGCCTCTGTTTGTTGGGATTGAATGGAAAAAAGTTGTGTTAATGTGATTTGTCGGCTAGGCTTAATCCAGCATTGTAACGACTGGTGGCTACTCGAAATCTGTCTGCAAAAGCTATTTTTTGTCACTTTATATACTGATATTATAAAACAATATTTAATTTTCCTTTTGGTTAAATAGCAACATTGTTGCTTGTTGCCTGCAAGAAAAAAACCAACCGATTGAGGGGAGGCAATATGAAGATGGGTTTGTCGTCAATGGATATTGCTCAAAATATCAATGAGATACAACGTATAAATCCGGTTTCCGAATCCTCCTATAAACGATCTGTCAGAGTTGCCGGGGCTGTTGTCCTGATTGTTCTTTTTTTCCTTGTTTCTCCACCTTCTCACGCCCAGCAGGACCCACCAGCCCCCGAATGTTGCAGCCGAATTTTCGCTGCAGGTCTTGAATTGGGATGGGCACATGCCGTGGCGCTGTATTCAGACAGAGCCGATAATGAGATTATTGATCACCTCAATCTGGCCTGTAGGCATATTCAAGGGGCACACAGTGCTTGTTCCCGCGTTAATCCTGCCTGGTCCGGATATAAATTTATGATTGGCGAGGTATGGGGTTTATCCGGCCGTTTACAAAAAGATCCCAGCCGAAAAACACGTAAAGATATATCGGCTCGTATCATCAATATGAGCAAAGTATATGCTGACTCACTCAGGAACCAAATAATTGGCGGCAAAAAGGTTCACAGGGACTCTTGCGGGGCAAATTATTTTTTATTGGGATTTCGTCTGGCGTATGCCCATTATGCTTTTCAGGTTGCTGCTGAACCGGGTCTACCCCAAAAATATGTCAAACGTATTCGAAATAACGGGCTGAAAAGAATCAATTGGGCTAACCGGATATTAGAGAGCCTGGCACGGGTAAGGCCTGTGACCGGGGGTTGTGTCGAACTGTGGCGAGAAGGTTTCATGAAAACAACCCTTAAAAGAATGGGTAACGACAAAAGTCTGAGTAACCATCAATTGGCAAGTATGACTCAGAGCTTATGGGAAAATACCCTTACCGCCCTAAACAGTGGCGTTCCGAGTCTGAGAATCAACTCGTGCACAAGGGTAACCAGGAGCGGCGTCCGTTCATCTGCTGGTACTGTTTTACCGCATGGTCCGTCACTGAGAGGAAGTGGTGGTCCGATTCGTGACTACACAAACACTTCAACTCATTTTTCCTGTAAGGAAAAACAGAATCAGGAAGGGAAATGCTGCTGTTATACCGGCTCACATACCTACAGATTTCCAAAGGGCCACGTAAAAAAGGTCATTGCCCGCTTTGACACTGGCAAAAAGCTTAATTGTCGCAGCACGGTGAAGTTTGAAGTGCATAGTGGAGGAAAATGGGTGCCGGTCGGAATATTTCATGCGGTTTCGTCTCGGGGAGGTAACACAAATGCTCCCACCGATGTTTCTGTTTCAGTGGGTCGAATCATAGCTGGATTCCGTTTGGGTGATGGCTGCCGTTGTTGTATTGACAGTTCGGAAATATGGCTGCGATAAATCAAAAAAAAGACCTATATCAACTTTCCGATTTGTGATAATATGCTGAAAATAATACTTTATTTAAAGTTTTATCCCCGTTTATATTCCGGAAAATCCAGAATCCGGGAGTCTGGCTCCTAACTCCTGAATTCTTGCACCGAGTATTAAATAACGATTCGTTCGATAGTTGCGAGGCAATTACAATCAAATATGCTAACCTGGAAAGTTGTGACCTATTTATTGGTACCATTATAGCCCCAAATATCCCGATCCAGCAAAGGGTCGAATCGTCTGAGAGCAAAGCCTAAATAGAGGTGGGCGGCAGCGGAGGCATAGGCACCGGGGGTACGCGTCCACTCATCCCACATGGGCTCACCCACTGCGGTTCTTCCATCCGGGTAGACCGCGCTGGGCACGGTTTCTTCCCCATTTCTTTTTCTGATATACTTCTGGAGTTGCTGGATAAGATCGGTATATTTTTTGTAATATTCAATGGCCTTGTCCAGAGCCCCTTCATCCTGGTAATCCACAGATACAAGAAGATAGCGTAGAGCGAACTGGGCGGACCATTCTATTGAGATCACGGCTTTCTTCCGGGAAACCGACGAATAGCTCATCCCTTTAAGAGTTCCATCCTGCACGACACCGGCCAAGGCAACGGTTGCATCAAGCATCCGCTCCACCTCGGCGAGGCGTTCCAACCGGTCTTTACCAAAACGTGGGTCATCAAGAATCCGACCAAGAGGTGCCCAAGATATCGTGTCGGTTGCAAAATTCTGCGAATCGTTGGTTGTCCATGTGCCACCTTTAAACACCTGCCCTTGTAAGAATACGTGCCTTTTCCAGTCGTATAAGGTCGAGACCAGCCAGTCATAGATCCTGTCGCCGGCCTCTTTATAGCGACGGTCATGGGTGGTCAGGTAGGTCTCATCGAGAAAATTCAGGGCACTTTCGTTGTTCTCGGTGGACCTAACCTTCCACCAGAGATTGTTCTTCGGGTGCTCGGGGCCGACCCGGACACCTCCGTCCTCATCCTGAAGCCCCAGGATGAACTCCGCCCTTTCCCTGGCAATCTGCAAACCCAGGGGATCCCTAGTCTGCCTGTAATAATGGAGAGCCCCTTTTCCCAGCCAGGCATTTTCACCTGTTTTGACGGACCACTCCCAGGTATGCCACCAGACCGGTTTATCGAAACCTTCGATCCGTATCCAGCTGAAGATACCTTCCGGGGCTATACGGTCGCCTTTCACGGTCTGAGGGGTATCACGACTGGCACGGGAAGAACTGTTTTGGGCAAATGTATGGATGATCTGCCTGGAAAAGGTGCTCTCGGCCAGCAGGCGAAGGCCGACATCGTATATCTGGGTGCCGTAAAGCCCGACGGGACTTTCGTCGCCGTAAAAACTCAAGGACAGACCGGTTTTGGGATTGGTTCGTTTTTCGAAGAAGTCGGCAAGGTTCTGAGATGTCTTGATGTTTGCCAAAATTATATCCTGAGGCAGATCAAGCGGTCCCTCCGTCACCGCCCCGTCAATAACGCCACTCCAAAAGAATACCCCAAGGAACAGTGCCAGGATGGGAAGCAGGAAAATTTGCCTTGGTTTTTTGATCATTTTTTCATGAGCCTCGCCAGATAGCTCGTCCCGCCCAGATGTTCGGCCTGTAATTTTATCCAGCGCCGTCTGGCAATCACATAACGGGATGGCCTTGTCACCTTATATTCGATGGGATTCGGTAATACCGCCGCCAAAAGCGCCGCATCTTCCCGGGTCAGCCTGGAGGGACTCTTTTTCAGCAAGATTTCAGATGCGGTCCGGGCCCCGAAAACTCCGTCTCCAAACTGGGCAATATTCAAATAGACTTCCAGTATACGCCTCTTCGACCAGAAAATCTCTAAAAGAACGGTAAAGTAAGCCTCAATCCCTTTTCGTATATAGCTTCTTCCCGACCAGAGAAAGAGGTTTTTCGCCACCTGCTGGGTAATGGTGCTTGCCCCCCGCAGACGATGTCCTCGTTCATGGCTTTCGATGGCCTTCACGATCGATCCCGTATCAAATCCCCAGTGGGAAGGGAATTTCTGGTCTTCGGCGGCCACCACGGCTATGGGAAGATAAGGAGAGATTGACTTAAGATCAATCCATCGATATCTTATGGGTTTTTTCTTGTCCCCGCCCAAAAGTCTGGTAATTCGTGTTTCAATCATAACGGCGCTGGTCGGGGGATTAATCCAACGCAGACCGAGAACAAGGACAATGGAAAGAACAAATATCGCAAATAAACAGCGGATGAGGATCTTGAAAAATTTTTTTGTCATTCGCCGCAAAACTGGTCTTCCTCAAATAGCCATTGAATTACTGTAGATGAGCAAGGACATCAGCCGGTATGTCCCCATATTGCAAACGTTCAACGGCAGGCGCCTGATCCGGCGAGCGGACATAATGGAAAAATGACCTGCCTTACACCATTTTAATGAAGATTTTACAGGAAGAGGATAGAGTAGAAAAGATTTTCCTTCATTAAGAGCCTCAAAGAACCATGAAAAAAAGAAAAACAACGAGAAAAAAGAGAAAAACAAGAAAAAAGAACAATCAGAAACGCCGGATACCGTTTTTCAACCTCGGCATGGTCGCCTTGGCACTCATCCTTGCAGGTCTGATCCTTGCTTCGTACATAACCTACCTCGACACAGAAATCCGCAATAGATTCAACGGCAAAAGATGGTCGCTGCCAGCCGTAGTCTATGCCCGGCCGCTTGAGCTCTTCCCAGGTCTTACCTTCACTCCCGGAATGCTCGAACGCGAGCTTCAGCTTGCAGGTTATAGGAAAGAGAACAGGGTTACAGCCTCCGGAGGCTACAGCCGGCACGGGGCAACCTTTGATATCTTCACCCGTGATTTCCACTATTCATCGGGATTGGAAAAATCAAAACACTTCATCGTCTCATTTTCAGGAGACACAATCCGCGAACTGAACGCCACCGCCGGCAGCCATGCCCCGATCAGCCTGGTACGTATCGATCCGGCCCGGATCGGAAGTTTCCATCCCCAGGACAACGAGGACCGGATAGTCCTGACCCGCACAGACCTTCCCAGCCTGCTGGTCAAAACCCTTATCTCTGTTGAAGACAGGAGATTCTACTCCCACATCGGAATCTCTCCCATAGGAATCCTAAGAGCTCTGTACGCCGATGTGAAAGCCGGCAGCACCGTCCAGGGAGGCAGCACCCTGACCCAGCAACTGGTAAAAAATCTTTTTCTGACCCGGGCCAGAACCCTGAGACGAAAAATAAACGAAGCTGTCATGGCTATTCTTCTGGAACGCCATTACAGTAAAAACGAAATCCTGACCGCCTATGCCAACGAAATCTTCCTCGGCCAGGACGGCAATCGGGCAATCCACGGCTTCGGGCTGGCCAGTCAGTTTTATTTCCGCCGCAACATTAAGGATCTCACACCCGATCAGATCGCAATTCTGGTCGGGATGGTCAAAGGCCCCAGCTACTACGATCCTCGGAGGCATCCAAAAAACTGCCTGAGAAGAAGAAAAGTAGTCTTGGATGTAATGCTGGCCGATGGACTGATCAACAAATCCACCTATACCCAGGCCGTCTCCACCCCTCTGATCCAATCGGGAGCGGTACAGAGCGGATTCAACCGTTTTCCGGCATTTCTCGACCTGGTGCGCCGCAGGTTACAGCAGCACTATAAGGAGGAGGATTTAACCTCAAACGGGCTGAAGATCCTGACTACTCTTGATCCTCAGGTTCAATGGCAGGTGGAAAAACAGCTCGATGACGGGATTGCCACCCTGGAAAGGATCCACCACCGAAGCCACATTGAAGGGGCAGTTGTGGTCACGAACAGGGAAAACGCTGACATCCTCGCCCTCGCCGGCGGCAGGGAAGCCCTTAATTCCGGATTCAACCGTGCTCTCGACGCCAAGCGATCGATGGGATCCCTCATCAAACCGGCAATTTACCTGGCAGCCCTGACCCATGGTTACACGCTTACGAGCCCATTGGAGGATACCGCTGTTTCCGTACCGGTCAAAAGCGGCCATCCTTGGCGGCCGCAGAATTTCGACCGGCGGGAACACGGCTCCGTACCGCTGTACCTGGCCCTTGCCCATTCCTACAACCTGGCAACCGTCCATCTCGGTCTGGCAATCGGGCTGAAGACAGCCATCCAAGCGGCCAGGGACCTTGGCCTGCCGGGAACGTTCAAGGCCTATCCCTCTTTTCTGCTCGGCGCCGCCTCTCCTTCACCCCTGGATGTCGCTCAGATGTACCAGACACTTGCCACCGGAGGATTTTATGTGCCGGAACGGGCCATCGACTCCGTACTGTCTGCTGACAATAAGGTGATAAAGCGATATGGACTTTCGGTTCAACAACGTTTTCCTCCGGAAGCGGTCTATTTGCTCAACTGTGCTTTGCAGCATGTTGTCCGCGAGGGCACCGCCAGAGCTCTCTCCTCTTACCTTCCCGCGCCATACCAAGTAGCTGGTAAAACGGGAACCTCGGATGATCTGCGTGACAGTTGGTTTGCCGGTTTTACCGGTGACAAACTCGCTGTCGTCTGGCTCGGCCGGGATGACAACAAGCCGACCCGAATGACCGGAGCCACCGGAGCCATGGTTATCTGGGGGAGGATCATGCGGGAGCTGCATCCGCAAAGCCTTGATCTCATCCCTCCTCCGGGGATCGAATGGGCCTATCAGGACGGCGAACGACTGCCGTATTTTACAGGTGATTTGTCCACTAAACAGTCCTCCGAATCTCAGCACTCAGATAGTCCTGAAATACAAAAGTCGTTTCATGATCTCTTTCAAAGTGTCCGTAACCTGTTTCATAGATAATGATGATATCTGCCATGCAAACTACTCTCAAAAAAATTACACAACTAACTGTTATCGTCTTTTTTTCTTCTCTTATTCTCAGTGGTTGCGCGCCTCGCCGCGTCTATTATCCTTATCCACAGACACCGACTCGCTATGAACGTAATCGGGTTCCCACGCAGGAACAGCGAAAAGAAGAAGGTATCGAGAGACGAAAAACCGGTCCCTCGATCAGACGGGAACAGGAGGAACAACTGCTCCCGACCCAACCGACCGGCAGAGGCCCCGCATACACCCTCTACCGGGATGCCGGGCGGGCCATGGGAAAAGGAAAATACGATCGTGCGGAAATGCTGCTCAACCGGGCACTTCGGATCGAGCCCCGAAATGGCTGGTACTGGCATGCGATGGGCCGGGCCAAATTTGCCGGGGGTGCCTATGAGCAGGCCATCCAGTTCTGCCTGAAATCAAACAACCTGGCTGGAAATGACCAGGAGCTCAAACGTTCCAACCAGGCCCTTTTACAGAGGGCCTATGGAAAAATCCGTTCCCATAAACGATAATTTTGTGATTAGCGATAGGAAACAACAATTCAAGATAGCTGTGAAACCGAAAAGAGGTTGACTATGTTTAACGCCGAAAAAATGCTTGGAAAGATGTTGACCGGAGCGCTCGGCTCCGGCTCCCGTTCCCGTGGGATTGGCTCCTCCCTGGTCTCGGAACTTACTTCAGGTGTTGGTTTGATGACCGTAATCGGCCTGGGAGTCGGAGCCTATGAAATCATGAAAGGCCAGGATAAAACACCCTCCGGCAGCCCTCAGATGCCGCCCCCCCTTTCCCCGACCGGGGCTTCAATACCTCCGCCTCCACCATCTTCGGCGAGTCCTCCCCAAACTGCTCCATCTCCACCTCAAATTCCGACACCGCCACCCCAACAAAACGTCATTGCCGGCACAGGCGAGACCCCTTGCAACCAACTCAGCGGGCCGAAACTTGCCATGCAGATGATCCAGGCAATGGTCGCAGCCGCCGCGGCAGATGGCCGGATTGATACCGAAGAAGAGGCAAGGATTCTTGAAAAACTCCAGGAGCAAGGACTTAGTCGGGAGGAAAAGCAGGTTCTTCTGCAAGAATTGCACAATCCAACGCCCATTGACGAATTCACCGCCGGTATCGAGGACCCGGCCACCGCCCAAACCATGTACTCGGTAGCCGTCATGGCCATCACCATCGACACCGATGCGGAAAGACAATGGCTGGACAGGTTAGCCAAGACCCTGGGAATAACTCCTGCCATGCAGCGTTTTCTGGAAGAGATGCCGGAATAATAGCTGCAGTATCTGGTTGTAGAAATTTCAACATGATGGATCATTATTTTTGGTTCTTCTGGATTAAGACTACTTATCTATAACGCGGGGAGGCGGAGGACATCTCTGAAGGACGCCTCGCGGAGGCCCGAAGGGTTTCCACACAAGGCCCGGAGGGGTGCGGATAGGACGTCCGCACCTGACAGCAGGCCAGGGACGGCCTCCGTCAGCCGTGGTGTACCGGCGATGAGGCCGCAGAGTAGCGTCCGGAAGCGATGCCCTCTGCCGGAGAGGTCCTTTTCAGCTTTACAAAAGTACGCTCTTCGTTTCACGGGATACCATTAACCCATCCCTGGGGACAACGCTTAACAACGCTTACGCCGTCCAGCCTGCAGAGACCCGAGAAACAAACAGCTCACCCCCTTCCATCCCGATAGGCTGAATTTCAGGGGAATTCAGATATTTTTTTTCCGGGGAATGTTTCAAGTTCCTCACGGATGCAACGCCCAACCGTCTCTACCGGTTTTATCTCTACAAGAGGCCACCAGCAGGCATGGTCATTACGGTTGATATCGTAACAAAAAGAGAGCCTTCAGGTACTCATTAGCCTTGATTCGATCAGCTGGCTGAAGGACATCCCAGGATGTTGGATTCACAAAGCGCCTGAGAAATCGTCTTTGGCTGCGACCGATGAGTGGAGTCGGATGTCCCAAGCGAGGGAGGATTCGCAGGGTCCCGCAGCGAAGAGATCCGACATTCCCCCGTAGACAGGGGTTCAACATCAGAAGGGAGCCAGCTTTTTCAGGGACCTGCGGGTCTGAATTTTTACCCAGAAAGGCGATAAAATTGCCTGGGGCTTCATCCTGGGATTCCAGAAGACGCAGCCGCTTTATTTCGGCCCCGACATCCTCCCTGGCGTTCGCGTGGATAAAGAAAAGCGGTTTAAGACTCGCGGCGTCAACCAACTCAAGGAACTCATCGACTTGATAGGTATGGACACAGGGGTGCAGCAGGGCATCGGCAAGTCCCGAGACCGAGGAGGCATCGCAAGAGTCCTGCATAAAGCGGTGAAGACGGGAGCCAGGTTTTGCCCTCGCGAGGAGACGCTTCAGCTTTTTGGCGTCCTGGATCTTCACCATGCGCAGTGCCCGGCGAATAGCTTCCTCCTGGCGCCGGTTTATACGGTTGTAGAGCATTATCCTTATGATTCCTCCCGCTGCCAGCCTGTCTGCCAGAGCTTTCAAACCCGCCAGGGGGTCCTCAAGATGATGAAGTACGCCGTAGGCATCGATCAAACCGAAGGCCCCCGGCGACTGGGGTTGGCAAAGATCACCGACGTTGAAGGACACGTTGAAGCGTCCATGCAAAAAGCAGTGTAGACGGGCCCGCTGGATGTTGCGTCTTGAGAGATCAAGGGCAACGATCGGTATTTCGGGGTTGGCCACAGCAAAAGGATAGGGAGAGAAACTACCGCAGCCTGCAATCAGGATTCTTCTTGCCTCAGGCGGAAGCAGCACCCGGTTGAATCGAGTCCACAGGGCCGAAAGATTTAAGGCATAGGTGTCGCATCGACGGATCGAGGCCGCCAGCGGATAGCAGGGATAAGGATATTTATTATAGTGAGCGCGAACGACTTCGGACATGGGATACCTGTAGCAGGTCTCCAAAACTATTGCAAGAACCGCTTTCCAAATCAATCCCTCCAGGCGAAGGAACACCCATTCGCAGAAATATTATGCACACATCTCCATTATCCGATGGTGCCCAGTAAATCGATAGACATCGGAATGAGAGGGTGAAGGAGCATACCGCTTTTCGAGGTATGCTCCTTGTATAAATCAGGCAACCGTCACATAGGCAGATTGTTTGGCACCGCATACCGGACACTTCTCCGGAGGATTTCCAAGTTCGATGTGACCACAGACCGGGCAGAGATAAAAATCGCTCGTAGCCAGATCCTTACCGGCTTTTGCAGCCTCAATGGCTTTTTTGTACAACTCGGCATGGACGGCCTCGGCCTTGACCGCAAAGGTAAACATTGTCTTTGCCTTGTGACCGTCAGCCTTGGCCTGCTCGACCATGGGTGGATACATCGTCGTGAATTCAAAAGTTTCACCGTCAATTGCAGCCTGCAGATTGTCAACGGTAGATCCTACATGGTCCAAGGCTTTCAGGTGCCCTTCGGCGTGAATCCGTTCCGCCTCGGCGGTTGTTTTAAAAAGCTTGGCAATGTTGGCAAGACCTTCTTTCTCGGCCATCTTGGCAAAGGCACGGTATTTCTGGTTCGCCTGGCTCTCACCGGCAAAGGCTTCCTGCAAATTTTCGGTTGTTGTTGACATACGTTCCTCCTAATAAAGTTATGAGTAATGGAATCAAAAAATTTTGCATTCCCAACCCGCATGGCCACCTTGGTTTCGGCCACATCCACAGCATGGAAAAAACAGCGAGAAGAGCATACGGTAACTACTATTCTCTTAGTAAATCATTATGAAATGACAAAGGCAAGCCGTCTTGACCACCGACTGAAAGATTGAAGAACGTGTTACCTGAAAATCCGCATAGAACTAGAACTACACATCCAGACTCAGGTTAAACGCATCAACCGCCTTTTCGCCACCATCAAAACGACATCGGCACCCATTGTAAACATAACTTCAGAAGAAGGCAATAGGAAAAATTATTATTACTATCTAGAGCGTTATTGGCTTGCTCATCACCCATCACTCCCTCATGTTCACAGACTCAAACACAATCTGGACAGAGACCGAAAAATTCGAGGTGATGACCTTCGACCGGAAAACCCGTCTGTCTGGCAATGAGTTTTTCAAGGACAGAGAGGTCGCAATCACTGCACTCCACCACCTTGGAACACAACCTGCAGACAAGCATATGGGAATGCCCCGGTCTGGTTGCGACAAAACAATGTTCCCCGCTTTGGTCATGCACCCATTTCAGGCAACCGATCTCCTGAAGGGCTTTAATTGTTCTGTAGACGGTTGCCTGGCCGATATTTTTCCGGGTCAGGAGGACGATGGCGGAAGAGATGGTCAGCCCTGCGGGATTTTTCTCGAAGAGTCGCCATACAGTTTCACGCTGCGGGGTTAACCGCAACCCCATTCTGTTGAACTGCTCTCTCAACTCATTTTTAGGCAAAACCGTGTCAATATTCATAATTGACAATACTTATCAATAATGATAGCCTTATTTTTCATCTGTAACTATGCGATACTACGAAAACAATAGCATATCTTTATAACATTTTTCATTTAGAGGATGCAATGGTGAACCGGTCAAAAGGGTAATTCGGCACCCAATATCAGCCAGAAGATCCTAAAAATAAGACTAGCCGGCAAAGTGGCCAGACCCCCTGCCAGGATGTTCCCCTGAAAGATCTGCCTCCATCGAACCCCATCCCTCCAATCGTCCGTCATGCCGGCATCTTCCCCTCCTTTTTAGGCAGGGTCACGACCACCCGCGTCCAGGTTCCCGCATCGCTCTCAAGACCTACCGTCCCCTCATGCAGCTCGATGATCCGCTTGACTATGGCAAGCCCCAGGCCCGAGCCACCATGACGGTGTGACCGGGACGCCTCAACCCGATAAAACCGGTCGAAGACTTTCTGGAATTTGTCCTCTGGAACACCAGGTCCTGAATTGGTGACTGTAATTCGGATCTTTTCTTCCAGGGCATCGCCTTGTACCTCGACCCAACCTCCATACACATTATACTTCAAGGCATTATCGATGATATTGGAAAAGGCTCGGTTCAGCCTCTCCTCGTCTCCATGGATAAGAAGACCGGGAGCAAGTGCGTCTTTTATCCCAATGTCTTTTGTCTCGGCCAGGAAACGATAATCCTCCAAAAGGGCCTCCAGCACAGACGCAACATTCACCGGCTTCACGGCAATGGTGCTCTCAATCTCGAGAGACGACAGGTCCAGAAGGTTTTTCACCAGCCTTTCCATGCGCAGTACCTGTCCAGTCATCCGGCCAATGTCTCTGGCCTGAGGTCCAGAGGGGTCTTCCCCATACTGCGATCGCATTTCATCCACTGACAGCCGCATCATGGTTAAAGGCGTTTTCAGTTCGTGGGAGGCATCGGCAATTAACCGTCTCTGTTGCATAAAGGCACGCTGCAACCGATTGAAGACCTGGTTCAATGTTTCGGCCAAGGCATTGAACTCATCACGCCGGCCGGTTACCGGAATCCGCAGATCGAGATGTCTTTCCGAGATATCCCGGGCCTGGTCGCCTATAATCTTCACCGGTTTCAGGATTAGACCGGCAACAAAATAGCTTGTACCCAAAAGCAAGAGCACTGAAAATATCAGGCCGCCGATAATCCCGACAAAGGTCTCCCTGAGCTCTTCTTCCAACCTCTCCATCGGGCGGCCCACCGTCACGAAAAAGGTTTTTCCGTTATAGGAAATTTTCTCCTTTCTTACCCTGAAGGTGATATCACGCTCCTTTTCCCGGCCCAGATAGATTTTATCTCTTGAAATATCGAGGCTCACAGTGATACCGGTACCAGGGGCAGGCTCAGGAATCTCCACCAACCTTGCCAGATCGGATGTGTAGATAAGCTTGTCTCTATCTTTCTCCCAAACCTTTAGCCAGTAGCGTTTGTCACCGATTAAAAATGGCGCATCCAGTTGAGCGCTTTTTTCTTTCTCGTAGACGATATGGACGGCCCTGCGGGCCATGGTCCCAAGGTCGGAATCCATAATCCGAAACGGCTGCTCCAGCAGCTCGCGCACAATAAAACAGGAAAAGACCAAACTGGCGGCAAAGCCTGTTATCGTAATCAGAAGAGAGATCTTCCACCGAATGGTCATTCGGACATATCCTTGATAATATAGCCGACACCGCGCAATGTGCGGATAATGTTGCCGCGACCGGTATCTCCGATCTTGCGCCGCAGGTTCTTTATATGAACATCCATGAAGTTGGACATGCTGAAGGGGTCGAAGGCGTCCCCCCAGACATGCTCGGCCAGACTGAATCGCGACACGGCCCTGTCTTTATTATAGAGGAGAAATTCGAGAAGAGAAAACTCCCTGGCTGTAAGATCCAGGGATATTCCTCCTTTGGTCACCTCACGTGTCACAGTGTCGAGTCGCAAATCGCCTGTCTGCAGCACAGTATTGGTCTGCCCTCCCGTTCGTCGAAACAAAGCTCTGGCACGGGCCAACAACTCGTCGAGAGAGAAGGGCTTGGCAAGATAATCATCCGCCCCCAGATCAAGCCCTTTTATTCTATCTCCAGTCTCGCCTCTGGCAGTGAGCATCAGAACGGGGGTGGATACACCTGAACGTCGAATGCCCCGCAGGACGGAAAACCCGTCCTGCTTGGGCAACATGACATCAAGGATAATCAGGTCAAAGGGCATATCAAACAGCTTCTCCAGAGCCTCATCGCCATCCATCGCGGTCTCCACCATATAGCGCTGACCCTCAAAGGCGCGTTTGAGCTGGTCCAGCAAGGCTTTCTCGTCATCGACGATGAGGATCTTCATTTTATCGGTACCCGACAGCTTGACTCATTGACACAATTTTTCATAGGGAGGTCTCGATACGTCTTCATTAGTCCTCTCCCCTTATCTTTACTCTCAAAAAAATACCCGCATTGAACGCCGCATAGCCGCATCTCTTGAATATCCCGGCCATCTATCGGGAAGGCCTTACAGGATTGGGGCCTACATTTACCGTAAACGAGACAGGATCCTTGCCTTGTCAACATCGGGCAGGTGCATACAAGATTACAGCAGGCGCCACATCGATGGCAAGTACCTTTACGGACGGACCCTTGCCGTTCAACATGTCTCTTTCTAAAATGAACAAGCAAAAAACGCCTTGCCTTGTCTGAAACAGCGGATACAAAACGGGTGTTCTGAAATGTGAAAAAGAGTGTGAGAAAGAGAAGATAGGCAAATGTGTCCCAACCGGAAACCCAGTAGAACCATCTCTTTCTGACACGACTGATTATCTGCATACGCTCTCCTTGGAAAAAATCCCACTCCTCTATCTTTTCTTGCCGTTGATGCGGGCCAGAGTCCGATATGTCAGAGGCATCACAATGATGACCAGGGGTACCTGCGCCAGCAGGCCGGAAATAATCGCCACCGCCAGAGGCTGCTGCATCTGCGAACCCTGCCCAATGGCCAGCGCCAACGGCATCAGGGCAAAGATGGCGGCCAGGGTGGTCATCACTATGGGGCGCATCCTATTAACCCCGGCCTGCACAAGGGCTTGGCCCTTGTCAATCCCCCTGCCAATGAGCTCGTGGTATTCGGAAAAGTAGAAGATCGACACCTCGGTGACGATGCCCACAATCATCGTCATGCCCATCATTGCCGTGATATTGAGCTCAATACCGCTGACCCATAGGCCGATAAAGACTGCTCCCGTAGCCAGAATTGGCGTGGCCATGATAGAGAAGGCGGCGGCAAAATCCTCGTAGAGAAAGAGCAAGAGCAGGAAAACCAAGCCCAGAGCAGCGGCAAAAACCGCGATGAGACCCCGGAAAGCGATCTGCTGCTGTTTATACAACCCGCCAAGTTCAAAATAGACTGATTGGGGGAGCAGGCCCTTTTGGGCCAGCACCTTTTTCACATCACGGATGGTTGAGCCCATATCACGGCCGCTTATCCGGCCGGTCACAGCAATCATGCGTTTGAGGTCTTCCCGGGTGATCTGTGGTTGACCTGTGACCTTATCAAAACGAGCGATCCGTCTCAACGGAAACAGGTGCCCGTCGGGAGCCCGCAGTTGCATGTTTTCGAGATCGGCAGGACTTTG
Organism: uncultured delta proteobacterium; assembly: GCA_963822095.1. GTDB lineage: Bacteria > Desulfobacterota > Desulfobulbia > Desulfobulbales > Desulfocapsaceae > CAWGGS01. Next base: position 94,890 of record CAWGGS010000039.1, read on the forward strand.
TCGAACCTGAGCCGGGGTCCAGACCCGAACGCCCACCAGCTTGACCCCCTCCTGTACCCGGGTAGTAACAATACCGCTCATCCAGGCTTGCAGCTGCTTGGTCACGCTGGCCGGATCGACTCCTTCCAGAGCGGCTTTTTCCCGGTTGACACGGATGGTAAGGGCATCGCCCGCCAATACAATACCATCTTTCACATCCACCACTCCGGGGATACCTTTTATAGCAGCCGCCACCCGTGGGGCGACCTTCATCAGTTCCTGATAATCATCACCATAGAGCTTCACCTCGATGGGCTGAGGTACTGCTGTAAGATCACCGATCAGGTCTTCCATCAAGAGGACCAGGTCAGTATCCAGCCCCGGCACCTTCTGGTGAATCTGCCTGCGAATCCGATCCATGACCTGATCGATCGGAGGTCGCGGCAGAGGTTTGAGCCTGACAAAGAAATCTCCTTCGTTGGACTGGTTCAGGCTGCCGCCCAAGCCGCCTCCGGTACGTTTCGAGTAGGTCGCAACCGCCGGGTCGGCCTTAAGGATGTCTTCAATTTGACCAACCAAACGGTCGGTCTCGGCAAGCGACGTCCCCGGAGGTGACAGGAAATCAAGGACAAAGCCACCCTCATCCATATGGGGCATAAAGCCGGAGCCCACCTGCTTATAGGCGAAAAAAATGAGAACAAATAAGGGGATAAGCACGGTCAGGATCAATGCGGGTCGACGCATCAGGTGTCGCATCAATCTCTGGTAGCTCCGCTGTATACGTCCGAAGACTGGGCCACTGTCTTCTTTTTCGGCATCTTTTTGGGTGAGCAGGTGTTCCGCCAGAAGCGGCACCGCCAGCCAGGCCAGCAGAAAGGACACCATCAGGGAACTGGCCATGGTCAGCGACAAGGCCTTGAAGAAAGAGCCGGTCACCCCGGTCAAAAAAGCCAATGGAACGAAGATGATTACGGTGGCCATGGAAGAGCCGGCAAGCGGCCGGGTAAATTCGATGGCTGCCTCACGAATTGCGAGAATACACTCACCGTTTTCTGTCTTTCTTTCCCGCAGACGGCGAACAATGTGCTCAATCATGACGATGGAATCGTCCACAATCAGGGCCACCGCCGCCGCCATGCCGCCAAGCGTCATGATGTTGAAGCTGTCTCCGAGCACATCCAGTAGAAGCACCGTGGTAGCCAGCGCCGCCGGAACGGTCATCATCGCCACCAGCGTAATCTTCACGCTGCGAAGAAAAATGAACAGTACCAAGGCCGCCAGCAACACGCCGATCAGGATGGCATCACGGACACTAGCGGCGGCCGCAACCACCAACCGGCTCTGATCATACCAGTTGGCAATATGCAGGCCCTTGGGCAACTTGTCATGGTATGCAGCCAAACGGGAGTGGATATCATCGACGATCTGCACAGTATTGGCATCAGGCTGCTGATAGACCATCACCAAAGCCGCCTGCTTGCCGTCCGCCGACACCTTCAGCCACTCAGGTTTCTCGGAGGCGTAGACGCGGGCGATATCATTGAGACGTACAAGGCCGTTTGCACCGCTGCGCAGGATGGTGTTGCGGATATCGGTAAGGCTGTGAATGCGGGTATCCGCCATTGTAAGATAGAGTTTATAATGATCCTCGAGCCGCCCCACAGCCTGCAGGACGTTGGCGGCGCTGAGCGCCTTGGTCACATCCGAGAAGCTCAGGCCGTAGGCGGCAAGCTTCACCGGATCCACCTCGACCCGATACTCCGACTCTTTTCCACCCATAACCCGCACCCGGGCAACCCCTTTTATCGATGACAGAAGCGGCAACAACTGCTGAACACCGATATCGTGCAGCTCAGTCTGAGAAAGAGTCGAGGATGTCAGACTATAGGCGGCCATCGGGAAGACGGTCGGATCCATCCGGCGCACCAGGAAGGTAGTCCCGGCAGGCAGGTCGGAAAGGATCTGATTCACGGCTGACTGGACCTGCAAAAGCGCCGCGCCCATATCGCTGCCCCAAACAAAGTTTACCGATATCTCGGCACTGCCGCGGCTCGTCGTGGACCTGATGGAGGCAACACCTGGAACAGGCCTCACCGCCTGCTCGATCTTGCGCGTCACCGCAATGACCATCTGATCGGCCGGCTGGTCGCCGGTATCCACGTTGATAGCGATGCGCGGAAAATTAACATGGGGGAAAAGGGCCACAGGCAGGTGAAAGGCGGTCAGAACCCCAGCCACAGCGAAGAGCAGAAAGAGCGACAGGATGGAGCGGCGGTGCGCGGCCGCCCAGTGAGCAATATCCATTTATTTTCCCTCCCGAACAGACATGCCATCCAAAAGTTCGTAATTTCCGACGCTGACCACTTTGTCACCCGCTTTCAGTCCATCTTTAATCTCAATCCACTGATCGCTTGAAAGCCCGGTGGTCACGTTGACGCGCCTGGCCAAACCGTGGACGACCAGAAACACATACGTCCCCTGTTGATCCTGCAGAACCGCGCTGCGGGGAACAGTCAACCCGGTATGGACATTGAGCGGAATCTCGGCCGTGAGGTGACTGCCGAGCACCAGATGATCAGTCCGATCTTCCGGGATGGGGACAAGCGCATCTACCAGGTGGGTTGCGGGATTAATCATGGCGTGGATTTCTCGCAACCTGCTTTGGACCTTGTAATCAGGCACGAATACCGATCTGAGCATAACAGGAGTGCCGGGTTTGAGAAAACGGATATCCTCCGGTTCGACCCCGAGAAGCGCCACCAAACGGTTACCCGTAGCAATTGCCAAAGCCGCTGTCCCGGCTTGGACCCGATCACCTTGTTTCACTTTCAGCTCGGTAACAATACCGTCAGTGGGAGCAGTCACCTTTTCCTGGCTCCTGTTCTGTTTCTGGGCCTCCAGTGCCTGCAGGCCTGCACGGGCATCTGAAAGGGACTTGCGTGCGGCATCCACCTGGGATTTTACGGCAAGTTGCTCATTGAACAAACGTTGCCGGCGATCCAGTTCACGCTGTGCGTAGTCCACCGCACTCCGTGCCTCAAGATACTGCCTGTAGGCATCCGGGGATATGGCCAGTCGAAATAGCGCCTCACCGCGTTTCACCCGCTGACCGAGCCGCGCCGCCACACGGGTAATCAGACCGGCATGGGGCAAGGAAATGGTCAGCACCGCATCCGGGTCAGCCCAAACCTGCCCGTATACCGTCAAGGTTTCACTGACAGGCCGTTGCACAACACTGCTTTCTTTTACCAGTACAGTAGGCTCCTGCGCCTCTACCGTCAGACCGGTCATTACCGACACCAGGAAGGCCACGGTAATAATCATTACTTTTTGCATCATTTTTTTCCTCCATCTCCCTTCTCGATCTGCCGCGGGACGCCATTTTCCGGCAAGGCGAGCAATGTCTGCAAGGCTATAAGGTCCTCTCTCTGCGTTTGCTCCAGACTGATCTTTTCCTGACGTTTTTTTATCCAGGTTGTCTCCATATTCAAAAAGGTCAGCGCATCGATATCTCCACGTTTATAGGCCCTGCGTCCTCTGGCCACCAGCTCCTTCAAAGTCGGCAGGTAGGCATCAAGCTGTCGCTGCTGAGATGCTACTATATTTTGTGATTTTAATAATTTATCAACATCTTCCGCTGCGTGGTCAAGGCGTGCCTGGTATTCCTCACGCAATTGTTTACGGGTAGCCCGCTCGATGGCGATCCGCCCCTTGCCTCTCGAAAACAAAGGCAGATTAAGGCTGATGCCAAATCCGACGGTATCAAGACTCCCGGTATCCCGTGCCCGGTTGAAACCGATGGTAATAGAAGGAAACTGCGACAGAACGGCAGCACGAACCTTGGCCTCCTGGCTCCGATATCCCGCCTGCAGCGCCAGCAAATCAGGCCGACGTTTTTCCAGACCCTTCATTTTCCGTTGATATGTCTCCGGATGCGTCTCCGCAGATAAGGGGGACAAATGAATTGCAAGCGGTGCCTCGGGTGTCAGGCCGAGCACCGTATGCAGTTCGTGATTTGTCTCGTTAAGGGTCTGTTCCAACTGATTGATCTGGCTGAAGCTGTCGAGAAGCGCCGTCAGATCGGTACCGGCAACATCCAACGTAATGTCTCCGTTATCCAGCGCCTTACGAGAGCGACGATAACGTTTCTTGTACAGATCTGCCATGGTGCGCAACAGGGCTAACTGCCGTCTCTGACCCTCCAGGCGCACGGCTAAAGATCTGGCCTGTTGCGCCACCTGCCACTCCTGCCACATCAACTCAAGGCGGGACTGCAACACTGCCTGCTTTTCGCTCTCCAGCCGTGCCCCGCGGTTCAGCAAGGGAATCATGTCGTAGCCCACGCCGACACCAAAGGCATTGACTGCCCCCGGTACGTTTCCGGTAGGATGGTCAAAACTGCCCGACACCTGAGGATCCGGCAACAGCCCTGCAGAAAAGAGCTGAGCCCGCGTCACTCCCAGACGCTCGCGTTGTGCTTTCAGGTCAGGATTGTTACGCACAGCAAGGATGGCCACATCGGTTAGGCCCAGTCCCGCCGCGGGCGTGGGAATGGCTCCGCTTTCCTTAGCCGTGAGCTGATCGATGTTTGAAACCAGATCAGTTCTCCCAGGCAGAGGGCTCGGTTGATAGGAGGCGCAACCTCCGAGATTAAGGATGACTGCCGCTCCTGCGACCAGCAGGTAACGACGACATGATATGTATTTGGATTTTCTCATCTAGTCCGATTTCCTCCAGCGCCGCTTTTTATTTCCGGCAAGAAGCAGAAGTCCTGCAAACACCAACGGAATCCCCATTGCCACCGGAACGATCCTTCCCGCCTGCAGAACCGGCTTCTGTCGGACATGAAACTCTATGGTTCGACTTGCCAGGACATCGCGGCCACCCCGATTGGCAACGGAAACCAATACACGATAATCTCCGCTTTTTATCAGCCGCATGGGCCACTCAGTATGCAAGGTCTCTCCGGGTTTTAAGGATGCTCCGGAAACGGCCTTGTGGGCGCTCCAATCTTCCAGGTCCATGGGCTGTTCATTGCCGGGATCGATTTCCACCAGGCTGATCCAGGCCACCAGTCCTTCAACGGTTGATCCACCTGTGTTGGTAATGGCAGTCAGAAACTTCAGATGATTCCCCATGATTGGGGCTGACGGATTCTTGCCATCGGGGCGAAGGTCAATGGTCAGCGACGTCTCGGCTGCGGCAGAGATCGAGGTCAGCAAAACCATCATGATGCATGTCAAAAGCAGGCCTTTGTCTATCTTCATTTCCCTCATCCTTATTGGAATTCTGGGTGGGCAGCCTTACGCCGAGCCACCCACAGACAGAGCGCCAACCACACAGCCACCAGGAGAAACCTCCCTGCCTGATCAGCAAATGACTGGCTGTCGATGATGACGCTGTCGAAGGTGTTGAGGGCCCCGGCGAAAGGATTCACCATGTCCATGGTCCGTCCGATGACGGTTGCCCGAAGCCCAGGACCTATTAGAAGAGGACCGGCGGACAACAGCAAGAGGATAATCATACTCATAAGCGAAGCCAGGACACTGCCTGTTCGGGCCGAAATTGCCATGGCCAGGTAGCCGAAACCCAGGACAACGGGCGTGCCGAAAAGGGCAAGATAAAACAGGGCCGCGCCGAGGTTCTGACCACTCGCGCCCACCGCCCACAGATAGGGCATTGCCACCAGGAACATGACAGCCCAGGATATGAGCATGCCCAGAGCCTTGCCGACAAGGAGCGCCTGTGCATCAATAGGTGCACAGAGCAAGGGAACCAACGTCCCTCGCTCTTTCTCTCCGGCATAGGCATCACTGCCCAAGACAACGGCCAGCAAGGCGCCCACAGCCATGACCGTTCCGCACATCATATTCACCACCTGGGCATTGTCAAGCAGGCTCAACTCCGTGTTGCTTACCAGAAGAAGGCTAAAAGCCGACAGGAGACAACTAAAGGCGAGCAACCAAACCAGACCTCTTCTGCTGGACATCATCTGCCGGCCCTCTTTCATAGCAATAAGCTGATACATTTTCATTAGACCGTCTCCCGTAATTGCAGGTGAGATGGCGCGACGGTATCGAGGTAAAAAGACTCCAGGCTCGATACTTCTGAACGGATTTCCAGAATAGGCCAACCACGCCGCCAGAGTTCACGCCAGTAAGAGGACGGTCCCTCAGAGGCCTTGAGCTGGATTTCAACCTGCCACCAATCGCCGTCCCGACCCAGCAGATCCATGCCTGCAGGCATCACCACCGCGTCAGGCTCCGACTCCAGATGAAGACGATATCGCACGGATCCTTTGCCCTGAGTCAAGAGATCCATCAGACTGCCCTCATATCGACTGCACCCCTGATCCATGATCCCTATCCGGTTGCATAGACGATCCACATCATCCAGAAGATGGGTGGAAAGAAGAACCGCAGTACTGCCGTCCCGGGCATAATCGGTCAGAAGATCATGAATCTCCCGCCTGCCTTTCGGGTCCAATCCATTGGTCGGCTCATCGAGGATCAGCAAACGGGGACGGGGCAGCAGTGCCCTGGCGATAGCCAGACGCTGCTTCATTCCTCTGGAATACCCGGATATGGGGATTTGCCCCTCACCCTTGAGACCAACTTTTTCCAACAACTCTTCCACCTTGCTAGACGTCGAGGGGCATTGATAAAATCGGCCGTACCATCGCAGGTAAGCAGTGGCTGTCATCCAGTCGTAGAATCCCGCATGTTCAGGCATCACACCGATAGAACGGCGAAGTATTGCACCATGATTTTTGGGATCATATCCCAGCACACTGATATGACCGCTTTCGTATTCCCGCAGACCCAGCAAGGCAAAGATGGTGGTTGACTTCCCTGCGCCATTTGGCCCTAAAAGGCCGTAGATATCGCCCGGTCTCACATGCAGGTCAATACCCTTGAGGATATCCCTTCCCTCAATGCTTACGTGCAGTCCTTTTATCGTGATCATACAGCGAACCTCCCGTGATGTTTCGTTTCTCTTAGACGATTTTTACCAAATGTCACTCACCATACGGCTTCTCGGGAATCTGATCTCTTTTGGTAATGGTCAGAAAAACGACAAGAGATAAAATTGTGACCAAAAAAATTCCACTGGTTCCAACGTTACCAAATGCCAAACCGCCATTTTCATGGGATTGTGCCAGGAAGTCTCCAAGTGAGGCGCCGAGAGGACGTGTCAGAATATAGGCAATCCAGAAGGCAAGGATTGCATTCAATTTGAAAAGATAGAAGGCCATGGTAATGCCGCCGATCAGTAAAGCAAATATAAACGCGGATCTCAAATAGCCCAGGCTCAGACCTTCAGCGGTCAAATCACCGGCTGCAGTTCCTAGAGCAAAGGTAAAAAGGATGGCAAGCCAGTAAAAGGCCTCGCGTCTGGTTGTAAAAATAGAATGAATTGAGAGTGTCTTTTCATAGGCATACCAGGTACCAAAGGTTGCCAGCAGGGCAAGGAAAAAGAGAATGGTGGTCACCTCCAAAGGTACACCGAAATTATCCACAAGGTTATCTGTTACAAGCGTTCCTACAACACTGATCAAGACCACGGCAAGCCAATAGATGCCGGGCACGTATTTTTTGAATTTGAACTGGAAGAAGAGCGCAACAATCAACAGGCCGCTCATGACAACGGTGGTTTTGGTCAGGCCCAAGTTCAGGTTGATGTTTAGGAAATCAGCAGCATTCTCCCCAACGGTTGTAGCCAGGATCTTTATGATCCAGAAGAAGATGGTCACCTCCGGAACCTTATTCAGCATCTGTCTGCTCGATTGCGGGGCAAAACCCGCCTCTTCGAAAAAAAACACCTTTTCTTCTTGTTGATTCTTCCCCATATTTTATCCCTCCTCTATTTCATTGCCCATTTTCATATCCTGCAGGCATCTTTGTGATACAAATAAACTCGGGGCAATTTTCAACCGGACCCCCTCTGGATAGCTCCATCATACTGATTACGGAGACTATAGATTCTCATCATGAAGAAAAGATGAAGGTGGAGATCTTTTTTTTTGGGCAGTAAGGAGAAAGGTGTAAAAAAAAGGGCCCCAGACCCAACCAGCAACCACAATGCGGACTCTGAGGACATGAAAGAAAAATACTGCCAAAGCGGCAGTCCAATGGAAATCCTCCGGTCGGAGGAAAGCTATGGATGAAGCAAGGCCTGCTTTTTGATGCCAGCAAACAGTCGCTGGAATTTTTGTATCTCCCCACGGACATTTTCCCGGCTCACGGTGGCAGAGATTGCACAGAGACCGTCGGCGCCTGCCCGAATTACATCCGGTGCATTGGCAAGCGTTATCCCGCCTATGGCGATGAGCGGAATCCCGACAACCGCCTTAATCTCCTGGATCAGACGGATGCCGACGGGGAGACCGGCATCGGCCTTGGTTTGGGTGGCAAAGATCGGCGAGACCCCAAGATAATCCGCCCCCGCCTTTTCAGCCTCTCTTGCCTCGACAAGATCATGAGCTGTCAGACCAATGATCTTGCCCCGGCCCAGAAGTCTTCTCGCCTGCAGCAGCGGCATATCCTCCTGTCCGAGATGGACTCCGTCGGCATCAACGGCCAGGGCGACATCCACCCGGTCGTTGATCAGAAAAAGGGTCTTTTGGCAGAGCCTTTTTAACACTCCGGCCTCGAGGCAAAGATCTTTGGTGGAAGCCTTTTTGCAACGGTACTGAACCACCTCGACACCGGCGGCAACGGCATTTTGCACATCGCTATAGTTTCCGGCCAGGCTCATATCAGCATCGGTAATAAAGTAATACCCTTTCATTCTTCAATCTTTTGCATCCTCTCAACCGTGGATTCATCAAGGCTATAGAGGCAATCAAAAAGAGCTGCCTTAAAGGCCATCGGCCCCCTCGCTTGCTCCGCCGCCAGTTCAGCGGCAATGCCATAGCAGGAAAGGGCCGAGACAGCCGCCTTCCTGCAATTTGGCTCAACAGCTGCAAAAGAACCGATGACCGAGGCCGCCATGCAACCGGTGCCGACCACATGGGTCATCAGAACATGCCCGTTTCGTATCCGGGAGACCCCTTTGGCATCGGCCACAATATCCTCTTCCCCGGTGATCACCACGCAAAGGTTTCTTGCAACGGCAAGCTTTTGGGCAAGTGTGGTCATTTCCATCGTAACCTCACCCGCATCGACGCCTTTTGTCTTGATATTGCGTCCGCTAATGCGGGCAACCTCAGAGGCATTTCCTTTTACAATATCGACCTTGACCTCATCAAGTATCTCAAACACCTTTTGATCACGCAGTCCTGTGGCACCGGCTCCGCATACGTCCAGAACCACCGGAATACCCTTCCTGTTCGCGCTTGCAGCAGCCAACTTCATCGCCTCTATCATATCCACCGTCAAGGTCCCGATATTGAGAACGAGGGCCGAGGCAATCCGGGTCATATCGACCACCTCCTCCGGTGCATGGGCCATGACCGGTGAGGCACCAAGGGTCTTGACGATCTGGGCGCAATCATAGATGGTTACCCAATTGGTCAGATGGTGTACGACCGGACTCTTTATCCTTACCTCTTCGAGCAAACCGTAGGCATATGTATTTTCTTTCATACTATCTCTTTAAGCCGATAGCAGATTACGAACCGTTCTCTTCGTGATATCGCACCTGCAAAAAAACAGCCATGCCTGGAACCCTCCAGGCATGGCTGTACCCTTCTTCCTTTAGGATCAGGCCCGTCAATCAGCCAGGAGAGCCCGTACTCGTTTCTTGATGTCCGAAACTCCGAGACCCTGGTACGGGATCTGTTCGCTCAGGCCCCCGCGTCCTTCCCTGCTGGTTCCCATATGGGCATATTTTACTGTGTGTCCATGTTCCAACAGCCAGGTGCCCAAGCGAATGCCAAGTCCCGTTTTTTCATTCTGGGTTTCAACCACCAGTACCCGCTGGCTTGCCCCCAGGGTGGCGAGCATCTTCGGATCGACGACATTCAAGGTCGGCTTATTGACCAGACCGATGTCGACACCTTCCTCCTTGAGCTGTTCCACTACGTCCAGACATCGATAGAGCATCTCTCCGTAGGAAACGATGTAGCCGGCCGTCCCTTGGCGGACGATTTCATCTTCGCCCGGTACGAAGGTATAGCCTTCTCCGTAGAGTTTCTCTCCATTGCCGTCCAGGATATACGGGGTAGCCGACCGAGTTGAGAAGATAAACCGCAGTCCCGTATCGGCAAAGACGGACTTGATGATTTGGCGCAGCTGCAGGGTATCGGCAGGGAAATACAGCCTTGTCGTATCACCTTCGGAAAGCCCGTTATCGGCAAAGAAGTTGTTGATGCCGAAATGACAGGTATTATCGGCCATGTCGTCGACGCCGGAATGGGAGAAATGGGCCAGCACATTAGCCTGATTCAGGCGGGCCATGGTGATTTCCGAGATCACCATCTCCTGGAAGGCGGCAAAGGTTCCGAAAATGCCCTGGCGACCGAAGGTCGAGCCGAAACCGGCTGCAACCGAGAAATTGTTTCGTTCCATGATGCCGCCATGAACATAGACCTCCGGGAACTGTTTGCGGATATGATGGAGCCCGCAGGAGCCTTCAAGATCGGAGTCCACCACCAGAACCGCCGAGTTCGGATCAGTCATACCGGCTAAGACCTCACAGATCGCCTTGCCGAAATCGTCTCGGTTCTTGCCCGTTTCCTTTGTACTGCCGCGATAAACAGTTGTCGTTTTCAGGGCCTTGGTATCATTTAAGAGACCGACCGCAGCATCATACCCCCTGGCCTGGAGATAATCGATGGCCATCGCCACCGGAATCACGTCGTGGCCTTTTGGCAGTCCTTCGATTCCAGGCACGCCGATTGCCATCTTCCGTTTGTTGATCAGGGCCACAGGGCCCTCGGCAACAAGCGCATGTTGTATGCGGCCAAACAGATCGTCCACATCCTCTCCGTCACCGGTATTCGCGCTCAGTCCATGGCCGGCCAGGGTTTTCGCCACATCGTAGCCTTGCATGTAGCTGCTCGGATGCCCGGCAATGGTCACGTCGTTATCGTCAATGATCAGCTTCACATTGAGGTTGCGGGCCACGGCATAACGGGCCGCCTCGGCATCATCGCCCTCCTGCTGAGCCCCGTCGCTGCCGAACATGACTACGGTCCTGTCCCTGAAGGCCTCGGCCACACCGTTGACATAGCTCCAGAGATGCCCCAATCGCCCGGAGCTGAAAAAGATACCATTCTGTTCATTTCTCTCGGGATGTCCGTACAGACCTTCGTTGAATTCCCTGTAGTGCAGAAGAGACTCGGTCTCCCGGTATCCATTCAAGGCGGCCATCATATATTGGATCGCCACCCGGTGTCCGGCCTCGTCAAAAAAGACCGGATGAATGCTGTCAGAGCCCTTCATGAACCCGTCCATGATCAGGATCTCCGGCACGATGTCGTAGGCCCCTCCGGTATGGCCTCCCAATCCCTTACAGTTGGCAAAGGCCGTAAAAAATATCAGGCTGTCCCTGACCAGCTGTATGTTGTTGACCAGCGATCGCCGCTGGTCGTCATCCAGTCCAGTCTGGGAGGTGCTGAACTTTAAGGATTTGTAGGAACTGAGGTCAATTGGAAATTTCATGAATCCCTCCGGGTTGTTCGATTATATAGTGAATGCGCAGAGTCCTTATGCAGTAACATGTATGTCTTTTCTGTTCTCCGCTAAAAAGAGCGATTTTCCCCCCTGTTCTTTTTAGCCGCTTTTCGTTCGAGCCGCAACAATCATTATCCCTATCTCATGCAGTACCCAAGCCTTCAGCCAAATCAGAAATATGCCTCTACCTTGCAACCTTCAGATTCCGGAATCATGGTTTGAGTCAGGCAATCTCCCCAGGTGCAGACAAAAAGGACATACAGCAAATGAGCTGCATTATCTTTTGGATATCAGGCCGCAATAGATTCCCTATTTCTGATTTGATTCCCTAAAATGGCAGAGGTTTTTACCATACCGCTGCTCAGAAAGAATCTGTTGATCCTTTTCTTTAATATGGAGTGAATCACCGATGATGGTATGTTTTTCCAATTGAGGCGAGTACCTACTCGACGGAACGGTCCTACCAAGACCTTCGGCCATGGCGCGTATATGATGAGGACCAGCACCGCAGCAGGCTCCGATGTAGTTGATGCCGCTTTTCTGCGCTGCAATCGCATAATCTGCCATCTCTTGTCTCGTTAGGACAAACGGGTCCAAGTCTAAAGGAAAGGCTATTTTTCCATTAAATTCCTGGATCTGAAAGTAGGGTCTCTCGTTGGAACACCGGTATGCCACAGGTTGGGTGGCAACGAAACAGCTAACAGCCTCCCGGACCCTCTTAGCTAAAGGCAGAAGTCTTTCGGGATCACGGAAACAGTTGATGCCGACTATATTGGCCCCCTTATCTTCCAAGGTCTTAAATGCCTCCTCCAAGCCGACTCCGTCCAGGGTCTTATCGTCTTTCTTAAACCCCAAGGTGATCATGGCCGGCAGACCGGAAGACTTGATGGCTTCAAGGGCAATTTCGGCCTCACCAAGATATTCTATGGTTTCGGCAATGAAAAAATCTACTTTTTGGTCGCTCTGATAGGTGATCTGATTGTCAAATTGTCGTCTTGTTTCACCATACGTTGATTGTACCCCGGACTCATAGACCCATGTGTTGCAAATATTACCGGCTACAAAGGTGTTATACCGCTCAGCAACCTGACGGGCAATCCGTACCGCCTGGGAATTAATCTCCTGCAGGACCGAGGTCAATCCGACATCCTTGAGCTTTTCCTCATGCGCATAGTAGGTACACGCCTGCAGGACCTCTGCACCTGCCCGGGCAAAATCGGTCTGTAACTGAAGGATTGCATCAGGGTGGTCAAGTACGGCTTGAGGGGTAAACGGGCCGGCGCTCACATATCCCCTTCGCTCAAGTTCGAAAATTGTCCCGCCATCACCTATTATCGGGTTCTGGCCGAGTTTTTCAAGAATCGTTGTTTTGATCATTTTATTCCTTTCCATAAAAATTGTCCTTGAAGCTGCCTTGCCGGTATTTCTCGCAAATGAAGTTTGCGGTAAGTGCGGGGAGCAAGACGAGCGGCCCCAAAAACTGTTCCAATTACCTTACAACAAAGCGAAAGTGACAACGTCCGCTCGTACAACGGGTAATTTTATACGTCGGGTTCTCCAACACTTGGGATAAACGGTAAGTCCGACCGATATATTTGCAATGTCTCCTTTAAGGCAGGAGGAGTAGTCAATTCCCGCTTTCTGCATGGAAAAAACCATTTTCCAAATGTCCCTCATGGGCTTTTCGGCATCCCGCTCTGTTCCCGACCAGATAATAGAGCGGGACAGCCCAAAGATATCGACATTCTCAGGACATTTTTACAAAAAACCGACTGGGTGCAAATTTTAAGGAGGTACAAAAAATTCTCCTGTACCTCCTATAAAAATTGCTTAACATATTGTTATAATATAAATTTGTCTCATGCTCACAGAAGCTCGATCTATCTTGCAATGCCTGCGGCATCATTTCAGGCACTTGCCTGACACGAAAAGTGCATATATTATGGGACTATGGTACAAAGTAATGGAAACGAAAAAAATTTCATATCACCACGTCTAACAATGAGAAAATGGCCATGGACCTTCTGGGAAGATTCTATCAGCGTATATTGATCGAACTCCCGATTGATGTATTCTTGCAGAATAAGACCACTGGTAAAATCTCCTCTCAATATGCAAAGGGGACTCTTGTAAATCTATCAAAAACCGGCGCAAGTGTTATTATTGCAAAGGTTCTTCTTGACGGAAGTCATATCTTCTTCACCGCCCAGAAACATGCAGAAAACAATCTCTATCTGACCGGATTCTCAATTGATAACGAGGTAAACGATGTGACGGCCACCACCGTTTGGATGGACGGATGTACCTATAACCAACGACCGTCTTTCAAGATAGGTATCAAATTTCTAACCAAACAGGAAAAACTGTACAGCACATTGAAGACCCAATCTCATTAGCATCACCTCCTGCTCATATGAATTTTGCATGTAAACAACAATAGATAACCACTTAAAAATCAAAAGAAACATGCAGCTATCATCAAAGGCCGAAGCCCAGAAACGGGTCGATCAGATAAGATATTTCCAGGATGAACTCGATACAATCGAGAAGGAAAATATTGCCGTTCTCACCAAAGAGCAACAATCGGCCATAGCTGCGTACCACAAAGGCCTCATCGCACAGCTCTCATCAACTTTTGATATCGATTCCAGCAAGAGTGAAAAACAGTTGAGCCTGGGTATGAAAATCACATCCTTTCTCGGAGCGCTGGGCTTAGCTGCGAGTGTGTTCTTTCTTTTCTATCAGTTCTGGGGAAGATTTTCGACATCCATCCAGGTGGTCATCCTCATTGCCGCTCCCCTTATCCTGCAGGTGGCAACAATGTTTGCTGCCCACAGAGAAAAAACCGGTTATTTCTCAAAGCTCCTGGGACTGGTCTGCCTGGCTTGCTTTATTCTCAACCTGTCAATGCTCGGTCAAATTTTCAACATCACTCCATCCCCATATGCCTTTCTGATCTGGGCAACCTTTGCCTTTCTCCTTGCCTATGCCTCAGATGCCCGCCTCTTGCTGGCAGCAGGTATCCTCTGTTTTGCCGGTTTTCTCTCGGCACAGATGGGGACATGGGGCGGATGTTACTGGCTGAACTTTGGCCAGCGGCCTGAAAATTTTTTCCCTGCCGCTTTTATCCTGTTTTTGATCCCCTTTGTTCCACACCACCGATTCTCCGGTTTTACCGTAATCTACCGCGTCTTTGCGATGCTTCTCTTCTTTCTTCCTGTCCTGGTCCTTGCCAACTGGGGAAGTATCAGCTATCTGAATATTCCCCGTGACTCAGTGGAAGTTTGTTACCAAATAACAGGTTTTCTATTCAGTGCTGCTATGATCTGGCTGGGTATTTGGAAAAACTGGCCTGAGGTGGTCAATACTGGCAATGTCTTTTTCACCATTTTCCTGTATACGAAATTTTATGACTGGTGGTGGGACAAGATGCCGAAATATGTATTTTTCATGATAATTGGGCTCACGGCTATCCTGATGCTTCTAATCTTCAAACGTCTTCGTTATTCACTGTTGAAAAGAGTTCAGGAGGTACCGGCATGAAAATTTCCGCATCTTCCAAGATCTTGTTTCTACTAGGCTTTGTGTTATTGGTTGTGACCAATATTATTGTACTCGCCGGGGTCTCTTCGAATAGATCCGGAAATCCTGAGGCTATGGTGACGCTTACGGAACGTGAACTACAGCTCCCCTACAGGTTGCATAAAGAAAACAGCGGCCTTACTCTCCAGATTTCCTGGCGGGTGCCAACTAAGAAAAACTCCCTGTACGAGAGAAGACCTGATTGGCTCACTTCTGAAAAATTAAAGGAGTTAGGTTTTACTATTGACCCATTGAGACAGAAAAGAAAAAGAATTGCATATAGATATGCACTTCCCAAAGAAGTGTTTATCGTACTTGAATATAATGGTGAATCCTATATGGAAGCTGTGCGCGAGGCGCAGGCAACGCTTGCAAAGAAGGAAAACTTGTATAAGGCCGATAAAGGAGATAAGAAGCTACGGGATGCCTACCAGAGAGCAGAAAAAGATCTTAAGGAAGAACGTATAAGCAGGTCCCGCCTCTTTGCCATTGATGCAGGGCTTGATCCCAAACGGCTACGGGAAGCATTCCCCGACCGCTCACGTTTTATCATCACCAGGGGTGTGGTCCGACCAGATTACGGATACACAATGACAACCGATAAAATTACAGGCTACGTCACCAAGCTGAGTAATGGATCAATCAATGTCCCGCTCGACCAGAGAAAAATTTTCGATCCCTTTATCCTTCAGAAAAAATTGAGAATGGGCAACACTCAACCACCCCGATATGACGTCAAACTGGCCTACGGAAGTCGTCTGGAGCCTTGGATCGTTTCAGCAAAGGGTAAGAGGTGAAACGAAAAATACAGGTGATTTAGTTACTTGTGTTGCAAACACCTGTCCAGCTCAGCAAGTGTATAGAGTATTTGAAGTAGTGCTCCAGGAAGCGGAGACTGACCAAATTGCATCAAGCGCACCCGGACCCAAACAGCACGGATGCGCCTAGATTGTTTTACATAACTATCATTTTTTGCAACTGTTTATAGTCGGTCTTACCGGTCCCGAGAACTGGAATTTCTTCAATCTCTCGAACCATCCTGATGTTGTGCAGAGGAGAGAGACCGGCCTCTTTTATTCTGCTATTGGCTTCTTCCCTGGATACGGCAAATGTTGCGAACAATACAATCTCCGGCCTCTCATCTGTTGGAGTTGCCTCCACCGCAAGGGCTGGACCATTATCTTTCTCTTCAACAAAATGTTTCATCAGTGTATTTTCGATGGCCGGCAGTGAGATCATCTCTCCTCCCAGTTTGATGAATCGCTTTTTTCGACCACAAAAGGTCAGCACGCCATCGGCATCTTCTTTAATAAAATCACCTGTGTTGTACCAGCGTTTATCATCGAATTCAGAAAAGCCTGCACCGTTACCATCCCGATGATACCCTGAAAAAAT
Organism: uncultured delta proteobacterium; assembly: GCA_963822095.1. Lineage (GTDB taxonomy): Bacteria > Desulfobacterota > Desulfobulbia > Desulfobulbales > Desulfocapsaceae > CAWGGS01. The sequence goes on from CAWGGS010000039.1 coordinate 111,464, forward strand.
ATTAGGCCCACGTACCAGCAGAATCCCCTGTTGGCCGATCTCCACCCGACGGCCCGTCTCGGGGTCGACGATCGCATACTCCATCGACGGCATGACTTTGCCGATGGTTCCGGGCCGGGGATCTTCAACCCTGTTGATGCTGACCAGCGGTGAGCACTCGGTTATTCCGTAGCCCTCACAGAGGGTAGCGGCAGGATGTATCTTTTTCAGAGCCTGATAGGTATGCTCAGGGCATTTTTCCGCACCTGTGAAGACCAACCTGAGGGTCTGGAGCTGTTCCCTGGTAGCTGCTTTGACAATACCTAGCAGGAAGGTTGGTGTGCCGATAACAATCGAGACCTTGTATCGTTCTATCAGACCGGCGAGGATGGCTGCCTCGGTCGGATTGGCATGATAGACCGTTTTCAGGCCAAGGCAGAAGGGCAGGATGATCGTGCCCACCAGACCGAGTGAATGAAACGGCGGCAACATCCCCAAGAGCCGATGATCGTCGGTGAAAGAGACGATGGAGGCAAAATCCCGAAGGTTGGCGATGATATTGTCATGCGAAAGCGGTACCGCCTTCGGACGTGATTCAGATCCGCTTGTAAACAGGATGGCTGCAGTCTTGGAAACCTTGATCTTTTCAAGGGAACCGGCAGCAAAATTTGCCTTAAGGACGGCGCAAATCTTTGTATAGAGCGGTATTGTCGGTACGATCTCATCAAGGAACAACCAGTCCGCTGCAATGGCCGACAGATCGACACCTTGTCCGGTCAGCTTTCTGTGCAAGGCGCGGGCAGTGACAATAGTGTCAACATCTGTCAGCCCCAGACCATGCTGGACATTACCTACACCGGTCGTCCAGTTTATCATCACCGGCGTCTTTCCGGAAAACAGGGTGGCAAGATAGAGGATACTGGCGCTGACCGAAGCAGGCAGCATGATGCCGATATGCTGTCCCTTAACCTTTGCCAGAATCGGCTTCAACACAAAGATGGCGGTCACAACCTGGCGGTAGGTCTTCTCTCCCGCCAGCTGATCGGCCAGGATAATCCTGTCCGGATACCGTTTCGCCTGGGCCAGAAAGAGACCAGTGATCGTCGAATGAGTACCCAGTGACAGTTGCACGCCATCATCCTGAAACCATTTTTCAGGTACCGGCTTCTTTTCAGGAGGGGCAGAGTGGAGGACCTGGCCGGCTGCAACAAGAATGCAATCGTTCACAGTCGCAAGTGCAGTGAGATCATCAACAGGGACTCCGAACTCACTTTCCAGCCAGGCCGCCAGCTCCATCATCGTCAGGCTGTCCATGGCCAGGTCATTGGCCAGCCGTTCAGTACCGCTTACCTTCTGACCTGTCAGCTGTTCAACCTTTTCCCTGACCAGCTGCCTGGTTGCAGGGGAAACAATCTCGATATCGCCTACAACCTTCTTCTTTTCCGGCTCAGGCAGGACGGCCGGCTTGCGGCCCTGCCACCAGTAATACGGAACATGGGTATTGGACTGGAAGCAAGCGTTATAGAACCGTTCCAAGGCGGCATTTATCTGTCGGCGCCCCGTAAGTCTCGGCAAGGCAGTGTCCTCGACCAGCTCTATCGATACCTTTCGACGAGGACCAAAGAAGAGGAGATTGGCACAAAAGTAGCGGATAAATTTGCCGATATTTTTATGAAGAGACGGCTCAGAGCCTCCCCCCCAGCTCAGACTGCTCCCCCAGAGCCCGGTGGTCCTGACCAGGACGGTCCGTACACCAGGTACCTTTTCCAGAATATATTCAACTCCGGAATTCCCCGCCAGATCTTCTTTGTTGCTGTGAGCAAGACGGCCCGAGGGGTAAAGCAGGATATTATCGCCTGCCTGCAGACCTTGCACGACCTCCTGCAGGGCCTCTCTGATGCGATCTTTCCCGTCACGCCCGTTTTTATTCAGATCGGGCAGGGTGATCGGCCGGATATGCTGCATTATCCAGCGGTTGCCAGCCATATTGGCCTGGTCGGCATCGGACAGCGGTCGTGGCTGGAAACCAGGATAGAGAACAGACATCACAATGACCGGGTCGATGAGGGCCGGGTGATTGGGCAGAAACACTATCCCCCGCCCCTCCTCCTTGCCGATCGATTCAAGCCCGCTCACCTCAACTCTGTACCGCAGACCGAGAAGAAACCGGAAAAGATGCACGAGAATTGAAGGAATCGGGTTGAACTGCGGATTTTTGACTATATGGATAAGTCCTGCCGCAAACAGGGACAGACACCCCAGGCATACCATCACCATAGCCGGTGAAAAGAACGCATCGAGCCATGAGAAAAAGACCCCCGCAAACATGATCCCGACAAAACCACTGAAATTTACAGTGGCAAGGACGCGGCCTTTATCTGTATCTGCTGGTCGTACTTGAAGAAAGCTTGCAATCGGAATTAGGAACAGACCGCCGAAAACACCGGTACCGATTAAGGACACAGCAATCCAGAAAAGCCGAACTGCCGAAGGCAGATAGACGGTCGCTCCCGCCATGAAAAGACCTGCCGCCATACCCGTTGCCGACAGGCACAAAAATCGGGACCACCGGTCCATGGTAACGAGTTTTGCGGCGATGAAAGAACCTATACAGACGCCAAGCATCAGAGACATCGAAAGAAGGCTGGTTACGGTCTGGGAAAAACCAAGTTGACGGAGTCCGATGGTGTTGATTGTCAACACCACGATTGTGGCCAGGAAGTAGAAGAAGTTGTCTGAGAAGAATGCTATCAGCATCTGTCTATCGGAACAGATCGAAAACAAGTCTTTCAGGGAGCTGACCGGCCCAAACCATGGAAATGGCTTGTTTCTCGCGGCCGCAGGTCGTCTGTGGACACCAAGACTTGCGATGCAGCCGATAGCTGCCATCAGGACAACAACCGTCGCCACCATAAGGGAGCCTGGATTGAAGGTGCCAAAATGGAGAGGACTATGATCAAGAGACAGACCAGCCGTGGCAATGCCTATGAGAATCGACAGCGTCGTGGCAAGCTTCAGGATCGCATTGGCCTTGGGGATGTACGCAACCGGATACAGTTCGGGGATCGAACCGTTCAAGGCCGGGCTGAACAATGTCGACTGCAGACCCATCAAAAAAACCATGGCCAGGATACAATACCAGTTGGTGGTGATCACTCCCACAGCACCGATGAGCATGGCCGCAAGCTCCAGGGCCTTGGTGGCAATGACGACTTTCCTCTTCGGGAACCGATCGGCAAACCATCCGGCATAGGAGGAAAAGAGGATGAAGGGCAGGGCAAAAAGCACAGTGGCCGTACCTTGCAAATGGCTCAAACCCGCCGAGACGGCCATCAACATGGCCGCCTGTTTGAAATAGTTGTCGTTGAAGACACCCAGGCAATAGGTGATCGCCATCGCGATGAACTTGCCCCGGGCTGCCTTGATTTCCGCTTTGTTATTCATTTTTTGCTCCCTGTTCCTGTTGTAGACAAATGTCTTTGATTTCGCAATAATTGACTGATTTTTCCATCCTTAAAGTTTGCTAGCGGCCGGTTCTGATTCTCAGAGCCGGCCAAAATTCCTTAGTTTCTCTTTCATAGAAACTCCCTATCCTTTGACGTGATTCTCAATCTTTTCCGGCTGTAACGTTGACGATGATATCGCATGAATCGTGCCACGGAGGTTATTATTCGTTACTCATTGGAATCAGAATATTATTTACAAAATTAAAGGAATTGTGTATTCAACTGGCTAGCATAAAATGCTTAGCATTTGTACATTCTATGATCAAACAAGAGAGGATCTATGAACGCAGAAGACCGGGATTTCTTCCGCAAGATAAAACAAGCCGCCTTTGCCAACCCCTTTGGGGAAGAACGACAAAGGGTCGATCTCGAGTTGACCGGACTGGGCCTGCAAACACCAAACGATGAGGTTCTTGCCACTCTGGTGACAAAGGTGGAGGAGAAGCTCAAATCGGCAGGAAAGCGCAAACCCGAAAGGCATTTTACCTCTGGTGATGAAGACGGTATACTGGTGCAATACGGCCGCTTGTTCCTCCTGTTCCATACCTATTGCGACGCCTTCGATAGGTGTATCGAAGAACAGATTCACACCGGAGATACTCCCTGTCGTGTACCCTTTGCAACAAAGGTCTTGCAGGCTTTCACCGGTTTCGGTTTTTCGCGGCAGGAGGCCCTTCGGTATTTTGCCCTCTTTTTTCAGATGCGACGCGCCTTTTATTTTATTGGCGGTATCGCCGGCCAAAGCCGATGTGTCCGTGAGCTGAAAGAAAGCCTCTGGGACAATATCTTCACCAAAGATATCGCGCTGTATAATGATTACCTCTGGAACAGAATGGAGGATTTCTCCACCCTGCTCCTCGGTGAAACCGGCACCGGCAAGGGGCTTGCGGCAGCGGCAATCGGCAGGTCCGGCTTCATCCCTTTCAACGACAAGACCGGCGCCTTCAGCGAGAGCTTCACCCGGGCCTTTGTCTCAATCAACCTTTCCCAATTCCCCGAGCAGTTGATCGAATCCGAGCTTTTCGGTCACAAAAAAGGCGCTTTCACCGGTGCCGTCGATAACCATAGTGGTGTCTTTTCCCGCTGTAGTCCCTGCGGAGCCATCTTTCTCGATGAGATCGGCGATGTTGCCATACCCATCCAGATAAAGCTCCTGCAGGTTTTGCAGGAACGATCTTTTACCCCGGTGGGCAGTCACAAGCCGGAACGCTTTTCCGGCCGGGTCATTGCCGCCACCAACAAGGATATTGGAAAATTACGGGAAAATGGGGAGTTTCGTGACGATTTCTACTACAGGCTCTGTTCCGATATCATCGAGGTACCGCCTCTTCACAGGCGTTTAACTGAAAACGAAGAAGAGATCAACATTATCCTCTCATTTATCGTCAGGCGCATCCTGCAACAACCTTCAACAGGGCTCGTAAAAAAGATAAAGGCCTACCTGCAAAAGAATCAGCCGAAGGGCTATACCTGGCCGGGTAATGTCAGGGAACTTGAGCAATGTGTGCGCAGCGTGCTCTTAAAAAACAGGTATCGGTGGCACCAACTGACGCGTTCGATCGGCAACTCTGATCAGGCACCAATCGGATCAAACGAGGAAACGCTCACCGCCCAGGGACTTCTCTCCGATTATTGTCGGGCACTCTACCTGCGCCTTGGGTCCTACGAAGCCGTGGCGAAAGTCACCAGGCTCGACAGACGGACGGTAAAAAAACACATTGATCTGAAACAGTAGCCGTTCAAGGAGTTACTACCTCTGCTGGACCCTGGCTTACATTCATTTAGGGAAGGAAATTTACCAGAACTGTTTTATTCTTTAAAATATTTTCCTATTACGTTGGAGACATAGAATAAGGAGGGAACAACCATGCGTATTTGGGATGTCAGCCCCGGCTATCTAAACGACAACAGCCTGCTCGGAGAACACCGCGAGCTACACGGAATCGTCTCGATCATCCAAAATAACAAAAAAGGCTATTCCCACCATCCCGAGACCATGCGCTGGCGTGGACACGAGGGAGCTCTCCGTATCCGCCATGCTCTGGTGCGGGCAGAAATGCACCTCAGGGGATTTCATGACCGGACCCCGTTGGAGTTGCTTCAGCCTGCAGGTTTGTGGCCTTCGGTCTTTATCGATGCACCTGAAAGACAGTTCACCCTGCTTGCCGAAAAATATGAAGGGAAACAACGAGGCCGGATACCGCTGCCGATAAATGTCCAGGAACTTTGGGCCCAACATAAATATTCCATTTTGGCCAGAGACCCGCAGATTTACTCATCTCTAGGACGTTTGGCGGCAACAGATACAAGCAAAGCAACCTTTGACAGAGTAGCCATGACCCTGACATTTTTATTAAGGGTCCAGCCCTCGGAAGGCGGACTGCAAAACACCCTTCAGCATATGTGGGGCTATGTCAAAGAGTTCCCCCTAACCAGGGATACAGACATTAACACGCCTGGAGACCTCTTTGCCGCCATTCAGGACCTGGCCCAGGACCATGACATCACCTACCTGACAAGATCAACGGCACTCTCGGAGCTCCGTGCATGGATGTAAAGATATACTGTAAACGCAGAAGAGATTAAACTTGCAAACCGTCTGAACCAAACCAAATCAGGGCCCCGATCTCCCGGGACCCCGACCGAACCTTCCTATGCCTTGATGGGCTTTTTCATAGTTTTGAGGTCATTTACAGGGCCCCTCAGACATTTTCTCATGATGGCTTGATAGACATCCCAGTCTTTGGTGCTCATGATGGCCTGCTTCGTAAAGGCGAGTTCTCTCTTATCCATCTGTTACCTCCTTGTAAAGGGTGGGTCCGGAGACAAAAAAGCCCCCGGACCAATTATACGATCGATCCGGGGGCCCTGATTTCTCCACAGATGCTTTTTGCCGTCTCTGATCCTCGGAGACGCGTCTCAAAAAATGAAATAAGGCAGGTATTCTGACTCCCGGATCTTCCTCCATGCCGCACCTTCCCAACCTCACTGGTCAGTGGTCTTCGCAGCCTTCGTCCCCGGTCACAGCGGCGGGCCCGTTCCTGATTTGCACAGGATTCCCTCTTCAGGTCGTATCGACACCTTATTCAACGATTAGACTACCTGATTCCAATCGGCTGAGCAAATGATTTCTTATGCGGCCAAAGCCCTGTCAATTGGACCCTGCCCACTCCAGGCGGATCTCTTTTTCCACCGTTTCGACCATCTCGCCGCTTTCGATAAAGCGGGCAAGTTTCATCAGATCATCGGCGAGAAAACGATCTTTTTTAACTGTTGGAAAGAGTTCCTGCTCCTCGATGCTCTTGTACAGAGTCTCCGAAACCGGGCTCAGCCGTCGCTCATCCTCGCTCACAGGATGCTCTCCTTGCACTGTAACTTCGAAAATCACGCCTTTGACGGACTTCTGCAGCTTTTTCCTGATACGGGAAAGATCACGGGCGATATCTTCCGGCAGGGTCGCATAGGTTGGGATCACCGGCAGAATCCTCCTGACGGCAATAGCCTGGCAAATATAGGCAAGTTCGATGGCCAGGACCTGGGCTGCTTTCGGGATGGTTTTCAGCAAGCGGACAGCAAGGCTTGCTCCCATACTGACATGGTCCTCCTGACCGGAGTTGGTCCCTATGTTGAAAAGATGGCTTGGGGTCAGAGATCCCCAGATATCGTTGACCAGGGCGGCCGAGGTATATTCGAGCATCATCATGCCTGAGGAAACGGCATTCTCGTCCTGATTGAGCTCCGGCCATTTGAGATCTCGTCCCAGTCCCTTGTTTTTCGAATCGTCGACAAAACGAGCCGAACGCTGATGGGCCAGATTGGTCATTATCCCGAGGGCCTGCAGAAGGTTGAAGACCTGGACCGCCACCGGCATACCATGAAAATGGCCACCCGAAATTATATCGACATATTTTCCCCGATATCCGGCAGGTGCATCGTCTCCCGTCGCCAGCAGGATCGGGTTGTCAGTGGCGGCATCGGCCTCGACAAGAAAGCTCTGTTGAGCTCTGTCGATCAGCTCCCAGCATGCCCCAAGGACCTGCGCCGCACAACGAATATTGTATGGGTCCTGGACCTGGCCGTCCACCTCGAAGGGACGATGCGATTCACGGATGGGAGAGTCCGCCATCAACCTCCAGATCCAATCTGCAACTTTCACAGCCCCGGGATGAGGACGCAGGGCATGGAAATCAGGACGAAAATAGGAGTCGGGGGCCAGCATCACCTGGCTGACCAGGGCGGTATTGACAGCGGCGGTCTTGAGCAGCATTTTGAGATGGTGGCAGGAGAATATCCCGATGGCATTCATGAACTGGACCCCGTTGTTCAAGGCCAATCCCTCCTTCATCTCAAGGCGGAGTGGAGCCATTCCTGCCAATCCCAGTGCATCGGCCGCATCGAGCTCAGCACCGTTGTAAATCACCCGTCCCTTCCCCAGAAGGGCTAGGGCGATATGTGAAAGAGGCGCCAGATCCCCGCTTGCCCCAACAGAGCCGAATTCGGGTACCAAAGGAGTGATCCCATGGTTAATGAGTCCAATCAAGGCCTCTACCAACTCCGGCCGCACTCCGCTGTGACCCCGAGTAAGTGAGATGATTCGCAGCAGTATCGTCATCCGAACAATGGCGGGATCAATGGCTTCACCAACACCCACGGCATGGGAGAGGATCAGGTTTTCCTGGAGCTCCGAGAGCCTTTCCGCCGGCACTGCCAGGTCGACATTGTGTCCGAATCCTCGGTTGAAACCATAGGCCGGTCTTGGTTGCTCGGCAATGAAACACTCCACATCGGAGCGTCGTTCATGGAGAAGCTCCCAGGTAGCAGACGACAGAACGACCTGTACTCCCGGTTCGGCAACCAGGAGAATTTCTTTCATACCAAGAGCCCGGTCACTGTCAATAAGAATCATGTTCGACATTCCTTCCCCTATTTCAATCCATAAAGAAATACATATATTGCAAGAGCCGCCAGACGGGCAGTACAACCGTCCCGATCAAGCTCCGGGTTGACCTCGGAAATTTCAAAAACCATAGCTTTCGGATGCTGCCTGATCCGGTCGACAAAGGCCAGGATCTCCTCAGCATTAAATCCTATCGGCGAGGGAGCGCTCACCCCAGGCGCATCGGCACTGCGCACACTGTCCATATCAAATCCAACCAGCAGCGGCAACGCTGGCAGCGAAGATATCAGGGTATCCCAGGAATCACTTCTCTCTCGCATCTCGATAAGCGTCCTAACCTGAATGCCCAAGTCCATCGCATCCTGGATGTATTCAGCAGAATTGGCCCACGGTTGGATACCCACCTCGAAGAGATTGCAAGGTTCTATCAGGTCACCATCGAGCAGGATTCGATATGGGGTGCCGGAATGACGGCAGGAGTTTTTCCGGATATCAAGGTGGGCATCGATGTTGACGGCCGCAATTTTCCCAAAGACCTCGGCCAGGGCCGCACCGTCGGCAATAGAGATGTCGTTGCCGCCGCCGAGCACGATGGCTGTTTTTCCGGCTTTTACTATAGATGCGACAACAGATTGCAATCGGACATGGATATCCTCCAATCCCCCGTCGACAATAATATCGCCGATATCCGTCAGGTTGATCGCTTCACGATCCATCGGGGGTTTCAATCGATAAAAGATATCCCTGATTGCAGATGGTGCTCCAGCAGCCCCGGGCCTGCCATGATTGCGACGCACACCGTGATCCTGGGGGCAGCCCAGAAGGACATGGGAGGCATCGTTCATTCCATCTACTGTAAAAGAGGTGACATCACTCTGCAGCAGATCATGGGGATCGTGCCGGACAGTGTCCGGATGAAACGGGATCAGCAGGTCTTCTATTTCCCGTTTCATACAATTACTCCTTTCTTGACCACCTGTCGGACATGGTTTTCTCCATAGAAGTAGACCATCTCCTGATAATTCGCCGAATCCAGAACCAGAAGGTCCGCCTGCCGGCCTTCCTCAATACAGCCCACAGCGGTAAGCCCCAGCACATGGGCTCCGTTTTGGGTCACACAGCAAAGGGCTTCATCTACTCTGAGATGCATCTTCATGCAGGCAAGCGACATCATCAACTGCAACGACAGGCTCATATTCGATCCGGGGTTAAAATCGGTGGCGATTGCCGTAATACCCCCTTCGTCGATGATTCGACGCACCGGGGCATAGGGAATATCCAGGAAGAGCGAGACTCCCGGCAGAACCACACAGGCCGTACCGGAGCCTGCTAATACGGCGACCTCGCGATCGTCTAAGACCTCCAGATGATCAACCGAGACGGCTCCCAACTCCACCGCCTTATCGACACAGCCGATGGCGTTGAACTGGTTGGCGTGCAACCGCGGCAGCATACCGTGGGACCTGGCAATATTCAAGATCTCTGCGCTTTCCTCCGGAGTGAAATACCCTTCTTCACAGAAGACATCGCAGAAACGGGCAAGTCGTGCCACATCAGGGATCATGTCTTTAACCTGTTGCAGATAGGAATTTTTGCTCACCCCTTTTGGGACCGCATGGGCGCCGAGAAAGGTCGGAATCAGTTCGATGGGCTGCTCATCATTCAACGCCTGGACGGTCTCGAGGATCTTGATCTCCGTCTCCGGATCAAGCCCATATCCCGACTTGACCTCCATTGTTGTAATCCCCTGGCGCAGGGCTCTTGCCAAATAGTACTTCCCAATCTCTTTAAGCTCCTCGGCGGAACACTTCCGGGTCGCCCGGACAGTTGCCATAATGCCACCGCCTTCAGCGGCAATGGTCTGGTAATCAAGCCCGCCTATCCTTCCGGCGAATTCTCCGGCCCGGTTTCCGGCAAAAAGCGCATGGCTGTGGCAATCCACAAAACCCGGGATCACCGCTTTTCCTTTTGCATCGAGTACGGGCAATCCGTCTCTTGCCGCCACCTGTTCGAGGTGGGAGAGATCTCCTATGGCCTCGATAATACCACCACGAATAAGGATCGAGACACCTTCACGAATCAAAAGATCCCCAAAGCCCTTGCCCCTGATGAGACCTGGCCGGGGAGAGACGATCGCAGCCGGATTTTTAATAAACAGGTCTCCCACGTCTATCTCCAAAAAAAACGTACAGCTACTATAGCATCGGCAGATCCAATCCCTTTTCTTTGGCGCAGGCTATGGCTTTCTCATAACCCGCATCGGCATGGCGCATGACCCCGCTTGCCGGGTCATTCCACAAGACCCGTTCAATCCGGGCCGCCGCTTCCTTCGTACCGTCGCAGACGATTACCAAGCCTGCATGCTGGGCATAGCCCATCCCGACTCCACCGCCATGATGAAATGAGACCCAGGTCGCCCCCGAAGCGCAGTTTAGCAGACAATTTAGAAGCGGCCAGTCGGAGACCGCATCTGAACCGTCGAGCATCGCCTCGGTTTCCCGGTTCGGACTGGCCACCGAACCGCTGTCCAGATGATCGCGGCCGATCACGACCGGGGCCTTCAATTCACCTGTGGCCACCATCTCGTTGAAGGCAAGCCCCAGTCGATGCCGATCCCCGAGGCCGACCCAACAGATCCTGGCAGGCAGGCCCTGGAACCTGATCTGCGCCCGCGCCATATCGAGCCATTGATGCAGATGACGGTCCCCCGGCAACAGCTCCTTGACTTTGGCATCCGTCCGGTAGATATCCTCTGGATCACCCGACAGGGCCACCCAGCGAAACGGCCCCCGTCCGGTACAAAACAGATCCCGGATGTAGGCCGGGACGAACCCCGGAAACGAGAACGCCTCCTTCAGGCCTGCATTATAGGCCTCTTGCCGGATATTATTGCCGTAATCAAAAACGGGGATACCCCTTTTTTGAAAATCAAGCATCGCCTGAACATGTGAAACCATGGAGCCGCGTGCCGCCTGCATGACTTCGACAGGATCCTCGTTCTGCTTTCTCTCCCATTCCTCCACACTCCAGCCAAGCGGAAGATAGCCATGCAACGGGTCGTGAGCGCTGGTCTGGTCGGTTACCGCATCGGGACTTACTCCCATCTTGACCAGACGAGGATAGACCTCGGCGGCATTGCCCAGTACCCCCACCGTAACCGGTTTTTTGTCAGCACAGGAGCGCTCGATGATCCGCAGGCCCTCGCTCAGATCGGCGGCCTGCACATCAAGGTAGCCGCTGTCCAGTCGTTTTTTGATCCGATCGGCCCGACACTCAATTGCCAACATCGAGGCGCCGGCAAACTTTGCGGCCAACGGCTGGGCACCGCCCATGCCACCGAGCCCCGCCGTGAGGATCCAGCGGCCTAAGAGATCGCCATCAAAATGTTTTTTCCCCAGACTGACAAAGGTCTCATAGGTCCCCTGAATGATGCCCTGGCTGCCGATATAGATCCAGGAGCCCGCGGTCATCTGACCGAACATCATCAGTCCCTTGCGGTCCAACTCGTTAAAATGCTCCCAGGTGGCCCAATGGGGCACCAGATTGGAGTTGGCGATCAAAACCCGGGGAGCGTCACGATGGGTTTTGAAGACACCCACTGGTTTTCCGGACTGGATGAGCAATGTCTGGTTAAGCTCCAGTCTGCGCAAGGTCTCGACTATCCTGTCGAAACACTGCCAGTTCCTGGCTGCCCGGCCGATACCCCCGTAGACGATCAACTCGTCGGGCCGTTCGGCCACCTTGGGATCAAGATTGTTCATCAGCATCCGTAGCGGCGCTTCGGTCTGCCAGCTCCTGGCCGAAAGCGTGGTACCCGTGGGAGCGGAAATATTTCGCGTATGCATTGCCTGACCCTCCTGAAATAAAGAAAACGTTAGCCAGTCCCGGACTGAAGGTCTTCTTTTATTTTCCGACCGATTCCCTCCAGAGTCAAGGATACCAGGAAAAATGCCAACTTTTATTCTCAATCGAGTACTGTGAAAAATTCCACCTCAGGCATATATTGGGTATTGCGAAGATAAAATTGTGGGCAAAACAAGATGAGCACAGCCCCCGGGAAACAAGACGAAAACGCAAATTACCAAGGTGAGCTCATAATGAAAACCTGCTTGAAAGCGGAAATAACTTGACCTTTTCCCCAGCTTTTGCCAGTCTCAAGAGAGCACATGAATCACTTTTGCCTTTCCTATGCACATCAACGGGGGATAGTATGAAAAGATTTCTTTGCCTCATTCCAGCTCTGTTTTTCTGCTTTATGGTCTCTTCGGCCTATTCCGAAATGACCATCAAACTTGGTGTTGTCACCAAACCGGGCTCCGCCCAGAATATTGTTGCCCAAAAATTCAAAGACCTTGTTGAAGCGCAGTCCAAAGGCGATATCAAGGTCAAGATCTACCACTCCGGTTCCATAGGCAACGAGACCGAAATCCTGCAACAGATACAATTGAATACGGTGCAAATGGGGGTTATTACCAGCGGGCCCTTTGACACCTTTGACCCGATCGTCAGGGTGATTGATTATCCTTTTCTCTTTAAAAGCAATGCGCAGGCGGATGCCGTTCTCGACGGACCTTTGGGAGCCGAAATCTTAAAAGACCTGGAAAGCGCCGGTTTCAAGGGGCTGTGCTTTTCGGAAAACGGATTTAGGGACCTGACCAACAGCCGCCGCCCGGTCAAAACCCCGGAAGACGTCAAGGGTTTGAAAATCAGGGTCATGGCTTCAGCCATGCACAAGGCAATCTGGCAGGATCTAGGGGCCAACCCTACACCGATGCCCTGGCCGATTTATACGGAACTCGAGCAGGGCGTTATCGACGGCCAGGAGAATCCTCTGTGGGTTCTTGTGGAATACAAGCTTTGGGAGGTCCAGAAATACCTGACACTGACCCGCCATGTCTACTCCCCCCATATTGACGTCGCTTCCCTTATCTGGTGGAAGACCCTTACACCCAAAACCCAGGAAATGCTGCAAAAGGCCATGTACACTGCGGCCGTCTACCAACGCCGGGAAAACCGGGAAGGGAATGCCGCCAGGTTAAAGCTATTGAAAAAGAAAGGGTTTATCATTGAAGAGCACCCCGATATCGCAGCCTTCCGGGCCAAGGTCGCCGATCTGAAGAACATGGATATCTACCAGGAGCCCAAAGTAAAAGCCATGTTGACCAAGATACTGGCTGTGGTGAAATAGCCTCATGATGGAGGCCTTTATAAGATTCGACTCCAGACTTTCCAGGGCGGTGGATGTTCTGCTCTCCGCCTTGGGTATAACAATGGCCTCCATCGTTATACTCGAGGTTATTTTCAGGTATCTTTTAAACCACTCCCTCTTCTGGGCCGAGGAACTGGCCCGATATATTCTGGTCTGGCTCACCTTTTTAGGCGCCACCGCCGCCTACCATCGCAAGGCCCATCCCGGAATCGACATCCTCACATCTAAGTTGGGCCCACGCCTGCGGCGTGCCAACACTCTCCTGGTCCATTGCATTTCATTGTGCCTTTTCGGGGTGATGATCTATTACGGCATTGCCTTCAGCTATTTTGTCCGACTCCAAATAACCCCTGCTCTTTCCCTGCCCAAATGGATCATCTTTGCCGTCATCCCGATCAGCGGGCTGCTGTTTGTCTGTCACTGTCTGTTATTTCTTATGCAGGATTTAAAAGAGGGAAGCCGTGACGGTTGAGATCCTTCTTCCTCTTCTGCTTCTCCTCTTTCTGATCGACACTCCGATAGCCATTGCCATCGGGGTGGCTTCGATTGCCGCCATCGCACTGCAGGGAGAATTCCCTATGATGATGGCTATTCAGAGGCTTTTTTCCGGGGCGGATTCTTTTAACCTACTTGCGGTACCCCTGTTCATGTTTGCAGGAATCATTATGGAAGCCGGGGAGATCAGCCACCGAATTATCGATTTCGCCGCCGCCCTGGTCGGCTGGCTTCCCGGTGGTATGGCCGCCGTGGCCATCGTCTCGGCCATGTTTTTCGCCGGCATCTCGGGTTCCGCCGCCGCCGACACCGCCGCTGTCGGGGCCATCATGATTCCAGCGATGAAAAAATCCGGTTACCGTTCCGACTTTGCCGCTGCACTCCAGGCGGCAGGCGGTTCCACCGGTGTGATCATACCGCCGTCCATCCCGATGATCATTTTCGGCTTCCTGACCGGGGCCTCCGTAGGGCGCCTCTTTGCAGCCGGCATCCTGCCCGGAATATTGATCGGCCTTTCCCTGATCTTCGTTGCAACCTTGATTTCGCATCGGCAGGGGTATGGTACCCATACCCTTTTTTCCGCCCGTGAGGTTTTACGTACTTTGATACGAGGTCTTCCCGCCCTTGGAGCACCGGTAATCATCCTGGGCGGCATACTCACCGGAATCTTCACAGCCACCGAGTCGGCCGCCGTGGCTGTGGGATATGCGCTTTTCGTCGGGATGTTCATCCATCGTCGAATCCATCTTCGCGACCTGCCCGCCCTGTTTCGGGACGGCTCTATCATGGCCGCCATTGTCATGTTCATCATCACCACGGCCTCAATCTTCAGTTGGATATCGGCAATTGATGACATTCCGGCTCGCCTGGCCGGTGGTTTACTGGGCCTCACCCACGACAAAATAGCCCTGCTGCTGCTGATAAACCTGGTGTTGCTGGTGGCCGGCACCTTCGTCGAGACCACCGCCGCACTGATCTTGTTGGTACCTATGATAAGTGCCATGCTCCCTTCTCTGGGAATAGATATGATTCAGTTGGGGGTGATTGTCGTCGCCAATCTGGCCATCGGCATGCTGACCCCTCCCATGGGTATCTGTATAATCGTATCGTCATCCATCTCGGGAGACAGCCTGAGTGCCGTTTGCAAGCAGGTCCTGCCCTTTCTATTAATCCTGCTTGTCGACCTGCTGCTGATCACCTTTTATCCACCATTAACCATGTTCTTAGCCGGATTGATTCACTAATTGCTCTACCTTCTGATAATTTTTCCCTTGACCTCCTCCCCATGAAACAGGTACCTATAAGGGCCTTACGTTTTTGTAGGATTCCGGTTATTCAAGACACCAACCTTCGGGGAAATTCATGAAGAAGTTTTTTTTCGTTCTTTGCTGCGGCATTGTCTTAGGCATTGTACTCTCTTTGCTTTCCGCCGAGATGATCAAACGCACCGCAGACAAAGAGTTCTGTTCCTCCTGCCATTCCATGAAGACGGTTGCCCAGGCATATACCGAGGACGTCCACGGAGGGAAAAACGATCTTGGTTTTAAGGCAAAGTGCGTCGATTGCCATCTCCCCCATGACAACGTCTTTCATTATGTAACCGCAAAAATCGCCTCCGGAACAAAAGATGTCCTCGGAGAACTATTCTGGGCGAAATCTTTTGACTGGATAGCCAATTTAAAACACAAAGAAGAATTTACCTATAGTTCGGGGTGCCTTGAATGTCATGATCTGAAAGCAATGCAATATAAAATCCCCAAGGCCTTTCCGGCCCACAAGGATTTTCTGATGGGAAAGGTTTCTTCCTGTGTTAAATGCCATGAAAATGTCGGTCATAAAAATATAAGAGATGCCTTTATCAGATAAATCGGAGATGAAAACTTCCGGCTTACGTAAAGCAATCTTGAGATTGTAAAATTCCAGGGAGGAAAAATGTTACGATTACTTTCAGCTATGGTTATTGTCATAGGAGTTGCTTCTTCAGCCTTTGCCCTGGACAGCAACCTAAAGACCTTAAAGGTTGACCGAGGTCTTACGGTCGAAGGCAAAAAATGTGTTGAATGTCATGCTGCCAAGCAGCCGGGAATCGTTGCCGACTGGAAGGAGAGTCAGCATGCTCATGTGGGCGTCTCCTGCATCGACTGCCACCAAGTCGAGAAGGATTCGCCGATGGCCTCTCAAAATTGCCCGGGAGTCAAGGGCACCGACACCTACATCACCGTTTTGGTGACACCGAAGACCTGCGGTCGATGCCATACGCAAGAGGTCGAACAGTTCGATAAGAGCGGCCACTACCGCGCTCGCTTCCAGTACAAGGGCCCGGATGGACGAAACTTCAAGGCTATGACGGCCCTCATTGAAAAACATGAAGGACAGGGCATTGAAAAATTCAAACATACCGCAGAAATGACGGGATGCATGCAATGCCATGGTTCCGTAGTGACCCTCGATGCAGACAAGAGACCGACCAAGGAAACCTGGCCGGCAGCCGGTATCGGCACCATCTGGCCGGACGGATCGGTGGGAAATTGTATCGTCTGCCATACCCGGCACAAATTCAGTATAGCCGAGGCCAGAAAGCCTGCCGCCTGCGCATCCTGTCACCTTGGTCCGGATCACCCTGATATCGAGATCTACAACAACAGTAAACATGGCCAGATATACAACACGGAGGCCGGCAAGTGGAACTTTGCAAGCGCCCCAGATGCCTGGGAACCCGGTGACTACCGGACCCCGACCTGTGCCGTATGCCACATGAGCGGTATCGGAAATCTAACCACCACCCATAATATTTCCGAAAGACTCAAATGGAATCTCTGGGCTCCGATATCAAAAGTCAGGAACTCGTCCGACCCATTGAGCCCACTCACCGGCAACGGTATCGAAGGCAGGAAAAAAATGGAGGCCGTCTGCAATAACTGTCATAGCCCTCTCCATACCAAAAACTTCTTCGAGCAGGCCGACAGTCAAGTCGAACTCTATAATGAAGGATATTGGAAGCCGGCCCTGGCGATGAAGAAGGAACTGGCTGAAAAAAACCTATTGAAGAAAAACCCATGGGATGATGAATTCCAGAGAATTATCTACCACCTCTGGCATCATGAGGGCAGGCGGATGCGTCAAGGAGCGGCCATGGCCGGTCCCGACTATGCCCATTGGCATGGGGTGTTTGAACTGCAGCAGGATCTTTATAAACTGAAGGATATCTACCAAAAGCGCCTGAAAACCGGCAAGATTGAGGATTGAGATAAGTCATGAATATCTCTTTCTTATTCTAATCTCGATACAATCGAAATTACCCGGTGTTTGCTGCGAAGTCGAGCAATCACCGGGTAATTTCAGTCGGAGATCTGCCCAAAAGAGTTTTCACACAGATAATCAGGACCTGCCTATCTGCTCCAACAATTCATACGTCCAGCTCTCTCCTCTTAGTCATCTTCTCTTCTATTTTCGACACCTCTGTCGTTTAAACATACAACTACCTGTCATTTGTTTGATCGGGAAATTTTAATTTGGGTTGTAATTATCCTCTCGAAATTGTTTTCCAATATACTACCTACCTCCAGAGGATTAGGAATCAACATTGCTAAAATCCCTCTAGGAAACTGCAACCTATGAGACAGTGGTGTGTCTTCTCTTCTTAGTATCATGGAACTAGCAAAATAATGCCTCTTAGAACAACACTCTGCTTGACCTTTGTAACACGAAGGGGGTAAATATCATACGGGGAGTTTCATCAGAGATGTTTGTTTTTAAACCGTTCATCTGATTTTTGAGGAGGAAGGAAAATGAAAAAACGCTTATTGGTTATACTTTCGCTGTTCATAGCTGCAGGAATGGCCTTCAGCTCTACCGGTTTTGCCGCTAAAAAAATAATTAAAATCGCCACCCAGTCACCGCTCTCCGGCGATCAATCCGTTATCGGTGTCGACATCAAACGCGGTGCCGAAATGGCAATGGAACAATTAGGAGCACCACTGACCAAGATGGGATTCAAGCTTGAGCTCGCTCCTTTTGATGACATGGCAAATCCCGATACCGGTGTTGCAAATGCCAAGCGCATAGTCTCCGATCCTGCAATTCTTGCCGTTGTCGGTCATTACAACTCCGGCGTTCAGATCCCGTCATCCGAGGTGTATCATACCTCAGGTCTTGCCAATGTCTCTCCTGCTAATACCAACCCGAAAGTTACCACCCGCGGGTACCTTGAGGTTAACCGCATAGTCGGTCGTGACGACGTGCAGGGTGTTGTCGGTGCCGAATTTGCTGCAAACCATAAAGTAAAAAGCGTTTTTATCGTCCATGACAAAACGGCTTACGGCCAGGGCATTGCTGAATTCTTCAAGAAAAAGGCCAAGGAACTGGGAATGAAGATTGTTGGTTTTGAAGGGACCGAGGAAAAGGCCAACTTTGATCCTCTTCTCTCTCCGATCATGGCCGGCAATCCTGATCTCGTCTACTTCGGCGGTATGTATCCCCAGGCGGCAGTCTTGTTCAAACAGGCCCGTGAGAGAGGCTATATGGGCATGTTTCTGAGTGATGACGGCTTCGATTCCTCCGATGCGATCAAAATTGGTGGCAAAAACCTACAGGAAGGCACCGGAACCTTTTATTCGACCGTATCCGGTCCCGCCTCCGCCTATCCGGGCACCGCTCAATTCATCAAGACATTCAAGAAAAAATATAGCGCTGATCCACAACCCTTTGCCGCCCAGAGCTTTGACTCCATGGGAATCTGCCTGAAGGCCATTGCGGCCGCAGTCAAGGCCAACCATGGGAAACTCCCCACCCGACAAGCCGTTGCCAATGCCGTTCGAGCCACGAAGAACTACCACGGCATCACGGGCGATATCACTTTCAATCATATTGGTGATCCGACAGTTGCCAAATATTTCGTCATGCAGGTGGCCTCCGATGATCCTGCAAAGTGGAGTTCAAACCCTGTTGTTAAGACCCTTGATATCGCTCCACCTAAATAATCCTCCCTGACTTAAATCTCCCGGATCCTTTTCTGAGCATCCGGGAGATTTTTTTATCGGGTTCATCACATATGAAACGCTTTTTAAAACCCATCAACGTCCGCGAGCTCCTGCGTCCATTGGGGCAGATGATTTACTTCTCTTTGGGCAGCACGGTTGTTTTGTCGACCATTGTCCTGGTTCTTGCCCTGATACTCGACAAGACCGTGGTGGGAGCGGCACTTTATGAACGGATGAATGTCTCTCTCTTTACCTATACACTTACCAATCTCCCTCAAGTGACCTTGGACGGCCTGACCATCGGCTTTGTTTATGCGGCCATCGCCCTGGGCTACACCATGGTGTACGGTGTCCTGGAGTTCATAAACTTCGCCCACAGTGAGATCTTTGCAACCGGTGCCTTCGTCGGTGTGGAGATCTTGATTGCATTGGAGAAATATGGAGTTTTGAGCCACGCCTCTCTGGCAATGGCTTATGTCTATCTAATCCTGGCAATCATTGCCGGCATGATCGCGGCTGGGGGTCTGGCTGTCGCCGTCGAACGAGTAGCTTATCGTCCGCTTCGTAATGCATCGCGTCTGGTACCCCTGATTTCCGCAATTGGCGTATCGTTCTTCCTCCAGGATACCATTCGCCTTACTGAAAGCCTGACCACCGGACAGTTCAACAGGATTATCCCAAGCTTTGGCAACTTCGACCACTGGGTGATCTTCAGCAGGATGACTTTAGGGACCGCCCATTTAACGATAGGCATGTCCGTTAAATCAATCATAGTTATCGTCTCCGCCGTGCTGATGCTGATCGGGTTGAACTATATGGTCAATGCTACCAAGGTCGGCAAGGCAATCCGTGCTGTTGCCCAGGACCACCCAACTGCAAGTCTTATGGGTATTGATGTCAACCGCGTCATCTCGCTGACCTTTCTCGTAGGCGGTATGCTGGGCGGCGCAGCAGGCGTTCTCTATGCCCTGAAATTCACCCGGATAGATCCCTTCGTCGGTTTCTTCCCCGGCCTGAAGGCCTTCACCGCTGCCGTCCTCGGCGGCATCGGCAATATGACCGGTGCTCTTCTCGGCGGTATCGTTCTGGGCATGCTTGAGACCTATGCCGGTGCCTTCATGGGGGTCTTCACCATGGGGGCAGCCGGTACTGAATACAAAGACATCTTCGCCTTCGGCATTCTGATTCTGGTACTCATCTTCCGCCCACAGGGTCTCATGGGCACTAACGTAGCCCAGAAGGCTTAAGGAGAGGCATATGGTCACCTCATTTTCTCAAAACATTCTCAAAAGACTGGATCAGGGGATATGCCCATATATTCTTGTGCTTTTCCATATGACCATGGGCTCTTTGCTCGTTTATCTCTATCCCCGTTCGAACCTCGCCTTTCTGGTATTGATAACCTCGTTTTTCTCACTGTATTATTTTAATACCCATCGCCTGTTCAAATTGGCCACCGGCGTCATCCTGACCTTGCTTATTTTTCCGGTGGTAGGTGTCAGAAATATCTTCTACCTGGAGGTTATTTTCCAGATCAGTGTCTTTTCCGCCCTGGCACTGGGGCTGAATATCGTTGTCGGTTTTGCCGGTCTGCTTGATCTCGGCTACGTGGCCTTCTATGCTGTCGGAGCCTATCTCTGGGCTTTTTTCGGTTCCCAGCAGTATTACATCCTTCATTACGCACCAGGAACCCAACCCTCTGGTCTTCCCTTTCTGCTGCCGGGAGATGCCTTCTATCTGTTCATATTCGTCGCGATCCTGATTGCCGCCTTGACCGGGATTCTGCTCGGAACCCCGGTTCTCCGTCTGCGTGGCGATTATCTTGCCATCGTGACCCTGGGTTTTGGCGAGGTCATCCGGGTTCTTGCCAACAATCTTGACAAACCGCTTAATTTTACCAACGGACCACAAGGAATCACACCGATTCAACGACCCACCATGCCTCATTTTGCCGTCGATTCCTTTAATGCGCTCTTTAGTAACATTGTGGGGCATCGTGTGAGCGCAGCGGATATGTATAACGTGATGTTTTATTTCTTTGCCCTGATAGTGATTGTTGTTATCGTCTTTGTCACCCGGCGGCTTGACGACTCGAAAATAGGACGCGCCTGGACCGCGATCCGTGAGGATGAAACCGCTGCAATTGCCATGGGGGTTCCTCTGGTCAAGATGAAATTGGCAGCCTTTGCCGTCGGTGCCTCTTTCGCCGGGGCCATGGGGGTCCTTCTTGCCGGCAGTCGCACCTTCATCAGTCCGGAATCCTTCTCTTTCATGCAGTCCATCGGGGTCCTGTCGATGGTCATCCTTGGCGGCTCCGGCAGTATCCCCGGCGTGATCCTTGGAGCAGCCACCGTTACCATCCTCAATCTGCAGGTCCTGCAAGGTCTTTCCCTCTATCTGAGCCAACTCCGCCAAAGCGATGCAGTCATCCCGATCATTCATTTCGCCTGGGCCAACCTGTCAACGCAACTGGATCCGGCCAAATACCAGCGTATGCTTTTCGGTCTGATCCTGGTCCTGATGATGATCTTTCGCCCTGCCGGTTTGATTCCGTCCAAACGCCGGAAACGTGAACTTTCATCCGAGGCAAACGTTATCGAGGAATAAGACGAGGAAAGCCATGGCACTCCTAGAAACAATTGACGTCGTCAAAAGATTCGGCGGTCTGACCGCCGTCAACAAGGTTGCTATCAGTATAGAAAAGGGGAAAATCGTCAGCATCATCGGCCCCAACGGTGCGGGAAAGACCACCTTCTTCAACAGCATGACCGGCATCTACCACCCGGAAGAGGGAAAGATCCTCTTCAACGACAGACCACTGCATGGCCTTCGTCCAGATCAGATTGCCGCACGCGGTATCTCGCGTACGTTTCAGAACATTCGTCTTTTTGCAAATATGACGGTCATCGAAAATATCCTGGTGGGCATGCATATCCATTTAAAGCAATCCCCCCTTCAGACCCTTCTTCATCTCCCTACCTTTAAAAATGAGGAGAGGGATTCGGAAAAAAGGGCCGAAGAACTCATGCTCTATGTGGGTCTTAAGGGAATCGGCAATGAACTTGCAAAAAATCTTCCCTACGGTGGTCAACGCCGCCTGGAGATCGCACGGGCCTTAGCCGCCGACCCGCTGATGTTGCTTTTGGACGAACCCGCAGCCGGGATGAACCCCCAGGAAACAGAAGATGTGACCCGCCTTTTCAGACATATCCGTGATGATAAAGGCATAACTATCCTGCTCATCGAACATGATATGCGCGTAGTCATGAATATCTCGGAAATGATCTACGTCATGGATCATGGCGAGAAAATTGCAGAAGGGACACCTGCCCAAATCCGTTCTGATTCACGTGTCATCGAAGCCTATCTCGGGCGAGGTGCAGTAGCCGGACAACATGAGGAGAAGATTAAATGAGCCTCCTATCCTTGCAAGATATTCATAGCTTCTACGGCCATATCCATGCCTTGAAGGGGATATCTATTGAGGTGAACGAAGGTGAGATTGTTACATTGATCGGCTCCAATGGGGCTGGAAAAAGCACAACCTTACGAACCATTTCCGGAATGATTCACCCGCAAAAAGGTCGGGTTTTACTGGAGGATAGAGACATCTCTCATATGAAGCCCCATACTATCGTCCTTTCAGGGCTTGGACATGTCCCCGAAGGAAGGGGCATCTTCCCGAATCTCACCGTCCAGGAAAACCTGGAGATGGGGGCCTTCACTGTTAAGAATCAGGATGATATCGAACAACGAATGGAACACAGCTTCGAGCTGTTTCCGCGCCTCAAAGAACGGATCACCCAGCACGGCGGCACCCTCTCCGGCGGCGAACAACAAATGCTAGCCATTGCCCGGGGTCTCATGGTGAATCCCCGCCTGTTGATGTTAGACGAGCCTTCCATGGGATTAGCCCCCGTTCTGGTGGAACTCATTTTTGATATCATCAAAGAATTAAATGAAAAAGGAACAACGATCCTGCTGGTCGAGCAGAACGCCTTGATGGCCCTGTCCATCGCTCACCGAGGGTATGTGATCCAGAACGGCGAGATTGTCATCAGCGATACGGCAACAAACTTGAAGAACAACGAAACAGTGCAGAAAGCTTACCTGGGAATAGATTAATTGCCACGCAAGTCCTTTCATCTTTCAAGATCCCTGCTCAGATCTTTTTCTATGAAAGTCCTGTTTGAAAACTTAACCCGATCCTGGAACAGGGTTTTTTGTTTCGTTGAGACTCGCAAAATTTGATCCAGGCATGCTGGTTCATTATGCTGGTTCAACATGATAACGTTTCATCTTTTTAAGAAGTCCCTGTCGGGTGATTCCTAGCAGATCTGCCGCTTTGGATTTATTTCCCTTCGCTTTTTTCATCGCTTTCTTAATCAGCCTTACCTCCAACTCTCTGACCTGAGGACCAATAGCGTAAGCAGTCAACGGATCGCCGCCTCCAGTTTTTTTCTGCAGCTTATAAAAGCCTTGCAATTCACGGGAACACTTCTCGGGAGAAATCACTTCGCCTCCGGCAGTCAAAGCCACAAGACGTTCTACCTCCTTGAGAAGTTGCCTGACATTTCCCGGCCATGAATACTGCTCAAAAAGATCAAGAAGCTCGGGAGAAAAACCAAGCACGTTTTTTTTGAAATGCCGGTTGGTTACCTCGAGAAAATGCAATGCCAAGGGAAGGATATCCTCATGGCGTTCTCGTAATGGCGGAAGAATAATCTCCACCGAAAAAAGTCGAAAAAACAGATCCTCGCGAAAATTTTCTTTTTTTACCTCTGCCGACAAATCCTTGTTGGTAGCACTGATCAGGCGGAGATCATAATGAATCGGCTTGCTGCTGCCCAATCGACACCCTTCCCCTTCTTGAATGGCCCGTAAAAATTTTGGCTGTATTTGCAGAGGCATCTCCGCAATCTCATCCAAAAAAAGCGTGCCGCCGCTTGCCTCTTCAAAGACGCCTTTCCTGACCGTTTCCGCGCCGGTAAAGGCACCTTTTTCGTGACCGAAAAACTCACTTTCGGCAAGGCTTTCCGGAATGCATGCACAGTTGACCGGAACGAAAGGCTGCTGGTTTCTCTCTCCCCGTTCATGAATCATCCGGGCAATGAGCTCCTTTCCCGTTCCGTTTTCACCCTGGATAATGACATTTATCGGAGAATTACTTATTATATGCACAAGATCCAAGGCCTCACGCATAGCCGGACTTTCCGCAATTATCTTGGTCCCCCGGACGGAGGCCTGCTCCAACCTGTCTACCTCTTTATTCAGATCCCCGGCAATACGCAAGATTTCCTGATTCAATACGATGGATTCGATGGAAATGGAAAGGAACTGGGCAATCTCCTCCAACTGTTCAAGGTCTTTCTCATCAAAGGCTGCGTTGCTGTTTTTATTCAGAAGCTCTATCGCACCGGTAATTGTGTTTCCGCTTATGCTTTTAATCGGCGCACAGAGCATATTCCTACTGACATAACCAGTTTGTTCATCCACCGAAACATGGAATCCCGAATGGGATTTGAGATCGTTTTCAATGCGGCTTTCTCCGGTACTGATGACCTTCCCGACAATGCTTCCCTCCATAGGCGGCTCAATCTGTTTTTCGTCAAGACCGGTACCGAAAATTGAACAAATTTTATTACTTCCTATTTCCATAATAAAAATAGTACACCGTTCAACATTCATCAATTTCGGCAATATTCGGATATAGAAGGTTACAAAGGCCCGATAGTCATCCATAGCCCATGAACCTGCAACCTGGGATAATCTTTGCCTGAGAACCACCAGATGTTTCGGTGAAGGACGAGAAGAGGCGAGAGAAAGATAGTTCATAATTGGAAACTTCGTTGTCGCTTATTAATTCGGAACCGACTACCTAGTCGATAATAAATAATTGCATACCATGCATGGAAACATGGCTAGTTATGATACATTTCCTCTCCGAATTTGTCAAAATTCTTTATCTCTTTCCCGCCAGGAATAAACAAGAATTAAATTCTTCGCAAACAATGTTTACACTTGCGGCCTTTTTATCAAAACTTCCGGTGAGGAGAAGATCACGTTTGGTCGGCCCGCCATAGAAATATCATGCAGGTAAGCTCTTGTCTTTTGGATAAAATACGGCCAAGAGTGATAAAATGCCCACTTACTTCAACAGATATTTATTTTTTGGCATATTCTATGCATTCTTATTTTGACACGGGTTATGAAAGGATCTGAAAGTCAACGGCTGTTGAAGATGTGATTGACGATCCGATCAGCACGACACAAGATATGACGGTTTTATATTTAAATATCACAGAATTTTTTTGAAAAACACTTACTACAAATGAAAGAAACTAACCAAAATATCTCCTATCGTCAGGTTGGGCGCGGATTTATCATCAATGAGCCTGTTCCCGGCATGCCGATCGGAAGGCGGCTTACCAAGGCGTATGTTGATCAATTCAATAGGAAATATGTAATTGTCAACGGTCGATACGAGTTGCTGACCAATGAGCACAATTATCTCCCGGTAGATTAACTGCGTGAACTTGAGATAGAGGCTTTACGGCCTGACCCATTATCTGCATTGATTGTATCCTGACTGGTTTTTGAGAGGATATTTACAGCCCCCCCGGTTTATGTGAATTATCTGGTGAAACTATTTGGGATGCTTTCAATGCAGATTTCTTTATACATTCTTTCCCCACCCCATTTTCTTCCATTTAACGTCTATTGATAGTTGATCAACAACTGAAAAATCTGTCTTCGCAACTGTTTATTGGCAAAAGAGTATAGCGCCGAAAGATACTACGCCATCACTGATCTACTGATCTGTAACAATCAAATCTCTGAACTCATCGAGACAGGGTGAAAAAAGCAGTTTCTTGACATGAACTCAGTGAATTGAGGTATCGGAAACATTCTGCTCAAGTCTGTGCTGATGATATTCCGGATCCATTGCGCCTTTTTTACCTACAACTTCATAGATATCCATGGTGCTGTCTTTATCGGCAAATCTTTTTACTCGCCATTGGTTGGCATGGACAAAAAGTTTTACCTGCTGGTATGTCGATTCGCTAATGAGGATTGAATTATTTTTTCTTCTTGTAAGATCCTGGAGCCGGAAGGTTTCGTTGACCACATCTCCGATAACGGTATACTCCATTTTTTTGTCAAATCCAATATTGCCGACAATGGCTTCACCGGTGTTGATGCTGACCCCGATCTTCAACGGTGCGCCGCAACGTTCCCGGGAAAGCCTGCTGACCGCCTCTATTGCCTCTATCATCTCAATTGCCGCAAAGGTTGCATCCAACGCCGGATTCTTGGAAGAAACCGGGGCTCCGAAAACGGCAAGCAATCCATCGCCTAAATATTTGTCCAACACTCCTTTATATTTCAAAACGATGTTGCCCATCCTCATGAAAAAATAATTCAGGACTCCTACCACGTCCTCAGTGGCAGCCTGTTTGGACAGAGTGGAATACCCTCTGATATCGACATTAAAGACGGTTACAATCTTCTTCTCCCCGACCGTCAGCTGTTCCGTCTCTCCCTTATTTAAGATATCATTTACTATTTCTTCAGGAACATACCTTTGAAATATGGTTCTGATCGTTTTCTCCTTCTGGGCTAAATGCATGGACTCACCATACAGTCGCGAGTTCTCCAAGGCGATCGCAGCTGAAGAAGCCACGGATTTGGTTGCCCTCATATCTTCTTCATTGAAGGTTCCACTCTTCTTATTGAGAAGTTCTATAACGCCGATCACTCGGCCTCCCGTAATCATCGGAACACAGAGAAGATTTTTGGTTTTAAACCCGGTCCTTTTATCGATATCTTCACAAAAGTGAGGGTTATCGTTTACATCCTTGACAATAACAGGTTCACCGGTGGCCGCAACCCATCCGGAAACCCCCTCTTCACCTATTCTGATCCTCAAACCGTCAAAATTTTTTCCAACAGCGCCGATGGTCGCATAAAAGGAGAGAATATCATTTTGAATCAACATTATTGCACCGGCCTCGACTCGAACGAGATCAGTGATCATTTTCAAAATATAATTCAAAACACGATTCATATCGAAAGCCGCAGAGGTTAAGGCAGCGCTGATTCTGTTGAGCACCTCCAGCTCAGCAGTTTTAGACCGTTCCTTTGCAAGTAACCGTGTCTGTTCGAGGGCAAGCGATATTCCTGTCGCCACCATTTTGAACATCCGTTTATCCCTTCTGCTAAAGGTGCCGGAAAGATCGCTTCCCAGACAGATCGCACCAATGGCCTTTCTATTTGCATCAAGTCTCTTTACCAGGCAGGATTTCAACCCTATCTCAGAGAACAAACCGGATTCACAGTATTTTTTTCCCTTTTCCAGATCATCGACACAGATCAGTTCTACGGCATCGATGGCTGCCCGGAAAAGTGACGAATCCTTTTCCAACAGCATCCCCAATTTTTCTTCACCTTCCGGATGACCAAAAGAATGCGCCAATCTAATTTGACCATTTATCTCGTCCACCAGAGCAAGCCCAACCCACTTGTTGGGAATAAATTCACAAAGCTGAACGGAAATTGCGGTTAACAGATCTTTTTCTTCCAAATCGGAGGTGATGATTCTGAGTATCGACAAAACGGATTTAAGCTCACTACTGGTTTCCCTCTCTCTTATCCCCAGTTCTTTCATCCTCAACATTGAACCGGCAGTACTAAAAAAGGTGGTCAAAAATTCGAGGCTGCTCCGATCCCAAGAGTGATCCTCAAGCATAGCCAATACTGCTATCCCGATATGACCGGTTTCGTTGCCTAAAGGGACCACAATGACGTTTTTAATATCCTGATCAAAAAAACCGTCATGACCGTTGAGCTCTATTCTTTGCAGGAGATTTGTCTGTTGTTCGTTTAATGCCGAGAAAAGAGGAAACACAGAGGAAGGAAATTTTTCACCTCCTGAAACATTTATCCCTCTTCCTGATACATTTTGACACATCACCATCGCCTGACTTCCGCTACGGGATGCGGAAAATACCGCTCCGCCCGCTGAGCCGCTAATGGTTATAGCCTTTTGCAAAACAAAATCGATCAGCGCATGGGAGGTAATTTTAAAGACTGAAAGCCCACCAAGCTCTCTTAGTGCATTTATCTCCTGTATTCGACGAGTCAAGGCTTCGCTGGTCTCATGAAGATGTTTATCCATTGATTCAGCGATCAGGGCAATATTACCCAGCTCGTTCTCCCCCATCAAAGGCGTCAAACCTTTGCCGATATCCTTATGGGTCATCTGGGTCTCGATGGTCAGGATACTGTCTGCAATCTGTTTTAAAATGATGTATCCAAAAAGAGAGAAGACCAAAACAGCCAAAAAACAGTACAACAGCTCCTGACTACCGAAAAGTTTACTCTTGATCCCAAGATAGGTAAAACCAAGAAAAGGACCGAGAAAAAAGAAACCAAAAGCAAGGGTCATTCTATAAAAGACACCATTGGCCTTTATAGACAGGAACTTGTGCAACTCCTCCTTTTCTTGCATTCTGGAAAGAGATTTGGAAAATTTGTTCAATAATGACATCAGTTCAGGCCTCCGGATAGGCGATCTCTTATTTGACACATGGGAAAAAACAATCACACAAACATGCCAGTAATTACTATACTCCAGTTTATACGGAAACAAAAGAATCCACCTCTTATCTCCATTAAAACATATCGTTGTATTTACCCGCAGCTGTTATAAACACACTTCAAATGGTTTTTTGACAAACAGGTCTTGGTCAAATCAAGCATTAGAAAACACAAAAAAAAGTAAGCCTCTATGCTTTTTTAAGGATTTGTTTTTTTCGTTTAAAATGAATGCTCACAAAATATTTTACCTAAGACAGGGTGACACTTCCAAGGATACAATTGTCTCACTCACCACTCAGAGCCAACACAGCTTATCAGGCAAGGGGAGCACACACCACTGGGGGAAGAGTGGTTTCAAGGAAAAGAGATCTGGTGTCTGGTCGGAAGGGAACGTTGACAACCTTGTGCAACAGGTTTTAAAAGGATATAAACAAGGCTTCATTTGCAGAAACCAAGCAAATGAAGCCTTGTTTATGAAGGAGGCTAATCTATATTTTTAAAACATAATATCTAAGCCATACATAGATCATTGCTATAAAAACCGTTACCAGCATGAGTGGAGTTCCATAGAGCATAAACTTTAAAAAGCTTATTTTCCTCCCCGCCTTTTCAGCCATTCCGACAACGATGACATTGGCAGAGGCTCCTATGGCCGTTCCATTTCCACCCAGGCATGCACCAAGGGCCAGCGACCACCAGATCGGCATCAGGTCCTTATACTGGAGAAGCTCAATTCCTGTTTTATGAGGCCAGAGTTCACGAGCCATGTCGACGATCAATGGGTTCATTGTTGCAACATAGGGGATATTGTCGACAACAGCCGAAGCGACAGCCGAAAACCACATAATCAACATGGAGGTCCCGAACAGATTGCCGTGGGTCATCTTTAAGACTTCCACCGACAACATTTTTATTACTCCAACCTTTACCACTCCTCCGACCATGATAAAGAGCCCGATAAAGAAGAAAATAACCGGCCATTCCACATCGGCGAGTACATGATGCGGTTCGTGGGTCCCCGACAGAAGAAGCAGGAGAGCGGCACCGAATAAGGCAATGGTTGCCGGTTCATAATGAAGAAGACCATGAAAGATAAAACCAACCAGGACAACGGCCAGGACAAAGAGTGATTTTTTCAGCATGAGCGGGTTTTTTATCGCTTCCCTCTCATCCATATCCATGATTCTTTTCTTCAACTCTTCTCTGGTGGTTAGTTGTTTTCTGAAGACGATCTTCACAATAAAGAGAAAAACAACCATGATGAAAATCACCGCAGGTGCTAGATGGATTATAAAATCCATAAAATCCAGCCTCGCTTTTGAAGCGATCATGATGTTCGGCGGGTCGCCTATGAGTGTGGCAGTACCGCCTATATTTGAGGCAAGGGCTTCAACAATTAAATAGGGAATTGCATCGACATCGAGGGCATCGGCAATAAGCAGGGTTACCGGAGCGATCAACAGGACGGTGGTGACATTATCCAGGAAGGCTGAAAGAACTGCTGTAACCAGCGCCATAATCACCATGATTTTCAAAGGATCGCCTTTACCGATTTTGGCACTCTTTATGGCAATATATTCAAACATCCCCGTAGGTTTGGTCAAATTTATAATGATCATCATGCTGATCAATAAAAAGATAACATTCCAATCGACACCAAATTCTTCGAGATGAAAGGCTTGATGCTGACTGAGAATCTTTAGAACCAGCATCAAAGAGGCACCGCCTATGGCAACTATGGTCTTATGAATCTTTTCTGAAATAATTGCGACCAAGGCCACCAAAAAAATAGTCAGGGCCATCCAAAAGGCAGCATTCATCTGAAAGGTCTGCACAACAGCTTCGTTCTCCATGATATTTTTCCTTACTTCATACGCCGCACATCAAATTGGTAATAGCCAGATACAGATCACGTATGTGAACAATACCGAGCACTTGTCCTGTTTTTTCGACGACTGGAATACGCTGGAGTTGATGCTCGATCATGGTATCGGCGCACCGCATTAAGGTGGCATCAGGTGTAATGGTCAAAACACTGGTGGACATAAGTTCTTTCACTTTCTTTCCACGGGCCTTTTCCGTCCGTTCTTCAATCATTCCGTCCCAGGTAAAGCCTCCCAGATTTTCATCAAGGACTAGATAGGAGGGGATTACAGCTCTGATCACATTTATGATGGAGAGAACCCCAATAAGTTTTTTCCCATCTTCGAGAACGACCATACCGTTGACGGATGCACCGTAAAGTCCCCATTTGGTCTCTTCCATCTTACAGACCGCTTCATCCAAGGTCATATCAGGCGACAACCAGTTTGTCGTTATGGGTTCCATAATATCTTTAACCAGCATAGAAGCTCCTAACACTATAATTTAATGTAGAAAAAAAGTGTTTACCTGGCAGAAACATTCTTTTACTCCGTGAAGAATACCCCTTTCCCCTTGTTTTTTGCCGTATCGGCACAGCACTGTAACTTCAGTGAAGTTTTATTGCAAGAGTCCATACGCAAAATTGATTGGTTTTTTTAAAGACCTTTTTTACAGAGCGGCAACAGATCCCCACGCAGGGCTGATTCTTGGGTGTATATTTGCATATTATGGTGGTAATTATCGATATTGAACGCCATAAAACAGGATTAGTTCTCCCCGCAACTAACCGGAAATAAATATAGGTATGACCAATAACCATCCCCATTTCAGAAACACTTTTCGATGACGATACAGTTTAAGGTTCATCTGAATGAAACGTACTTTTGTAAAGCTGAAAAGGACAATCCAGCAGAGGGCATCGCTTCCGGACGCTACTCTGCGGCCTCATCGCCAATACACCACAACTGACAGACAAGCCGTCCCTGGGCCTGCTGTCAGATGCGGACGTCCTATCCGCACCCCTTCGGGCCTCCGCGAGGCGTCCTTCGGAGATGCCCTCCGCCTCCCCGCGTTATAGATAAGTACTCTTAATCCGGAAAAACCCAGTTTAATTTCCGGTTACCCCTGAAACTAAACCTACCGGAATGGGAGGGAGGGAGCTGTTGGTTTCTTGGGTCTCTGGAGCTCCCAGGAATGGTTTAAGCATCCCGTGAAACGAACAGCTCACTCCTTGGATTAGTAGCCGAACGTTGGTTCGGTAATCAGATTTTACCAAATTTTAGAAAGGACAAACCAACCGCTCCAAGGCGCTCAATATTCCGCAACCTTCAAAAACCTTTTACCACCATACAGAGCAGAACCGGTCAATAATAGCAGACTTCAGGAGAGGTGAAATCGGTTGGTCTCAGGGGAAAAAAGGAGGGCCGGGATCAATCAAACGATTGATCCCGGAACCAAAGGAGAAAAAAAGGGGGGGGAGTGATAAGATTAACAGATGTTTGTCTGTTTTGAATAGAGCAGAGGCTTTGTTCATGCCTCTGCTGGTGACGGGGAAGATTTCAAGTTTTCTTGGATAAAGACCAAAAGATCCGGCGAGTCATTCTCAATATGTTTCCGAATCTTTTTGAGTAGTGCTGCCTCTATCTGCCTTATTCTTTCACGTGAAACTCCGAAGATCTCGGAAATATTCTGCAGAGTCATGGGGTCATCGGTCAACAATCGTTTTTCCAGGATCACCCTTTCCTTTTCATTGTGACGTCCCTGCAGGGTTTGAAGAAAATCCCGAAGCTTTTTTTTCATATCTTTTAAGCAGAGCGCATCTTCGATACTTGGTCCATTGCTCGAAATAAACTGTATCTGCTCATCATCGGAGTCTTTCCCTACCGGGCTTTCCAGCGACACCTCATTGTTAGTCATACGGTTACTCATCTCAATAACCTCGGATTTCTTTACATTGAGGCGTTTTGCCAGAAGCTCCGGTTCGGGCTTAAAACCTTGCACCTCAAGCTGCTTCCTTTCTTTATTCAGGCTGAAAAACAGCTTGCGTTGGGCCTGGGTAGTCCCAAGCTTTACCAACCGCCAGTTATTCATTAAGAATTTAAGAATATAGGCCCTGATCCAATAGGTTGCATAATAGGAAAATTTCACTCCTTTATACGGATCGTATTTTTTAGTGGCCTTAATCAAACCGATATTTCCCTCCTGAACGAGATCCATATAATTCTGCATCCAGAATTTCTGGAAATCCATTGCTACCTTGACCACCAAACGAAGATTTGATGAAACAAGACGATAGGCAGCTCCACGATCATTTTCTTCATAGACTCGCAGAGCCAAATCATCCATCTCTTCTCTCGTCAGGATCTCATAACGACTCACTTCTCTTAGATAGCGCTCAAAGGAATTATTTACAGGAGAAAGTAATGTTTCATCCGGAACTGTAACAAGTGGAAAGCTCATGGTTGTCATCCTTATTATCTACCTCTCAAGAACCTGTTTGAATACCTCGTTGAAGCCGGCCTCGAAATCCCAGGTCTCGACGAAATATCATTTTATCTTTGACAGTATGCCCCAGTACTAGCAAATTAGATGCCAAAAGAGATCATCAATTGATTTTCTCTAAAATCAATCAATTAAGTAATCACTCCTTTGATCGTTTCGACAGAGGAAGACACATGGTGTAAAAAAAATATCCACCCTGGATCATTCTGTCCCAGGTAGATCAGATAAATTGATACTCTTGGAGTTTTCTGACCAGAACAAATATCTCTTGAAGAGAGCACGTACTAAAACAAAACAGACCCGATAGGAATTTCCTGTCGGGTCTGTTGTATGAATATTTGGGTATCTGTTGGTGTTTTTTACATAATCGGCTTCATCGCGCCCATATACGAACGCAATTCCTCCCCTACAGCCTCGATACTCGTATAACGGATTGCCTCGTTGATCTGGATGAGCTCCAGATTGTCAGCACCGTTATCCTCAAGATCAAGGCCCTTGCCGATCACATCGACATCAATGCTCTTCATAAAATCAGCGAGCAGCGGAATGGCCGCATCAGCAAACAGGTAGTTACCGTACTCCGCGGTATCCGAGATCACCACATTCATCTCATAGAGCTTTCTCCGGGCAATGGTGTTGGCAATCAACGGGACCTCATGAAGGGACTCATAATAAGCCGACTCCTCCTTGATCCCTGCGGACACCATTGTATCGTAAGCCAGTTCGACACCAGCCTTTACCATAGCAACCATCAGGATGCCGTGATCAAAATACTCCTGTTCCAAAATATTTTCGGTGGTTGATTCCGCACGCTCAAAGGCTGTCTCGCCACTTGCCTTCCTCCAGGCCAACAACTTGACGTCATCATTTGCCCAATCTTTCATCATGGTCTCGGAGAATACTCCCGACATAATGTCATCCATGTGCTTTTCAAAGAGGGGCTGCAAGATGTCTTTGAGTTCTTCGGCCAATTTGAAGGCCTTGATTTTGGCGGGATTTGACAGGCGATCCATCATGTTGGTAATACCACCATGTTTCATTGCTTCGGTAAGGGTCTCCCAGCCATACTGGACAAGTTTGGATGCATAACCGGAATCAATGCCCTTCTCGACCATCTTGTCGTAACAGAGCAGGGAGCCGACCTGCAACATCCCGCAGAGAATGGTCTGCTCACCCATCAGGTCCGACTTCACTTCGGCTATAAAGGACGACTGTAGGGCCCCGGCCTTTTCTCCACCCGTTCCGCAGCAGTAGGCCTTGGCAATCTCCCATCCTTCACCATTGGGATCGTTTTCCCTATGTACGGCAAGCAGGGTGGGCACGCCGAACCCGCGCTTGAATTCCTGGCGAACCTCGGTTCCCGGAGATTTCGGAGCCACCATAATTACGGTCAGATCTTTTCTGATCTGCATTCCCACTTCAACAATATTAAAACCATGGGAGTAGGACAGACAGGCTCCTTGTTTCATAAGGGGCATGATGGTTTCGACAACGTTTGAATGCTGTTTGTCGGGAGTAAGATTGATGACCAGATCAGCGGTCGGGATCAGTTTGTCATAGGTGGAAACGGCAAATCCGTTTTCCGTCGCATTTTTCCAGGACTGACGTTTCTGTTCAATTGCGTCTTTTCTCAGCGCATAGGATACATCCAGGCCGCTGTCACGCAGATTCAACCCCTGATGCAATCCCTGCGCCCCGCAACCGACAATAACAATCTTCTTGTCTTTCAACGCCTCAACTCCGTTAAACTCGGAAGAATCCATAAAACGGCATTGCGACAACTCCTCCAGCTGCAGACGCAGCGGCAGACTATTAAAATAATTTTGACCCATTGCTCTCTCCTTTTTGAGGTGACCTTGTCGTCTCTTAAAAAGACTTTTTTGCCGAAAATCTTTTGCTAAAAGACCTATTCCATTTGTCGAAGTCAGGAATTTTTCGTTTCATCTTGCTGGTCCTGATATATTGATTATTCCCTGTTGCGTCAAGTGATTTATTCGTTATATTGTGTTGCGTATTTTGCAATACTGGTTATGCTTGCCTTTCGCTGGCTTCAATCAATTGCCAACCGCTACCGGAAAATCACCATGGACATCCGAGCACTGAAACTCTTCCTCCATCTGGCCAATACGTTGCATTTCGGCCGAACCAGTCAGGCCTGCAATAT
This sequence comes from uncultured delta proteobacterium, assembly GCA_963822095.1. GTDB lineage: Bacteria > Desulfobacterota > Desulfobulbia > Desulfobulbales > Desulfocapsaceae > CAWGGS01. The sequence continues at coordinate 146,658 of CAWGGS010000039.1, forward strand.
CACTCCGTCGGGATTAACCAGAACTATTCAGCGATTGGAGAATGAACTGGAAAAACAGCTTTTCATCCGGGACAATCGCCTTGTTTCCCTGACTCCTGCCGGCAAAATTTTCAAGAGCTATGCCGAAGATGCCATCTTGCGATTCAATGAACTGCAAAACGACCTTGCCGGTGATTCCGTCCTGAAAGGGGAACTGTCGATCTATTGCTCCGTCACGGCCATACTGAGTATACTGCCCAATATTCTCGGCAAGTACAGAAAGACCTACCCGGAGGTCCACATAAATCTACAGACAGGCGATGCCGCGATGGCCCTTGCCAAACTACAAAACGGCGAGGTCGATGTGACAATTGCCGCGCTCCCCGATAAGCGACCGCGGCAGCTGGAGTTTATCAAGATCGTCGAGACCCCTCTGATATTCATTGCCCCTGCCCGTTTCCCGGAGACGGTTTATTGGACCGGGGACGGAGAAATTGACTGGTCCCTGACTCCGCTCATCGTTGCGGAAAAAGGACTCAGCAGGACACGGGCTCTGAGGTGGTTTACAAAGAAAAAACTACAACCGCGCATCTATGCACAAGTCGCCGGCAACGAAGCCATCATTACCATGGTCAGCCTCGGTTGCGGTATCGGTATCGTTCCCGCGCTGGTCCTGGAAAAAAGCCCGATGCAAGATCAAATAACCGTGCTGGACAAGGTCCCCCAACTCAAACCGTTTTCGGTCGGCATCTGCACAGTGGGTAAAAACAGGATCAATCCGATTGTGCAGGCCTTCTTAAAAAACGCCGAAGAAAGCAAAAACTCAACCTATTCATAGAAAAAATGCCATTCATTCTCTTAACCAACGATGATGGAATTGCCAGCCCGGGACTTACCGCCCTCCGAAAAGCCATGACCTCTCTGGGACAAATTGTAGTTATTGCCCCCGACCGGGACAACTCGGCTGTCTCCCATGCCCTGACCATGAACCGTCCATTACGTATCGAAAGGCTCGGTGATTTAATCTACACTCTTGATGGAACACCGACGGACTGTGTGGCCGTAGGTCTCGGCAAGATCCTGAAAAAGAAACCTGATCTTTTGGTCTCAGGCATAAACTCCGGCCCCAACCTGGGGGACGATATCACCTATTCCGGTACTGTCTCGGCAGCCGTTGAAGGAACCATGTATTCAGTTCCTTCATTAGCTGTCTCTTTGGCCAGCGCTCCGCCCTATGATTTCAATGCCGCAGCCGCGGTAACGACAAAACTTGCAACAATGATTCTGGCCCGCGGACTGCCTGAAAATACCCTGATGAACGTCAATATCCCGGGAGAGACAATTTCCGGGATCAGGATCACACGACAGGGGAGACGACTGTGGGAGAATTCGATCCATGAAATTTACGACCCGCACGGTAGAATGCATTACTGGATAGGTGGCGGTACCCCGGTCAGGGACTCTTCCCTGGATACGGATGTGCATGCCATCCAGAGCGGGTATATTTCCGTCACCCCCATCCATCTTGACCTTACTAACCACGAAGGTATCTTTCATCTCAGGAACGACTGGCGACTGGAGGAAATGGATCTTACAGGTCAAGATACCTCTGGTTAATGATGCAACCGACGACTACTCCCGCCAGGCTGCCGACAAGACTAACAAAATAGGCCGTCATGATCCCGAAGGAAGCACCAAGCCACCAGCCCAGACTGCCGCCAAGTGTAATAAAGACCAAAAGACAAATCTTCTTCATGCTTGCCTCATCCCTTGGAAATCGTTTCGATGTCCCTTTGCATTTCCTCGATCACTTTGACCGGATCCTGGGCCTTGGTGATGGGACGGCCGACAACCACATGATCGGCGCCACCGGCTACAGCCTTTCCGGCAGTGACGATGCGTTTCTGATCATCGTTTGGATCCAAGACATTGGCCCCGGGACGAATTCCCGGGGTGACGATGAGCAGTTTCTCACCCAGCCTTTCTCGGAGACGACCGGCTTCCAGTCCGGAAGAAACCACTCCGTCACACCCCAACTCCAAGGCCCGTGCGGCCCTGTAGAACACCAGATCGGCCACTGACTGGGTCATGCCCATAGCCCGCATATCCTCCTCGCCGAAACTGGTCAGCACGGTTACCGCAAGAAGCTTCATTTCTCCACGCTCCTCGATGGCAGCCCGGATAATGGCATCATTGCCATGGATCGTTGCCAGACTGACTCCACGGCTTTTGACCTGGGCAACGGCCAGTTTCACGGTTTCCGGGATATCAAAAAATTTCAGATCGAGCATTACCTTATGACCCCGATCCAAGATCCAGTCGATGCTTTCAAACCATGAGGCCATAAAAAGTTGCAACCCGACTTTATAAAATCCCACGTGGGACTCGCAACGTTTGACTATCTCGCGCGCTTTGCGGTCGTCTTCCACATCCAGAGCAACTATAATTCTCTCGCGCAAAGGTATCTGTTTTAACGGTTTTTTCTTATTCGTATTCATTTAGCGAAATTCCTTTGAACCCCTCTTTTTAAAAGGGGGCCAGTGTTCCATTAACACGTGTATCACGGATTGTGGACTTTTCTATCGCGGTTGTCAACCGGAGACCATCGGATCAAGGATCGTAACCATGTTCCGACCACCCTTTTTCGATGCGTAAACCGCTTTATCTGCCGTATCTATCAGGATTTCTTTTGTTATGTGAGAGTTTTTAAGGGAGTACGTCGCACCTCCTACACTTATGGTTACTTGAATATGCTTTGCTTCGGCGTCGGTTGTAAGTCGTTCCACTCCCCGACGAAGACGTTCGGAAAACACCTTCAACCCCTTTCGATCCGTGTCGGGTAAAATTACAGCAAATTCCTCTCCGCCATAGCGGGCGATGATGTCCGTCGTTCGAACAAGTCCGGTGACTGTTCGGGCCAGGTTGACAAGCACAAGGTCACCCACCGGATGTCCGTAGGTATCATTGATCTTTTTGAAATAATCGATATCGAATATAACCAGTGAAACTGGATGTCGATAACGCGTGCTATATGCGAGCTGTTTTTCCAGCATCTCCTGAAAGTATCGATGATTATAGAGATTGGTCAAACCATCTTTAACAGCCTGTTCCTTTAAACGGGAATTTGCCTTGCGAAGCTCAGTCGCCAGCCGTTCCGCCTTTTCTTTGGCCTCTTTCAACTCCAGCACCAGCAGTTCGTACGAGAGATTCAACTTACCGAGTTGCTGGTTGGCATCCTGCAGCATCTGGGAAAACGGCCGGATATCGCCGGGATCAATCTCGAAGGTGTTGAGAACTTCAATGCTCTCGCTTGCTACCCTGTCAACCAGTTCTCGAATCTGATCTTCATTGAGACCAAACTTCGTTGCCATCTCCTCGTGCAGAAGACGCACCTGATGTGCCGAATCCTTTTCATTGTAAATTGCCGACAACATCCCTGAAAATGATAGAATCTCGGTGAGTTGCCGATATTTGTCAGGAGCGTTTTGATGATTGTGATGGTACAGTAAAGGTTGAGAAATGCTTGTCGGCAAACCCCAGTCTTCTATCAGTGCTGCTCCAACCATTTGATGGTCATAGCCGAAATTCTCCCTTTCCAGTTCAAATAACGGAGTACTGGATGCCACCCTCTCCTGAAAGAGTCGGCTATACTCTTCCCCTTTCCCGATATAAAGGACCAAGACGCCGATATCCTGAAGCAAGGCCGTGACGAAAATATCTTCATTCTTTTTGCCGAGATATGTAGTCAAAAGCTCCGCCGCAACGGCACACGTCACCGATCGTCTCCAAAAATAATTAAAATCAAATCCCCCTTTTTCATCACCTTGCATGTTGCCGGCAATAGCAAAGGAAAGAGCAATATTTTTTACCACATTCATCCCGAGAACAGTGATCGCCCGTTCAATACTCGTTATCCGGTTCGGCAAAGCATAAAAGCTGGAGTTGGCAACCCGAAGTAATTTAACCGTAAGAGCCGGGTCAGCGGAAATAATTCTTGCCAGCTCATTTACCGAAACTTCATCCTTCTGCACAGTATTGAGGATCTGTACCGCAATTGCCGGAGGAGAGGGCAATGTCAGCTGGTCCGTAATCAACTGTCGGACCTGTTCAGGAAGTAAAAGAGCCATTACCATATCATCCCATACCCGTGAAAATTACCGCGCACTAGATAGGCTCACGGCGGTTATTTTCCATCAAGGCCGATGGTGAACATTGCATCCAAATCGTGGCGCGAAAAAGTCTGAAAGGCAAGCATGGTCTCTGTTTTCTGAATGCCCTCAAGCTTCAACATCCGGCGGGTAACCAGCTCAGAGAGTTTTTCATTATTCTCAACCCTGATGATTGCCACCAGATCGAAATTTCCGCTTACCGAATACACCTCAGAAACCCCATTCATTTCCGCAAGTGTTTCAGCCACCTCATTGATTTTTGAACGCTCGACATTCATCAGGATAATTGACGTGACCATAATGCCCCTTTTGGTTTTAGACAAGTTTGAACATGACACACAACGTATTGTATTTAAAAATATTCCACTCAATTGACAACTGAGAATTATAGAGGTGCCATTATAACACGAATCGGATAATTGAAAGCATATCAATTCTGTGCCGGAATTTCACCCTCAATTAAAATATTATCTGATTACCCCTGAAAGTCAGTCTATCGGAAAGGAAGGGTATGAGCTGTTTGTTTCTCAGGTCTCTGTAACCTGGACGGTTGCAATGAAGCTCCAGGGATTTGGTTTATGGCGTCCCGTGAAATGAGCAGTTCACTCCCTGAATCAGTAGTTGAATAGTCGTGGGAATAAAAAATATTTTGCTTCAAGTTATTCCCTGGTCAAAGTCAATTTTACTTGCGGGAGATCGACGTGAAAAATGACGGGGTATAAGGGTCTGGGGAATGAACAAGGAGGAACAGGAGAGTGCATGTTGTGCAAGTTGGTCTTTTGATCAAGAGCAACGCTTTTCAACTGACCCCTTTCCGGAATCGACTTTTTTAAACGCATCCCATCGCGACAGTTCATGCCGCCTATCCGTAATTGTATTCATAATTATACGATATGTAACGCATAACAGGAAAAGGTATTTCAATTGAGTGTGTATCTTGCACCTTTATGCGCCCATTTCTACGGCTGTTATTTTACTTGACAGAGACAGGCACTTTTTCGTATCTTAAGAGAGAGGGATAAAGAATTTACGCGCCGCTTTTTTTAGGCACATTACGCACAACAAGAAGCCTGATTTTAAAACATACTGGAATCCAAAGATATTTTCTCGTTGGATGCTCACAATAATCTACAACCTATTGCGGAATTATGAAGAATACTTATTTGGAAAACAAGATGGCGGTTGTAAGTACGATAACTGCAATTGCTGAAGGATTGTGGAATGGTATGGTTATATCAGGTGTGCTTTTGGTGAGTGCAGTGCTCATTAAATATGTTTCTACTTTTTATTTCAATTTCTGAAAATCTCATACTATCCTTTAATCTAAAAATACCTTCGTAAAAAAGAAACCTCATAGATAAGCTGAAAGCTACAGCCCGCGAAAACAGGCTGTAGCTTTCAGCGCTTGGTATCATATTAAGCCTTATCTGTTGCATCTTGTCTATCTTTGGCTTCTCTCCTCCAATCGCGCCTCGCAGGAAACCAAAATGCGCGCAATCTTACAACTCTGATACTTGACGTAGCGCTGATACGATCTACATATTCCTTCGATATTTTCCTCCAACCTCATAGAGAGCGGTGGTTATCTGACCTAAACTGCACGTCTTTACAGCCTCCATCATCTCCTCGAAGATATTACCACCGGCCAAAGCAGTTTCCTGGAGCTTTTTCAGGGCAGCAGACGCTGATTCGCCGTGACGTTCTTGAAAGTCCTTCAGGCGTGCCAACTGTTCGTCCTTTTCCTCATCGGTGGCTCGGGCAAGCTCAAGCTCAGCGTTGGCCGCAGTATAGTCGGCATCAGGATTTCTGAAGGTATTGACACCAATGATCGGATAGTCACCGGAATGTTTTAGATACTCATAGTACATGGATTCTTCCTGAATCTTGCTCCTCTGGTATCCCGTTTCCATGGCCCCCATAACCCCTCCGCGTTCGGTGATCCGCTCAAATTCAGACAGAACCGCCTCCTCGACCAGGTCGGTGAGTTCTTCGACGATGAAACTACCCTGGTTCATATTCTCATTTTTCACCAGGCCCCATTCACGGTTGATGATAAGCTGGATAGCCAAGGCCCTGCGTACAGACTCACCGCTCGGGGTAGTAATTGCCTCGTCGTAGGCATTGGTATGCAGACTGTTACAGTTATCATAGATTGCACATAAGGCCTGCAGGGTCGTTCTGATATCGTTGAACTGAACCTCCTGACTATGCAACGATCTTCCGGAGGTCTGGATGTGGTACTTCAGCTTCTGAGATGCCTCGGAGGCGTTGTATTTCTCCCGCATCGCAACAGACCAGATCCGTCTCGCCACTCGGCCGATGACCGTATATTCCGGCTCCATGCCGTTGGAAAAGAAGTAGGAGAGGTTTGGGGCAAACTTATCGATATCCATACCTCTTGACAGATAATACTCAACGTAGGTGAAGCCGTTTGAAAGCGTCAAGGCAAGTTGGGTTATGGGATTGGCACCGGCCTCGGCAATATGATACCCTGAGATGGATACCGAATAAAAATTCTTAACATTGTTTTTAATGAAATAATCCTGGATATCTCCCATCATCTTCAAAGCAAAGTCAATGGAAAAGATACAGGTGTTCTGTCCCTGGTCCTCTTTCAAAATGTCTGCCTGCACTGTTCCCCGGACGTTAGACAGTACCATCGCCTTGATTTTTCCGGCCTCATCCTCATTGGGCACTCGACCGTTTTCATCCTTGAATTTTGCAAACTGCTGATCGATGGCTGTATTCATGAACATGGCAAGTATTATCGGTGCCGGTCCGTTGATGGTCATGGATACCGAGGTTGTGGGAGCACAGAGGTCGAATCCTCCATAGAGTACTTTAACGTCATCGAGAGTACATATGCTGACACCCGATGTGCCGATCTTTCCGTAGATATCCGGGCGTTCTCCCGGATCACAACCGTAAAGGGTCACCGAATCGAAGGCGGTCGACAGACGCTTGGCCGGGTAATTCTCGGACAGAAGTTTGAAACGTTTGTTGGTCCTGGCAGGCCCGCCTTCGCCCGCAAACATCCTTGTGGGATCCTCACCCCGCCTTTTCATCGGGAACACCCCGGCCGTATAGGGAAAATGCCCAGGCAGGTTTTCTTTGCGCATCCAGGCATAGATGTCACTTGGGTCGGAAAACTTCGGCAACGATATCTTTGGAATTTTCACATGGGAAAGCGACTCGGTATACAGTGGGACCCGGATTTCACGTCCCCTGACCTCATACACATAATCATCGCCTGAATATGCCTTTTTTATCGAGTCCCATTCCTTGACCAGATCACGAGTCTCTGAAGTCAGCTTCCCGGAGGCAACGGCGACCTCTTCCTTTAGCCGTTTTAACAGACCATCGACATCGCCCCCTTGCTTTTGCTCAAGCATATCAAGGGTCTGTTCAAGATGCCAAACCTTTCTGATTTCAGCTGATTGCTCACCGGTCTTTCGGTGATAGGTGCGGACCGTCTCCGATATTTCCGCAAGGTACCGGTTTCTCTCCGGGGGGATGATTATCGTTTTTGATGACGATATCTTCTGCTCCGGTTTGGGAAGGCTGGGGCTAAAGGAGTGATCTGTTTTATCATTGATCGCCTCGACAAGACCATGGTACAGAGCCGTTACTCCGTCATCATTGAACTTGGAGGCGATGGTTCCGAAGACCTGCATCTCCGCCGGATTCATATCCCAGGCCTTTTTGTTGCGCTGCACCTGTTTTCTGACATCGCGGACTGCATCATCGCTGCCTTTCTTCTCAAACTTGTTGACGACGATCAGATCGGCATAATCCAGCATATCGATTTTCTCAAGCTGTGACGGTGCACCAAATTCACTGGTCATCACGTATATTGCAACATCGGAAATCTGGATAATATTCGAATCTCCCTGCCCGATCCCTGCAGTTTCGGCAATGATGAGATCAAAACCCGCAGCCTTGGCCACCTGGATCGCCTCGGGCAGTGCTTCAGCGACTTCACGATGAGACTTCCGCGTGGCCAGGCTTCGCATGTACACACGCGGTGAAGAGATCCCGTTCATTCGGATCCGATCTCCTAAAAGGGCGCCACCGGTCTTACGCCGAGAAGGATCACAACTTATAATGGCTATTTTGATATCCTCGATATCATGGAGGAAGCGGATGATCAGTTCATCGGTAAGCGAAGATTTTCCGGCACCCCCGGTTCCGGTGATACCGATTACCGGCGGATTGTTCTTGTCGGCCAGCGGCTTGATCGTGGACATCAACCTTGCAAGCTCATCCTTATCTTTGGCCTTGGCCTCTTCCACTGCCGTTATGAAACCGGCCACAGTCATTTTGTCGTCACAATGCAATTTTGCCGGATCGGAATTATGAAAATCAAGGGTCGAGAAATCCATATTCTCAACCATATGATTGATAATCCCCTGTAGGCCCATGATGGTCCCATCTTCCGGAGAGTAGATCCTGGTCACTCCGTACTGTTGCAGCTCTTCAATCTCTTCGGGAACGATGACCCCGCCACCGCCGCCGAAAACCTTTATGTGCCCGGCTCCCCGTTCCTTTAAGAGATCAAGCATATATTTGAAACCTTCCATATGACCGCCCTGATAACTGGACATCGCCACCCCCTGGACATCCTCTTCAATTGCGGCATCGACAAATTCCTGGATGGATCTGTTGTGGGCAAGATGAATGACTTCGGCACCAGTATCCTGCAGGATTCTTCGAATGATATTTATGGTCGCATCATGACCGTCAAACAGTGCGGTTGCTGTGACGACTCTGACATTATTACGTGGTTTATAGATCTCGACATCCGCTCCCATGACCCACCTCTTTATTTGTAGAAAATATATTTATGTCGAATAATTCGACACAATTTCAAAAGGGAATATATGCTTTTAAAATCTCTCGTTCCATTACTCAAGGGAATCACTTTCCCTTGAGAGCAAAACGAACGAGCGCTCAGTCATATGATTTTTAATCTTTTGTCGTTACTCTTGTCAAGGTTTTTGTCATGATGACAATGCCTAAAAACATTGATCCCCGCCTGTTGGACTGCTACAATTACCTTACAGAACTTTGATTATGGCAGAGTTCACCTATTTAGAATTTAGAACGAGGAACAATCATGGATCTTCATCAATATTGCCCCGACAAAATCCTCACCGCGCAAAAGGCTGTTAAAAAGATCGATAACGGCAGCAGGGTCTTTGTCGGTACCGGCTGCGGCGAACCCCAAGAGCTGATCAAGGCCATGGTGGCGAATAAGGCCATTCAGGATATCATCGTCTATCAGATGCTTTCATCGACTTTCGCCGGCTATATGGATGATGAGGATTTTTTAAACCGGTTCTCAATCAAACTCTTTTTTATCAGCTTCTTTATGCGTCAAGCCGCCTTCGAAGGCAAAATCGACTATATCCCGGTCTACCTGTCCCAAATTCCTGAAATTTTCAGCTCCAAAGAAATCGGTCTTGACGTGGCTTTGATCCAGGTCAGCCCCCCGGACAAATTCGGTTTCTGCAGCCTCGGCATTTCAGTGGATATCACCCAATCTGGTATGAAAAATGCCAAAATAGTCATTGCCCAGATCAACCCGCAGATGCCCAGGACCTGGGGTGACAGTCTGGTCCATGTGGACGAAATCGACCATATCGTTCTCCATGAAGAACCCCTGATGGAGATGATCCCTCGCCCCAAAAATGCAAATATCATAAAAAGGATAGGTTATTATATCAATCAGTTGGTTGATGACGGTGCAACAATTCAGGTTGGTTTCGGTCACCTCCCCGATGCGGTGGTTTCGACCCTGACCGGCAAAAAGGACCTCGGACTTCATACCCAGGTCATCACAGACGGCCTGCTCCCTCTTTTTGAACAAAAGGTCATCACCAACAGGAATAAATCCTATCTCCCCGGAAGGGTCGTTGCCTCGCTGTGTATGGGATCTAAAAAACTCTACGAGTATGTCCACAACAACCCGATGTTCTATTTCAGATCCTCTGAATTCGTCAACGATCCCAATGTAATCGCCAAAAATGACAATTTTATTTCCATCAGCTCGGCGCTGGAAGTCGACCTCACCGGCCAGGTCTGCTCAGACTCCAAAGGCTACTTGTTCTTTAGCGGTATTGGGGACCAGGTGGACTTTATTCGAGGCAGCAATATGTCTAAGGGCGGGTTTTCCATCATCGTTATTCCGTCGACGGCCGAAAACGGCAAGGTATCGAGAATTGTCCCTCATCTCAGTGAGGGAGCAGGCGTTGCCGCCACCAGAGGCGACATTGATATCGTCGTGACCGAATATGGTGTTGCCGAATTAAGAAGAAAAAGCATTTATCAGCGGGTCTTGGAACTCGCCCAGATAGCCCACCCCAAATTCAGGGAAGAACTGATAGAAGAGGCCAAAAAGAGAAGATATATATTCTCTGATCAACTCCCTCCATCTAAAGAGGACCTCCTCTTTCTGGAAGATTATAAATCCTCCTTGGAACTCCCGACTGGCAAGCATATTGAATTCAGACCCTTACTACCTTCGGATGAATTTGAATCACGGCATTTTTATTATTCCTTGCAGGAGGACTCCATCTATTTCCGTTTTTTTAACAAGCGCAAGGTCTTCTCCCGGGATATGCTGCAAAAACAATGGGCAGATGTGGATTATAGACGCAATATGACCATTATAGGCTACTGGCAGGTGGGCAGGCGCAAACAGATCGTTGCTATCGCCTCCTACGCCGAGGCGGGAGAAAACGTAGCCGAAGCCGCTTTCCTGGTTAAAGAGGAACTCCATGGAATGGGCATTGGCTCACACCTGCTTGAAGTACTTGAGGATATTGCCAAAATGAATGGATATACTGCCTTTACCGCCACCGTTCTCGCTGAAAACTCCAAGATGCTCAAGGTCTTTCTCGGCCGCTATCCCCATGCGACACGAAACAGATGCAGTAGCGGAGAAATAGAGATTGAAATGCCTTTCCTTTAACCAGCATGGCTGGACCAGACCGGCCGGGTATAACAAAATATCTTACTATCATTAATATTTAGTTACTTATCCAGGGGGCTGGATTTCAGGATAATCACGACAAAATATGAAAACTTAATACTCCGGTATGGCCGGCAAAGCGGCCGGGTACGGTAATGTTGGTGTGTTAAGAGACTGATTTAAATCGGGGAGGAACGGCAAGCTTTTTAATGGTTATTATCCCGTAAAAGCTCCGGAAAATCCCAATAGAAAAATTCGTTATCACGAGGACCTTCATCGGTGAGTCTTCGAGATTTCTCACCCTCTTTCAGATCGGCTCTTCTGATTTTCCCGCTGATAGTCTTTGGCAATTCGGAGACGAATTCGATAATCCTGGGAATTTTGAATCTGGCCAGATTTTCCGTCGCAAGCCGGAACAGTTCCAAGGCCAACTCCCAGGACGGTTTATATCCCCTGTTCAATATGATATAGGCCTTTACAATCTGATATCTCTTCGGATCCGGGGCCCCGACAACAGCCGCTTCACCGACCGCCGGATGCTCAACGAGTACATTTTCCACATCAAAAGGGCCGATCCGATAATCCGATGACCTGATCACATCATCCGACCTTCCGACAAACCACCAATAACCATCCTCGTCGAAAATTGCACGATCCCCGGTATAATAATAATTGTCGACAAAAACAGCTTCCGTCTTTTCAGGATCGTCGATATATCCCATAAAAAGCCCAAGCGGCCGCCAACGATCAAGACGAACGACAATATGCCCCGCCTGACCGGGTTTGGTCACAGGCCTCCCCCCATTGTCCAACAGGACCATATCATACATTTGGGAAGGGAAGCCGAAGGAGCCGATTCGCATCTTTCCCTCCATCCATGGAGGATTACCGATCATCGCCGTGGATTCGGTCTGCCCATAAAAATCCCGGATCTCCGTTCCGGTATATCGCTTCCATCGGTTGATCACTTCAGGATTCAAAGGTTCCCCGGCACTCATCGACTGTCTGATATTGGTGAGATTATGATTTTTCATATCAAGATTGATGAACATCCGCCAGGCAGTTGGTGGGGCGCAAAAGGTTGTCACTCCGCAGGATTCCAAAGCGTCCAGATAGCCATGCCCGTCAAACACCTTGAAATTGAATCCCGTTGCAGTAGCTCCCATATTCAAAGGTGCGAAAAAACTTGACCAGGCCCATTTGGCCCACCCGGGGGCGGAGAGATTGTGATGGATATCGTCGGGCCGAATACCGATCATTATATTGGTCGAAAGATGCCCGACAGGATATGAGACCGCCGTGTGGCCGACTTTTTTTGGAGGTCCGGAAGTCCCGGAAGTAAAAAAACAAAAGAGAAGATCATCGCACCTGCACAATTCAGCTTCGGCTTCAATATCTCCATGCTTGACGTCATCGTAACTCGTCCACCCCTTTTTATCACCGATTACCAGTTTCAGCTTGGGCTTCACCCCGGCAACTTCAATGGCAGCATCAATCATATCTGTATAGCCTGCCTCGGATAGGATCACATCAGGAGGATAGGCCTCGAACCTGTACTGCATCTCCCGCATGATAAGAGAGGTGGCAGTAAGAACGATCACCAGCCCTCCTTTCATGCAGGCATAGGCCGCAAACCAGGTCTCGGGTATGAGGGGGACCATCATATACATATTATCCCCCTTTTGAACACCTGCCTCGCGCAACGTATTTAATAATTTATTTCCATTATCAGCAAATTGCTTATAGGTGAAGCTTTCTTTTCGCTGACTGGGAAGATCCATCCAGATAAGAGCCGTATTGTCACCTCGTTCCCGGACATGAAGCCCGTCGAAGATATCCGCCGCCCAGTTAAAATGCGGCGGCATTTCCATGGTATTCAATCTTTGAAAAAAGTCTCGGGCAATCGCCTCCTTGCGGGTATTGTCTTCCATCATGTTCAATTCCATGACTTCCTTGTACAACTGTCTCATGCCCATACACTTGCCTCTTAAGTAGATGTAATAACAGACACCGATAAGGTGGGCTCCTTGCTTTTTTTCATCAGATGATTTCCCCTATCATACTTGTCCCTACAGCGCAATAATTTTTCCAAAAGACATCCCGCTCAGTTTGACCGCTGAAAAAGTACAAGACAGGTAACCCGTGCATCGGGTATCATTTTTTAAAACCAGTATGGCTGGCCCAAACAGGCCGACCACAACGAATTATGGGAGCCCGTCTCTCTGGCATGGTAAGGCCTTTAGTCCTTAGAGACTTCTTTATATAAAGAGATATGGCACAATTGAAACTGAATCAAGAATGCCGTCTCTGCCCCAAAGCATGCGGAATCGAACGAAGAACAGGGCAGGGGTTTTGCGGAACCGACGACGGCATCGACGTCGCCTCGGTCACCCTCCATCATGGAGAGGAACCCTGCATCAGTGGCAACAACGGTATCTGCAACATCTTTTTTTCAGGATGCAATTTGCAATGCCTCTACTGCCAAAATTATCAGATCTCCAGGTCCGCAGGGAGACTGACAGGAACCATCCGTTCCCTGGCGGAGCTCATAAAGCGCATTGTCTGTATTCTGGAACAAGGGGTCGAGAGCATCGGTTTTGTCTCCCCTTCCCATATGGTACCTCAGGTCAAAATCATTCTAGAGGCCTTGCACGGTAAGGGTTTTTTCCCGATCGTCGTTTACAATACCAATGCCTATGAAAGAATAGAAACTCTCCGGTCCTTGGAGGGTTTGGTAGACGTCTATCTTCCCGATCTGAAATACCTGGATCCGGAACTTTCCGCCCGCTGGTCGCACTGTCCCGACTACCCTGAAGTTGCAACGAAAGCCGTCAAAGAAATGTATAGGCAGAAGGGCAACAGACTCATTTTTGCCGAAAACGGGAAAATTCAATCCGGAATGATCGTCAGGCACCTGGTCCTGCCCGGATACTCCTCCGACAGTGTTGCCGTCTTCAGGTTTTTGGCCGAGGAGCTGTCAAACAGGCTCGCCATATCCTTGATGGCCCAGTACCACCCGACACCGGACGTTCTCTGCCATCCACCCTTGAATAGAAGAGTCACCCCATGGGAATACCGTCGTGTTGTCGCGGCAATCGATGATTTTGGATTTGAAACCGGCTGGTTACAGGAAAGTAACAGTCCTGATTACTATCTCCCCGACTTTTCGCTGACGTCACCTTTTAACGATCAAGAGACCGCGCCGGAACCGCCACCACCCCGCCATTTCTAGTGGAGGATCTGGCTTAAGAACTTTTTGGTCCGTTCATTCTGAGGGTGATAAAAGAAGTCGTCGGGATTGTTCTGTTCAACAATTTGACCCGCATCCATAAACAGCACCCGGTGGGCTACGCTTCGGGCAAAACCCATTTCATGTGAAACGACCAGCATGGTCATCCCCTCTTTGGCCAGGTCTATCATGACATCCAAGACCTCTTTAACCATCTCGGGATCGAGTGCGCTGGTGGGTTCGTCAAAGAGCATTACCTTTGGTTTCATGCAAAGGCTACGGGCAATGGCCACTCGCTGTTGCTGTCCCCCCGATAACTGGCCGGGAAATTTTTGTGCCTGCTCAGCAATTTGCACCTTTTCCAGGTAATACATGGCCGTCTCCTCGGCCTCGGCCCGGGGAACCTTCCTCACCCAGATGGGCCCCAAGGTCAGGTTATCCAGAATCGTCAGATGAGGAAAGAGATTGAAATGCTGGAAGACCATCCCAACCTCGGTTCGTATTTTCTCGATATTTTTAATATCTTTTGAAAGTTCGATATCGTTAACGATAATCCTGCCTCGCTGGTGCTCTTCCAGACGATTGAGACAGCGGATCAATGTCGATTTGCCGGATCCGGAGGGACCGCAGATAACGATTCGCTCACCCTTTTGCACAGTCAGGTTAATATCCGTAAGGACATGAAAATCCCCATACCACTTGTGCATATCGATTATTTTGATAATGGCCTTGTTCTCATCTATATTCTGGGTGGCTTCTGTAATCATCTCTTTGCCTTCATGTTGAGGTAATTAATGTAAATTCAACAACCTATCTTAGATTTCCTTAGGTCTTCAGGTCATCTTCAAGACTGCGGCTGAAATTCGACATAGCAAAACAACCTCCGAAATACAGAAGAGCGATAAAGATATAGGCCTCGGTACTGAACCCCGACCATTCCGGATTGGATAATGTTACCTGGGTGGTTTTCATCAAATCGAAAAGACCTATAATTATAACCAGTGATGTGTCTTTGAATGCTGAAATCAGAATACTCACCGTAGGCGGAATGACGACCTTAAGAGCCTGGGGCAAGATGATCAGACGCATCTTCTGCGAATAATCCAGGCCGAGGGCTTCCGCCGCCTCATACTGTCCACTGGGGATTGCCTGTAGCCCGCCGCGTACGACTTCTGCAATATAGGCCGCAGTGAACATGATGATGGCCACCTGTGCCCGCAGAATCTTGTCAATGGTGATTCCTTCCGGCAAAAACAAGGGAAACATCACCGACGACATGAAAAGCAGACTGATCAATGGGACACCCCGTATCAGTTCAATATAGACGATACTGAGTGTTTTAATCGCTGGAAGAGAGGATTTACGGCCCAGGGCCAACAAAACGCCAAGAGGATAGGCAGCCGTCAAACCGAAAAGAGACAACATCAAGGTCAGAATGATACCGCTCCATTTCGTCGATTCGACCACTGACAGACCGAAAAGCCCTCCCCGCATGAACACTCCCATAACCACGACGCCTCCGACCCAGACATAGATCAGGTTCTTGTTCCAAAAACGTCGGTTGTGACTGAAAATTACCAGAAGAATAAAAATCACGATGGAGACCGTCGGCCGCCATTGCTCATCGTAGGGATAAAAGCCGAAAAGAATGAAACGAAAATTATTTGTTACAACTGACCAGCAGGCACCGGTCGATTCTTTGCAGACCTGTCCCGAAGATGTCCAGTCAGCATTAAAGAAAGCCCATTTTACAAGCGGAGGGACGATCGCATAAAGGCAGAAGAGGATAAAAATCGTCAGCAGGGAATTAAGAGGGGTGTTAAACAGATTTTCTCTCATCCAACCGATGACGCCGACACTTGTGATCGGTGGTTTGAGTTCGGAACCGGCCGTGATCTCTTTTGAACTTTCCATAACTTATCTTTCCACCAAGGCTTTTTTCTTATTGTACCAATTCATGAAAAGGGAGGTCACCAGGCTGATAAATAAATAGACAATCATGATTAAAGCAACCCCTTCGATGGCCTGACCTGTCTGATTTATGGTGGTATTAGCCACCGCAACAAAATCCGGATAACCGATAGCGATAGCAAGCGAGCTGTTCTTCGTCAGATTCAGCATCTGGCTGGTGAGCGGTGGAATGATGATACGCAAGGCCTGAGGAAGAATAACCAGCCCCAGGACTCGCCTCGGTTTCAGTCCAAGGCTCACGGCTGCTTCGGTCTGCCCCTTCGATATGGCCTGGATGCCGCTCCGGACTATCTCCGCGACAAAAGCTGAAGTATAGAGCACAAGCCCGAGTAAAAGAGCTCCAAATTCCGGACTGAAATTGATCCCCCCTTCAAAATTGAACCCGATGAGATGAGGGACATTCAACTCTTTAGGAGCTCCACCCACAGCCCAGGTAATCACCGGTAAAAGAACTGCCAGCCCTATTGCACACCATCCTGCAGGAAAAATCTGACCTGTCTTGTCCTGTCTCACCCGTGCCCATCTGCGCAGAATATATCCAGCCACAAGAGCGGCAATGAAGGCTATACCCACCCAGACATAGACAGGGTTATCAGCAGGTAGAGGATAATAAAATCCACGGTTGTTAAAAAAGACACCAGGCAAAGGATGCATCGATTTGCGCGGTGAAGGAAGATTGCTATGGAATATTGTGTACCAGAAAAAGAGCTGCAACAGGACGGGAATATTTTGCAGGACCTCTATATATATGGCCGCAGCCCTCGAAACCAGCCAGTTTGTCGACAACCGGGCCACGCCGACCACTACCCCCAACAGGATAGTTAAAACTATCCCTAAAAAAGAGACCTTCAGCGTATTCAGCAAGCCTACCGCCAAAGCGCGGGCATAAGAATTGGCCGCCGAATAGGCTATGACCGACTCACCAATCTCGAATCCTGCCTCTCGATGCAGAAAACCAAACCCTGTTCGGATAGACTGCTTGGCGAGGTTGGTCTGGGCGTTGTAAAAAAGATAGTAGCCGAACGAGATTACCAGGCTCAGGACAACAGCTTGATAAAAAATAGCGAGTTTATCCGGGTCACGCCAAAAAGGAATCTGCTCAACCGTATTTATTTCCTTAACTTTCGTTTGCCCTCCCGACACGTTCTCTCTCCGGGCTAAATAGATGTTTTATAGGAACACACTGTACAAAGGGCCTGGTCACCTTTCCGACCAGGCCCGTCTCCTGCGATTTACAATCTCAATCTATTTGAAAGGTGGAGAATACATCAACCCCCCATCTTTCCATTGGGCATTCAGCCCCCGTTTGAGGCCCAGCTTGGTATGGACACCGACATTACGTTCAAAGACCTCACCGTAATTGCCGACATATTTGACGATGTTATAGGCAAACTTCTCGTCAAGGCCAAGGGCTTTGCCGTTTCCTGGGGTAACACCAAGGAATCGTTTGATATTCGGATCATTACTCTTTAACATCTCGTCAACATTCTTCGAGGTGATACCCAGATCTTCAGCATCGATCATTGCCAGAACGCTGAAATCAACAATATCCTTCCATTGGTTGTCACCATGACGAACGGCCGGAGCCAAAGGTTCTTTGGAAATAATTTCCGGCAGAATCACATAATCCTGAGGATTTGACGCCACAGCCCTGATACCGGCCAACTGCGAAGAATCGGAGGTCAAGACATCACAACGACCGGCAAAAAATGCCTGGTAGAGCTCGGTGTTCTGTTCGATAACCACCGGTTTCATTTTCATATTATGGGCTCTGAAAAAGTCAGCGGCATTCTGCTCGGTTGTCGTTCCGGGAAGAACACAGACACTGGCACCATTGAGCTCTTTGGCACTTTTAATCCCTAATTTTTTAGGTACCAGAAAACCCTGACCGTCATAGTAATTGACGGCGACAAAATCCAGACCCAACTCGGTCTCCCGGGTCAGGGTACGCGTTGCGTTTCGACAAAGGACATCGATCTCTTTCGATTGAAGGGCCGTAAATCGTGTCTGCGTCGTCAGCGTGACAAACTTCACTTTATCGGGAGTTCCAAAAATAGCCGCTGATATGGCTCTGGCTGTGTCCACATCCAGACCACGCCATACCCCTTTTTCGTCCGGCATCCCAAATCCGAACAGTCCACCGTTGACGCCCACCTTCACATATCCCCGGGCCTTTACCGCATTCAAAGTCTCACCAGCTTTAGCTACCGGTGCTAGGCCGACCAATAGAATGGCAGCCAGCATGATCATCATTCCTGCTTTCAAGAGCTTCATCCTTTCCTCCTTTTATCACTTTTAGGGTTGTGTGTTTTCCGCAGGACAAACACAATGGAAACGTTCAAGGTTGCTTTCTGGGGTAATAATGCAGTTCTGGAAACAAAAAATAATTGCGTTCAATTATGAGGCTAGCACATTCCCGGGGCGTTTTCAATATTTTTTAACTTATATATCTCTATTGATGAAATTTCCCATCTTGCCGCAATCACTGAAATTTCCAGCGCAAAAGCCTCCCCCTGCCCTGAAGGCAGACGTTTGTAAACGTTCTCACCGTTCTTTTCTTTCTTCCATTGATTCAAAAGCCATCCAGCGAAGAATCGCTCTATGGATCTGCATTTTCCCGGATCCTTTATCATCGAAAAAGCACAGCAATCTCTATGCCAATACTCTATCCACGGGGACGAAAGGACGCTGTTCTTAGCTTGATGGCTAAATACCAATCCGTTACGGGGCATCCAAACCGTTTCGTTCATCCCAATAACCAGGCACGATGACAGAGATAAATTGATCATATAATCAAACCTTGCCGTCTTCATAATGAATGATTCAGATATATTGCTTTGAAAATAAAAGAAAAAACAAAAATATGCTCAAATCATCAACTGTTTAGCATTTTTTACCACGAACTAATCCGACGAAAATAAAAGGTACTCCTGCAAAATATCGAAAAGCCTTTGAAATCAAAAACGGTATCGACAACCGTGATCGTGCAGGATCATTTCGGGGAAAGGAGCAATAGAAGGTTAGGCTTTTCTGGCGCCTTTCCCCTCTGTTTGGCTCTATCAGGTTGGAGCAATTTCCCAGTTCTCGAAAACCTCATGGGCTTGAATTTCCTTCAAGGGAGGGCGTTTTTTCGGAGAAACTCCGTCTACCAATGCAGGAAAGTTGTTTTCAAAACCGGACAATCGACCGTCTGAAAACTGGATAATTCCCCGCTCACGCACCTGCGGATGCTCCTTAACCTCACCAAACTCCAATACCGGCTCCAGGCAGCAGTCAACATCGGCAGCCAATTCACTCCATTCCCTAAAGTTACGGCTGGCAAAAAGACTTTGAAGCTCAGATATAAGGGCACTTTGCGGCAAAGGTTCCCTCTGCCGCTCTATCCAATCAGGCCGTTCAACCGCTTGACAGAAGGACAACCAGAATTTCTCCTCGATCGCGGCAAAGGCCATGAAGCGATCATCGGATGTCCGATAGATATGATAGTAGGCAGCACCACCCGTTAACAGTCCATGGGCTCGTGCAATGTTCTGGGGATCACGTCCGGCCATACCAAAACCAATTGATTGCCAGGACAACGCGGTCTCGAAAAGACTGACATCGATATGACTCCCCTTCCCTGAGATACCGCGACGCAATAAAGCGGCAAGTATCATGATAACCGCCTGTTGTGCCCCGGCATGATCGGCAAGGGGAGGAAAAATGATCACCGGCTCTTTTTCCGTCCCTGTGGCGGACAAACCACCTGTCAATGCCATATAAGAAAGGTCATGCCCACCACGAAGGCGATAGGGACCTGTCTGACCAAAGCCGGAAAGAGCACAGTGAACAAGACCCGGATTAAGCATTTTCAAACGCTTGCTATCGAAGCCGAGACGCTCCATTACTCCGGGCCGAAAGGACTCCAGAAGAATGTCCGCACCTTTCACCAACCTTTCAAAGACCTCTTTGTCAGTCCTTGTCTTCAGGTTTAACCGGATAATCGATTTGCCAGCATTGACTTGTTTATAAAAAGGGGAAATACCGTCGGGGTCCACCGCGATAAACCTCCGCATGGGGTCTCCGGCCGGCGGTTCAACTTTGACGACATCAGCTCCCAGATCGGCCAAAATCTGGGTGGCAAACGGTCCAGGAAGGTATTGGCTGAGATCAAGGACTTTCACTCCGGCAAGACATTGTTGAACTGTATTCACTTCTCCTCCGCTTCAGCAGACTTTTATTGAAAAAACTCCTCTCCGATGGGTATCCATCTCATCGATCTTGTACCAGACATCGCTATTGAAAGCACCCCCTTTCATAACCAGTCTGGATGAGGCTACGCATTCAGCCATCAAGAGTATTGACTTTTGTCGTATCTCTTATCATTTTATTCTGTAGTTCAATCTATACTCTTTCAGCAGGAGATATCCATGGCCACCTATACCATCCACCCAATTGTTGTCGGGACAAAAATCTTTGATAAGGGAATGATGACCTATCAAAACGATTATGGCACCCCCTATACCATTCCGATCTATGCATGGTATCTCGAAGGAGGAGATAAAAAAATATTGATCGACACGGGAGAGATGCATCCTGTTCAATCCGCAGATCGAGAAAAGGCCATCGGCGGAAAAATCCATACACTGGAGGAGGGCCTGATAAAATTTGACATTACTCCTGAGGACATAGACATTGTCATCCACACCCATCTCCATGCTGATCATTGTGAAAATGATTATAAATGCAGCAACGCCCGTTTTTTTATCCATGAAAAAGAACTGAGCACCATCAAGAATCCCCATCCCCTCGATTTTCGCTATGTGGAGGATTTCATCCTGGAGATCGAAGAGAACAACCAAATAGAAATCGTTAAGGAAGACCAGGAGATTCTTCCGGGAATACGTGTGATGCACACCCCTATCCATACGCCGGGTGGAATGACGGTTTTTATTGAAACAGCAAAAGGCAAAGCCGCCATAACCGGTTTTTGTGTAATCAAGGAAAATTTTTACCCTCCTGCCAAGATCAAGGCAATGGAGATGGAGGTCATCCCGCCGGGAACAACTATTAACAGTTATGAGGCCTATGACATCATGCTCAAGGTCAAAGAGATGGCCGATATCCTCCTTCCCGTTCATGAGCCAGAATTTGCCAAGATCGAGACAATCGGATGATTATGACAATCTTTACAGTTCGATTTATTACCAATCTTTTTAAAGACAAACAGACAATATGGTACCCATCCCTTTGAAACAAGGTACCTATTAAAAAAAGATTGTAAGTTTAAACTTTCCCTGCTACAGTCGTTAACGTTTTGGTTTGCAATTATTTTTTGTCCTTTCCTGGGTACAAAAAGCATGGGGCAGAATATTTCAATCATTCATATGAAACGTCCGGTCGCATCCCACTTAAGGCTGCAATTTTAAATATTAATTTCTGTAGCATTAAAAAATATGTTTAAAGTTTCTTTTAGCCTGAAATCCAAAAGACCTTTCCTTGAGCTTCTTATCCTCTCCTGCCTCCTCGCTCTTGCCATTCTTTATGGAGTAAAATCCTGGTCGAGCTACTTCTTTACAGGACTTGCCTACCACTGGGATCCTAAAATCATGGGTGAATGGATGGCCTGGAATGCCCATAACATTCTCCATGGCCATTTCTTGGTGCCGAACTATAATGTAAACTTTTTTTATCCTCATTCCTATGCCCTGGCATTCAGTGAAATGTTATGGCCGGAATCATTCATATACGCAATCTTTTACGCTCTCACAGGCAATCCATTTTTTAGCTTTAACTCCACAATGCTGTTCTTCTGGACACTTTCCGGAACACTGATGTTCATCTTTCTGAAATCTCTAGATATATCAGCTCTTGTCAGTGCCTTCGGAAGTTTTGTCTATTGCCTTATGCCCTTCAGAATGCCCTATTATGTTGAATTCAATATGGTATTGATTTTCATATTCCCTCTGATGTTACTCCTGCTAAAGCAGTGGCTCAAAGACCCCACATGGAAAACAGCCCTGTGGTTCTGCCTTGGTTACTTTATATCAGCCACCTCATGTCTGTACTATACGATCATGGCCATAATTATCATGATCTTTGTCTTCATCGCCTTTTATGTAAACGACCGAAGTTTAAGGGTAAACAGGAAATTTTACCTCTCCGGAATTCTGATAGTTTTTTGTTCTCTAGTGATCTCAGCCATATTTCTTTATCCTTATGCATTGCTCCATCTTCAAGGTGGCTATGAACGTTCGATAGCGGATTATCTGAAATATTTTGCCCAACCAATCCAATACCTTGATACCGGAAGCGCACCGCTGTTGAGATGGATCAAGATCCCCTCACATCATTTCGCTGAAACATTTCTCTTTCCCGGCACCGTACTCTGCTTTCTGGTTCTGGTCTTTTTTCTCTTCGATGCTTTCTATTTCTTGAAAAATTACTCGACAGTAAAAAAGACCTCCCGGTATATCGCCTGGGCGAAATTGCTCCTCTGGTTTCTATTCTGGGCAGCTGTCCTTATCCAATCATATAGCAGTCGCGCTTCAGTTTCCTGGCTGAAGCCCTTCAATCCTTATCTATATCATATTAGTTTTTTGTTGATTTTCCTTTATATCGCCGGGATATTTTTTAATAACAACCAAACGCTCTTGCCCCGCATTCTTTTAACCGGAATGGCAACAGCTGCCGTTGTCTGTTTTTTTGTCAGCTTCGGCCCATTCATAAGTATCGGCCCGGATACCCATCGTCTTGTTCTTGCCCGGGGGCCTTTTCTGGACATGGCTTCCTGGGATCCTCTATTCAGCGCTGTACGCGGTCTGACCCGGTTTTCCATCGTTATTTTGACCTATCTCACCGTTGCGGGTTGTTTTGTTCTTAATCAACTGGTTCAGAAAAATAAAAAGGTACTCTTTGTATTGCCGATTCTGCTTGCAGTCCTCATTTATGACGCTCGCCACATGATGAAGTACAAGTTCGAAGATTGCAGACCGTTTGTAAATTCCAAGGTGATAAAAGAGGCCCAAAATTTACCGGGCAAATATGTGCTTTTCATGCTCCCCGTAGCCATTCGAAATACCGAAGCCGATCTCGTAATGACCACCATCGGCAAATTCCCGCTGCTTATTAACGGCTGGTCAGGATTCAACCCGAAGTCTTATGAGCAGCTTTATTTCTCAGAAAAAAAAGATTGGGATCTTAACAAAATCGATCCATGGGTAGAAAAGGTCTGGCCTCCTGCATACCTCATTATAGACAAGACGACGTTAAGAGTTCATGAGTTGGGATGGAGAATGCCTTTCCCATGGAAAGAGTTTGATAACGTATGGGAATTGGTGGACAAGGGTCCAAAATATTCTTTGTACAGACAAAAACGCTCAGTTATCACAGGCAACAAGATAGAAAAACTCGTTCGGACCGACATACTCAAGAAAAACTCTATCCTTTGCTTCAAGGCCCATGCAACGGGTAAGGTGTCGGCTTTCATGTCAGTTTCGCTGAACCACAAGGAAGTTGCGTCTAAAATAACCCTTGCAAAAGGATGGAAGGAATACACGATTCCACTCCCATTAAAGGATATGGGGAATATTGAAGGGGAGGAAATAGATATCAAGCTTTCCTCGCATATCCCCCACTCCTGGGAAGTAAAGGATATCGAATTTCGACCTTCTCCATGAAAACTCTCTCGAAAATACCGCGAATAATTTACTCTTCAAAAATGTAAGGTCAGAAAATTCATCATGCGTCATACACTTGCTCCATATCTCCAAATCGCCCGTTTTGATCATTGGTTCAAAAACATCTTCATGCTACCTGGCGTTGTCGTGGCGTTATACGCTCAACCTGAACTAGTTACCTGGCAGACCGGAGAGCGTGTTCTGCTTGCTTTCGTTGCCGCCGGCATGATTGCTTCAAGTAATTATATTCTCAATGAACTCCTTGATGCCAAGTATGACGCCCTCCATCCGGTCAAAAAGTCGCGCCCTGTCCCCTCCGGGCTGATATACAAACCGATAGCTTTTATCCAATGGATTGTTTTTGCCATAATAGGTTTTGGCCTCTCCTCCGTTCTTGGAACCCAATTCCTTTATATCGGCCTCCTGCTATGGGTCATGGGATGTATATACAACATCCCTCCGGTCAGAAGTAAGGACAAACCCTATTTTGATGTCTTGAGCGAATCCGTTAACAACCCGATACGATTGCTGCTCGGTTGGTATGGAACCGGCATAATTATCCTACCGCCTCTTTCCCTGCTCCTCGCCTATTGGATGGTGGGTGCGTTTTTCATGGCCATCAAACGTCTTGCCGAATATCGCATGATCAACAACCCGAACATAAGTGCCAGCTACAGGCGCTCGTTTGCTTATTACAACGAGGAGCGTTTATTAAAAAGTATTATCTATTATGCTACAGCTTTCGGGCTTTTTTTCGGTATTTTCCTCATCAGATACCGGATGGAGCTTATTCTCTCCATTCCTTTGATTGCAGGTTTCATGACCTGGTATATCCATCTGGGTTTCCTTGAAAACAGTCCGGCTCAATATCCGGAGCGTTTGTATAAAGAACGCGGATTTGTGATCTATTGCCTTCTTTGCAGCAGTGTCCTTATTGTCCTTCTCTTTTTTCCAATACCGATACTCTACAAACTTTTTCAGGCCTCTTTTATCCCCTGATCCGCATATTTTATTTTCCGACCCTCCATGAACCTTGCCCTTTTCGATTTTGACGGAACAATCAGTAATCAAGACAGTTATCTCTTATTTACCCGATTTCTCAACCCGAAGAAATATATTCTCGGCTACTTGCTGCTCTCCCCTCGTATTCTTACATACCTCCTCGGATCATATCCAAATTATGCTTTGAAAGAGGATTTTTTGAAGTTTTTTTTCAAAAACAGATCAGCAGAAGATCTTCGTTTAGTTGCTCTTCGTTTCTGTGATGAAAAGATCCCGGCAATCCTCCGCCCAAAAGCAATGGAACGTATCCGTTGGCATCAAAACCGGGGTGATGTGACGGTCATTGTTTCTGCATGTCCTCGCCCCATCCTGGAGCCATGGTGCCGCAAACATGGAATCGATATCATCGCAACAGAGCTTGTAATCGATTCCAATTCCATGATTACAGGAAAAATCTCGGGGAAGAACTGTTGGGGGGACGAAAAGGTCAGACGTGTCTTGTCCCGATATGATCCATCGGATTTCGAGGAAATATATGCCTATGGTGATTCCAAAGGAGATCTAGCGATGCTGAAAATGGCAGATCACGATAAACGATTTTTCAAACCTTTTAGATAAGAAAAGAATTATCTCCCCAGAAGACCTTAAGGCTTCTGGGCCTTGTCCGGAGCTTTTACCTTGTTCTGGGTGGAGGAGTCCTTTGTTGCCTCTTCCAATTGGTCAAAGAGATGAACGGGCAGGCTGATTGTCCGCAAAAGAATATCAAAAGGTGTTTTTACAATTTCTTTATACACTGAAGTGCTTACCTCAGGATCATTGAGTTTTCCCTCGACATTGAGCGTTATTGTCGGTATTTTGGTGTCCCCCACCAAAAGGTAGCCGATCAGCGGAATTTTGCTTATATATTTTTTCGTCTTGCTGATGAGGTCAATATTCATCTTGATCGAATTCTTAACAAGATTAATCTTCCCTGTTCCCGTCATGTCAAGTGCGTTCGATTCAATGGCAAAGGTCTTCACATCAATTGTATGATTATCGTAGAAAAAACCGGCATACAAACGGCTGAAAGGCATCCCTTGCAGACTGTATCCGGGGAGGGAAAATGTAATCAGATCCGGCACTGTACTGATGAACGCCATGATATTGTTTAATACCGCTCCATTCTTGACCACGCTGTCGTCAATCTTCACCACTCCTTTGAATTTTGTCAATAACCCACTGACATAGAAGGATAGTTTCCCGCCGATAAATTGAGAATCCTTCAAAATACCATCTAAAAATTTTTCTCCGAAATCTTGTCCCAAGAGGGTGAATTGGACATTATTCATTTCAAGCTCCGCCTTCCCTTTGCCGAATGCCAATTTACCCGTCAATTTCCCGTTTTCCGAGTGTATCTGCAATTGGTCGGCCGGTGCATTTTGATCGGCATTGAGATAAAGAACTGTCTTGTCGGCCTGCAAATCAAAGTCTGGTATATCATCCTTCGATTTATCCACTTCCTTGCCTAAATGATCTTCAAGATACGCCCGGAGTGCTGAAAAATTATACCCTATACCGCTCGAAGTTATCTGCATTCTATCGGCATAATGCAGATGGATATCATTGTCGATTGTTGCCTCAAAATTGCCCTCTTCATACCTCCCTTTTACTGTATACACATTTACCGGAATATTATTTTTCACTAAAAAAGAATACGGATAGGTAATTCTTCCTGAAAACATAAGGGAGTTGGCTCCCGTTTTCCAAATATCGACCGTTCCTCGATTGAGATTGTATCTCTGTAGAAAGTTGGAATAATCATAGAGTTTTCCCAACGCAGATATATGTACAGCCCATTTGGAAGACCGCTTCCATTGATAGGACACCCCCAGATTGGGGATAATGGCCGATATTACCCCGTCGGTTACCGCCAAACTGACTGAAAGATTTTTGGCCGAAAAATCCGGGATATTTTTCCCAAGACTCTCAATTTCCAATTGATCCAGGAGCAAGGCTCCCTTGCCGGTTGCCAAATCATATATCCCATGTAACGAGCCTTTGACGAAATTCTCCATATCCATGCTGAGCTGATCGATGATGACTATTTTTTCTGCATATGTCAGTTTCAAGGCGTTCACCCAAACTTTTTTCTCACCTACCAGCCATTTGGATTTTTGCTCTGAAGAAATTTTCAAGCCTTTTTCATACCTGAGAACTAAAGGCAGATGTTGTTGATCAAGTGTAATGCCGTCCCCATCCCAACCCTGAACATCTACTACAAGGTTGCAGGTGCCCTTGGAAAAATTAAATCTTCCCGAGAGCAGGGCCTGCGCATATGGAGGGACATCGACATGAATATTTGACAGGATTCCTGAAAAATCATCCGTCTTCACCGAGGACGAGAACCCATCAACTTTTATCGGCACTGTTCCAAACCTCCATGTGGATTTAGGAACAGTTAGGGTTTCAATATCTTTATTTTTCCTAAATTCAATCAGAACATTGGTTCCGGAGGTGTCCAATGACAGTATTCTGTCCTGCCACGGAAGATCGAATTTACTCACGGCAATGGAGAGCTCATCCTTTTCTGAGAGGATATCCAGCTTGCCTTCGACCTTTATTTTTACCATATCCCGGTAGACAAGGTTCAGCTCTTGTATAGTAACATTGTCATCGACAAGCAAAACAGTTGAATCTTTTACGGTATATGTCCCTTGGCCGTAGGAAAAAGATCCTGATTTTACTTTAAAAACTCCCTTAGCCCCTACCTCCAAATCAACAAGATTAATAGAGAGTGTCAAGTCAGCAGCTGTTTGTCCCTCCGTCTGTTTAAAAGGCAGGCGGATGTTATAGAAATCGAGGAGATGAAGTATATCATCACCCAACCCGACTTTGGTACGTATGAAAGCCGTAAGAATGGGATCATGAGCAGTGAAGTCAATATCCAGCCAACTACGACCGGTATTGACACCTGCATAGGTGGCCTGGTGGGGAAAAATTTTCAATACCCCATTTTCAAAAACAACATCAACGGAATGAGCCTTAATTGCAGGCAGTTTCGACTCAAAGCTGTATTCACAGTCCTGAACAGACGCCTTTGCATACAGGGTATCAAAGACCTTTTCCGGTGCCGCAAACGGTACGGTACCTCGTACGACATCAAGTCTGAACGAACGTCCCTTCAGGTACTCCGTTATCCATGGCTGGATATCCTGATCAAGAGCAAAAAGTTCGACTATAGGGCGGATATCATCCACCAATGCTGTGCCTTTCCCCTCAAATTTCAGCTGAGAACGATTACCTTCCAGATGAAGTTCCAACGGCAGAGTTTGGGCCAGAATAACTTTGAGATCACTTACAAATTTTCTTTTAACAATATTTATCAGTATCTTCCCACTGCCATTAGTGCGATAGTTGACACTTTTGAACTCTCGAACATTTAAGGTGAAAAACGGCTCCGAATAGGAAATAACCGTGGTCAGGGAATAGGCCGGATTTTTTATCGTTACCAACCCGGACCGATCACCTCTCAACATAAAGGATGCCACCGTTTCACCCACTGCAATCCTTCTGATGTTGATGGCGTCAAAACAGTTTACAACCAAATCAATCCAAGTCATCACTCTTCGAATACTCGAAGGATCAAACGCTTTTTCAGATATTTTTCCACTGGAATCAATGGCTATTTCGTCAATGGTCAGCGCAAGTTTTTTATCTAAATGAAGAGATACCTGTTTGAGCGTGGCATCCCCCAATCTGAAATGATCAAGAGTGATCCCTCTTTTCAACAATCCAAAGAGACATGCCGATACAAGTACTCCAACAAGAAGTACTAAAGCACAGCCTTTGCCCAATCTGGAAAAATAGTTTTTCATTTATTTTTCTTCAACCACAAGTCAGCTTGAAATAGATATTTCAACATAAGCCATCTTTCACATAAGACAAATTGATACTTAACCCCCTTGTCAGCGCCAGTAAATTTTCTGACCTTTTGGGCTGGTCCACAAAAAAACCAGCTCCAAAATACTGCATTAATTCGATTAAATACGCAAACAACACGCAAGAGCCGCTCCCCTCAGGGTAAATGCCTTTCCTCTGATAATTAATATTTGAGTGAATGTTCACTATTAGTTATCGTACATTTTCTCTTATTAATTGACTTTCCGATACAATTTCAATATAAAAAAAACTGATCGGATGATCCAAACTGAGATTGTTTCCCCATGTACAGAGACAAATTACCGGTATTCAGTTTAGCGATGAAACGCTCATAAAGCAATACACTTGCTCAAGGGAGGGAAGTATGACAGTCAAGATATTGATTAAAAGAAACATAACCGACAAAAATATCATTGAACTGACTATCTTGTTAAAAAAACTCCGAAGCCTGACCTTGAACCAACCGGGATACATCACGGGGGAAACACTTAAAAGAATCGATAAGACAGATGAATGTCTGGTTGTTAGCACCTGGCGTTCTGTTAAAGACTGGAACGCCTGGGTTGCCGATCCACAGCGGATCGAAATTCAGACCAAGATCGATACATTACTGGGAAAGGAAACAGAATACTCCGTCTACGAAACCTAATGACAATGGCTGGTGATCCAAATCTGTAAATCTTTGATTTATTGTATTATCTTCACAGAGGTCGACGGTTTTCACAAAATCATCACTTTGGGGATGAATAAAATCTTTGGCCATAGCCGACCGCATCTATAACAAGTGATTTCCCGGTGCAGCGCAAACCGTTTTTGTCTGGAGATGACCATATTGTGTAAATTCTCATCAAAGATTCAATCGTCTTCCACTGTCGACCTTTTGTTCATTGGAACTATAATCACAAGATAACGTTTTGTTTTCACGCATTATCCTCCTAATACGGCAGGATAATGCGATAAACTCCATCTAGGTTCGTTTGTATTCAGACATAACCAAGGAATTACACGAAACCGGCACGTTTTAAAGTGTCACTTAATAGTGCGAGGCGAAATATGATTTTAGAGGGCGTTAAACTCATGCTGGTCGGCATGGGCACGGTCTTTTGCTTTCTCTGGCTTACCGTCCTATGCATACAGTTGGTCTCAAGATTAACACGAAAACAAACTGCCAAGGAGCTTGAAAGTCTTGAACTTGAAAGAAAAAGAGTGGCAATGGCCAGAAAGGCAAAAAAATCCAGTCGATTGTTAGCAGCCACTCCGATTACAAATGATGATGATATCGCGGCAATAGCCGCAGCAATAGCCGTATTTGAAGCGGACAAACTCAGAAGCTGCTGATGCGTGCAGATAAAATACTTGTTTTTTTCCCTTTCACCCATCAATGACGGGGAAAATCCAACCTGAGGAGAAGAACTGTGGGGAAGAAAGTAATTAAATTCATGGACACGTCTTTCAGGGACGGCTTTCAGTCGGTTTTCGGCGCCAGGGTGCTTTCCGATGACTTTATGCCCGCGCTCAAGGCAACTGTCGATGCAGGCATTACCCATATTGAGGCCGGAGGCGGTGCCAGATTTCAGAGCCTCTTTCTATATTGTGGTGAATCTGCTTTTGACATGATGGACCGCTTCCGGGCCGAAGTGGGACCCGATGTCGATCTTCAGACACTGGCTCGAGGTATCAACGTTGTCGCACTGAGCCAATGCCCAAGGGACATCATCGATCTTCATGCCAAGATGTTCAAAAAGCATGGAATGACCACCATCAGAAACTTCGATGCCTTAAATGATGTGCGGAATCTGGAATACTCCGGTGAACGCATTGCCCATCATGGCCTCCATCATCAGGTGGTCATATCAATGATGGATCTTCCTCCGGGATGTACCGGGGCCCATACCGCGGAATTTTATATCGATCGCCTGAAACAAATCCTGGCTGCCGGCATCCCTTTCCACTCTATCTGCTTCAAAGATGCCTCGGGAACCGCGAATCCCAGAAAGGTCTACGAGACCCTTAAAGCCGCGCGCAAAGTTGTCCCCGAAGACACCATTCTCTGGTTCCATACCCATGATACTGCGGGGCTGGCCATTTCCCAGAATCTTGCCGCCGTTGAAGGTGGGGCAACAGGTATCGATCTGGCCAAGAGTCCGGTCAGCGGTGGTACCTGCCAGGCGGATATCCTTTCGATGATGCACGCTCTCAAAGGCACCGATTTTACGCTTGATCTCGATTACGAAAAAATTCTCCTTGCCTCGGAATCATTTGAAAGGGCCATGAAGGACTATTTCTTCCCACCGGAGGCCAAGATGGTCTCTCCGACCGTCACCCTTTCACCAATGCCCGGCGGGGCACTTACAGCCAATACGATGATGATGCGGGACACCGGCACGCTTCATCTCTACGCGGCTGTTATTAAGGAGATGTCAGAGGTTGTAGCCAGGGGTGGTTTCGGGACATCCGTCACCCCTGTCTCCCAGTTCTATTTTCAACAGGCCTATTTAAATGTAACCCAGGGAAAATGGAAAAAAATCAACCCGAATTACGGTAATATGGTCCTTGGATATTTCGGAAGAACACCGGCACCGCCCGATCCGGAAATCGTCAAACTCGCATCCGAACAACTTGGAAAACCCGTTTTCACCGACAACCCACTCGATATCCTCGAACCAGGAATTCCCAAGGCCACCAAGATCCTGGAAGACAACAACCTTCCGGTCAATGATGAAAACCTCTTCATTATCGCCAGTTGTGAACAGAAGGGTCTCGACTTTCTCCTGGGCAATGCCAAGGTAAACGTACGGAAAATCTCCGACGAAAAGCCGGAACCGCAAAAAAAGAAGGCCACCCCGAAGGCTGCTGCCCCAAGTGGACCCAGAAACTACACCATTATGGTAAACAACAGGCCCTATAACGTGGTCGTGGCTGAAGGAACTCAGGCTATACAGGCTACACCGACCGGTCAGATTCCTGCCACAGATCCAGCACCATCCGAGACCGACGACGGCACCGCAGTGGACGCCCCGACTCCAGGCAATATTGTCAAAGTCCTGGTCGAGGTTGGTGACCAGGTAGAAAAAGATCATCCCCTGGTGATCATGGAAGCTATGAAAATGGAATCTGAGGTCAAATCACCTGTTGCCGGTAGGATCATCGCGGTGCATGTCGCCTCCGGCGATACGGTACAGACATCAGAACCATTGGTTACCATCGGCTAATAGAGCACTGCGGGCATGGGCCTGCAGTGTCACCGCTTTTTTCATGCCAGGTTACTCGTTATGAAAATAAAAATCTTCGTGCTCACTGTCTTGAGCTTTTTCTCCATTGCTCTTGCTTCCGGTTATGCCGACACCACACCGGGGGGGACGAATGTTGAGATCAAATCCCCAGCCGATGCCAAGGTCTTACGGGTGGACATCGAACCGGGAACCTACGTCTACAGCGGGGACCTCCTTGCCACCCTGAAAAAAGACGACGGAACGAAAATCGAACTGAGGGCGGGTGTATCCGGAAAGATACTCACCGTAAACACAGAATCCTACAAGAAGGTAAAAGAAGGCGATATCATTGGTACTATGCAGTCCTATGCCATCGTCACGGATCAACCAAACAACGCAATAGGAAAAAAACTGCCGACCATCGGAAAACTCTTTGTTAATCTCTTCCAGACAACCGGCATCTACGACATATTCAAAAACCAGTTTACCAAGGATTGGACTATCGGCTTTGGCCGAGTCCTGATGATCATTGTCGCTCTGGTAGTCCTCTATCTGGGTATATTCAAGGGATTCGAGCCACTCCTACTTATCCCCATCGGTTATGGTGCGATCCTGTCCAATATTCCGCTAGCCGGGATCTCCGAACCCGGTGGAATTTTAAGCTATGTCTATACGGTTGGGATATCCACCGGCGTTTTTCCACTCTTGATATTCATGGGGGTCGGCGCGCTGACCGATTTTGGCCCAATGATTGCCAACCCGTTAACCATCCTCCTGGGTGCCGCAGCTCAATTGGGTATCTTTGCCACACTGCTGGGAGCACTGTTTTTATCCCAACACGTACCGGGAATCAACTTTTCACTGCGAGATGCAGCATCAATAGGCATCATAGGTGGTGCGGACGGCCCGACGGCAATCTTCCTCTCCAGCCGCCTCTCGCCCAGGCTGCTCGGCTCCATTGCCATCGCCGCCTATTCATATATGGCCCTGGTCCCGATCATCCAGCCACCGATCATGAGATGGCTCACCACCCCGGAAGAACGCCAAATCAAGATGGTCCAGCTTCGGCATGTATCAAAGATTGAGAAGATTATTCTGCCGCTGATGGTCTTGGGCCTTTGCGCACTGTTGCTGCCCTCGGCGGCTCCGCTGATCGGTATGTTCATGCTCGGCAACCTCGCCAAGGAATGTGGGGTGGTGGAACGGCTCTCCGATACCATGAAGAATTCGCTGATGTATACCGTCATCATCTTTCTGGGTCTTGCCGTCGGCAGTAAACTCTCGGCGGACAAGTTTTTGAATATTGAGACGTTGGGAATCCTGATACTCGGGATGGTTGCCTTCAGTATCGGTACGGCAGGAGGACTCTTGCTGGCAAAACTTATGAACAAGATCATCAAGACTCCCATCAATCCCCTGATCGGGGCGGCAGGCGTATCCGCTGTGCCGATGTCGGCCAGGGTGGTCAACAAAGTCGGTCTGGAGGCCAATCCCCAAAATCATCTGATCATGCACGCAATGGGACCCAATGTGGCAGGCGTTATCGGCTCCGCAGTCGCAGCCGGTGTTCTGCTGGCCCTTCTCTGATTCGCCCTCTCCTGTTTGGGCCCTTTGTTGAAATGGGTAAGCCGGATCCTCCTTGCCGGGGATGCGGCTTTTTGGGTTCTTCCGGAATAATCGTACTTTTTGGTAAAGTCGAAAGCAACAATCCATCGGAGGTTATCTCTTCCGGCCGCTGCTTTGCGGCTTTATTGCCGGTAAACCATGGATGACAGACAGGCCGTCCCTGGCCTGCTGTCAGATGCGGACGTCCTGTCCGCAACCCTCCGGGCCTCATGTGGTTCCCCGTCCGGCCTCCGCGAGGCGTCCTCCAGAGATAAGCTCCGCCTCCCGAGTTTTAGAAAAGTACGCATACGTCGGATGAACTTTTTTTTTCAGGAAACTGCAGCTTTGACGATATCCTTGTCAAAATAGTTAATCGCCATGCCCGCATCAACGATCACCGTCTGGGCCGTGATCCCCGACGAACGCCCGGAGAGAAGAAAGACAGCGGCATCGGCCGCCTCCTGGGTGGTTAAGGCCTTTTTCCTGAGTGTCGCCTTTTCGGCAAAAAGATAGCTATCTACGTATCCGGGTATCCCCGCCGAAGCCGAGGTCTTTAAAAGTCCGGGAGCAACGGCGTTGAAACGAACGGAGGAAAAGGCCGAAAAGCTTTTGGCGAGAAAACAAAGAGATGAGTCCAGAGCTGCCTTGATCGGTGCCATATACCCGTAATTCTCGGCTGCCATCCTGGTAGTAGAGATGGAGATGGTCACCACAGAGCCGTCTGAGACGATCAAATCTTTGAAGTGATTGGCAATGGATATAAGAGAAAAACATGAGATATTGACAGCCTGCAAAAAATCGGCCCGGGAGGTCTCATGAAACGGCTTAAAACCATCGGAATAGTCCGCGAAGGCAATTGAATGAACGATGCCGTCTAATCGACCACCATGCCCGGCGTTGATTACTTCCGCTATCTGATCCCGGACCCGAGTTATATTTTCCTCCTCTTCCACATCGCATATAAAGACCGGGGAATCCGGGAAAACCTGGCAGACATTTTTTTTCCTCTCGGCCGAACGCACGACATGGATAACCTGAGCACCCTCGGCCACAAGGGTTTTGGCGATTGCACAGGCCACCGATTTCTTGTTGGCCATGCCAAAGACGACAAACCGTTTTTGTTCAAGATTCAAAAAGCCCATA
The DNA here is from genome assembly GCA_963822095.1 of uncultured delta proteobacterium. Taxonomy (GTDB): domain Bacteria; phylum Desulfobacterota; class Desulfobulbia; order Desulfobulbales; family Desulfocapsaceae; genus CAWGGS01. The sequence continues at coordinate 181,517 of CAWGGS010000039.1, forward strand.
GCACCTTGGAAAAATGGAGAAAGAGAAAAAACATCGCAGCCTAAATCCAGTCGTCAGGATACACCAGGGGAAGAATTGACACAAGCAACAAAGATAGATAGAATATCTGCTGGAAAATACCCTGCGGCCGAATACGACAAAGAGCTTTTCTATACACCTCACCTCCTTCGTGTAATAATGCAACAGTACATAATTGGAATTGATACCGGCGGAACCTATACAGACGCTGCCCTTCTGGATGCCGAGACCGGCAACGTGATTGCATCCGCCAAAGAACCCACCACCCACCATCGGTTATCCATCGGCACAGGAAAGGCCCTGGGTTCTCTCTTCTTAAAGGCCGAGCTCAACCCCGAACAAATCCTTTCAATAGGGGTTTCATCTACACTTGCCACCAACAGTGTTGTGGAAAATAAAGGGGCCCGGGTGGCACTCCTGATCATCGGCTACGTCAAACATTTCAAGATTCCGGTCAAGGCCGTTATTTTTATCAAGGGAGGGCATACCATCAAAGGGGAAGAAGAAGAACCCCTTGACCTTGAATACCTGGTCGACATAGTGAATGGACTGAAAAATGAGGTGGATGCCTATGGGGTCTGTGCTGCCATGTCCATGGAAAACCCCACCCATGAACTGGTTGCCGAGAAGGCAATTTCCATGATCGACCCCAAACCGGTCTTCTGCTCCCATCGAATCAGCCACCTCGCGGGCATGCAGGAACGAGCAGCCACAGCGGGACTCCATGCCAGGCTTATGCCTATCATGCAGGAGTATGTAGCAGGCGTCCAAGAGGCCATGACCGATCACCTCCTCCATTGTCCGCTGGTAATGATCGGCGGTAACGGCAAGGTCGTCTCTTCACGGCAAGCCATCCAAATGGCGGGTGTAACTGTGGCCAGCGGCCCGGCCTGCACAGCCACTTTCGGGGCCATGAACTCCACTACCGACAGCCTGGTCATCGATGTCGGCGGGACAACCACCGACATCGCGATGATCGAAAACAGCACCCCCTTGCTGTCCCAGGATGGCTGCACGATTGGTGACTGGAAGACCCACATCGAGGCGGTCGACATGGTTACCGGAGGCATCGGTGGAGACAGCCATGTCATAATCGATGAACAGGGGGGGTTGACGATTGGTCCAACCAGGGTTATCCCACTGGCCATGGCCGCCGGCTTTCCGAATGTTACCCAATGGCTCGGCCATTCAGCCAATTCAAAATGTATCCGGCTTATATCAGACCGGCTTCCGCCCGCCGATGTCCTGCCGGCACTGCTCTCGCTTCTTAAAAAAGGTCCTGCAACACCCAAAATGATTCGCAGGGAGACCGGCATGGGTGGAGTTCCACTGGAAGCCCAACTGGAAAAACTCTCCAGAAATCAGGTGATCATCGAAACAGGATTTACCCCGACGGACGCCCTGCATGTCCTTGGTGAAATCTCTCTTGGAGAGAGAAAAACGTCCCTTGCCGGAGCCGAAAGCTTAGGCAAACTGGTCGGTAGAAATCCTGAAGAATTCTGTCGCATGGTCATCGCCAAGACGGAAGAAAAGATAGAAAATCTGATCCTTAAATATATCTTCAACCGCTACTGGGGGCAAACGCTTACGAATTTTATCTCGACCAGGAACAACCACCCCATCCTCCAGGTTGATTTTTCTCTGAAGGTCCCATTGATTGGAATCGGTGCTGCCGCCTTGTTTTTTCTCCCCAATGTCGCTTCCCGTTTATCTACTTCAGTGACATTTCCGGATAATTATGCAGTGGGCAACGCCATTGGTGCAGCGATGATCTGCCGGAATTCTCCCTGCTCCGATGAGTATGCCGTCAATGATAGCGCCTCATCACTAAAGGTATTACAAGAATGACGAAGGAAGATTCACGGCAGAAGACCTGTGAGGTCTGCGAAGGTTCCGGCCAGGTCTGCTCATTTAAAGGGGTCAGCAGGTTCGCCCTGACATGGGAAGATTGCCCGATATGCGGAGGAATGGGTTTTACTCTTTCCCCGACGGAAAAAGACGGACAAGAAACCGACCCTGACGGGGAGGACGACGAGAAATGAAAAACTCTTACCTCGTCCCGTCCGGACCTTGGAGGGCTGCTGTCTCTTGCATGATCACCTGATCAACAATGGGCTGCCGGCACTTTTCCTGCTCAGCTTTCTGGCATCGACCCTCCTTCCTCTTGGTTCAGAATGGCTTTTGATCGTGATGATCGTCGGAGGTCGCTCCATCGAGAGTGTTGTTGCAGTTGCCACGATCGGCAACTATCTGGGAGCTTGCACAACCTATCTGGTAGGACTCTGGGGATCCACATATCTTATCACCAAAATCCTCCGTATAAGCGATGAAAATCTCACCAGGGCGGATTCACTGTACAGGAAATATGGATCCTGGTCTTTGCTCCTGTCCTGGCTGCCTGTGGTCGGGGATCCGCTCTGCCTGCTGGGGGGGATCTTCCGTGTCCGCTTTTTTCACTACTCCATTCTCGTATTCTCCGGTAAACTGGCGCGCTACATAACCGTTGCTCTCGTCACAAAAATGAGCATTCAATAAGGTATACAACCCATGAAAGAAAAAATCTTACTGACCATCTACGATGAATACGACAAGTGGTCGGCCCTAATTCCACGTGTCTGCAACAAGGGATGTTCGACCTGCTGCACCCAAAATGTAACGATCACGGCCCTTGAGGGCGAACGCATTCTCGACTATATCTGTCATCAGGGAATGGAACAATGGTTTGCCGATCGCCTGCGGACCTCTCAGCCGCCTCCCCCGCCATCACTGACCATCAACGAATATGCCACCAATTGTTTCCAACAACTCGAGACAACAGACAGGTCCGACACCGAATATTATGCGGCCTGCCCCTTCCTGGAGTCGGACTGCTGCTCAATCTACCCGGTTCGATCGTTTGGATGCCGCTGCTTCATCTCCAAAAACCCCTGTGATACCGAAGGGACCGCCATTGTTCCTGACTATTATGTCGCCGCCTCGACCGCGATGACCCAGATAATTGAACATCTTGGCCAAAACGAATACTGGGGGAATATGTCCGATGTCCTCCTCAGTCTCTGCGATATCTCAAAATATCAGGCAATCAAACGTTTTCTACCTGATAATTCCATGATCATAAAGGCCCGGCTGAGAGTGAAAAGAGCCAGGACTTTACCTGGATTTCTCCTTCTTGAGGAGGAGCGTCAAAAGGTCATTCCACTTATTGAAAGCATCTTTTCAACCCAGGTGGATGGCAGAAGCATTCGCGATATCCTGAACGGAAGGGGAAAACCTCCCTTAAAATAAGAAGAGATACATCTACAGTCTGTGCAAGAATGGTCAAGATGCGCTCGAAAAAAGTCATCAGAGTTTCCGTGATGGACTCTGGAGAGACGCGTAGACTTCAGAGGCTCCTAGAAGCTCGATGGGCGGCGTAGTATCTGAAACGACGGAGATCGGGTTTTTTACGAGTCCATTAAGAATTGTTTTCGCCACTGAGCCGCCGATGGCGAATGTATTCAATCAGGCCCGGCACCAGGGAAATAGCGATGATCACCATCACCGTCACCGTAAAATTGTGTTTGATGAAGGGGATGTTGCCAAAGAAATATCCGCCCAACAGGAAGGCACTCACCCACAACAGAGCACCAACCACACTGAAGCTTATGAATTTCAAGTAGTTCATTCTGCCAAGACCTGCAACAAAAGGGGCGAAGGTTCTGACAATCGGGACAAACCGGGCAATAATAACCGTCTTGCCGCCATATTTTTCATAATAGGAGTGGGTCTTATCGAGGTACTGCTTTTTCAAGAACCTGGCATCCTCGGTGAATGGTAGTTTTGTGCCGAGCAGCCTGCCGAACCAGTAGTTGACCTGATCGCCCATCAGGGGTGCAATGCATAATACAATAAATAAAATCTTTATCTGTAAAGAGCTTCCCGCAGCCAGAGCTCCCGCGGCAAACAGCAGGGAATCTCCCGGCAGAAAGGGAGTGACGACCAGCCCTGTCTCACAAAACACAATCAGGAACAGCAGAACATAGGTCAAGGTCCCATACTGTTGAAAAATTTCAACAAGATGTACATCGAGATGCAGAAAAAAATCAAGAAAATACATACACAAATCGATGAAAGACTTGAAAATTTCCATAGAGACCCAACAAGGAAAAGATACAGGAGAATTCACCTTCCCCAAAAAGAAAAATCAGGAAGCCGACGAAATGACAACGACGCGCACCCTAGCACATTCCCTGGACGTTTTCAATATCTTATAACTGATAGCGACCGAGCTACTCACCCATATCCTAATCAAATTGTGAAAAGTAAAACTCCACTGCATCTTTATAGCCATTGCCGAAACCAAGCAAATTGTGACCTTTTTTGAATCCACTGAAGTCGAGGCTGAACTTGACGTACCGATCAAAGCTGTATTCTGTGGACGGCGTACCGCCGACCTCGATACCGAAAATATCGGAGTCGTCCTTCATGCTAAAACGTTTTGCGAGGTTCATGGCAAATTTTTCGGCTTTTTCACAAATTTCATCAAAGTCTTCGAGCTCCAGGGAAAAGGCCGAAACACTCCATATGCTGGCGTCGATTCCCACCAGCGCGCCCACCAAGTATGTACCGGCCTGCATGTGGATATCGTCGAGAAGCGTCTCCACCAGGGCACCCGCCGATCCATTATCAAGCCGGGAAACCACCCTATAGGTCTTTGGATCAATCTCGAGCCAGCCCCAACGCATTCCAGCATCGGTGACTGCCGGATTGCTGGGAAAAAGCATGGCTGATCGACAGGCCTTGAGACGCTCGATAAGTGCTTGCGGATAGTTCTGTTTTCCAAGCATTTCCAGAAAGGGTTTTTTATTGCTCTCATCGATATAGACCAGATGCGTCCCTTTGGGGCATTGCCCCCACAATTCAAATACTCCCATACCACCAGGTATGGCGGCTGCTTCCAGACGGGCTGCGGCCAAACCTGAAAGAATGGCAAAGGCGTGTATCGCCTTCTGGTTATCAGCATCTTCTGCTGTATGAATATCGTTGGCTACATGCAATAGATCCATATGCGTTGAAAGATCGCTGTTGGCGTCCGCCCGCTGCATGGACACGAGAATGCACCTGCCGTTCAGGGTTCGTCCCACCGTAAGACCCAGCTTGCCGGCCAGCTGGCGTTCATAGCGGGTCTGAGCCGCGATGAACCGATCAATTATGCCCTGGCCATACCACCTGAGCGCAGACAGTCCGTCGGGGGATGGGGCGGCATCATGGATAGTTGCACGGCGGGCCTGCAGCTCAAGCGCTTCTTTTTCATCAAGATCCGGTGAATTGACAGCGAGAATATGGAATCTTCCGGTAATGGGATGACTCTCGTCTACCGGCTGCTCAGACACAACTTTTCGCCCATCCATACTGATGGTAATACGTTCATTAACGATGGTCCAGGCGTTGAGCGGTATGCTTTTTTCTCCGACACGCTGCCCGAGCGGACTGCCAAGGATACATTTTAGAACGGAATGTCCCTCTTCGGGGGCCTCGGTATACCCGATGTCAAAGGCACCGGAGCTTGCTTCATCGTCACGATAATATTCATCAAGAACGGTAAGCCGCTTGTTTTTGGATGCACCCCCTGAAAGGGCGTTTGCGGCCATACGTGTGCTTTGCCTGCTCTTTGAGTCAACTGCTTGAAGCTCAAGCTCCACCTGTATACGGATTTTCTGCCGGCGATCGTACGGCTCCGATAAAGAACCATCCCATTGTACCAAATCGCCAAGCTGCTCAAGCTCCCGGCACCAGGGAAAGACCACGAAGTGCTTGTGCCCGTCTTTTCCTTCAAAGCGCAAGGCCGATAGCGAATCGACCTTGACCTTGGAGACATTGGCCAGTTTCGCCAATGCCTTTTTGCCCTGATCGGTGGGCCGGACCTGAGCCCGCTTCGTAATCACCCCCTGGTCGTTCAAGAGCCTTTCTGCCAGGCGGGCGAGATCAGACGAATCACCCCACCCCTGAGTCAGCACCGCTTCGGGAGCATAACGCCAGGACCAGGCACTGTCACGGCCCGGAACATATCGCAGGGCCGCCACCACCTTCAGGACGTCGGTTGCGCCTGCCGCCTCTTGCAAACGACGTGCTCCCACCATTACAGTACCAGGCACGGCCAGTGGCTGTTTGCCAAGATCCGCCATATCCAGACTTACCGGTCTGGAGGTCACACGACCGGGACGTTCGTAACCTGTAGCGGCACGTTTGGCCTGAAGCTCAGCGACTTTTTTGCCTAAATCACCCCAGAACCGTTTTGCAATCGAATCCTCCACCGCCAACCGCTCGGCGAGAAGTTCTTTGTCTGCAAAGTTTTTCATCTGAACAGGCCTGACAGCAGAATCCATGATCAGTGAACTGAGCTGCCAATTTTCAATCTTTTCCTTCTCCGGCAGTTGAAATATCATGATCCCACGACGCGTCTGACCATCAAATATGACACTTTTTTCATCCAGCCCGAAGATCAGTTTTTTTCCAATCGCCTGGGCACGGCACACACCGGTTGCGGCAACGGCGGCCGGACCAGAGACACCTGTCTCGCCAAAATCTCCGAGCCCTCGGTGTTTTTTCGTTGCTGCCTGAGAACGTGCCTCGTCGAGACGCTGCTGAAAAACCTGCTGATTTATGGCACCCGATCCCTTTTTCTTGAGCACCAGCAGGGGGCCGATCCGGGTATGGGAACCATCTGCTTGATCCCGAAAGGTCACATCAACGGCTAGAAAGTTTCCTCGCTCACCGGCAATTTTCTCCTTAACGACACCCGTTGCGTTGATAAAGACATCAACACCATGGCCTGAAAAGTCAGGCTTTCCCAGGTCTACAGGCTGTTTCTCGGACGCAGCCAGGTCCAGGCGCACTCCGCCGCCCTGAACATCGACAAACAGGATGCCCTTATCCTTCATCGCAGCGAACTTTTCGGGAACACGAAAGGCCATGCGCATCAGATTCCTGGCACCCGGTGCCACCATGGTGGGACGATAAAACCCCAAGGGTAGATATTCCGTGGCCGGATGCAGTCCAAACACCAGATCACCGTGGTTCATGGGCAGGTGGTAACTGAAACGCTCTGCCGGTTTAACGGCCAGCAGGGCCTGTATCTTCGAGGTGAGATACACCTCAACAACCCGAAAGACATAGCCCTCTCCGGCCTTGATCTGACTGATAGTGCGCTGATCACCGACACCTGCCATCCGCAAGGAAAAACTTTCCCCCAATTTCTTATCCGGCCTGGTGGGCAGGTCTTTCAGCGTATCGGGAAGTGTCGGCATGACACCGGTGAGCGGCAGGTCGATATGGCCGTAATTGACATCGAAAAAATGCAGCGAAGCCTGGGTCATGACACCATCCGGCACCAGAAACACACAGGCTCCTTTCACAGGTTGCCCGGGTAAAATGGTAAGTGCCCGTTCACCGGGAAGCAACAATGGTTCCTGGCTCAGCCAGGTGACAGGCGATACAGGCAGGGTAGCCTCCTGGTTCCACCGCAAAAACAGATGCCTGGTCAGGTCGGGAATCAGATAGGGCGGCACGGCCTGCTCGTAGCGCACGGGAGCAGCGGAACCGGCCATCCAGGCTGCCGGATGGCTGGTTCCGTCCCGATAGACAGCCACCTTCTGTGTCTTCAGGTGGTTGGTCATCTCAAGAGGAACGGCCAGATAGCGATACCCCGAAGGAGGATCCAACCCTCTCAGGCGCGATAAAAATATCATCTCCTGGGCCGACAGGGTCATGGCCTCATTACTGCCGCTTACCTGAAGCGGGATACGTTTGGATACCCGGACATCACGAAGCATCAGATCGTCGCCCGCTATGATCTGCCCCACCACATCATCGTACACGGTCAGTGGAGCTCCGATGGTCCAGGCCAAGGCTTCGGGTGAGGCGGCCTTGACGGCTTCCGGCCTCTTGGAAAAATCAACGAAGCGGCCGGCCGAAAAAAGCCGATTCCGACCTTTATCATTCCGATCCGCCAACGTGAGGCGTAAAGCTATTCGCCCTTCCTGCTCTGTCGGTTTGGCAACCTGACCTGCCAGCTCATCAAAGGCGACCTTGACCTTGTCCAAATCGGTGGAGATCACATATTTTCCGCCGCTCATTTTAGCGGCATGGGCAAAAACTCCATCCTCGTCACTGTCGACAACACCTATGAACAGACACTTTATGCCCTCATCGCGCAGACTCGACAACAGGATATCGAACTCTTTCTGCTTGTCTTTATCAACCTTCATGGCCGCATCCGTCAGATACACCAGATAACGGTTGGTGGACGGCACCGGTTTCAGGGTCTGCAGGGCTGACCGGACAGAACCCAGTATGTCGGTTCCCCCTTCGCCGCGCATCATCGACAGCCCCCGGAGCAGAAACGCTTTTTCTGAAGTAATGAGCTGATTTACCCGGGTATCACTGCTGAAAGTTAAAAGCTGTACCAGAAAATTTTCGGGAAAGGCATGGGTAAAATCTTTGAGAATCTGCTGCACTTTAACAATGCGAAAATCGCATCCTTTCCGGGCAGGATCCATATCCATGCTGCCGCTGTTATCCACAACCAGTGCCATTACCGGTACATCGGAAAGACCGACGGCAACGGGGCGTTCATAGGTGACACGATACTGGCGGCCGAGGTTTGCAGAGATCTTAGCAAACACCTCATCAAGCGATGATTTGTCATAGGCCTCGTAATAGTTGCCTCCTGAAAGGTCTGCCACACGGGTCAGGGTGTCGACATCAGGCTTTTGCCCGAACCCGATGGTAAAAATCGGGGTCTTGGACCCTTCCACGGCCTTCATCACCTGATCTTTGGTGGCCTTGCTGCCAGGTCCGGTATCGTTCCAATTGGCATCAACCCCATCGGTGAAGACCACCAGCGCGCGACGGCTTTTTGCTTTCAGATGATCCAACCCGAGAAGCATCGAATCAAACAAGGAGGTGGCCCCGTTGGCACGCACCCTATCAAGCTCCCGCAGCAATTGGGCATGACTACCAGCTTTGAGTACCTTGGGTTTTGTATCAAAATCGACAATGGTGAGTTGGGTTGTCTCGGGAAACCTCCTGACGAAACTTTTGGTGGCTTCGACGGCCTGCTTCATTGAACCTTTCATGGAACCGGATGAATCAAGCAAAAGAACGACATTCAACGGGCTTTGCAACGGCTCCACCGAAACGACCCGCCCCGGCTGGCCTCCTTCATAGCACTGCACCCGTTCAGGACGCGGAACGATGGCATCATCGAGTTCCATCAGGGAAATATCCACCTCGGCTGTCTCCTGGTGCTGGCGGGCATCAAGAATCTCCAGACGGCCAGCCGCTTTAGGAGCAAAGGTCCTTGCCTGTGAACGCGGCCAGTCAACCAGGGTGGTTCTCCCCGTATGAACGGGAATCATATGGGCCTGGGCAACCCTCAGTCCGTTTTGATTCTGCGGACTTCCTTCTATCTGCCAGTAGCCCGAGGGAACCCAGAAAATAGCATCCCCTTCAGGGGTCCGATCCGCTCGCAGTGTGGACAAGCCAAAGTTGGGATGATCCATTGATGCATCCCATTCGGCTTTCAGCTGGACGGAACCAGAGGGGAGATTACGTACCCGCACAGCCCCCAGGCGCTCCCCGTCTTGTAATTCCGGGAGTGCCGGGCCCTGTTCCAGGCTGATACGTACTTTCTGGGGTTGTTTTGCATGGGTAAAGACCTTCCACCTGTAATGTCCGGCATACTGGGGCAGATCGAAAACAACCTGGTGCGAACCATGTTCAATGCGGCACACATGGCGATGATGGACCGCTCGCTCGTACTCACCGAAATGTGCCCTGGTTACCCCATCGAAAGAAACGTCTTTCTTTTCGAACTCAACGACCAGGGACTGGTAGTGTTTTCCGTCATGGTCGACCCACAGGCTGAACCAGTCCCGTCCCTTGCCGCCGACAGTCATTGTTACCGGATGATCGACGCTCAACAATCGAGTTTGATAGACAGTAACAACCGACTTTTTTGATGAAATCTTAAAATAATAGGTCAGCTGATCACCGGTGGCCGATTGGCTGCGGGCCAGAATCTGTCCGTTTGCACCCGCAAGGAGGTCGCAATCTTCTTTAGCCAACCATGCTCGTATGGCCTTTTCCTGGGCTTCCCGACTGTCTCCCAAAGTCGTCTGGTACGTCCATTGTTCACCACGCAGGGTAAAACGTTTTTGCTCTCCCTTTTCATCGGGAAGTTCCAGATAGTCCTGCCACTGCGGATCGGAATAACTAATTTTGTTGTTTTCAGGCTCTCCCGGAGCTGGAGGAAGGGGCGGCTTATACGAGGCAAGGACAACCTCAGATCCCCAAAGCACACCTAACACAAGGATGAAAAAGATGATAAGAGAAGAAAGTCCTGGTTTATAACGAGACATGACGTTCCTCCGTTTGGCTGATACGAATAAGGAACCTCTCTTTCAGACGCGTCTAAAAGAAGCTTTTGTCTTGTTCTTGCTTATCTCCAGCCCGCATGGACTGATGAGAAATGCGGACTAAACACCTTATTTCCTAGCCGGTTCATGGCTGAAATGCAAGTGTTTTTCCGGGTTTTCTTTTGTGGTTCAGAGTGTATGTCACAGGATTTGAGGAAGCTATCAAGATTTCTAAAAAACGCCGTCAGGAATAGAAATACCACCTTTGATGCTTTCGTAAAAAGTCATCCGTGTTGCCGAGATGGATTCTGGCTTCTATTGGGGAACCATATCGCACCATAGATACTTCAGGAACAGAACAAAGGGGCTTACTCATCCTGTCCGAAGGGAATCTCTATTACAAAGGTTGTCCCTTTTCCTTTATCGCTCTCAAGAACAAGGGTGCCCTGGTGTTTTTCGACAACCACCCGATGGGCAATGGCCAACCCCTGCCCAGTCCCTTTTCCCTGGGCTTTGGTCGTAAAGAAAGGATCAAATACCCGTTCTTGAATAGCATCCGGGATACCTCCTCCGGTATCACTTATCCGTATTTCCACGCGATCTTCCAACTTGCGCGTTCGTATAGATATTGTCCCTTTTCCGTCTTTTCCGCCTTGGGTAACGTCACTTATTGCATGGGCTCCATTGACGATGATATTTAGAAACACCTGGCTCATTTCGCCTGCAAATCCGAGAACCAACGGAAGATCCGATGCCAGCTCCGTTTGCATCTCGGCAACATACTTCCACTCATTCCTGCAAACCGTGATCGTATTCTCGATTATTTTATTGATATCAATGGTTGTTTTTTCATCACTTCCCGGGTGAGAGAAGTCTTTCATGGCCCGAACAATCTTTTCAACCCGTCGGACCCCTTCAAGGCTCTGCTCGAATGTCTTGGGAATCTCTTCCAGGAGATAGGCAATATCGGCCTCCTCTGCCTTTTCCAATACTTCCCGGCCTGCTGCTGCGGGGACACCACCTGTTTCAATCAACGCCTTCCATTGGGTATCATATGCATTCAGGATCCCGACCAAATCATCAAAGGAGTCCTGCAAAAAACTTATATTGTCTCCAATATATTGAATCGGCGTATTTACCTCATGGGCGATACCAGCCGCCAGCTGACCGACCGCCTCAAATTTCTGCGCCTGGCGAAGATCTCTTTCCAGAAACATTTTTTCCGTAATGTCCTCGTATAGAGCAATACCTGCATAGACGATGCCTGCAGCATTAGAGATGGGAGACGTCACTATTCGAAACTCTCCTTCTCTCTGTTCGGTTGACAACGTTCTCGTTGTCTCAAAGGTTTTTCCCGTTTTAAAAGTTTCAGTCATCGGGCAATTGCCACAGCTGCTTTTACCTGACAAGCACACGGCTTCCTGATAACAGGGAAGTTTCGTCCCCAGAGAAGACTTGGGAAACCATTGCTGCAACATCCGATTGAGTTCTAAAATCTTCAAGTCCTTGTCATACATGGCCACCCCGACATCTATATTGTCCATTATGGCCATCAGTTTTTCCGCGCGTTCCGATACATCCCTTTCCAGTTCAATTTTGTTGGCCTGCATATGGAGATCCAGGCGCAGATGCCGCAGGGCATTTTCCACGGTGATCAGAACCACATTCCTGGTAACCGGCTTGATGATATACCCATACACCCCCAAGGCCATGATCTCGCTGGCTACTTCCGGGGCTCCGAAGCCGGTTATCATAACCCGTCCCATTTGGGGATACTGTTCCTTGGCAAACCGGACGAGATCCAGGCCCGATCCATCCGGCATCTTCAAATCGCAGAGAAGAAGATCGAAGGTTTGCAACGCAAGTGCTTCTTTTGCAGATTCAACGCCTTCTGCACCATGACACTCATATCCCGCACCGGTAAGATACATCGAGAGAAGTTTACGTATCGATGCTTCGTCATCGACGATCAGTATTTTTGCACCCATAATCTCCATAAAATACCTCGGAATTCAAGGTTTAAGTTCAAGGGATACCAAGACTTTTCCCAACTCGGAAAGGTCGCCTATTATGCGGCGCACAGGTGTCGGGTATCTTCGGATCAGGGTCGGGGTGGCAAGAATCTGATCGTCCTCACCCCGTTCCGGTTGTTCCAGCAGGTCGATAATCTCAAGGTGGCAGTTGTCCTGCAGTAAATCGTGACGAATGTAGCGTAAGGTCTTTATCGCCGTCTCGGACTTCCCGGTCTTCCCGAAAATATACAGCCGCAGGTCATAGAGGTTTTTATCACTGTGTGTCATGGAGCAATCTCCTTTACCGGCCATCGCGCTTTCGTATCATTTTACCTTTTCCTTGCTGATGACAAAGCCCGCAGCGGTGATCTCAAACCTGTTGATTGAAGCAGTATGCGCCATTCCCCGGGATTTAATAATTTCGATAATTCTTTCCCGGTGATCATTTTTCTCTCTGTTCTTCAGCACTATCCAGGTATCCATAATAGAAGATAGCCCTATTTCAGTGGATTCCTGGTATCTTCCCCCAGTGGTTAAATCCGTCGACAAGGTTGTGATCTGACTATTTTTCAAGGTATCGAGCAGGCGAGCAAACATCGACTTTATGTCGGCAATAACGGCAATGGAGGTCAGGTTGGAAACAGGATCGATCACCACCGCCGCAGGCCGAAACGAATCGATCACATCATGTATCGTCAAAAGATGCATCTCCACACCGTATTGCGTCGGTCGCATGGCATGAAATTTCAACAGACCCTGGTCAACATAGGCTGATAAATCCAGGCCGATTGATTGCATGTTCCTGATGATCTGGTTGGCGGATTCTTCAAAGGCAAAATAGAGACAGGGCTTGCCCCGGGCACAGATCGATGCCGCAAAATGGGCGGCCAGGCTGCTCTTGCCCGTACCGGCGGTGCCGGAGACCAAAATACTGCTCCCATAAAAATATCCCTTGCCGGACAACATCTGGTCAAGGCCCTTGATTCCAGTGGGGATCCTTTCCCCAGACACATCATAGTCGAGTTGCATCGAGGTGATCGGCAGAATGGAAATCCCCTTGCCTGTAACAAGAAACGGGTATTCATTGGTGCCATGCAAAGATCCCCGGTATTTCAAGATATGCAGTCTCCGAATGGCGGTCTGATCAATGACGCGCTGATCAAGGAGAATGACACAATCGGAGGCATATTCTTCAATCCCGTGGCGCGAAATCAACGTTTTCCCCTCACCGCGTTCGCAGGTGATGATTGCAGTGACTTCTTTTTCTTTGAGCCAGCGAAACAACCTTTTCAGTTCAAGCCGAATAATTGACTGGTTGGAAAATAATGAGAAAATCGCTTCAATACCATCAATCGCCACCCTTTTGGCAGTAACAGAATCAATCGCATGCCCAATCCGAGAGAACAGGCCGCCCAGATCATACTCGCCCGCCTCAATAATATTTTCCGCATTAATAACTATTTCAGAAATACTGAGTGAGCACCCGGCAACCATTGTATCTATGTCGAAACCAAGCGATGCCACATTTTCCGTGAGATCTTTCACCGACTCATCAAAGGAGATGTAGGCCCCGTTTTCCCCGAAGCGGTTGATCCCATTGACGATATATTCCATGGACAGCAGGGTCTTGCCGCAGCCTGGACCTCCACAGATAAGCGTTGGGCGGTTTTTCGGCAGGCCGCCACCGGTGATTTCATCAAGACCTTTAATCCCCGTGGGCACTTTTTGCACGCTGCGGTTCTGTAAACGTTCAGCTTTCCTGTCAGCTGTCATGCCTGTTCTCCTGTCTTTTCGATGGGAATGGTTGCAACGCCGATCGAACAACAGTTGCTATTTCCACTTTCGTGGACGGTTTCATTAAAATGGATTTGATACCGATCTTGCAGGCCTTTTCTTCGGTTATGATTTCACTGAATCCGGTGACCAAGACGATCGGAATATCAGGCCGGATGACGAGACACTGCTCTGCCAGCTGATCGCCCCTCATGACGGGCATGGTCATATCGGTGAGGATGATATCGAAATCATCGGGTCGTGCTGCAAAAAGGGCCAAGGCCTCGATGCTGCTGGCCCGTGTGGTGACTTTATACCCAAGTCTTTGAAGAATTCTCGAATTCAACCTAAGAATGGATGGTTCGTCATCGACCAGAAGGATGTGTTCTGTTCCCGTCGGCAGTTCAACCGTGGCAACGGTGTCCGGAACGTCCTGCGTCACTATCCGGGGAAGATACACATCAAAGGTGGTTCCTTTACCAACCAGGCTGTCGACGCTTATCACCCCACCATGATTGCTGACGATACCGTGGACAACCGAAAGGCCAAGCCCGGTGCCTTTGTCCTGCTCCTTCGTGGTGAAATACGGCTCGAAAATTTTCTCCAGCACGGCGCGTTCTATACCATGGCCGGTATCACGAACCCGGAGATGGACATACGATCCGGCATGCAGGTCCGGATGAACCGATAGAGCCCGGGCTTCATCAAGCTGAACATTATGCAGGGAAATATGCAAGACCCCGCCGGAGAGTTCCATGGCGTGTTTGGCATTGGTGCACAGATTCATCAGGATCTGGTGGATCTCCGTTGCGCCGCCCAGTATCACCCCCTTGCACTGAATATCTTTTTTGAGTTCGATTGTGCTCGGCAGGGCTGATCGCAGGAGCTTCAACACTTCCTTGATTATGGGCTCCACCATAAGCGGCTGATACTCAATATCCTTTGATTGACGGCTGAAGGCCAGGATCTGGCCGACCAGATCCTTTGCCCGGCAGGCGGCTTGGAAAACCTCCGCCAGACATTCAGAAGTCTGCTCATCGTACTTGACCCTCTCCTGGGCCAGCTGGGTAAAACCGAGAATCGGGGTGAGAATGTTGTTGAAGTCGTGGGCGATGCCGCCGGCCAGCGTGCCGATGGCCTCAAGCTTTTGAATCTGCTGCAGTTGCCCCTGGATTTCAGCCCGTTTATGCCGTTCGTTCACCTTGTCGGTGACATCGCGAATCGAGGCCAGATGGATCGGTTCGCCATCCCAGACAGCCATCGCCACCTTGATCTCGGCGTGTCGAACAGTACCTTTCTTTAGAATAATGTCTATCTCCTGGGCTTCCCCTACAGATACGGGAAAACCGAAGGCACTGCCGACCAGTTGGTCTTCCATACGGTCAAAAAGCTGGCAGGCTGCACAGTTGACGAACCGGATCGTCCCATCCTTATTGATCACAACCACCGCATCAAAGAGATTTTCCACCATTGTCCGGAAACGGGCCTCGCTTTTTCGGACCTGATCTTCTCTCTTTTTTCTTTCGGAAACATCCCGAATGAGTCCTATCATACCGGAAATGTTCCCGTCCGTGTCTTTGAGATAAAAAACACCTGTCTCACCGGGAAAGATCTCTCCTGATTTTTTTTTGTAATTGACGGTGTAGACAAAGTTTTTTTCTCCACGATGATCCTTAATGGCCTTTCCCATTTCCTGAAACTGGCGCTCATCACTATAGAGATAAAGGGTGTTTTTTCCCAGAATATGCTCTTTGTCATAGCCGAAGGTCTCAAGGAATGCCTGGTTGCACTCAACAATTGTCCGTTCGGTGTCCACAACCAGAATGGAGTCCCGGATGCTTTCAAAAAGGCTCTGGTACTTCTGCCTGCCTGCCAGAAGGGCCGCTTCGGCGGCCTTGCGGTCGGTAATGTCCTGCAGGGTACCGATTAATTGCCTAACCGTCCCCTTGTCTGTCTTAACCGGTTCACAGATAGAATTGACATGACGGGTCTGCCCGTCGGGTCTGATGATCCGCAGCTCCAGATTGTACCTCCGTGCTTCTTCTACGGCCCGAGTGACCGCTGCGTCAAGCATCTCCCAATCATCGGAATGAAACAAATTTTTATATTCGCTATAGGAAGGGATCTGCGCCCCCACTGGCAGGTGGAAAATGCGAAACATTTCATCGGTCCACTGGGAAATCTGAGTGGTTGGATCATACCACCAACTGCCGATCCCGGCCGCTGCCTGGGCCCTGCGCAGTGTCTCCGCACTCTGCCGCAGCACCTCTTCCTCTTCCCTGCGATCGGTAACATCGATATGCGAGCCCAGCATCCGGACAAGCCGGCCTTTCTCGTCATTCACCAGAGAGGCCGTCGTCAGTATCCAGCGATACGCTCCGTCCCGATGCCTGAACCGGTATTCGTTTTTATATCCCGGGCAGGGATTTTTTAGAAAAGATTGTACCGTGGCCGTCGCGCGGGCAAGGTCGTCCGGATGCACGCGGCTCTCCCATTCCCGGTAATCATCAGTTATCTCGTGGTCGAGATAGCCGATCTGCCGTTTCCATTCCGGTGAAAAATAGACTTTGTTGGTTTGAAGATCCCAGTCCCAGAGACCGATATTGCCGGCTTTCGCCATAAGCTCAAGCCTTTCCCGAGACGTTTGAAGTGCATCGATCGTCTCCGCCTGATCGGTAATATCCCGGCCACTGGCGATAACGCCTGTAACCTCACCCTGCTCATTGAGATAGGGGGAGTAGGTCACATCTAAACATCTGCGCCCTGCTGTTTGAAAATCATACCATATCCGGTATTCGATTATCTGGTTTGTAAGACACGTATCAATCTTGTCTTTGAGCTGCCCTGTGAAAAATGCATCACCCAGGTGTTCGGCCACCGTGTGACCGATTAGCTCTTCGCGACGTGCCCGGTTCAAGCGCAGATAGGCGTCGTTGACCAGCACATATCGGTACTCCTTGTCGATTAAGGATACAAAATCCCGTGTCGCACAGAAGATGCGTTCAAACTGCACCTGTTCCTTCTTCAATTCCGACATCTTTTTATCCATGAGCAAGTTGTCAGATACGTCTTCGGAACGCTTGTGAAAGTGTCGTGATGGAAAGAAAAAAGACTCCCTTACAAATAAGTATATCTTCCATGGCTGATTAAATGCAAATTATATCCCAAATCGTCAAAATGAGTTTGTCCTTACAGGAGCTCCTTTGTTTTAGATCGCAGCGCTCGACCAATCAGGCCAAAGACAGAGAGTTGATATTAGGACAATAGGTTGCGAAAAGACTGCCTTTACATTAGGATAGAGCCCTCAGCAGGATGCGAGCGATCCTCCCGGAAACAGCATCCAGAATACGAGTAGAAAACCGGTGGGCCTTTGTGGTCCCAATGATGTGGGGAGTCAGGATGGACGATAATCAAAGGAAGGTCTCACCCCTCCTCTCTTTTTGGGGGAAAATTCTTGTCAACGTCACCCTTGCCGCACTGATTTCCTTGACCTTTCTGGTCCCCGCGCTGTTGTTTCGTTTCTTTGAAAAGGCTGATTTCGTCTGGTTCAATGTCAAATATTTCTGGATCTTCTTTGCCTTCGGCTGCATCCTGACACTCTGCAAGAGCAAGAAGGTAACTGCCGCCGTTTTTTTGCTGGTCGGTCTCCTGGAGATCTCGCAGTTCTGCAGTCTTGCCTATTTCGGGGAATTCCTCAGTCCCTATGCAATCGGCCAGATGTTTACGGAAATAGTCGATGTCTCCAGGGCCGCTATCGGCAGCTTCAGCCATTTATACTATGTGCTTCTCATCGTCATCATTCCCTACTGCCTGATGCTGCTGATCGTCAATGCCTTCTGGAAATACGAACTGAAGGTTCGTTTTACAACGGTTCTGGTCATTCTCTTTCTGATCTTTCCGGCGATTCGCATCAACCTCCATGCCGATCGCAAGAATATCGTCAGTTTCTTTCCGGTGGTGACCACCCCCACTCTCGGCAACACACTGAACTCCTACTCGATCTGGCTCACCCGCCTCTTACCCCAATCGTTGTTTCCGACAAAAGGCCCCTCGTTCAAACCCGTTGAAATCGAAAAAAAGCCCGTCCCTGAAAAGATTACCGTGGTCCTGGTCATGGGAGAGAGTCAGACCAGCCGACGCATGTCCCTTTTCGGCTTTAAACGCAAAACGACACCTCGGCTCGACAGGATGAAAAACGATCCGAATTTCGTCTTCAAAAAAGGGTATTCGGCAGCGGTTGCCACCCGGGCCACTCTGCCGATGTTCTATAACATTCAGTATAATCCCCTCGACCAGGACATCTTCAAATTCCAGACGACCAATATGTTTCATCTGGCAAAGGAGGCAGGCTTTCAGACGATTTACATATCCGCCCAGAATGCCAACTGCCTCAACGGCGTCAATACCCATTCCATCGATCATTTCATCTCCTACGATACAGACGAAGAGGTCTTTGACCGGCTCCACGACGATGCCCTGCTGCAACTTCTGGAAAGGTTTCCACTGAACAACAGAAATTTTATCGTACTGCACCAACGTAATGCCCATGCCCCTTATGAAACGAATTACAGCACGCATGGCGATCTGGTCAAGTTCCCCTACAAAGGATTACCCTACCATGACTACATCAAGAACAGTTACGACAATGCCGTCCTCTATAACGATTATCTCTACTCAACTCTTATCACCTATTTCAAAACCAGGGTGAAAGGCCCCGTCTACCTGTTTATCACGTCGGACCACGGAGAAGAATTCGGCGAGCAGGGACTCTGGGGACATGATCATCTGAGCTATGGATCATCGATGGTGCCGGTCCTTTTTTACAATATCAATGGCACCCCTGATTTCCTCACCACTTTCCGGGCCCTTCAACGACCGACCCATTACGAACTCGAACTGCTTATCGCCGATCGATTGGGCTACATGATCACCGATCCAAACAGAGAAAAAGACTGGTTTTATGTTGACGGCGTCGCAGCTCTCGGGCTGAGCGGATACATGAAATTTAGAAAATCCGCAAACGATAAACCGGCCGAGGTACGTGTCTACTAACTTGTGCCTGTCCATAAATAGCCATTTTCCCCTAACTCTTCGTTGCTCTCAAAATTTAATCCTCGGAATATCAACTATATGCCTGCGGTTAAATTTATCGAGCGCCTCGATTTAGAACAAAATATCTCATTTCTGGACAGACACTACCTTCCCTTTTTGATTTTCCTCCCGACAAAATCTGGAAAACACTATTTGACAAACATCAGAACGAAGCGCTAGAATCCCTGCTGTATCGTGCTGATTATCCGACCATGTTCGGCACTCTCGATAGACATGTTTGCATGCCTTTGCTGTTAACCTATGGGTACAGGCGAAATCATTGTTGCATTTCCAAGTCAACAAAACGCGAGCAACACCACAGGAATTAATTGGAATGTTTAACTTTTTCCAAAGATCCAATCTCTATCCATGGACCAAAGCCAAGGCTGTTGTGTTTTTCTCTATAGCCGTTGGAATTCTTGTCCTGCTGATCGTCGCAGTTGTGCACTTCCAACGACAAAGGGCTTTTCTCTATCAAATCAAATATACTAAAACGATTTCGGCAAATATCAACCGAGACCTGGACAGGGCTTTCACCAACTCATGTAAAGAGCTGGCCCGGCAAAAACCCGTGATCGCCATCATCGAAGACCAAAGTGATGATAACCTGAGCCGGTCCACCACCCTTTTAAATTCCATACGTGAAATCCTTGGAGCCTCCATTGTCTACATTATGGACGATACAGGTCTGGTCATCGCCTCGTCCAGAACGCCAAGCGGCTCAACCCTACAGGGTCATAACTACAGATTCCGTCCCTATTTTACAAAGGCGATGAAGGGGTTTGATTTTCGCTATGCAGCTCTCGGGGTAACAACCAACGACCGCGGGGTCTACTTCAGCAGTCCTATCCGAAATGCCAATAACACCATTTCAGGTGTTGCAGTCATCAAGGGAGGTGTTAAAACCATCGACCACGTTCTGGCTGTACACGCAACCGACGGTCCTCTTGCAATCGTCTCCCAGGACGGCATTGTCTTCGCCTCTACCCAAAAGGAATGGCTCTACCACGCCGCCTATCCTTTGAGCCCGCAGCGATTAAAGGAGATTGCTGCGTCTCGGCAATTCGCCAACAATCCTCTGTCCCCTTTGCCGATATCTCTTAATACGGATACGGTAACCCTCAACGGCACAACCTATACGGTGTTCAAAGATCCGATTGCCCTTGATTCCTGGCAGATTATAAGCCTTCACCAACGTAAATCGGCATTTATCGTTGCCGCTCTCACGGCGTTACTTTACGCTTTTCCTTTTTATCTTTTCTTTCTCAACTTCAACCTCTTCCTACAGGAACAGGCCTATAAGGAAAAGATCAAGAAACAGAACCAAGACCTGCTGGTTCTCAATGACGAGATGCAACAGGAAATCGCCAAACACCATGAAGCATTGAAACAGCTTACAATCATAAGTGAAAAAGAAATAAAATACCGCCTGCTTTTTCAACTTTCGATGGATGCGATGGCAATTGCCACCACCAATGGTCGGTTAATAGACGTCAACCAGGCCTTCCTCAATATGTTGGGAGGAACCCGGGAACAGGTCATGGCCATGAACGCCAAAAAATTCTGGGTGTCAAGCCAGGAAAGAAAAACATGGGGCAAGCTCTTAAAAAAATACGGTTCCTTGGTCGATTTCAAGTGCAAACAAAGGACTCTTGACGGCAGAACCCTCGATTTGACACTAACAACAACGGCCACGAAGACCCAGGACAACACCCTGGTTTTTCTCACTGTGATCAGAAACATCACCGACAAAATCGAAGCTGAAAGACAGCTCATCGAAGCCAAAACTGCAGCCGAACAGGCCAACATCGCAAAGAGTGAATTTTTGGCCAATATGAGCCATGAGATTCGCACCCCGATGAACGGAATAATTGGGATGACCGTCATTCTTCTGGGAACCGAACTTGATGCTCAACAACGGAATTATCTCAATATGGTCAACGTCTCTGCCAATCGCCTCCTTGATATTATCAACGATATTCTTGATTTTTCAAAAATTGAAGCCGGCCGTCTCAATATAGAGGAGATAGAATTTTCTCTAACGGACAAGCTCGACGAGCTGTCAACGCTTATGGCAGTCAAGGCCAAGGAAAATAATGTTGCCTTGAAGACCCGTCTTTCTTCTGAGATTTCGGAAATTCTCATCGGCGATCCGACCAGATTGATGCAGATTCTAATCAATCTGGTCAACAATGCCCTGAAATTTACCCAAAACGGTGCGGTTACCATAGTGGTATCGGTTGCCGGTAGACAGGCCCCCGACCACATTTTGCTGCATTTTGCCATCAAGGATACCGGAGTCGGCGTTCCACGCCACAAACAGAGGGCCATCTTCGATGCTTTTGCCCAAGCCGATTCTTCCACGACTCGCCAGTATGGTGGAACAGGACTCGGCCTGTCTATCTCTTCCCAGCTCTGCACCTTAATGGGCGGCGAAATCGGCATGGAAAGCGAGGAAGGAAAAGGATCCACCTTCTGGTTTACAGCGCGTTTCAAGCTCCCGGAAACAGACTCAATAAAGGACAGCACCGAACACGGGATGGTCTGCAGTTGCACACTCACCCACGAAGAGATCTTCAACGGAATGCATATCCTGCTCGCTGAGGATGATTTCATCAACCGGACTCTAGCCGTTACTCTTCTCAACCAGGTTGGATTGAATGTCACCACCGTTGAAAACGGTTTTGGTGTCGTAAAGGAATATGAATCAAATAAATACGACATTATCCTGATGGATATGCAGATGCCGGAAATGGACGGGTACGAGGCCACCAAGGTCATCCGGGAAAAAGAAAGAAAAAATGGCAATTCTCATATCCCGATCATCGCAATGACAGCCCACGCCATCAAGGGTGACCGGGAAAAATGCATGCAGGCCGGAATGGACGACTACCTCACCAAACCAATCAACGCCGCTGATCTTTATGCGGCCATCAAACGACAGTTACTGTTTACAGTTATAATTGCCGATGAAGATCCCCAAAACAGAAAAGAGACAGGGAGCTACTTTTCCGATATCGGCTGGCAGGTCACCATGACTGAAAATTGGAATCAGGTCGTTTACGAATGCAAGCAGTCCTTCTTTGATCTCGTTCTTCTGGACACCACCATGCACAAGATGGACTGTAGAAAGATCGTAATGTTGGCCCGAGAACGTGAGTGGGAAGGAAGAAAACATACGACGGTCATCGCTGTGCTTCAATCACGGGAAACCGGGAAAGAGGAAAAACTGCAGGCGGACGGAATCGACAGATTTCTCTACAAGCCTTTGAGCGAAGATGCCATAGAGGCCGAAATCAGCCATCTTTCTCTTCGAAAACTGGGGGGAAATCCTTACAGAAAAAAACCGGAAAAAGCATAGATCTTTTGTGTCAGGGACCATGGTTCCTCCTCCGATTCAGCCAGCCCGATATCACTTTTATCGTATACCATTTTTCTGTTTCAAAAACCGGTTTCGATTGCTATAGTGGCCGCTATGAAAACTTCAAACAATACCAAACGGACCAAGTTTATTTTTGTTACAGGCGGTGTCCTCTCCTCCCTGGGAAAGGGGCTCGCTTCGGCAGCCATCGGCGCCCTTCTCGAGTGCCGTGGACTTACCGTGACCTTCCAGAAACTCGACCCCTATATCAATGTCGATCCGGGCACGATGAATCCTTTCCAGCATGGTGAAGTATACGTCACCGACGATGGAGCGGAAACCGATCTGGATATGGGCCACTATGAGCGATACACCAACGCCGTGATGTCCCAGAAAAACAACTATACCTCCGGCCGGATCTATTATTCCGTCATCACCAAGGAAAGACGGGGAGAATATCTCGGTGGAACCGTGCAGGTCATTCCCCACATCACCGACGAGATCAAGGCGGCGGTCCTGCAATTGGACGGCAGCGCCGATGTGGCCATCATCGAGATAGGAGGCACCGTCGGCGACATCGAAGGACTACCCTTCATAGAGGCCATCCGTCAGTTGCGAGGCGATCTGGGCCGGGAATATACGCTCTTCATCCATCTGACCCTCGTCCCGTATATCAAGGCGGCGGGAGAGGTGAAAACCAAACCGACCCAGCATTCGGTTCGGGAATTACGGGCCGACGGCATCCAACCCGACATTCTGGTTTGTCGTACCGAGGTTCCCATCGAAGACAGTCTGAAGGCCAAGATAGCCCTGTTCTGCAATGTACCCAAGGATGCGGTCATAACGGCCATTGATGTCGACAGCATCTATGAAGTTCCCCTGCACCTTCATGAAGAGGGGCTTGACACCAAGCTCCTGGAGCTCTTAAACGTCTGGACCGGCCAACCCAATATCAAGCCGTGGGAAGACCTGGTCAAAACCATTAAAAACCCCAAACATGACGTCACCATCGCGATTACCGGGAAGTACATTGATCTGACGGAGTCCTACAAGAGCCTGCACGAGGCCTTGATCCATGGGGGGATTGCATCAGAGACAAAGGTGCATCTTCGCTATATAAGCGCCGAAGACCTGGAATCCAATGATCCTGCCGAACTCCTTGCCGGGTGCCATGGGGTGTTGGTACCGGGTGGCTTCGGTCGCCGCGGCGCCGAAGGAAAGATCAACGCTATAACCTATGCCCGTACAAACAAAATCCCTTACTTCGGGATCTGTCTTGGCATGCAGCTTGCGGTTATTGAATTCTCGAGAAATATTGCAGATATTAACAAAGCCAACTCCACCGAACTCGATTTGGCCACCCCTGATCCCGTCATCTATCTGATGAAGGAATGGTTCGATTACCGTTCCAACAAAGTGCAGATTCGCGATGAGACATCCGATATGGGAGGAACCCTGCGTCTTGGTGCCTATCCATGTGTTCTTAAGGAAGGGACCCACGCGTCAGAGGCCTATCAAACACCCGAAATCTCCGAAAGACACCGGCACAGGTATGAGTTCAACAATGACTACCGGGAAGTCCTGGAACAAAACGGACTGATCGTCTCCGGAACCTCTCCGGACAACAACCTGGTGGAAATCGTTGAGCTGACCAACCATCCGTGGTTTCTCGGCTGCCAGTTCCATCCTGAGTTCAAATCAAAACCGATGAAACCGCATCCATTGTTTAAGGCCTTCATCAGTGCCGCACTCAAAAAACAACAGGAAGGCTGATGTTTACTCCTGTTCCGATAGACCATCCTACCGGTAAACCTCTCCTTGTAGGCAAAGGACAGCCTCTGCTGTTGATTGGAGGCCCCTGCGCACTGGAATCGGAAGATTTGGCTCGCCAAGTGGCCCAAGAGATGCAGGAAATCTGCGCCCGTTTAGGTTTCAGCTATGTCTTCAAGGCCTCTTTCGACAAGGCAAATCGCACCTCGCTTGACTCGTATCGCGGGCCGGGTTTGGAAAAGGGCCTGCGTATCCTGCAGAGGATACGAGAGGAGATGCAGATACCGGTGATCTCCGACATCCATGACCTGTCTCAGGTACAACCGGCGGCAGAGGTTCTAGACATCCTGCAGATTCCCGCCTTTCTCTGTCGGCAGACCGATCTCCTGGTTGCCGCCTCTCGCACCGGAAAACCGATCAATCTGAAAAAAGGGCAGTTTGTATCTCCGTGGGACATGACAAACGCAATCGATAAAATCAGGGCGGGGGGAGACAGTCGGGTTATGCTGGTTGAGAGGGGGAGCTGTTTCGGGTACAATAACCTGGTTGTCGATATGCGATCTCTGCCGGTTATGCGCTCCTACGACTGCCCGGTAATTTTCGACGCCACCCACAGTGTCCAACTTCCCGGGGGAGCTGGCGGCGCATCGGGAGGGCAGCGTGAATTCGTAGCCCCCCTGGCCAGGGCCGCCGTTGCGGTCGGCATCGACGGTCTGTTTATGGAAATCCATCCAGATCCTGATCACGCACTCTGTGACGGACCGAATTCCATGCCACTTGACGCAATGGAAGACTTGCTGACGATCATTGCCCGCATCCGAAACGTTGTCGAAGACACACCCCCTGAACCACTATGATACGGAAGATGAACGAGCCTTGCTCACCGACCAACCCGGAGGACTATCCCTCGGACTGTGAAATCACGGAAGGGTATAGAACCATGGCCAGAAATCGCATCGAGTCCGGAGAACTGCAAGAAGCCAGAAAATCCCTGTTTCCCAAGGTAGCCGTCGTAAAGCTCCTGCTTTTGGACGTGGATGGCGTGCTTACGGATGGTTCAATTTTTCTCTCCCACGAAGGCAAAGAAAGCAAGGCATTTAATACCCAGGATGGTTTTGGACTGAGACTGCTCGCAGAAGCAGGCATCGATTGCGGGGTAATCACCGCCCGCAGTTCCGAGACCGTCACCAGACGGGCACAGGACCTGAAGATGCGGTTCGTATTTCAGGGTGTTGGAAACAAGCTGACAGCTTTCAAGGAAATCCTGGGCAAATCCGCTCTCAAACCGTTCGAGGTTGCCTATATGGGCGATGACTGGCTCGATCTCGTCCTTCTGAGCCGGGTCGGCTTTGCAGCGGCACCGGCAAATGCCGTCGCCGAGGTTCGATCCGCTGTCCATTATGTCACCCAAAAACCTGGCGGCTCAGGGGCCGTAAGAGAGGTCTGCGACCTCATATTGGAGGCAAAAGGGCTTAAACAGCAATTCCTGCAAAGCTACAAAAGCAGATGATTAGCAAACGAAACAGCATCTGGCTCATCCCCTTGCTTCTTTTTCTGACCTTCCCGATTTGGCAGATACCGGTGGCCTCTTTTCTGGCCCCCCGGGGAGGTTATGATCCCGAATTCGCCAATCGAAAGAGCGATGAACATCATTTCATCATCGATAATGCAGACATTATTCAAAGCGAAAACGGCAAAAAAACAGCAGACATCAGAGCAGAAAAAGCCCTTACCGGCAACAAACCGAATGATTTTTTACTGCAGACTGTGGATGCCGACATCATAGGAAAAAATGGGGAAAAAACCAATATCACAGCCAGGAACGGCCTTTATAATACAGTCACCAAGCGCCTGACCTTGACCGACGACGTGGTGGTCATACGCAAAAGCGACAACTATCGGCTCTACACTGATCTCCTGGAATATTACGACAAGTCCCAAAAGGTTATCTGCCCCGGAAAGACGAGGGTGATTGGAGACGGGGTCGATATCACTGGAGGCAGAATGTCCTATTATTTAACAAACAAGACCTACAATGTCGGAGGTCGCGTTCACACCATTATTCAAGGGTTCGGCAGTCCCTGACCTCCTGCTTCAACCTTGTGGCAGCTTAGGACCAGGAACAGGTTCTGCCGGGCTTGCCAGCGAACATTAACATCCCAGAACAACGTGCCGTACTCTCCGGTCTTCCCTCGATGACCAGCTGGACGTGGGTCCAGCTCCAGTGTCTCTTGTATTAACTGGAAAAGCCCCCTGCCTGTTTTTTTTTTATAGAGACGACAAAACGCCGTTGCCTCCCCGCTGAATTCTACGGGCATGGTGAAATCGGGCAACGGGTTCGAGAATCCGTTTTGGGCCCCATCTATTCTGTCACTATACGGAATATAGGGTTTTATGTCGATTACAGGGGTTTGATCCAGCAGATCGATTTCCGCAAGATCGAGAAAAACCATTTTTCCTTCTCGTCCGATCTTGATCAGACGAACCACGGAAAGACCGAGATGATTCGGACGATGCGGACTGCGACAGGCAAAGACCCCGACCTTTTCCCGCCCTCCAAGCCCTGGAGGGCGAACCGTACTTTTCCACCCCTCCTCCAACGTCTGATGAAAGATAAAACTAATCCAAATGTGGGAAAACCGCTCCAAGCGTTTAAACATTTCCTCACGATTCCAGGGAGGGAGCATCTCCAAGCGGGCGGTGGCCGATTTGACCAATCCGGGCTGACGGGGAATCCCGAACTTTTCGGGATAGCAGGAATGGATGATGCCCAGCGGCAAGACGGTGAAACCGGACGATGATACCGTATCCATAAGCAATAGATCGGACCTTTTACATTTTGCCTATAGCCTTTGATTGATCCGTATTTGCTTTCCGTTCATAGGCATAGTACTTTCGTGTTCGGACGGCCATAACCCGAAACCTGCTGGAATAGGTCTTATAGGTTCGAAACTGGTTTCCGGGAAGAAAGTTAAATCCCCAGGCGGACGCAGCATCCTGAGTCTCTTCACAGCTCCAGACATCAGTAATGGAGAAGGAAAAGACAGGCGAGAGATTGTCTCCCTTTTTGTTCTTTTTATAGAGGCCCTTGAGTTCCTCAAGAGTCGGCAACCGCCAGCCTCCTCCCGCGACAAAAAGCCTCTTGACCCAACGATCCGCCTCCTCCCAGCTCATATCCCTATCCGGGCCGGGGAGCCACTCCAATCCGCTATAGCAATCACAAACCACACTGTTTTCATAGGCAACATACCGTCCGTCACGGGCAATGATCTCCGGACGGTACAGAAATCGGAGGTCTTTTTTCCTTTCGATGGCTCTTTTTTGCTCCTGAACCCACGGTCTCCGCGGATGGTGTACAACATTCTGCATACCTACCTCGCTACTGATCATGTCTTTATTCTTATACAAAAGTCCAGAGAAGCACCAGCAATTCAATGCCTAAGTACTCCTCTTTCCTGTCTTATATTTCAACCGATACCCTTTAGCCGTACCGATTGGAAGAGGTTTGATAAATCAACTCATTTTTACAACTCGTGGTATGTCTGTGTTATCGGTTATTATCACAAAAAAATTTAACATCTTCAAATTTTTCACTTATTTTTACCTTTTTTGCTCCCGGTTTTCGATAAAAAATATGCTTTCCATCATCTCTGGGGGAAAAAGGTGATTCTTGTTGCCAAAATAAACCAATTGTTTTAACATCTTTTTTTCATACATTTTTTGTAGTGGTCATCCCTCTGACCCGGTAGATTTATGATCCGAGAACTTCCCGATCCCACACCAATTTTCTCTCACGCCAGAATATTTTCATATCGGTTTTATCTGTTTCATTTTTTTTACAGCAGGCTTTTACGATTATTCGACATTTTGCCCTCTGAACCCCCGGGCTGCCTCGCGCCTTGGAATGCTGTCGGACTATGATTTACCCCAATATACTAAAGGTGCTTTGCGCCGTCTTGATAACGGTATTATCGGCCTGCTCTCCTGTAGGCCCGACCTATCACCCTCCTTCCCCGAAGCTCCCTCACCAATGGAGCACGACCGCGGAGGGAATCATCACCGACCGGGACATTACCCGGTGGTGGACCCTTTTCAATGATCCTCTACTCGACTCCCTGGTCGAAAAGGCAGCTCTTGCCAACCAGGATCTGCGCATAGCAATCGCCCATGTAAGAGAGGCGCGGGCCCAGAGGACCATTGCCGCATCCCAGGTCACGATCAACACCTCCGTTTCCACGACCCGGAGTCGGCGTAGCAATACGGCAACCATTTCCGGTGGGACCCAGAACCTCTTCCAGGTGGGATTCGACGCCGACTGGGAACTCGACATTTTCGGCGGTACTCAAAGAGCTGCCGAAGCCGCCGAGGCAACGCTTGCAGCCTACCAGGAAGATCTGCATGCCACCCTGGTGAGCCTGGAAGCAGAAGTAGTCAAAAATTATATTGCGCTCCGCGGCAATCAGAGGCGACTTATAGTGGCCCAGAAAAATATTGCCACCCAGGAAAAAACCGTCGACCTGGTTTTAGGAAGATACAAAATGGGTATCGGCAGCCAACTCGATCTTGCCAACGCCCAAACCGAACTCGCCCTGACCAAAGCCCAGGTTCCCGCCCTGAAAACATCGATTAAACAGGCGCTCCATCAACTTGCAATTCTTCTCGGGCAGATCCCTGAAAGCCTGACGGATAAACTGATAGAAACAACCGGTCATCCTCTTTTTGCGGTTAAGATTCCGATAAATCTGCCGTCCGAACTACTAAGACAGCGACCTGATATCCGTGCATCTGAAAGAAGACTTGCGGCCGCCACAGCCGAAATCGGGGTTGCCACCGCAGAACTTTTCCCCCGGTTTTCCCTGGCGGGGCTCCTGGGACTTCAAAGTACAGATCTATCCAATCTCGTAGCCTCAGGTAGCCGGTACTGGTCGATCGGCCCCACACTCAAACTCAACCTCTTCGACCAGGGCAAGGCCCGTGCCGGGATTGAAGTTAGCAATGCCAGGCGGGATGCGGCAGTTGCCTTCTATGAAAAGACCGTACTCGTGGCTCTTGCCGAGGTTGAAAATGCCCTCACAGCCTTCTCACATGAGAAAGAAACCCGGATGACCCTTGAACAAGCAGTTGCCTCTGGAAAAAAGGCCCTGACCATCGCAGGCGGTCTCTATAAATCAGGCCTCACCGATTTCCTCCATGTCCTGCAGAGTGAACATGCCCTCTTCCAGTCCGAAGATCAACTCGCCCAAAGCAACCAGCGGCTAGCCCTGGACACGGTAGCTCTGTATAAGGCCTTGGGTGGGGGGTGGAAAACACCAGCCCAGGTTAAACCTTCGCCACCCACCATCGTACAACCTGTAAAACCTCAAAACATATCAAACAGCCCATGATTCCAACCTTGATAAAAAATGACAACCGCATCATTTTCGAACGGGTTTTTATAACCCTCTTGGTCATTTTCCTCTCTTTCGGATGCTCCGATGGGAAAGGAGATAAAGGGGCACGGCGGGACCGTACAAAAAGCCAGGCCATTCCGGTCACCATCGGCCGCAGCCAAACCAGGGACGTTCCGATCGAACTCCGTGCCGTGGGAACCGTCGAGCCTTTTGCAACAGTGGCCATAAAATCCCAGATCACCGGGGTCGTGCAGAGTGTTCACTTCAAAGAAGGCCAAAAGGTGAAACAGGGGGACCTCCTCTTTTCCATAGACCCTCGTCCTTTTGTGGCCTTGCTCGACCAGGCCCAAGGCGCCCTGGCCCGGGACAAGGCCGAACTCAATAATGCCCGCAAGGAATTTGAACGATATTCCAAAGCCGCCCAAAATGGCTATGTCTCAACCGAAGAGGCCGACCAGGCCCAAACCAAGGCGGCAACCTTTTCAGCAACCGTCAAGGCCGATGAGGCCGCTGTTGAAAACGCCAGGTTACAACTCGATTTCTGCTCGATCACCTCTCCTATCACCGGTTACACGGGAGAACTCATGGCCGACAGGGGCAACCTGATCAAGGCCAATGCGGACACCGCGATGCTTACCATCAACCAGATTACCCCCATCAAGGTCTTATTCACGGTTCCCGGAAACAGGCTTGCAGAAATACAACGCTTTCGAGAGAAAAATTCCCTGAAGATCCTGGTTCCGATGCCCGGCGGCAAGGTCCTGGAGGGGGCCTTTGCCTTTTTAGACAATACCGTTGACCCCACCACCGGCACCATCCGTTTAAAGGCCGAATTCGCCAACACCGACCTGGCGCTTTGGCCGGGTCAGTTCGTCGAGGTACGCCTGATTCTGACCATCAGAAAAAATAGCGTGGTGGTCCCTACCGCAGCCATCCAGATAGGCCAGGATGGAGCCCATATCTATGTGGTGAAATCGGACATGACCGTGGAGGACCGGCATGTGACGACGGGTACGATTGTAGACGGCGAAACTGTGATCGAAAGCGGCATCACAGCCGGAGAACAAGTGGTAACCGACGGACAGCTGCAGCTCACTGACGGAGCAAGGATCGCACAACGCCCCGGCTCAACCGCCGCCCGGAGCCCTCAATCTGAAGGTAAAGAGAAAGAACCATCCCGGAGTGCCCAATGATCTCCCTCTCCGATATCTTTATCCGTCGCCCGGTCATGACCGTGCTGACCATGTTTACGATCCTGCTCTTCGGTCTGATCGGCTATAAACAGTTGCCGGTAAGCGATCTTCCCAATGTGGATTTCCCGACGATCACCGTCAGCGCCAATATGCCGGGAGCCAGCCCCGAAACCATGGCCTCGACGGTAGCAACCGTTCTGGAAAAGGAATTTTCCACAATCGCCGGCATCGATTCGATGAGTTCGGTCAGCACCACCGGAAGCACCAGGATTTCTTTGCAGTTCTCCCTTGACCGCAATATCGATTCGGCCGCCCAGGACGTCCAGGCGGCTCTCGGTCATGCTGCCCGGCGTCTCCCGGACGCAATGCCCTCCCCTCCGTCGTTTCGCAAATCCAATCCCGCCGACCATGCCGTTATGTTCATCTCTCTGTCAAGCCCCGTCCTCCAGCTCTCCGAGCTGGACCGTTACGGACAGACTATGAGCCAGCGTCTCTCGACAATACTCGGAGTGGCCCAGGTGCAGGTATACGGCAGCCAGAAATATGCCGTCCGAATTCAACTCGATCCGATTGCCCTGAAGGCCTTTAATCTTGACGTCGACGAGGTCGCAACAGCCATCAATGCCCAGAATGCCGATGAACCCATGGGGCAACTGAACAGCTCAATCAGACAACTCACCCTGCAGGCTAATGGCCAGCTTATCAATGCCGAACAGTATCGCGATGCGGTCATCGCCGTTCGCAACGGCCGCCCAATTCGGCTCTCGGAAATCGCAACGGTCATCGACAGTGTGGAAAACACCAGAAACGGTGCCTGGTTTTTCACCCCGAAAACCAAGGCCCAAACCGTGTTTCTCGCGATCTATAAACAGCCTGGATCAAATACCATCAACGTAACCAAGGCTGTGAAATCTGTTCTTCCAAGCCTTTCAGATTCTCTGCCCGCCTCGGTCAAGCTGAAGATTCTACGTGATGGCGGGGTGCCGATCAAGGAATCGATCAACGACATCCAGTTCACCATGCTTCTGACGCTGGCGCTGGTGGTTATGGTCATCTTTCTCTTTATCCGCAACATCTCGGCCACAGCCATACCGAGCATTTCCCTTCCGATGTCGATCATTGGAACCTTTGCTGTGATGTATCTTTTCGATTACAGCCTTGACAATATGTCGCTCATGGCACTGACGCTTTCGGTCGGCTTCGTCGTTGACGACTCCATTGTCATGTTGGAAAATATCGTTCGCCATATGGAGATGGGAAAAAGCCGTCTCCAGGCCGCCATGGATGGAGCCAAAGAAGTCGGGTTTACGATCATCTCGATGACCTTTTCCCTGGTTGCAATCTTTATCCCGCTCTTTTTCCTGGGCGGAATCATGGGACGTCTCTTCCGTGAGTTTTCGGTGACCATCGGTGTCGCGGTTCTTGTTAGCTGTCTGGTCAGCCTGACGTTGACCCCGATGCTTGCCAGCCGGTTTCTTCGTGAACCACACCTCATTCGCCACGGGAGAGCCTATCTGGCAACAGAGGCCATATATCAAAAACTTGTAGGGTTTTACGACCGAAGCCTGCTCTTCGTCCTCCACCATCGTCTCCCCACCCTCCTCCTTTCAATTTTGGTGCTTGTAGCCACAGTCTATCTCTTCAAGATCGTACCGAAGGGTTTTATCCCGGCGGAAGATCAAGGTATGATCCTGGTCAACACCGAAACCTCGCAGGATGCCTCCTATGATTCAATGGTGGAGCATGCAATGAAACTTGCCGAGATCACGCAACAAGACCCCAACGTCGATCGCTTCCTGGTTCGTGTCGACACCTCGGTTTTCCTCTTGCTCGTCCTGAAACCCCGCTCCGAACGCACTCTCAATGTGGATCAGGTGATAAAGGAGCTTCGCCCGAAACTCAACTCGGTGCCGGGGATCAGGGCCATGCCGATCAACCGCCCTCCGATCAATGTCAGCGGCCGCCGAGTCCGCAGTCTCTATCAGATTACCCTGCAGGGGCTTGATTCCGATCAGCTCTATGCCGCGGCAAAGAAACTGGAGCAGGCCATGCACGGACAGGCCGAGTTGCTGGATATCTCCAGTGATCTGCAGATGGAAAACCCACAGCTCAACATCAAGATAGATCGCAATCGGGCACTTCTTCTGGGTGTTTCGCCTCGCCGCATCGAAGATACCCTTTACAGCGCCTATGGCGACAGGATCGTCTCGACGATTAACGCGGCAAGCGATCAGTACAATGTCATTCTGGAATTTCAGCCGCGCTATCAGACAGGCGCTTCGGTCCTATCCATGCTCTATGTTCGCTCAAACCTGGGAAAGCTGGTCCCGCTGACCTCGGTGGCAAGCCTCGATGAAGGTGTCGGCCCATTATCCATAAACCATACCGGACAATTGCCGTCTGTAACCTTGTCGTTTAATACAAAAGACGGTGTAGCGCTGGGCGATGTCGTTGACAATCTGCAGAAACTGACCGCCAGGATCCTGCCCAACGGCGTCCACGCCTCCTTCCAGGGAAACGCCCAGCAGTTTCAGGCCTCCCAGGCCAGTATGGGCTGGCTTTTATTGCTGGCGATTATTGTCATCTATATCGTACTCGGCATCCTCTATGAAAGCTTCATCCATCCACTGACGATCCTCACCGCCCTGCCCTTTGCCGGATTCGGTGCGCTTTTAACCCTGCTGATCTTTCACACCGACCTCTCACTCTATGCCTTTGTCGGTGTGATCATGCTCGTCGGCCTGGTCAAGAAAAACGGGATTATGATGGTGGATTTTGCCGTTGTCGCCCAGCAGGAAGGAAAAACCGCCGCAGAGGCCATCCATGAGGCCTGCATTATTCGTTTTCGACCGATCATGATGACCACCATGGCCGCCCTGATGGCAGGTCTGCCTATTGCTCTTGGTTTCGGTGCCGGGGCGGAATCGAGAAGGCCGCTTGGACTGGCCGTGGTCGGAGGCCTGCTCTTTTCCCAGACCCTGACCCTCTATGTAACCCCGGTCTTCTACATCTATATGGAAAAACTTCAGCAATACCTGAAGAACCGATCGAAAAAAACAGGCTAACCAAGAGGGAGGGGCATCGACCTGATGACTCCAAACACAGCCGGTATTTTCACTTCAGCAGGATGTCTATCTTGCCTGGATCGTGACCGCCTTGCTCTTCTGCAATGCGGCGCTGGATGACTCGATCAACTTTTTCCCCTGCTGTTGAATAAAATAGACAGCCAAGCCTTCCCGCTCGGCAACCGCTTCACCCTCCTCTTTCCCCAGGCAGAGCATGGCTGTAGCCCAGGCATCGCTGAACCTGGGATCGTCGGCAAAGACCGTGGCCGAAACCAGGTCATGGGTAACCGGCGCCCCGGTCCGAGGGTTGAAAATATGGGAATAACGTTTACCGTTCTTATCGTAATAATGCCTGTATGTACCCGATGTATTAATTGAAACGCCTCTTGGATCTTGTATCTCCACCACCTTGTCCACGGACATATCACCCGGGATCGGACGAACAATAGCAATCCGCCAGGGACCGCCATCCACCCTGTGCCCCTTGACATACATGTCGCCCCCCATCTCAACAATGTAATTTTTTATTCCGTGTTGCTCCAGTACCCTGGACAACCGGTAAGCCGTATACCCCTCTCCCATGGAGGAGAGATCGATTGCAAGCTGGGGAATGTGTTTGCGAACGCGATGGCCTTTAAGATCAATGTCGAGTTTGTCGTAACCAACTTCCCGGCGGGTTTTTGCTATCTGCTCCGGGCTGGGGATATGGAACGAATCCTTTCGAAATCCCCAAAGATCGTAAAGGGGCTTGACCGTCGGATCATAACACCCGTGGGAGGCCCGATAAACCCGGTCGGCCAACTGGAGGAGATCGACAACATCTCCGGGCAGCTGCTGCCAATTGGTAGATGCATTATGGTTGAAGCGTTGCAGATCGGAATCGTCCCGATAGGTAGAGATTTTTCTGTCAATATCCGCAAAGGTGGCCTCTATTCCGGATTTTACCTTTCCGGAGTCCACAGGGTCCATACTCCACCATGTGATATGGTAGCTTGTGCCCTGGGCACGTCCTTCGATTTTCTGAAGCTTGTGGGCACGAGTACATCCTCCCATAACCACCAACATTACACCTAAAACAACGATCAATGTCTTCTTCATTCTTCTAAACCTTCTCTTGATCCATGGCCGAACCATCCGGCGGCAATTCAATAAATTCAGGATCGTCACTCTCCTCATTCACCTGCCATTCTCCGCCTTCCACATCCAGGTCGGCTATTTTCCCGATGGACATCTTTATATATTTACCTTTTCCGGAAACGGCCACGCTTCCATCACCAAGAACAATTTCGCCGCTGCCCTCAAAAAAACGTTTTCCATCCTTTTCAATACGTCCTACAACCCGAATTTCACTATCCAGGGGAATCGGCTTTTTCAAACGCATTGAAAATTCCACAGTCACCCCCCAGATATCATCGGAAGAGGAGGACATAATTGCCCTGCCGATGGTCTCATCCAGAATGGCTGCAGCAATTCCTCCGTGCAACCTTTCAGGATACCCTTGATGTTCATCTGCCGGCTGAAAAACGGCAACGGTCTCACCATTTTTTAACTCATAAAAGCGGCTTTTGAGCCCAAAGCCGTTTTCGGTTCCACAGACAAAACACATTCTCGAATTGGGTTGTTTTCCGGTTACCTTTTGTTTCATTGCACTTCCTCTCCCTCGCACAAAATATTAGAGAAAATTTGGATGGTATTCAATAACGATGACGTCGTATTTTGTATATACCCAAATACATAGAACCAGCTTCTTTATTATTCCTGGATCAGTAGCTGAATAGTAGTTGTACTATCATAGTATTTTTACTACGCCCTATTCATATATGCATCTGAAAATCTGGTTCTTCCGGATTAAGAGTACTTATCTATAACACGGGAGGCGGAGGGCATCTCTGAAGGACACCTCGCGGAAGCCCGAAGGGATGCGGACAGGACGCAGGCCAGGAACGGCCTGCCTGTCAGCCGTAGTGTACCGGCGATGAGGCCGTAGAGTAGCTTCCGGAAGCGATGTCCTCTGCCGGATTGT
The DNA here is from genome assembly GCA_963822095.1 of uncultured delta proteobacterium. Classification (GTDB taxonomy): domain Bacteria; phylum Desulfobacterota; class Desulfobulbia; order Desulfobulbales; family Desulfocapsaceae; genus CAWGGS01. The sequence continues at coordinate 217,610 of CAWGGS010000039.1, forward strand.
CCTTTTCAGCCTTACAAAAGTACGCTCTATTCGGATGAACCAAAAATCTGATTACCCGTGAAACGAACCGTTCACTCCCTCGATCAGGAGCTGAACAGGAGTGGTAATCAGATCTGAAAATCACGTTATTTTAAATATTTCGGAAATGGAGTCCACAACTCTACCTACAGGTTGCTTTTCAGTGTTATCCATTGTTATTCCATGTCATTACTCCTTCTTAAAGTGAAATTGTTTCATTACGGGTGTACTGTTTTTACTCAGAAGAATATCTGATGCACTATTAAGCCTGCATTGATGGATTTGCGGTCTTTTCACATTGTCACGAAACAATGAACCAAGGAGTGAATAGATGAGTACTGCACAGAAAATTGTCATAAACGGGAGGGAGGTTGCGTTCCAAAAAGGGAAAACAATTCTCGAAGTCTGCAAGGACGAAGAGGTTTATCTCCCAACCTTGTGCTACGACGAGAGGCTCAAACCCTATGGCGGTTGTAGGCTCTGCATTGTCGAGGTCAAAGGAAGACCCGTTCCCCTGACTTCCTGCACGACCCCTGCTGAGGACGGAATGGAGGTCACAACGGAAAGCCCCAGGCTGACCCGGCTGCGAAAAACCATTTTGGAACTCCTTTTATCCAACCATCCCAATGACTGTATGTGCTGTGAGGCCACCGGCGACTGCAGCCTTCAGGAAATGGCCTATCTTTACGGTGCAAACCTTACAAGATTCCAGGGTGAACAGTGGAACCTGCCGATTCGCGAAGACAACCCCTTCATTACCTTCGAACCCAATAAATGCATTGTCTGTGGTCGATGTACCCGTATCTGCAACGAAGTGGTCATGGCCGGAACCATTGATCTGGTCAATCGAGGGTTCAACGCCATTCCTGATACAGCTTTCAATAAACCCAGAACGCTTGAAAACTGTGAATTTTGCGGACAGTGTGTTTCAACCTGTCCGACAGGAGCTCTCACAGACAAGAAGGGCCGGGGCCAGGGTCGTTCCTCGGATGTGAAAAAAGTAAAAACAACCTGTTCCTACTGCGGAACCGGCTGCAACTTCTTTCTCAATGTAAGAAATGACCAGGTCGTCCGTATCACCTCTGACTACGACGCCCCGGTGAACAAAGGAAATCTCTGTATTAAAGGACGCTACGGGTATGACTTTATTCATCATAAGGATCGAATAACCACCCCATTGATTCGGGAAGGTGACAGATTCAGAGAGGCTACCTGGGACGAGGCTTTAACCCTGGTTGCCGATACATTTAATACCCTTATTAAAAAATACGGAGAAGATACGGTAGGCGGCTTCTCCTCATCAAGGTGTTCCAACGAAGAAAACTTCCTCCTTTCAAAATGGGTGCGCTGTGCGGTCGGCTCCAACAATGTCGACAACTGCGCCCGGGTCTGACACGCTCCGACCGTGGCCGGTCTGGCCACAAGTCTTGGTGCTGGAGCTGCTACCAACTCACTCGAGCAGATGCCTGATATGGACACCCTGTTCCTCTTCGGGTCAAACCCGACCGAGGCACACCCGATCGTATCCTTGCATCTGAAAAAAGCCCTAGCCAACGGCGCCAACCTCGTCGTCGCCGACCCCAGGAAGACCTGGATGGCAAAACGTGCCGATGTCTGGCTGAATCTCAAACCGGGCAGCAATATTGCCCTGTTGAATGGAATCATCCGCGTAATCCTCGATAACGGCTGGGAAAATACGGAATTTATAAATAAAAGAACTGAAAGTATCGATAAGTTACGGGCCAAGGTCCAAGAGTACGATCTCGACCGCGTCGAGCAACTGACAGGTGTCAGCCAAGAAAAGATCATTGAGGCGGCACGTCTTTACTCCCAGGTCGACTCCTCGATGATTGTTTATGGGCTCGGGGTAACCGAACACCAGAGTGGTACCGAAAATGCAATGGGTATTGCCAACCTGGCGCTGGTCTGCGGCCATATCGGCCGTCCCGCCACCGGTATCATGGCCCTGCGTGGACAAAATAATGTCCAGGGAGCATCCGACCTCGGTCCCCTCCCTGCCACCCTGCCCGGCTATCAGTCGGTAACAGATCCCAAATGCAGGGAAAAATTTCAAAAAGAATGGGGGGTCACCATCAAGGATAAGCCGGGTCTCAAATCGGTTGAGATGCTGGATGAATGCGTAAAGGGCAATTTCAAAGGGATCTTTATTTTGGGCGAGGATCCGGCCCAAACCGATCCCGATCTGAACCATGTCCGCAAGGCCCTGGAGAGCGTCGACTTCCTGGTTGTTCAGGATATCTTCCCCACCGAGACTACCAAATTCGCCGATGTGATCCTGCCTGGGGCCAGTTTTGCCGAAAAGGACGGGACCTTCACCAATGGTGAGCGTAGGGTTCAGCGGATTCGAAAGGCCATTGAGCCGCTGGCCGGAATGGCCGAGTGGGAGGTTATCTCCCGCATCTCCACCCTGATGGGATACCCGATGACCTATTCCCACCCGTCTGAAATCATGGATGAAATCGCCCGTCTTGTCCCGGCTTACGGCGGCATAAGCTTCGATCGTATCGAAGAGCGTGGGATTCAATGGCCCTGTCCGACCAAGGATCATCCCGGTACAGCAACACTGTACACGGAACTGTTTTCGCGGCCGGGCGGACGGGCACAGTTCATGGTGCTTGACCAGATAGGATCAGCCGAAGTACCGGATAAAGACTATCCACTCGTTCTTATTACCGGCAGGATCCGGGAGCACTACAATAACGGTTCGATGACCAGGCGAGCATCCGGCATCTCCGAATTAGTCCCGGAAGAACTGGTTGAAATCAGTTTTGAAGACGCCCAAGCCCTTGGTATCGAAAATAAGGAATGGGTAAAGGTCTCATCACGTAGGGGTGAGGTCAAGGTCAGGGCCAAGGTCTGCGAGAGATCACAGGCGGGCAACGTTTTTATGACCTTTCATCATCAAGATGCTCTGACCAATGTCTTGACCTCTGAGCATCGGGACCCGATCACCGGAACACCAGAATACAAGTCCTGCGCGGTTCGGGTTGAAAAGATGGCATAAAGGGAAAATCAAGGGTCACCGTTCACAATGAGGAACAGGAATTGAGGGTGGCCCTTCCACAAGCATTTGGGCAATGGTCAGTTTAATCTTCGGATAGAGATGACGCTTGCCTGCAAAGAGGTCGTTTTCAAGAAGTGCCATTTGCCTGAAAAGCGGTGTTCGTTCCATACAGGGCGCCGCTTTTTTGTTCGAGTGATCCAACGCAACCAGTTCCTGGCATCGAAAACATCCGGGAAACACAAGCTTTTTTCCATCCGGCCTGGTCATACTCGCAGGAACCCCATGGGTCCTGCAAACCAGCAACCGATAAGGGTAAAGTGTGCAGAGCCCTTCTTCATTCAACGGACACATCACCTGAGGTCTCTGGCCTCGCGAGAGGGATTCGTTGCACTCCTTAAGGTAGCTCTTGGCTCGTTGCAGTATCTTTTGCTGCTTCTCTGTCGAAAGTTTGCTGAATCCTTGCCGGAGGTATGCCCATTCCACATAGGTATGATGTTCAAAATAGGAATCACAGCAGTTGTCCGGGCAACCGGTACAGGAAAAGTTCAACAGGGATGCAACCCTGTCGTATTCTGTTTCCATTTCTTGATAAAGCCGGATCAGGCGCTTCTGGAGAGTGTCACTTAAAACAATTTCTTTCACTATGCTTCCTCTTCAAAACACTGGACTTGGTAGACGAGAATCTCGGGGTGGGAGGTCCGCCAAGCCGTTTCCGACAAACCTGCCTTCCGACAGAGATGTCCGAGAAAATCCTTCGCATCGGGAAGTTGCTCCCAAACCTGCGGCAGAAAGGTCGCCCCGGCCGTTTCCTGCCGCAGGATAATGCCATCGACTCCGGGACGTAACTTGCGGACAAGATCTTCGGCATCAATGTAGGATAAAGTGTTTGCCGGGGTCAAGATGGAAATATCGATGTGGGTTCGTCCCAACTCTTCCAAGGTCAACGGACGAAACCTATAGTCGCTGAAGGCGGCATTCAGCGCATTTCGTTCTATCGACTCCAGAATCGATCCAACCGGATCGAGATTGCCGATACACCCTCGTAATTGGCCTTCTATTTTCAAGGTCACAAAGGTCCCGCTTATTTGACGAAAAACATCATCACTTGAGGTTGGAATTTCTCCTTTTCCGGTCAGCTTTTTCAAAATAGCCGATCGAGCCACCCGAAGAAGAAAGTCTCCTTGAGTCTTGGTCAATTCACCCATTTCAGGCACCTCTCTTCATCTTAAAGCCTCGTGCTACCATTCGACCCCCAGCATCAGACAATTTATCCCGCTCCCGATCCCTAGAAGCGCTGCTTTTTTTCCTGGACCGAATACCCGTTTCTCCATGGCCATAGCCAGGGTAATCGGTGCTGAGACGGAACCGACATTGCCTAGAAATTCCAAAGTCTCAAAATTTTTATGATGATCGAGCTCCAAGGTATTGAAAAGCATCTTGGCATGAGCGGTTCCGACCTGATGGCAACAAAAACAGTCAATATCATCCGCAGACCACCCCTTGCGTGCAGAAAAATGCCGCCAGGTAAGAGCCGCCGTCTCCACTCCCCGATGCAACAATTCTTCCGAATCGGTTGCCATGAGAACTCCGGTTTCCCTTCGATCCCCATGACAGAGGTTGGAGTGAACCGTGTTGGCACACCAAGCCCCATGAACAAGGCGAGGAAGATTTTCCGCCTCCTCGGCCCTGCACATATAAAGCCCCAGGGATCCGGATCCTATG
>CAWGGS010000040.1:0-18912 GCA_963822095.1 uncultured delta proteobacterium
CTTTCGTATCCGGATAAGGGGCAATAGGCTTGGCACATTCCGCACTTGACGCATTCACGGATCACCTTTTCGTAATCAATCAGATTCTTGTTTATGCTCATCTCTTACTTCTCGCCCCCCTCCTCCGTCAAAGGCGGAGAGGTAAAAAATATCTTGCCGGGATTGAGGATATTATGAGGGTCGAAGGTGGTTTTGATCCGCCGCATGGCCGAAATCGTCGGCTCGTCCAATTCCAGGGCCATGTACCTGGCCTTGGATGTCCCTATGCCGTGCTCCCCCGAAATTGAGCCACGAAGGAGAACAGCGGCGCGGAATACCTCGTCCACCACCTTTTCCACCCTGGCAGCCATCCCTGTCTCCTGCAGATCAACCATGATGTTGACATGAATATTGCCGTCACCGGCATGGCCGAAATTAACAATCGGCACCTCATACCCCTCAGAAATCTTTTCCAGGGCCCGGATCATATCCGGCACCTTGGACCGGGGAACCACGATATCCTCATTGAACTTATCGGGTCCGACCTTCCTCAGACTTGGGCTCACCACGCGTCGTACCTGCCAAATCCGCTCCGACTCCTCCTCGGTGGCAGCAATCATAGTTTCCAGGATTCCGAAAGGCCCAATGACATCTAAAATTCGTCCCGTCTGTTTATCAAGGATCTCAGGCTCTCCATCCACTTCAATGATCAAGATTGCCTGACAAGCCGGATTCAACGCAATATCACTGGTGTTGCGGATACATTCTATGGTGGCCGCATCCATAAACTCCAGAGTGGTGGGGATAATCTTGGCCCCGATAATGGCCGCGACCGATTTTGCCGCTCCTTCAATGGTCTCAAACTGGACCAGCATGGTCTTCTTGGCCGCAGGCTTCGGCAACAGTTTCAAAATGATTTTGGTCACAATACCCAAGGTCCCTTCCGAGCCGACAAAGAGCTTCGTCAGATCATATCCAACAACGTTTTTCAGAGTTCTACCGCCGGTTCTTATGACCTCCCCGGAGGGCAGCACCACTTCGAGCCCCAGGACATAATCTTTGGTCACACCGTATTTCACGCAGCGCGGCCCCCCTGCACACTCGGCAACGTTGCCGCCCAGGGTGCTGAACTCCTTGGACGCCGGGTCGGGGGGATAAAAAAGTCCCAGACGCTCGACTCGTCGCTGCAGCTCTGCGGTCACGACACCCGGTTCAACTTCGGCGATGAGGTTTTCCGTATCTATTTCAAGGATCCGGTCCATTCGGGTCAGGACCAGGACAATACCTCCCTTCACCGGCAGGCTGCCGCCGGTAAATCCACTACCCGCCCCCCGCGGCAGCACCGGTATCCTGGTTCTGTTTGCCAGCTTCATCACCTCACTGATCTCGTTTGTCGACTCGGCATAAACAACCGCATCAGGCAAATACCTCTTCTGCGTCGCATCGTAGGAGTGGGTAATCCGGTCAGCCTTGGACGTGGAAACATCCTCTGGACCAACTATTGCCACCATCTCCCTTACAACCTGTTCATCCATTCGTTCTTCCCCTTTTTCAATCAAAGGCCGTCAACCTCAGCGTCTCAAACAATAAGGACTTTCCGTCATTTATACAATATCCGATGAAAATACGCAGGCTCCCTGCACCTATTTTCATAAACTTTCGAAACTCTCGCCATTTATTTTCCCGACGAGTTGACAATCCATCTTCATAGGGAGATAATTCAACAATGGGAAAATATCGGGGGTCGGGTTCCAACCTGCCACACAAACTCCCGCTTGATACGATATTTTCGACGAAGATATTTGGCTTGGACCACCCACGTTGACAGCCAGGAGGTTCACCATGCTGGAACTGAGGAAATTTGTCGTCCCGGAATTTGTTTTCGGACCTGATGCGATAAGCCTCGTGGGAAGGTATCTCACAAACTTCGGTGCTGGAAAGGTTCTGATCGTCACCGATCCCGGAGTTATTGAAGCGGGCTGGGCGGACAAGGTCTCGGAACTCATCCGGAATGAAGGGATAGGCAGTGCCACCTTCTCGGCCATTTCCGCCAATCCGCGCTCCAAAGAGGTAATGGCCGGAGCTGAATTTTATCATGACCATCAGTGCGATATCATCGTTGCGATCGGCGGAGGCAGCCCCATGGACTGTGCAAAAGGCATCGGTATCGTCACCACCAACCACCGCAACATCCTCTCCTTCGAAGGTATTGATAAAGTACCGATTCCCGGTCCTCCTCTCATCTGTATCCCGACAACGGCCGGCACCTCCGCCGACGTCTCACAGTTTTCCATCATCACTAATGAAGAGGAAGGCGTCAAGATCGCCATAATCAGCAAGGCAACCGTTCCGGACGCCGCCCTGATCGATCCTTTGGCAACCTTGACCATGAGTCCTTATCTTACCGCCTGTACCGGAATGGATGCGCTGGTCCACGCCATCGAGGCCTATGTCTCCACGGCCAACTCACCGATTTACGACCTGCACGCCCTGGAAGCCGTCCGTCTCTTGGGCGCAAACCTTGCCCCCGTACTTAGCGAACCAAACAATGTTGACTACCGAGCCAACGTCATGCTCGGAAGTCTCCAGGCAGGGCTGGCCTTCTCCAATGCCAGCCTCGGTGCCGTCCATGCCATGGCCCATAGTCTCGGAGGACTTCTCAATCTCCCCCACGGAGAATGCAATGCCATCCTGCTGGACCATGTCATCGCCTATAATTTCGAAACGGCAATGGACCGCTATATGAAAATCGGCGAGGTTTTGGGACTCGACATGAAAGGCAGACGCCCGCAAGAGGCTAAAGAGACACTCCTTTTAAAGATCAGACGGTTAAAGCAATCGGTCGGTATAACCACAACACTGGGAGAGCGAAACATGCTCCGATCGGATATCCCCACCCTGGCCCGAAAAGCCTTGAAAGACCCATGCATGGTAACCAATCCGCGGGTACTGGGCCAACGTGACGTAGAGGTTATCTATGAAGAAGCATGCTGACCCGGAAAGCCAAAGAGAACATCTCCGCAACAGCATCATCGGTCTCGGCGAACGCTCAATACGAAAAAGTTATTACCCGGAACTGCAAAAACGCATCGCCGAGCTGGAAAAGGTCAACAAGGAACTCCTTTCCGAAATAAAGGAACGTCAACAGGCACAGGCCTTTCAAAAAAAACTTGAGGACCAACTTCGTCAGGCGCAAAAGATGGAGGCCATAGGCACTCTTGCCGGAGGAATAGCCCATGATTTCAACAATATATTAACATCAATAATCGGATACGCCGAGCTTATCAGCTTGTCTCTTGACAGTAAAACGGTCATTGAGAAATCGGTAATACAACGGGATATCAAACAGATTCTCCAGGCCGGGATACGGGCAAAAGAGCTTGTCAACCAAATCCTTGCCTTCAGCAAACAACAAGATCACCAAGCCCAACCACTGCAAATCAACGCCGTGATCCACGAGGTTTTGAATCTTCTCCGTTCTTCCATTCCCAAATCGGTGGAGATCAGGGAGAATATCGTCGACCACGACACCCTGGTTTTTGCGGACCCCTCAGAGATCCATCAAGTCGTTATGAATCTGTGCACGAACGCCTACCAGGCTATGCGTGATAACGGAGGAATCCTGGCGGTGGAGCTTTTTCATAGAGAAATTGATTACGATGATGATAAAATAAGCGATCTCCACTTGCCCCCCGGCTCCTACCTGCTCCTGAAAATCAGCGATACTGGAGTGGGCATGCAACGGGCACTTCTCAATAGAATATTTGATCCCTACTTCACGACCAAAAAACTGAGAGAAGGAACAGGCCTCGGGCTTGCCGTCGTGCATGGCATCGTCAAAAATTGCAACGGCCACATCACCGTCTACAGCGAACCTGGGAACGGCTCGTCATTTCACGTGTATTGGCCGAGGATTACCCAAGAAGAATCCGTTTATAAAACACCCGTACAGGAGGACGTCCCGACCGGAAGCGAACGCATCCTGATCATCGACGATGAACCGGCCATCATCCGTATGGAAAGACGGCTTGTCGAAAGTCTGGGGTACAAGGTGACATCGATGACCAGCCCTCTCAAGGCCCTTCAGCTATTGTCGGTTCAACCTGATCTGTGCGATCTTGTCTTGACCGACATGACCATGCCGAAAATGAACGGTGCCGAACTGGCACAAAAAATCATAAAAATACGAACGGATATGCCAGTCATTCTCTGTACGGGCTTCAGTGAGCTCATCAATGAAGACAAGGCCAGGGCCATAGGGATTCGGGAATATATTATGAAGCCGATGATACGAAGGGAAATTGCCCTGGCCATACGCAGATCCCTCGACTCTTGAACGTCAGACTCGCGCTCCTCTGCCTCACTGACAAATATCTGCAAAAACGGCACCGATTGCACCGGCAAGGTCCGTTGCAGAAAGTTCAATCTGCAATCCTCTGCGACCACCACTGACATAAATAGTGGAAAAGTCCTCGGCCGATGAATCAATAATGGTTGGTATTCTCTTTTTTTGCCCCAGTGGGCTTACGCCGCCCAGAACATACCCCGTCGAACGTTCAACCACTGCCTTATCGGCCATCGCCGCCTTCTTTGCTCCCGCGGCCTTGGCAATCAGTTTCATGCTCAACATGGAAGCAACCGGAAGGACCGCCCCCACGAGACTTTTTCCATCAACCTGAACAACCAGTGTCTTAAAAACCTTTTCGGCGGCAATTCCCATTTTTTCCGCGGCTTCTTTTCCATAGGCCTCATTGGCAGGATCATGGTTGTACTGATGAACAGCAAACGGAACCTTTTTCTTTTTTGCAGCGTTGATGGCAGGTGTCATAACATATTTCCTATCAAAACAATACAATATCCAATTTTTCCGGACCGTGGACTCCGACAACGAGGTTCAATTCGATGTCGGCTGTTCGACTGGGTCCGGTGATCAAGGTGATATGTGTCGGAGGTTCAGAACTCCATGAGGCAAAAAACGCATCGAGATCCGTAAAAATCATATCGCTTGCGACAACAGCAATATGATGGGACGGGAGAAGGCTCGCCTGGAGGGATTTTGCCGCTTCACTGGTGCAGACGATGGAACCTGTTTCAGCTATGGCACCCGATGCCTGCTCCACGGTCACCGTGGCTTTCCGATAATCAGCAACCCGGTTTTGTAAAAGCGGGGCAATGATCTTCTCCATCTCTGTCTGCTCCGCACAAAACACTGCAGCACCTTGCGGTATCAATGCCAATACCTGCATGGCGAGCATATCCCGGCTTTCGACCCGTGACGTGCCGGCCATGGCCTTGGCTGCCTCTTCGAGAAACCGTGGCACCTTAGATATCTTGCTCATTTCAGCCTCCTGCGAAGGGGTGAAACCGATGGTTCGGGCAGTCTTCCGGCCACATCTTTACCGCCCATCCAGCGAATCAACGGCCAAAAGGTATGGGCAAGCCTTTTGCTTGAGGAAAAGAGAGTGGGAGATGCGGCTGCCGCCCCGAAAAGTCGCATTCCCCAAGTCATTGCAGCAGGAGCAAGCCCGGCCGATATCTTATCAACACGCAGCTTTAAGATCAGGTCCATCAGGGGTATCTTCACCGGACAGACCTCGTTGCAAGCGCCGCATAGTGTGCTGGCATCGGCCAAAGGATGCGCATTTTCAAGACCTGTCAACAGATTGGTCAAGATAATACCCATTGGCCCGGGATAGGTCCAACCGTAGGCATGACCGCCGATGGTCCGATAAACGGGACAGACATTCATGCAGGCACTGCAGCGGATACATTTGAGTATCTCCCTGTACTCACCTTTTACGATCTCACTGCGGCCACCGTCGAGCAAAACGATATGCAGCTCTTGTGCCCCGGTGGTCTCCCCACCCTTTCTGGTTCCGGTGATGATTGACACATAGCTCGACAAAACCTGTCCGGTTGCCGATCGTGGCAACAACCGCAGAAAAGGTGACAGGTCCCGGATCGAGGGCAGCATTTTCTCTATGGAGAGCACGGCAACATGCAGAGGGGGAAGACTCGTCACCATCCGGCCATTGCCCTCATTGGTCAAAATGACAATGCTCCCCGATTCGGAAAGGGCAAAGTTGGCACCGGAAATACCGGCATCGGCCCGGATAAATTTTTCGCGTAATACTTTCCGGGCGATCTTGGTCAGGGTCTGCGGATCTTCAGTGTAGTCACAGCACAGCTTTTCGGTAAACAATTTTCCCACCTGTTGCCTGCTCTTATGGATAGCCGGCGCCAGGATATGTGAAGGAGACTCTCCTGCAAGCTGGATGATGTACTCTCCAAGATCCGTTTCTATGACCTCAAGCCCTTCTTCCTTCAGTCGTTCATTCAGTTGAATCTCTTCCGAGATCATTGATTTGCTCTTGGCCACCAGTTTGACCTTGCGGCTTTTCAGGATATCACTGATGATCCCTCTGGCCTCCGAAGCATCCGAAGCGTGATGGACGACGGCACCTGTCTTGCGGGCGTTGTCACTAAACCTGTCAACGTACATCTGCAGGTTGTCGAGGACCTTCATGCGGATAGTCGAGGCCTGTTCACGCAGGGCTTCGAAATCCACCTGGGTCATCGCGTCGCCTCTTTTGCGACTGATGGCTCCGGTTGCATTCTGCATGGCAGCACGCAGCGAACCATCCTTTAAGGCTGCAGCCGCATTTTTTCTGAAATCCAGACTTGTCTGACTGCTCATAGCCCCTCCGCGATAAGTTCGGCAATGTGTTTGACATTGACAGAACTCCCTTTTTTTTTCAATCCGTCGGCGATATTCATCAGGCATCCGGCATCACAACCGGTTACAGTGTCGGCTCCGGATAAAAGGATATCATCGGCCTTCTCGGAGGAAAGGGCCATCGAGATCTCCGGAAGTTTAGCCATAAAGACGCCCCCGAAACCGCAGCAACGGGTGGTATCGGGAAGCGGTATAAACTCAAGCCCCTGCATGGACTTAAGCAGCAGGAGGGGTTCTTCGCAAACCCCAAGCATTCTGGTGAGATGACAGGAAGAGTGATAGGTGACCTTGCCTTTTCCCCGCAGTCCCTTTTCCGGCAAATGCAGAACATGAACCAGGAACTGAGTCAATTCGTACACCCTTCCCGCTGTCTCCTCGGCCTTGGCCAGAAGCTCTGCATCATCCTGGAAAAGCCTGGTGTAATGATGTTTAACCATTGCAGCACATGAGCCTGATGGCGTGACAATCAGGTCGCTTCCGGCAAATACCTCAAGAAAATGTTCCGCTGCTTTCCTTGCCTCCTTGTGATACCCGGCATTATAGGCTGGTTGTCCACAACAGGTCTGGCCTTGCGGGAAGTCTGTCTCAACCCCGTATGTTTCAAATATCCGCAACAAGGATTCTCCCACCTGCGGGAAGAGAGCATCCACAAGGCAGGTCCCAAAAAGTTGAATTCGCATGGATCCCCTCTCAGGTTCGGTGAACGACCGGCTTATTGTCAATGGTCGTGGTTGTAAACTGCAAAATCGTCATATGTAACAGTACGTTTCTCAAAATCGTTTTTCAAGAGCAGGACCCAAATTCCGTTGACGGCTTTCCATTGATGATGTACAAAAAAATATCTGATTATCACTACTACTGTTCAGCTTACTGTCTTCCATTCCGATAGACTGAGTTTCAGGGGTAATCAGATAAAATATATGAGGTCCTAAACTGTTACGCACCGCTAAAACAGGTCTTTGGTACGGTCTCTCGCGCCCGTGGAGATATCCATGTCTTCCGATCTTTTAGTCGTCAGTTTTTCTGTAATCTTTCATCTATTAGCGGCAATCCTGGCTCTTCGACTGATCAAGATTACCGGGGACAAGACTGTCTGGATTCTTCTCACCGTCGCCATTATCATCCAACTCGTTCGTAGATTGATATCCCTCTGGTATCTGCTGCCGGGGGCGGGTCCTCATCCCCTTCTCCCCGATGAGCTGATAGCGATGTTCATCTCCTTTTTCACCCTTGTCGGTGTCGCCTGGATTGCTCCGTTATTCACAGCCATCCGTCAATCCGAAGAGAAGATGAAATTCTTGATGCTGAAGGCGGAAGAGGAAAAAGCTAAGACGGAATCAATAATAGCAGCCATTGGTGACGGCATCAGTATTCAGGATCGGGATTTCAATATCATGTACCAAAACAAAATCCATGTCTCGTTTTTCGGGGATCATGTCGGAGAAAAATGCCACCTTGCCTATAGGGATTTGAAAGATCCCTGCGCAGATTGTCCCATTCTCTCCTCATTCGAGGACGGAGAAATTCATCGCCAGGAAACAGCCAAGCATACCCAAACCGGGACCTCCTTTTTCGAGATCACGACCTCACCGCTGCAGGATGCCTCGGGAAAGATAATTGCAGGAATCGAGGTAGTCCGAAATATTGATCGCAGGAAACGGATGGAAAAGGAACGGGAGGACCTTATTAACAACCTCCAGGAGGCCCTGGCAAATATCAAAACCCTGAGCGGTCTGCTACCCATCTGCGCTGCCTGCAAAAAAATCAGGGACGACAAAGGCTACTGGAATCAGATCGAATCCTATATTAAGGACCACTCAGAGGCCAAATTCAGTCACAGTTTATGCCCTGGTTGCGCCAAAAAGCTATATCCTGAGTATTATACGGAGACCTGAGAGTCGGCCTCATTTATTGGACAGACCACACATTGCCAATCCCCCTCATCCGGCAATGACCTGGTCGCCTCCCAGGCCTTTGGCCTTATACATGGCCACATCGGCACGCTTAATCAGCTCTTCACCGGAGGTTTCCCCCATTCGCTCGACCACCCCTATACTCAATGTTACAGGGATGCCTTTCTCGGTATCACTGCTTTCATAGGGCCAACTGTCATTGAACATCTGGCGGATTTTTTCAGCGGTGATCGTCGCCTGTCTCAAATTGGTTTCAGGGAGAAGGATAAAAAATTCATCTCCACCATAGCGAAATGCCTTGTCGGAGTGCCTGGTTATTACGTTGAGCAGATTCCCCACCCTCCGCAGTACGTTATCCCCCTCGAGATGGCCAAACCTGTCATTACAATTCTTGAACCCATCCAGGTCGAAGCAGATCAGACTCAAGGAACCTTTATACCGCTTGACCCGGTCGATCTCATCGGCCAGGCATGAATGAAAATGGCGCTGGTTATAGAGATTGGTCAACCCGTCGGTGATGGAAAGATTATGAAGTCTCCTCTCCATTTCCTTTTGATTGGTCATGTCATGAAAAAATCCGACACTCCCCACTTCCGTCCCCTCATCGGTAATGATAACTGCTGAAAGCCGGATCGGGACGCTCTTGTTGTTAATATCAACTATCTTGGTCTCGTAGCCGTCCAACCTCGCTACTCCGCCATATTCCTCAGAATAGAGCGCAGCCTTGATCGACCGGGCCCGGTCCCGTGATCCGTAAATTTCACCGATATCGAGACTTCCAAGGACATTTTCGGCAGGGCGTTTGGTCAATGCTGCCGCCTTATCATTAAAAATCACGACGGTTCCGTGGATATCCACACCAATAATTCCATCCGGGCAAACGGCAATCAGGTTGGTGATGATTTTTTCTCTAGCCATTATCGAGGCAAAAGCAGTTTGGATCATTTTCATTTCCTCTGAAAAGAATGTATAACTGCAAAAAAATTCCTCCACCAAAATAGTGATCAGGTTTGAATCGTCCCCTTGCCCCATTTACCATCCTCACCAGATCCTCAGATTTAGACACTAACACAACCAACTTTCGGCTTCAACCAGTTTTCGCCTGCATTCAAATGTTAAAGTATCCTTACCAGAAAAGCACCCTTTTGGCTCTCAACAAACAGTGCCTGTTCTTTCCCTGTAAAACATCAGACGACAACAACAAATCAGGAGGAAAGGTTTTATAATATCAAATGGTTTTACAAAAAATTCACCCGGAATTAACCTATGGACATCGCGAGAGTAACATCATTCTTTTTTTAAGGCTTGCCGGCACTTTTACTGTTCCCTTACTTTTTTTAGGATAGTCTATATTTCTTGCATAGCCATAAACTTTTCCTATTTGCCTAAACCAGCAAAACCTTCGCTCTATTCTTGATATAAAGGTGGCAAAGTCGTTGATGCTGAAATATCTCCCCCCCCAATCCATTGCCAACTATTTCGGTATACAAGACTTTTTTGCATTGAGACCGTCATGAAAAAAAAATTGCACTTTAAAAGTATTTATGTTACGAAATATTTTATTAAATGAATTTGATCATGAAAACAGGCGCTTTTTAGAAGATCCTAAAAAAACCGGATTATAATTTGCTGGTCGGAAACTGATCAGTAACAAGTGTTCACGGCAGAAGGTTTCAGAAAAATGTGCAAATTGTTTTTTATCAATCTCATACTTACTCTTTCGCACCCGCAAGACAGGGTCTGGCTGATGTTTTTGGCCGCTCTGGTCTTTTGTCTATACCATCACAGAACATTCTTCCGACCATCTTTTTCCAACGGCGGGATCCCTCCCTACACGCACAGCAGTTTTCTACCTCACGCAATAAATGTCCTTGAAGTTTTATATACAGTTTTCAGCAATGGAACAATAACAAACCGGAACGATGTTGACTTCGGATACCCGAGCAAAGCTTGGGCTCCGGCCTCATGCCGATTTTGAAACGGTTTGCCAATCGCTGAATTCGACAAGGATGCGGTGCAATTTACCAAATAAAATAATGGAGGTGATGACAAGAGCTTACCACTGAGAAGAATGGGGAACGATAATTGCTTCGTCCACCGCAAACGAAATACTTTCCTTTCTTCTTTGAATGCTGTTTTTGTTGAAGACTACAAGGAGTGGAGTTTTTCTTCTCCGACGGCTTGATGCAGTATCAAAAAAAAACATTCAAGAGAGGGCGAATAAGATGGCAGAAACAAAATTAGGTAATCCGGCAGTTGTAGGTCTTGGCGGCTTCGGTATGACGACGCTGATTTTGCAGTTTCATAATCTCGGCTGGGTCGGACTGGCCCCGGTACTATGGATCGGTTTAGCTTTTGGTGGCACCGCCCAATTGATTGCGGGCCTCATGGAGATGAAAACAGGAAATAATTTCGGCTTCTGCGCCTTTACCGCTTATGGAGCTTTCTGGATTTCTCTTTGTTTATTTGTTATTTTCGGAACCAACGCAGAGCTTGTCAAAGCCTATCCGGTCTTGGCTTTTAATGCCCACGCACTTGGAATTTACCTGGTTGTCTGGACCCTGTTCACCATTCTTCTTTTTCTAAATACTTTCTATCATCACACTGCTCTTGTCCTGCTGTTCGGAACCCTCGTTGTTGGTTTCATCGGTTTGGATCTGAAAGAGCTGTATGAAATGAAAGCCGCTGGTACCTTCGCCGCTTGGGACCTGATCGTTTGCGCCCTGATCGCCTGGTACCTGATGATAGCAGCCATATTTGCCGATTCCGGTGTTAAACTGCCGGTCGGTGGACCGTGGATTAAACCCAACAACTAAGTCATTACTCGATATATGCAAACTGATACCTCTATAAACCGGGGATACACAATCAGCCTTGGTTGATTATTCAAATCATCAGTTTGTGTTTCTTAAAAGGCGATCATCTTTCTGAAAAACGAAAGATGATCGCCTTTTTTATTTTGTTGTCAAGTGAAATTCCTTCCCAGGATCTCCGTTCTCTTCCTCCAGGTAAATATCAATTACCTCTATTCTCTGTGCCGGGCCAAAACAATGAAAATGATCGGATTGTAAGGTTTTATCAGCCGTCCTGCCCCTGATGTTGAAAATTTCCAGGTTGGGGACAGCATCTTAAAAACCTTTGATTTTAAGAAGACTACGCACATATAATCAAATATGCGTACACGTTTTCAATTGTTTCGAAGTGCTCAGACTAAAAACACATCTGATCACCAAGGAGGGAAGTCATGACCAACGACGTCGAGATCACCAAGGGGATGCAAGGCTATATTGATCAGAACAACAGGTATCTTGCCGAGCGCGATCAATATATCCACAAGGTTGTAAAAAAATGGAAGTTCGACACCATTGCCGTTCATGGACTCTATTCGGTCACTGATGCAATCAAAGACTATCAGGGAGCAATCATCGAACCGATCTTCATGTCCACCTCCCAGGCCTATACCGACTCGGACGAAATGGCGGCAGCCCTTGCCTACAAGATCCCAACCTGGTGCTATTCACGTATCGCCAACCCTTCGACCTATTACTATGAGTGGACCCTGGCCTTGCTCGAAGGGTACGGTTTTGACGGCGAGACCTCCTGCTGCTCCACCTCATCCGGCATGGCTGCAATTATGACTGCCGTTCAACCCTTCCTCGAGGTGAGAAAGAGAGCAGGAGAACCGTGCAACTTCGTCGCCACTGCCCAGTGCTACGGGGGAACCTTTCAGCAGTTTACGGTCCGCTTCATGCAACAGCGCAATATCGAGTGCCGCTGGGTGATAGATGCCACCGACCTCAATGAGTGGGCAGCAAAAATTGACAAGAATACCAGGTTTCTCTACGGAGAACTTCCCAGCAACCCGCAGATGGGATTTTTTGATATTGAGGCCGTGGCCAATCTTGCTCACAGCCACTCCCTGCCGTTAATCTGCGACTCAACCATCGCGACTCCGGCTTTGCTCAGGCCCATCTGCCATGGAGCAGACATCGTCGTTCAGTCGGTGACCAAGAGTCTAACCAGCAGTGGCTTTGGTATCTGTGGAGCAGTCATCGCCCGCAAAAACCTTGTAAGCGACATCGACAACGATGACCTCAAAGCCGACTTTTCCCTATCCGTCAAGTATCTGCAGAATCGTGATTTCGGCCCGAACCTTCACCCTCTCCAAGCGATCATGAGCCTCAACGACATACGTACTCTCAGATCAAAAATGGACCTGATGAGCCGCAACACGATGAAAGTCGCACAGTTTCTGGAAGGACACCAGAAGGTCGAAGATGTCGAATACCTGGGCCTGCCAAACCATCCACGCCATGACCTGGCAAGCCGCTACATGTGGCTTGTGGATGCGGAATTCGACGATCAGTATCAAAAACCGGTCAACCGTTACGGACACCTGATGTCGTTTTGCGTCAAGGGCGGGGCAGACAAAGCCCGCTTCTTTTTCGACAATCTGCAAAGGATCTGGCGGGCAACCGATCTGGGACGTATCAAGAGTGTTGCCACCATTCCAGCAATCTCAACCCATCAACAACAGGGCGAAGCCGGTCGGTCCATCGCCGGCATCCCTGCCAATATGGTTCGACTCTGCGTAGGCGCCGAACACCCGGACGATATCATTGCCGACCTGGAGCAGGCCCTGGAGAGAATAAAATAACAAAATATGCAAGTTCATTTTTCTCACCCCTCCGGTATGACAGGCGGGCCGAACCCCCCGCCACCAGGGGTCTTGATGACAAACACATCATCCGGTCCGAGTTCTATTTCATCATTACCGCTCAGAGGGACCTCCGATCCATCGGCTCGCAACACCTTGTTTTCTCCTCTTTTTCCCGCCTCCCCACCGGCCAGGCCGTAGGGTTCGGTCTCTCGATGCGAGGAGAGTATGGTCGCTGTCATCGGTTCAAGGAACCGGATCCTCCGCACCACCCCATCACCGCCGCACTGCCTTCCCCACCCTCCCGATCCAGGACGGATCGCAAACGATTCCACCCGGACCGGGAAGCGCCATTCGACCACCTCTGGATCGGTCATCCGGGTATTGGTCATATGGCTGTGAACAGCACTGGTTCCAGGATGATCAGGCCCGGCACCGGTTCCTCCGCAGATAGTCTCATAATTCTGGAAAAAGGAATTGCCGTAAACAAAGTTGTTCATCGTCCCCTGGGATGAGGCAAGGATGCCTAGAGCGCCGTAAAGTGTATCGGTAATCGCCTGGGATACTTCGGTATTCCCCGCGATCACAGCTGCCGGATATTCAGGACTGATCATGGTCCGATCCGGAATTATAATTCGGAGAGGTTTCAGGCATCCCTCGTTGAGTGGAATGTTGTCAGCCACAAGGGTCCTGAAGACATAGAGAACCGCCGCCTTACAAACCGCCTTAGGGGCATTATAATTCCCCTCGCTTTGAGGTGAGGTGCCAGTGAAATCGATGACGGCCTCCCTTCTTTCTTTATCGACCGTAATGGATACCCGGATCTTTCGATTGCCGTCCATCGGATAGGAAAAATTTCCATCCTGCAGGACATCGAGGACCTTGCGTACCGATTCTTCCGCATTGTCCTGCACGTGACGCATATAGGCGTGAACCACCTCAATACCGAAAGTGGCCGTCATCTTGGAGAGCTCCCTGAGCCCGGTTTCGTTGGCCGCGATCTGGGCGGTCAGATCGGCAATGTTCTGATCAACATTGCGGCAGGGATACACCCCCGAAGCCAGTAGTTCACGGACCTCGCGTTCTCGAAACACCTCCCGTTCCACCAAAAGGAAATTGTCGATCAAGACTCCCTCTTCCTCTATGCGGCGACTGTCGGGGGGGACGATCCGGGAGTCCTGCCTCCTATATCGGCATGATGCCCCCGGGACCCCACAAAAAAGAGGACGGATTTCCCGTCGTCTGAAAAGACAGGTGTGATCACGGTAACATCCGGCAGATGGGTCCCGCCGTTATACGGAGCGTTGAGCATATAGACGTTGCCGGGTCGCATGGTGAATATATTTTCCCTGATAACGGTTCGCACCGCCTCACCCATGGAGCCGAGATGTACCGGGACATGGGGGGCATTGGCAATCAGGTTTCCCGCCGGATCGAAGAGGGCACAGGAAAAATCAAGGCGCTCCTTGATATTGACCGAATAGGCGGTGTTGGCAAGCGTTGCTCCCATCTGTTCGGCAATGGACATGAAGAGATTATTGAAGACCTCGAGCATGACCGGATCGGCCGAGGTGCCGACCGCTTGTACTTGCGGCCGTGCAAGATATCTCTCCAGGATAAGGTGATCGTGGGTGTTAACGGTGGCAGCCCACCCCTCTTCCACCACTACAGTACCCGTCTTCTCGACAATGATTGCAGGTCCCGTAATTCGCTGCTCCGGCAACACCTCCTCTCGGAGAAAAAGTGGCGTGTTTTGGGGCTTTCCTCCGCTCACCATCAAGACTCCGGCATGGCAGATAGGTTCAGGGCCAGCTGAGGCCACTCTCCGATCAGGATCCGAAACCGTCTCAAGATTTCCGACGGCCTCAACCGACACCGCCTCCACGACCAACTCCCGGTCCCTGGATACAAATCCGAATCGCTGTCGGTGAGCCTGTTCGAAGTCCGCAACCATCTCTGAAAAAACACCGACATCAACGAGCAGGGAGGTGTCGGTCCCCTGATAGCGGAGGTGTGCCTTGCTGATAATTCGAATTCCGTCTTCTGCAATTTGCTGGGCAAGTAGTTCCTCCACCACCTCCCGGCCGATCTCGCGACAAATTTTTTCTATTCCTGATACCGCTTTAGCCGTAAAAGCATATTCAAGATGCCTCTCCCTAAGAGCCCTGATATCGGCAAGTCCCATGCCATAGGCTGACAGAACTCCGGCAAAGGGGTGCAAAAAAACCCGTTTCATCCCCAGAGCATCGGCAACCAGACAGGCATGCTGACCGCCTGCCCCGCCGAAACAATTGAGAGTGTAATCGGTAACATCATAGCCGCGCTGTACCGAAATTTTCTTGATGGCGTTGGCCATATTCTCAACCGCGATGCGCAGAAAACCCTCGGCCACCATCTCCGGAGTCTGCTCCGGAAGGCCGGTCTTATCAGCGATCGTTTTGGCCATGTCTAGAAAACCGCCACGGACCACCTCTGGGTCCAAAGGTTGGTCAGCATTATGGCCGAAGACGTGGGGGAAATATTGGGGCTGAATTTTCCCCAGCATCACATTACAGTCGGTCACCGTTAACGGCCCTCCTTTCCGGTAACAGGCAGGACCGGGGTTCGCACCTGCCGATTGCGGCCCGACCCGATACCTGCTCCCATCAAAGAAGAGAATCGAGCCCCCCCCCGCGGCAACAGTGTGGATATGCATCATGGGCGCCCGCATACGGATTCCTGCGACCGTCGTTTCAAAACTTCGTTCGTACTCACCGTTATAATGGGCGACATCGGTGGAGGTGCCGCCCATATCAAAACCGATTAGCTTGGCAAAACCTGCCATGGTCCCGGTCTTTACCATGCCGACCACACCTCCGGCAGGTCCCGAAAAAATGGCATCCTTGCCCTGAAAAAGCCTGGCATCGGTGAGCCCCCCGTTGGACTGCATGAACATCAGCTTGGGACCTCGATCTTCGGTTGCACCGAGCTGATCGGCCACCTGATCCACATAGCGCCGGATGATAGGGGATAAGTAGGCATCGGCTACGGTGGTATCCCCGCGCGACACCATTTTCATAAGGGGACTGACCCGGTGACCGACGGAGACCTGGGTAAAACCTATTTTCCGGGCGATGGTCGCCACCCGCTCTTCATGATCCGGATAGCGGTAACCGTGCATAAACGAGATGGCAACCGCCCTGATTCCCCGGGAGAAGGCCCGGGTCATCCCTTTGGCTGCTGCCTCTTCGTCAAGCGCCTGTATAACATCACCCTGGGCCGATATCCTCTCGGAGACCTCAAGCACCTCCTCGTACAGCATCTCAGGAAGCACAATATGGCGGGCGAAAAGGTCAGGACGATTCTGATAGCCGATGCGCAGGGCGTCTCCGAACCCCTCGGTTGTCACCAACAGGGTTCGATCGCCTTTTCGTTCGAGAAGGGCGTTGGTGGCCACAGTGGTGCCCATCTTAACCGCACCAACGACATCCTCCGGAATCTGCTCGCCTTTCACCAGGCCAAGGATGTCACGGATCCCCTGAACGGCTGCATCATTATACTTTTCGGGGTTTTCCGATAACAGTTTGTGGGTCACCAGACCGCCATCAGGTTTTTTCGCCACGATATCGGTAAAGGTGCCGCCGCGATCAATCCATATCTGCCATTGTGCCATTGTTCTCTCCTGCCACATCTCTTTAAAACTTATTTATTTTTACCTATAATTTAACCGTGAAAGATAAATTTCCAGCCAACAATCATTTTTTATCGACAAAATGTCGATAAAATGGAATAATCACAGGGAAGGACAAAAAAGTCAACATCATTGTTTCAATGATGCCTTTCGGGTTACACTTAAATCAGCATCGCTGGACCGGCCGGCCTCAACGAAAAATGAACACTTGTCACTCCGGCATGTCAAAGCTCAAGCTCCTGGCAGACTTTTATTTGAAAGATCTTTCCAGGCAATCGCATGTTGACTCGAAGATGGAATGGATCACCACAAATTCAGCTCATTGGGAGGAAAACACAATGAACCTACGGAAAAAAACGCTGGTCACATTTGCATCACTTATTTTCGGACTGGGGATGGCCTTCGCTGCAAAGGCCGCCACAACCTGGGATATGCCGACCCCGTATCCTGACAAGACCTTTCATACTCAAAATATCATCATGTTCGCCGACGATGTGGCCAAGGCCACCGGAGGAGCCCTGCAGATAAAAGTCCATTCTGCCGGTTCCCTGTTCAAACACTCCGAGATCAAAAATGCGGTCCGGGGCGGACAGGTTCCCATCGGCGAGTTCTTTCTCTCGACACTTTCCAATGAAAATCCGGTCTTCGGCGCCGATTCTTTGCCCTTCCTGGCCACCAATTACGATGAAGCCCAAAAACTCTGGCAGGCACAACGGCCGATCATAACCAAACTTCTCGCCAAGCAGGGACTGATGCCCCTGTTTTCAGTCCCATGGCCACCCCAGGGACTCTATACCAAAAAAGCCATCAATACCGTTGACGATCTAAAAGGGATCAAATTCCGGGCCTACAATCCCACCCTGGAACTCTTCGCCAACAAAATCGGTGCTGCACCCACCCAGGTAGAGGTCCCGGATATTCCCCAGGCCTTTGCCACCGGACAGGTCGAGGCGATGATCACCTCCCCTTCCACCGGTGCCAACTCCAAAGCCTGGGATTTTGTCAAATACTATACGGATATTCAGGCCTGGCTGCCGAAAAATATCGTCGTCGTCAACATAAAAGCCTTCAGGAAACTCGACAAAAAAACCAAGGAAGCCGTGCTAACCGCAGCTAAAAAAGCGGAAGCCAGAGGATGGGAGATGAGCAAGAAGGAGACCGCTGAAAAAACCGCCATCCTCAAGAAAAACGGCATGAACGTGATTACTCCCAGCCCGGAACTCATGAACGGATTAAAGGCTGTCGGCGCCTCGATTCTTGCCGACTGGGAGAAGACGGCCGGTCCCGAGGGGGCAGCCCTGCTCAAGGCTTACAAGGCCAAATGACCCGAGGCAGCGGAAAAGACCTTTCCTGAAAACGACTCTCATAAGGAGGCAGCATGCGTAAGTATCTGGACAGTCTATATTTGCTCGGCTGCTGGCTTGCCGCCTGCTGCCTCTGTTTGATCTGTCTTTTGGTTGTCTCTCAGGTAACGCTCAATCTGATCGATCGGCTCAGCATGCTGCTTACCGGCAGCGCCATAGGCCTGACCATTCCGTCCTATGCCGATTTCACCGGTTTCCTGCTGGCTGCCGCGTCCTTCCTCTCGCTTGCCTATACCCTGCGGGAGGGAGGGCATATCCGCGTCATCCTGCTCATTGACAAGATGCCTGAAAAAGTAAAAAGGTTCATGGAGATATGGAGCATCGGCTTCTGCCTTGCCCTCTCCCTCTATTTTACTTGGTACACAGCGAGCCTGACCCATGAATCCTATGTCTACCATGACCTGTCTTCGGGGATGATCGCGGTACCTATCTGGATTCCGCAGGCAGCCATGCTTTTGGGTCTGGTCCTGCTCTGCGTGGCACTTGCGGATGAACTCGTCACGATCATATCCCATAACACCCCTTCGTATCTGAAAAACAGCGAAGGGCTGCTGGTGGAAGAGCAGATGGACGACAAGCAGGTGGATCTGTGA
>CAWGGS010000041.1:0-24836 GCA_963822095.1 uncultured delta proteobacterium
TACTCTCTGTAAATCACAAAATCACTTAAAATGTAAAAGGAAGTAAGGTTGAGTCTAGACAATATAACCTAGATTTTCGGTTGCTAATCTGGTATTGCAAGGACTCAAAGGTTTAAAGCCCATCACTTCTGTGAAAATAGCAAATTTTCCGAATATTTAGCCTTCGAGCTGGTGTAGAAGAAATCCCTTTATTTCTAGCTAGAAATAATGTAAGAATGGTGTCCTTCGGATATTCGATAATCTCAACATCGAAGAGTACGTGCGCTCGATTCCAGATAGAGAGGCTTTGGTCTTTATACCCAAATATTCATTTTCTTATTCATGTAAAAACATTGTCAGTTTCCACATTAAACGCTTTGAAAACAAAATATCACATAGAATACGGTCTATTACGCGGCGCAATTTCTTTCATCAATATCCTGCCCCTCCCTCTTATTACAGCCGTAACCTATTGCATCGGCTGGCTCATCTGGATCATTTTCCCGTTTCGCCTCCCGGTTGCCTACAACAACCTTTCAACCGTGTGGCCGAACAGCGGACACGCTGAAAAATTAAGATTGCTCAAAAAGGTCTACCTACAATTCCCACAAACTTTTGGTTTGATTTTCATCCTGCACCGTAAGAAAATTTTTCGAATGATCCAGAATGCAGAAATTACAGGAAGAAGTAAACTGGAAAAGGCACTGGCCCAAGGGAAAGGTATAATACTAACCACGTATCATGGTTTTTGGTTCGAGGCCTACTTCGCCTGGTTTAACTCAAACGATCTCCCCACAAGTCTTATCTATCAGCGTCAAAACAATCCTCTATCTGATGCCTATTTTATTCGTCAAAGACACCGATACGGAACCAGTCTCGAGCACCTGCACACACATGTCGGCATGCAAAGCTTCCAGGAAGCCCTTCAGAGAAACAGGATTCTGATTATCAGTCTTGACCAGAGTTCTTTTCATAAGGGAACGGTCATCCCCTTTTTTAACCGTCCTCTTCATTGCGCCAAAGGCACATCCATCCTGCATCTCCGCAGTCAAGCACCGGTTATGTCCAGCATATATTATTTCAAAAACGGTAAATTTCATATTGATTTCGACGATATTTCACTCCCTGAGTATGACGCGATCAATGAAAAAAACATTAGGGATATCTGCACCAGAAGCATAAAAGGTTATGAATCGTTCATTCGAGAAAATCCTGAACAATGGTTCAGCCTTTTCCACAGATTGTGGACCAAAACCGATTATCCGAAATCCGTTAAAAGATCTCTGAAACAGATTTTTTTCTAATCATACCTGTTGATATCTCAAAAATATTTTCACTTCTTTATTCATGACAAGTGATGTAAGAATAGACATTGTCGCATGCCTCCATTTTGACAATCAGTAAACTTAATCCTTTTATTTGTTGTAATTCCCGAAGGTCCAGATGAAAAACAAAGAAATCTTATCCAGAATATACGCAACGATCAAACCATACCGATTACGGCTCTTCATCGCTATGATTGCCATGTTTATCGTTGCTGCAATGACAGGCGCCCAGGCCTACCTGGTCAAGGACCTTCTGGATAAGATATTTGTCGAAAAAAACATATTTTTTCTGAACATTCTTCCGCTGATAGTAGTCCTGATTTTCTTGATTAAATCGGTTTTCTACTATGTTTATTATTTTTTACTCGAGAAGGTCGGTCAATCAATTATCCGCGATCTCAGAATCTCCATTTTTGAACATATACATTCTCAGTCCCTGTCTTTTTTCCATCAAATGCCGACAGGGACATTGATCTCTCGAGTGATTTCAGATGTCACATTGTTACAACAGGCTGTTTCCAACGCTCTGGTTGGCATTATTAAGGATTTTTTCCAGGTAATAATTCTGCTAGGTGTCGTCTTTTACATGAATTGGAAACTCGCGATGTTCTCTTTCATCATTCTCCCGGTTGCAGCCCTCCCAATCATTAAATTTGGGAAAATCTTCAGACGTCTAAGTACCAAAAGCCAGGAAGAAACAGCACACGTTTCCAATATGCTTTATGAAACGATCACTGGAAACAGGATTGTAAAAGCTTTCTGCATGGAAAAATACGAAGGTCAAAGATTTAAAAATCAGGTGTATAAACTCTTTTCCGTCATTATCCAGGACGCTAAGTTCAGAGGAATACAGCATCCCCTGATGGAATTTATAGGCGGAGTCGCAATAGCCCTGATCATCTGGTTCGGAGGCAACGAAGTCATAAACGGCACGGCTACTCCCGGAACTTTTTTTGCCTTTCTAACGGCACTTATCGCGGCCTATGAACCGGTAAAAAACGTAAGCGAAATCAATTCCACCATACAACGAGGCATGGCCGCAGCAACACGTGTCTTCATGATTCTTGACGCAGAGCCGGAAATTTCAGATTCAGCCGGAGCAATCGAACTTCCTCACTTCAGGAAGTCGATCGAGTTTAAGAATATTGAGTTTAGTTACGATAAAAAAAATATCGTCCTCTCGGATATAAACTTAAAAGTCGCAGCCGGCGAGGTCTTAGCTATCGTCGGACCAAGTGGAGGTGGGAAAACAACCTTAACCAACCTCATTCCCAGATTTCTTGAATTGAGTAAGGGGGCTATTGAAATCGATGGTAAAAGTATTAGTATCGTAACACTCTCATCCTTGAGAAGCCAAATAGCCATGGTAACACAACAAACCATCCTCTTTAATGACACGGTGCGAAACAACATTGCTTATGGGGATCTAAAAAAATCCGACCAGGAAATAATCAATGCAGCCAAAGCGGCCCATGCAATTACTTTTATCAAAGAGCTCCCGGATGGATTCAATACGCTTATCGGGGAGGGAGGCTCAAGGCTCTCAGGAGGAGAGCGTCAGCGCATATCCATAGCCCGCGCCCTTCTAAAAAACGCCCCCATATTGATTCTTGATGAAGCCACTTCCGCACTCGATACAGAATCCGAACGTGAAGTCCAGAAGGCACTTGAAAACCTCATGAAGGACAGAACGACTTTTGTTATTGCTCATAGGCTTTCAACAATAAAAAATGCAGATAGAATTATCGTTATAAAAAATGGTTGCATAGTAGAAGAGGGAACCCATGATGTGCTTTTATCTTTGCATGGAGAATACGAACTTTTATACAGAATGCAATATTCCTGAAATCAAGAAGTCAAACATAAAAAAGCCACACTATCTGGCTATTTTTCCATCTGAAATATTGACTTAAAAATGAATCCAGATGGAAGATGTTTCCAATCAAGCTGTTAAAAAACAACAATTCCATTCATATGATCGAGAAAAAAAGATATTCTGAAAAGCTGACCGCTGCAGGGATATATGCTGCTATTGCGACATGTTTTTTTATTCCTCTCTCGACATCTTTGATGGATTTTTTTGCCTTAGCCACACTTGTATGTTGGGTCTTTTCCGGCAAAGTGGCAGAGCTCCCACAACTCTTGAAAAGATCTCCGGTAGCACTCGCCTCAATGATTCTTTTCTTACTCTTTGTTATTGGAATCTTCTATTCATCAGCAGATCTCCTATATTCACTGGAATATTTCAAAAAATACAGAGAACTCTTATATATTCCGGTTGTGATTTCGTTAATGGAGGACAACCTGCAGGCACAAAAAAATGCTGAATATAGCTTTGTAATAGGTTGCATAATCCTCCTTGTTATTTCGTGCCTGATGCACTTTTCCCTTATTCCTATTCACAGGTTCGGCGATTCTATTTTGTTTCATATTACCCACAGCTTCTTTATGGCGATTCTGGCTTATTGGGCGGCCCATTATATAATTGAATCGAAACAATACCGATATCTTTGGCTCATAGTCCTGCTGGGAGCTATATACAACTCCATTTTTATCGCGCCGGGAAGAACAGGCATGTTCGTTTTGTTCATCCTCCTTATTCTCTATGCATGGCAACGCCTGTCCATAGGCAAACAAATCTTTGCAGTCCTCCTGATCTGTAGTCTGTTTACCGGGGCATTTTTTGTTTCCAATAACTTTTCTACTCGCATCAATGAGGCATATCATGAAGTCACGAACTACCACCGAGGTTCCTCGCGGACATCTCTTGGACAAAGACTCGATTGGTGGAACGACAGTCTAGAACTGATTGAACAAAGGCCTATATTCGGTTTCGGTACAGGAGGCTTCACGGTAGCTCACAACCGACTCATCAAGAGAACACATATCGAACCAACCGACAATCCTCACAATGAATATCTGTTTATAACCGTGCAATTGGGTCTGGTTGGCCTCATCTCTTTTCTGGCACTTTTTATTACCCAATGGGTTTGTTCTCTAAGACTGATGGACAAGAATAAATATTTAGTCCAAGGTGTTGTTCTGGCAATGATGATGGGATGCATCATGAATTCGTTTCTTTTCGATTCCCATCAAGGCCATTTTTACGCCTTCCTCTCAGGTATCTTTTTCGCATCAAGCAAACGATGCCCCCTGACATTTAAAAAATAGCCCTGATTATCTAGGTGAAATCATCTCCCGGTATAGCTCTGTATATTGATCTACTATCGAGGAAATGAGAAATCTGTTACTATTCTCTTTGCTGATTTTATGGAATTCTTCTGTAAATCGATCAACCTCATAATAGAATTCACATATTTTCTTTCCCATATTTTCCTGCTCAGTCAAGAACATATCAGGAAGAATTTCCTTTGCCACACCGACCGGTGTGGAAACAACGGCATCTGCATAAAACAACCCTTCAACCATGACCTTGGAAAATCCTTCTGAAAAGGAGGAAATAACTACCAGGTGAGCTTTTTTCATCAATGAGGCGATATCTTCTCTAAAACCTGCTAATTGCACTTTTTCATCTAATCCCAGTTTGGAAATAATTGTCTCCAGATTTCTCCTCTCCGGCCCATCCCCTATAATCATCAACTTGAAATCAAATGTTAAATCCCGAATTTGATTTATCAGGATATCAAATCCTTTTATCTTGTCGAGACGCCCAATGGCAAGAATGGTAAATATATCAAATTTCGTAATATTTTCGATTTTTTCAGGATGGATCCCATTATAAATAACCTTAACAATTCCCCTTTCTTTCAAACCTACTGTTTTGCATGAAGATTCCGACACCGTAGTAACCCAGTCCAATTTATTAAATATTTCTCCCCTTCTAACATTATGCTTCGTGGCAAGGTGTGGAATTTTTATCAATCTGTTTGCACTGGCAACCAGTTCGGTACCCTTCACTGCATGTGTATGGATTATTTGAGGTTTGATATCTTTTAGACAACGGTATATTTCATAAATTAAAAAGGGGTTATAGCGGGTAGGATTCGATTGAAGAGTAAGCCGTTCAACTTTTGAAGAAAATCTGTCCTCATAGAGCGTTTCCCTTAAAAGGAGGGCAAACACCTTATGTGCTTTGGCCAATTCATTTGCAAGGTCAACAAAGACGCTTTCCGCCCCTCCCCAGCCTTCGGAGGCCATAAACTGAATTATTTTCATCAAAAGATTAATTAAATAACGTTTAGTATTTGTTTAACAATGTAATCGTAACCTTTCCCGTTGCAATGGGTTTCGTCATAGTAATAGTTGTCTAAATTATTATAAAAGTGGGTGTAGAGATCTATTTTTCCACAATGGGAATATTGCTGGGAAATACTTGAAAGAACATCATTATATGACTGTATCTGCGTGTTTCTCTCAAGTTGCTTATTGGGGATCGTGTCTAGAAGAAATACTTTCGCCTTGTGGGCAGCAGCAACCATAGTTTGTACATTTTTCTCATATTCTTCTATCCCGACAACACTTGCTTCGCCGAAATGTTTATTCATCCCGATATCACGACAGGTTTTTTTAAATTTTTTCACCAGGCTTCTCGCCTGTTTTCGAATAAAATTATCAGGATAATACAAGACATAGGGGGAATACTTAAATGTCTTATAGGAATCGACCAGACCAAACTGAATGAAGAGATGGGTGACATCCTCGGTAAGGTTATGCCTCAGCATCAATAATCCCTCCCTGGTGGTTGCCATGGTACAGCCACAATTTTTCACTTGCATCCCTAAGAGTTCGGCCAGCCGCTCCGGATAACTGTTCCCCAAACAGTTTTTCACTCCAAGGGTATTGCAATCTCCGATTGCAAGTATCTTTCCCATAATAAATTATTCAGAACCTAAAGCTCGACATCTTCTGCAGGCTTTTTTTTTGCTATAAGTTCTTTGTATAAAGCCAATGTCTGTTCACACATGGATTGCGTTGTAAATCTTCCTCTCACTCTGGCTTGTCCTGCTTTTCCGTACTCTTTTAATTTGTTGTCATCCGATAATGCCTCTTTTATCATCCTTGCCAAATCGAATGGATCCGAAGGTCGTACAAACCAACCGGTTTTTCCTTCGATTACCGTCTCCAGGCTTCCGCCATGGGCCGTAGCGATCACAGGTTTGCCCATGGACATCGCCTCTATCGTGGTTCGACCGAAGGCCTCTGGTTCTTTTGACGATGTCGAAAGCACCACATCCGCAAGTAACAAGGCGGCAGGCATGTCTGTACAATGCCCGACAAATTTGACCTTATTCTCGAGATTGTTCTCTCGTATAATTACCTTAAGTTCACCGACAAACCCTGGATTGTCTAGAATATCACCAACAAGCACCGCCTGAAAATTCAGATCACGCAAATAGAGAAGGCTTTGAAGAAATATATCCTGTCCTTTTAACCGGGTGAGACGTCCTGGAAGCATGACGACCGGTACGCCATTTTTTAATTTCCATTTTTTCCGTAGATTTTCAACGCGCTCATACTCCACTTTTTCCGGATCAAAGAGACTGTCATCCACTCCTCGGAAGATTAAGCGTATCGGAGAGGTTACAGAATAGTTTTCCCGAATATGTTTTTTAATGCTCTCCGAAACAGCTATTACGCCTTCACCTTTAGTCATAATAGCACTATAGCTGTTGATCGAATAAAAACCGTGAAAGGTTGTAACAAGAATTGGACGTTTTCCCCTGGGGAGGCTTTTCCAGGCCAAATATCCAACCCAGGCAGGCATCCGCGATCGCAAATGCAGGATATCCACCCGCTCCCGCAACATCATTCGTCTCAGCGGCAGGATGTAAATAAGACAACGTAAAGTCTTTGATCCGACATGCCATTTAATGTGCTGGCTGTTTTCCCGCTCCAATTGATCGACAAGTCTTCCTCCAGCGGAGATAACAAAAGAGCGATGTCCATGCTCCGACAGGTAACGCCCCATTTCCAACGTTCCCCTCTCGACACCGCCGCCTACAAGTTCCGGCAACATTTGAATGACGGATAAGATCTTACCTTCGGCTATATCTTCTTTTTCTTTGAGCAGTTTCTCGTAGAGAGCAACCGTTTTCTCACACATCCGGAGAGCAGTAAAATTCGTATTTACCCAATCTTTGCCCTCTTCGCCTACCTTCTTTAGCATCACTGCATCGTTGAGTACTCTTCTCAAGGCTGCGGCCAGGCCATCGGGATCCGAAGGTTCGACTAACCAACCGGTCACCCCGTCAACCACAGTCTCCAAGCTCCCACCATGCTTTGTTGCTATAACCGGTTTCCCCATGGCCATGGCTTCTATGGCCACTTTACCAAAGGCCTCCGGCTGGCTCGAAGAGGCAGACACAACAAGGTCGGCTACAAGCATAGCAGCAGGCATATCGTCACAATGACCGACGAGTTTCACCCTTTCCGTCAATCCATTCCTGTGAATTTTGTCGAGAAGTTTCTTGGCATAGGAAGAATTATCATCAGTATCCCCGACACATACTGCATTAAAAGGCAAATCCTTTATCCGAAAAAGAGCGTCAAGAAATACATCCTGACCTTTCCAAAAGCTCAACCTTCCAGGCAACATAATGACCGGAGCACCATTATCAGGGATCTGCCATTTATCACGCAGGGCCCAGACCCTGCTTTTTTCAACACACGCAGGATTGAATGCCTGGGCATCAAATCCGCCATGGATAAGCTCAATCCGACAAGGACTTACATGATAATTTTCGCGAATATGATTTGTGATAACCTGTGAAACCGCTATGACCTTCTCACCTTTGGTCATTATGGTTGAATAGGAATTGACTGAATAAAAACCATGAAAGGTGGTTACTAATCCCGGTCGTTTATCGACAGGTAACGATTTCCATGCCGCATAGGCCACCCAGGCAGGAAGACGAGAGCGTAAATGAACGATATCAATGTTCTCTTGGATGAAAAACCGGCGAAGTATGCTTATATATTTTAGACAACGAAAGCTTTTTTCCCCTATATGAGGATACGTTTTATGGGTTACTCCGGCTTCTTCCAAATGTTTTACCAATCGGCCACCTGCCGAAATCACAATCGATTGGTGTCCTATTTGGGCCAGATAAACTGCAAGATCAAGGGTTTCCCCTTCAACCCCCCCTTCGTCCATCTCCGGTAATATCTGTACTATTTTCAATTTTTTAGATGCCATACCCTCAATATCTCGTCAGCACATCTCTGCGCTTCAGCAAGAGGTTTGCCCTGCCTCCAGCTCAAGTTTCCTTCCCGCCAAGATGCAAATGAAACAACAAGTCCTCGGTCGAGTAAATATTTTTCACTCCGTTTGAATTTATTATTCTTTTTTTTCCAGACAACAGGAAGAATGCCAACATGACAGCCGGCACTCAGTGCCTCGTAAACCATTGACATTGAATCTGCGGTTACCCATACCGTTTTGTTTCTATTGTATTGTCTTTCAACCCATCCTGATTCCGTATCCTGATACTTAAAAAAGCTGACATTATAGAATTGTGATGCTATTTTTTCAATGAGCGAAATTGTTTCCGCCGGCGTTCTAGGAGATGAAGAAATTATCCAGTCTTTTGAAATTTCCCTTGAAATAAGTTCTTTGACAAAAGCTCCTATCTCAAACGAATCCCAATGGTGACTCTTCGGATCCGTTCCACCAATCAGAATCAAGGCCTTTTGAGTGTCATGATTCATTTCCGCTACAGAACAATTAGGGGGACCAACAGTTAAAAAGATATTTCCCCTTTCCTTAATTCCATCGTGTTGTGGCACAAAACAGATATCAAAATTTTTTCTCAACAGCGGTGACGGAGCCATGCAGGTACACGTCATCACACCTGTATGCCTTTTATAAACCAGCATCGGAATATGGGTATGCGTCCCAGCTCCGATGACCAAATCAAAATGATCTCGAAAAGCACTCTGTGCAATATCCAAACCAAGAAGATACTTGAACCACGACAATACATCTTGCACGAAAGGAAGGTGCTTTATACATATCTCTTTGGTATCAACCGGGTGCTGCTCTTGAAGTGCCTTTACTATCCCTCTAGTCTGTTTTTCATGACCGGGACTTCCATCTACAAACAAGGCAATCTTCAAAGGAATCGGCACATTTTTTCCTATGTTATTCGACATGTACTTTAACAAGAGGGGAAGATATAGGAACTCACGAGGCTTTTTTAAAAATGGAAAACACCTGCCCGGGTAAGCATTTACTTTTTAATGCTTGACACTTTTCTGTGTCTCTTATCTAGAAGATGGTGATTGTTGGGATGGAGGTCTGCGCCCTCCGCCTGCAAGTTTAACAATTATCTGGTTTGATTTCTGTAATCTAGAGGTCATGGTTTTAAAGAGATGACTGGAAACATCCGGATATTTTTCAATTACTTCCTCAATTTTGTCCCCAGGAAAACGTTTTACAGTGCTGCGTCCTTGGGATACGATTGAAGCTGTCCTTTGTTCTCCTGAAATTGCTGCCATTTCACCAAAATACTCGCCAGGTTCCGTTAACTCGGCAATTTTCTTTCCACCTTTAATAACCGTCAAGGCGCCTCTAATCAACTTAAAAAAGTCGATATCGGTATTCCCCTCTCTAATTATGATGTCTCCATCATCATATTCTTCCACATCAGGATTCACAAGATATGCAGGCAACGCCTCTTTGTGGGCAACCGTTCTTCTCAAGGCCTCATCAACACTGGTTATGCCTTTCCTAACCATCTGCAAGGCCGCCTCCCGCAAGGGAGTCATACCTTCTTGAATGGCTACTTTTCTCAACTGATCTTCTGGTATTTCGGCACTTATAGCTTTTGCCACCTCATCCGTAACCTCCATGAGTTCAAAAAAACCTACCCGTCCCTTATAGCCAAGATTGTTGCATTCAGAACATCCATTAGGTCCATAAATAGTTATATCATCGACCTCATCCTCGCGAAATCCGGCATGTAACAGCTCGTTACGATCATAGGTGACAGGTTTTTTACATTTCTGGCATAGTCTCCTGCCAAGACGTTGAGATAGAACCATTGTAATCGAAGATGCCAGCATATATGAAGGAATGCCGATATCAACCATACGGGAAATTGTTGCAGCGCTATCATTGGTATGCAAGGTTGAAAAGACCAAATGCCCGGTCATCGCGGCCTTAATGGCAATTTCAGCCGTATCAATGTCACGGATCTCGCCAACCATGATAATATCCGGGTCCTGACGAAGAAAAGCCTTCAAGGCAGCGGCAAAGGTCATTCCGACGTCGGTATTGACGTTTACCTGATTTATTCCTTTGAAATTGAACTCAACAGGATCCTCCGCCGTTAAAATTTTTATATCCTCTTTATTCAATGCGTTCAGTGCGGAATAGAGGGTAACAGTCTTCCCCGATCCAGTAGGTCCGGTAACCAGAAGCAGCCCTTGAGGACGATTCAGGCAACGTTTCAACATATCAAATGTCGATTGCTCGAATCCCAGCTTGGTAAGGTCCACATCCAAAGAACTCTTATCCAATATACGCAGGACCACGGATTCTCCAAAAAGGGTCGGCAGCGAGGATACCCGAAAATCAACGGATCGGTTCTTGCCCATGCGCATTTTGATACGACCATCCTGCGGCACCCTTCTCTCCGTTATATCGAGACCCGCCAGTATTTTCAACCTGGCGACCAGGGCGTTTTTGATATTCAAAGGAAGGTTCATGGATTTAAAAAGGGATCCGTCTTTTCGATAGCGTACCTGCATGTTTTTCTCGAACGGCTCCACATGCACATCGGAAACTCCCTCTTGAACGGCCTTTACCAATATACCATTCACCAATTTGATGATCGGCGCATCAGAAGCGGCAAACTGATCCCGAACCTCGTCTTCGATGTCGCTCTCCAACTCGAATTCATCTGCGGCATCGGCAACGATTGAGCCAAAATCATCTACCTGGGTAACGGTAAGTTCGTCTAGATCTTCATCAGAACCAACAAAAAAGGCTCTGGCATCTTCTTCACTGATATTATAATATTTTTTATATGCTTCAACGATGTCGTTTTCTGTAGAAACACAGACAGACAGTTCCTTGTTGAGTGTATTTTGCAGATCTTCCACAGCTGCCGCATCTGAAGGTTCCGCCATAGTTATCTGTAAGGTATTACCGGCCATCCTGAGCGGAAAAGCCATATACTCCTTAGCCAGTTCATATGTCATCAGATTAACGGCATCTTTTGACGGCGGTTCGTTCTTTATGCTTACCCCGGGGTAATTGTGCTGCCTGCTGAGAAAGTTAAAGATGGTATCTTCGTCTATATAATCAAACCGTCGCAAAATGGCTCCAAGGCGGTCACCGCTCTTATTCATCTCTTTTTTTGCAGTCTCAAGCTGGGCTGGAGTAATGTATCCAGCCTTACTCAACAGTTCTCCAATCTTAATCTTTCCTGCACCGGATTGATCTTTTACAGTTCTTTTAATGGAAGTTTTTCGAGGAGCAACAGCGGTTTTTTGAGCCATATGGATTATGAATTTATAAAGAGGAGAAATTTGAACATATTTTCTTCTTAATATAAGACAGATCGCTCTATAAGAGAACTCCTTTTTCCAAGAAAAAACAAGTGAAGAATACTATTTCGGACACCGCTTGAAAAATATTTTCTTTTACCTATGATCATTCATTTTCAATAAAAATGTGGTATCTTGGACGTCATTAAACAAAAAATGGTATCCATTTATTTAAATTCTATCGTATCTACCAGAGAAAATGCAACCTTCCCACGTCTGCTTTCTCTTGCGATTCATTTCTATAAGGACATGGTGCATGAAACAAAAAATCCAAGATATTCTTAAAAAAATTAATTATATAGAGGCAGACATCGATATACAGAAACAGATTCTCCACTCCATTCCATCGCAAGACAAACAGGAGATTGAACGTGTTTTAGTGCTTATTGCCGGCAAAAAGAAAGAAATTACCACCCTCCGGCAAGAAATCCAAAGAATCTCTCCTGAAGAATATGACAAAATCATTCAATTGGAACATGCTGTGGGTATATTCCAAAAAATTGCCTCTGAGCGAAAATTTAAATTCATCCAAGGCATGAGCACAAACGAAGGTTGTCACCTCTCAATATCGGACAATTCCCGGATACCCTGTCTGGTCAAAGCCTGTGATGAAAAAGGAGAATGGATAATTATCACTTTGGATGGACAAATAAAGGAATTTCATGCAGACGAAGTCACTGAACAAGGGGACGTCTAAGACAGCTCGCCGGAACATCGGAATGGTATTATCAGCCTGTTGATCTTTGCCTAACTACGAACCACAGCCATACCATACCGATAGAGAATGATCATAATCGCTTTCCGATTCCTTTCATGGACCTTCCTGACATCCATGTTTTTTTCTGGAGAGTACCAACGGTTTGCCCCTCTCAATCATTTACTCTACGACATTGTTGGCCCTGGCTTTTTCCAGGGAAATGGTCTTGGCGGTATACGTCAACATCTGAGCACTTTGATTCTTCGTTGCTTGAATAGTATTTCAACGATACAAAGTAAAATCGGTTCTTCCGGATTGGGAGTACTTATCTATAACGCCTATAACGCGGGAGGCGGAGAGCGTCTCTGGAGGACGCCTTGCGTAGACCGGCTGAGGGACTACATCAGGTCCGGAGGGGGGCGGACAGGAGGTCCGCACCTGACAGCAGGCCCAGGGACGGCCTGTCTGGCAGCCGTGGTGTACCGGCGACACAAGGCCGCAGAGTAGCGTCTTGAAGCGATGCACTCTACCGGATTGTTCCATTCAGCTTTACAAAAGTACGCT
The DNA here is from genome assembly GCA_963822095.1 of uncultured delta proteobacterium. Taxonomy (GTDB): domain Bacteria; phylum Desulfobacterota; class Desulfobulbia; order Desulfobulbales; family Desulfocapsaceae; genus CAWGGS01. Next base: position 13,078 of record CAWGGS010000041.1, read on the forward strand.
TCATTCTGATGAACTGTAAAATCTGATTATCCCTGAAACTCAGCCTATCGGAATGGATGGGTGTGGGGTGTTTTTTAGCGGGTCTCCGCAGCCTGGACGGCGTAAGTGTTGCCCTCATGGATGGGTTTCTGACGTCCCGTGAAACAAACAGTTCATACCCTTGATCAGTATCTGAATATTAGTGGTAATCAAAAAGTAAAAAGAAATTGCCTATCGAGGCTATTTATGGTACGAGAACCATGTTGTTATGTGAGGTGTGTCGTTGTTTCGTAGAGGAATCAATTATCGTATGGCCAGTTTCACTAACAAAAAGCCGGGATGCCAAAAATTCTTTCTCCCTCTTCTATTGGGAAACGGCAAGGCAGTACCTATGTCTTTAATCATCCGATCTTTGAATCCCGAAACTTGAGCCCAAAAAGTCAGAAATATTGTTTCGAAAAAACATATCGTTATGTATGAACATAGGCGTTTTTTTAGACTTATTACGTCAGTCTAAGTAGTATGTTTTTCAACACAATTCAAGGGTCCTGAAAGGAGTTTCCACTGAGGACCCCAAACTAACAAAGGAGTGAATTATGGCATTAGATCCTACCAAACACGCGGATTGGGAAATTGCACAGGATGCAGAAAAAGACATGTTGACCATCTATGAAATAGGTGAAAAACTGGGACTTACCAAAGAAGAGCTCCTTCCTCAAGGTCATTACATCGCAAAGATCGACTTCAGAAAGGTTCTTGAACGTCTGAAAGATGCGCCTAATGGAAAATACATTGATGTAACGGCTATTACCCCGACACCTCTCGGAGAAGGTAAATCCACATCTTCCATGGGGCTTGTACAGGGTCTCGGCAAACTCGGGAAAAATGTCTGCGCCGCCATTCGTCAGCCATCCGGCGGTCCTACCATGAACATCAAAGGTTCGGCAGCAGGTGGCGGTCTGGCCCAGTGCATCCCCTTGACTCCCTTCTCTCTCGGCTTCACCGGAGATATAAACGCCATCATGAACGCCCACAACCTGGCCATGGTCGCATTGACCTCCAGGATGCAACATGAGAGGAACTACACCGACGAGCAGCTTGATCGCCTTACCGGTATGAAACGTCTTGATATTGACCCGACCAAAGTTGAAATGGGTTGGATCATGGATTTCTGCTGTCAGGCTCTTCGTAATATCATCATTGGTATCGATGGCGTTAACGGCAAGTCCGACGGTTATATGATGAAATCCAAATTCGGTATCGCCGTTTCCTCAGAAGTCATGGCCATTCTCGCCATCGCAACTGACCTTAAAGATATGCGCGAGAGAATGGGCAAGATCGTCGTCGCCTACAATAAAAAAGGACAACCAGTAACAACAGAAGACCTCAAGGTTGCCGGTGCCATGACCGCCTGGATGGTAGAGGCCCTCAATCCTTCCCTTATGCAGACTCTTGAAGGCCAGCCGGTCATCGTCCATGCCGGACCTTTTGCCAATATCGCCATCGGCCAGAGTTCCATCATCGCCGACAAGGTTGGTTTGAAACTTGCGGATTATCATGTCACCGAATCCGGTTTCGGTGCCGATATCGGTTTCGAGAAATTCTGGAATCTGAAATGCCGTTACTCAGGTCTTATACCCGACTGCGCAGTAGTCGTTGCTACCATCCGGGCCCTGAAATGTCACGGAGGAGCTCCTGTTCCCGTACCCGGAAAGGCTATGCCGAAAGAGTACCTGGAGGAAAGTGTCGAATGGGTTGAAAAAGGATGCGCCAACCTCATCCATCATATCAGAAACGTCAGAAAAGCAGGGATCAGTCCTGTTGTTTGTATCAACGCTTTCTATACCGACACCGATGCAGAGATCGCTAAAGTACGCGAACTTTGCGAGGCTGAAGGAGCCAAGGTTGCCCTGTCCCGTCACTGGGAAAAGGGTGGTGACGGAGCTATTGAGTTCGCCGAAACCGTAATGGCTGCCTGTGAAGAGAAGACCGAATTCAAATTCCTCTATGAGCTTGATATGCCAATCAAAAAGAGAATTGAGCTTATCGCCAAAGAGGTCTATGGTGCCGACGGGGTTGACTACTCTAACGAAGCCAATGCGGCCATCGAAAGAATCCAAAAAGATCCTGTCCTCTCCGGGTTGGGAATGTGTATGGTAAAAACGCATCTCTCCCTATCCGACAACCCTGCACTGAAAGGTGTACCTACAGGCTGGCGGCTCACCATCCGCGAGGTCCTGACCTACGGTGGTGCTGGCTTCATCGTGCCGGTTGCAGGAACAATCAGCCTCATGCCGGGAACGGGCTCCAACCCTGCCTTCAAGCGTGTTGACATCAACCTTGAAACCGGAAAAGTCGAAGGTGTTTTCTAATCCTATACGTCTTATTCCGACTTGTATTCATTAAAAAAGGGGAAGCTGTCAATGAGACAGTTTCCCCTTTTCTTTTTTACCTTCGATTAATTCTTATTCCATAAAAGGATATCTCTTCCTGAATTCTGCCGCCAAGGGAATCATAATCTCTCGCATGGACGGTTCAGCGGCATTGGTGGTTCGAAGCTTGAAGATATGGCGCCATTCTTCGAGATTGCAATAGACGATAATTTCCGTCTTACAGGAATTGGGCAGGACAGTCCGTGCAGCTTGCGGACTTGCTGTCTCCAGAAGATTCAAATAAATGGATTCTGTTTCGGACATGGCCTTTTTCCAGAGTTCGTATTCATTTGAATCCTCATCAAAAAACATCGGCTTAATAAAGGTTACCTGGTTGTCGAATTTATCCTGACTGTATCGACAATACCTTTGGCTCTCCTGGAGAAAGGAACAGGGCCTGTGCCGGACAATTTCGTGGGTAACAGCTCTGTTTACAAAGAATTTTACCCCCAAATATCTATGACGCAGCAAGAGATTTGCTGGGAGTTTTTCAACGTCTTCCAAAGGAATTTTTTTAACAGGAAGCGGCTTTTCGAGTTGCCGGGAATCGGAGACACTCCAGACCCCTTCAAAGAGATAGGGATGCCTGTTACCTAAAAAACCGGTGATTGAACCGACACTCTCATTGTTGGAACATCTCTGGTAGAGTTCTCGAAAGGCCCTCACCGATCCGGTTATCAGAAGACCATCATCTCGTTGGTCAATTATCAGGAACTTCGGTTGACATCGAAGCAAAGAGTCTGCCTGGGCAGAATCACACCCAACCTGCAGGGTAACAACCGCCATCTCCAAGACCGAGTTGTGACCATGGGATGCTACTTTGGTAACAAAAGGCAGGGCGGAATCCTCCGTGATGAGATCTTCGCTTTTATAGCAAATTCGCCCACAGGCCTCTAAGCGCACAGCCAGGCTTTTTCGATCAAGATCGTCCTGAATCTGAAAATACGGATCAATGATTTTCATGTTTTCTCACCCATTCCAAAATGGAGACATTTCTCTCAATGACGCGATTATTGAGGGGATTTTCTCAAGAACAAAATCAACCTCATCCTCAGTATTATAGACGCTTAAGGAAAAGCGAATCGAGCCATGGGCAGCCGTAAACGGAACCCCCATGGCCCTCAGGACATGAGAAGGTTCCAGGGATCCAGAGGTACATGCAGACCCCGACGATGCACAAATATTATACCGGTTCAAGTGCAGGAGTATTGCTTCTCCTTCGACAAATTCAAAACTGATATTGGCGGTATTGGGCAGCCTGTCGGTCTTATGACCATTGAGCATGGAACTGGGGACTGTGGAAAGCAGACCATTCTCCAACTTGTCCCGAAGTGCCCTGACCTTGGAATTTTCTTCCTTCATCTTCTCGGCTGCAAGTTCACAGGCCTTGCCCAAACCAATGATTGATGCCACATTCTCCGTTCCGCCACGGCGACCTCTTTCCTGATGCCCTCCGGCCAAAAAAGGTACGAAAGCGGTTCCGCGACGAACATAAAGGACTCCGACTCCTTTTGGAGAATGCAGTTTATGTCCTGAAAGAGAGAGAAAATCGACATCAAGATTATTTAAATTAATAGGAATTTTGCCTACCGCCTGAACCGCATCGGTATGAAAAAGTATTCCCCGCTTTTTGGCAATTGCCGCCATCTCCTCAATGGGAAAGATCACCCCGGTTTCGTTATTGGCCCACATAATACTGACGATGGCTGTATCGTCTTCAAGCGCGGCCTGATATTCATCGAGATCTAAAGTCCCGTCGGAGGCAACCTTCAACCTGGTCACCCGATGCCGGTGCCCGGTCAATTTGTCAAGATTGTCACAAAGGGTCTTGATCGCCGGATGTTCGACCCTGGTGGTTACTATATGCCGTTTTTTCGGGAATGCCTGAAGAGCCGACAATACAGCCGTCGAATCACTTTCCGTTCCACAGCTTGTAAAGGTGATCTCCTCCGGTTCGGCTCCAAGGAGGTTTGCAACCTTTTCTCTTGCTTTTGCGACCTCTCTTCCGACTTGTCCGCCGAAATTATGCATACTTGAGGGATTACCGTAATACTCCGTAAGGTACGGCATCATGGCATCGATAACCTCGGGAGCAATCCGGGTGGTGGCATTATTATCCATGTAAATGACTTGATCGGCTTTTGTGTTCATGAATTTGCATCCTCCACGATCAAGGTGTCAAGAACCAGCTCCCGTAATTTTTTTTCTACATATTGTTTCAATGTGGTTTCTGATTTAGAACAACTGGTACAGGCCCCGCGCAGAGACACTTTCACAAAATCTCCATCCACATCGATAAGCTCTATATCACCGCCGTCTTTTCGCAGCCCGGGTTTTATTTCTCTTTCCAGAACCTCCTCGATCTTCTTGATCTTCTGGAGAGTCGTCATCTTCTCAGATTTTTTTTCGATTGCTTTGATCTCAAAGGCGTCACCTACCGTGGCCTTCAGAATATCGCGCAGTTTTTCTTCACATTTTCCACAACCGCCGCCTGCCTTGGTAAAATTGGTTATCTCTTCAACGGAGCGCAAATTCGACTCCTTAATTGCCCGAATGATTTCCAAATCTGTAACTCCGAAGCATTCACAGACTATTTCGCCTTCCGCCATGGGAAGAACCGTCCCACGATAATCGGCGATTGCGGCCTCCAAGGCCTCTCTTCCCATCACGGAACAATGCATCTTCTCCTTCGGCAGGCCGCCTAGAAAATCGGCAATATCCTGATTAGTAATTTTCGCCGCCTCATCGATATGCAACCCTTTTACCATCTCCGTCAGTGCCGAGGAGGAAGCGATAGCACTGGCACAACCGAAGGTTTTGAATTTTGCATCAACAATCCGCTCATTCTCGTCAACCTTCAGAGTCAGCTTCAGGGCATCACCGCAGGCAAGTGAGCCGACATCTCCCATACCGCTTGGGTTTTCTATCTCACCCACATTCCTTGGATTTAGAAAATGTTCTTGTACCAATTCCGTATATTCCCACATAGATTACTCCTGAAAATGATTTATAAAAAATAATTTAATACCGAATATTTAAATCTATTTTTTAAATGTTTTTCACCCATAATACAGATATGTTTTCGTTCTAATCCAGCAATATTTGAAAGTAATACGTGTTATCTAAATTGCAACCGGGAATTTCTTCTCCTCAATGGCTGCCGCGGTAAAATTTACCCATTACATTTGATTTTCGGTTCATGCCTATAAAAGACCAATTTCGGCAAGCATGTTCACTGCAACCTTTACAAGCCCTTTCGTCCCAGCCCTGCTTCTCGATTCGACATAAAAGCGGACTTTCGGTTCCGTTCCCGAAGGTCGGATCATTATCCAGGAACCGTCTTGGAAAATCATCTTCCTCCCATCTATGTCGACAATTTCATGTATTATCTTGTCTTCATCTTCCACCCGAACAACCGTTCCAATATCATATTTTTCTAATCCTTTTAGGGCATTAATAAGTTCTTCACCTTGGACATTCACACCGATGCCATCTTTTTCCGGATAATAGGCCCCATACTGTTTTTCAAGGTCAAGCAGATACTCACCCAGATTCTTCCCCGTGGTCATGATCATATCCATAGCCAACAAAAGACCTATGTAGGCATCCTTTTCCGGTGTATGTCCAATTATCGTTATTCCGTCCGATTCTTCAAAACAAACAAGAGCCTTGTCAATGACTGGTTTGAACTCTTTGAAACCAACCGGGGGCTCGAAAATCTTTTCATTAAAGGCTTTTGCCAGGGCGTTGGCCATATTTGAAGTGGCGACTGTCTTGGCCACCCTGCCTTTTTTCCCTTTTATTTCATGAAGAAAATGGTAACTCATGGCTCCAAATTGATTCATGCTGATTTCTATTGTGCCGTCAGTAAAACGTATGCGATCTCCGTCGGGATCGATAATTGCTCCAAGCTTGAATCTCTCCGTTCTCTGCCTGAGAGTTTCGACGACATCCTGCATATTAACAGACGAAGGCTCCGGTGCGACACCTCCAAACGTTACATCTTCTTGAGCTCGCAGGTGGACAAGACGTGGTGTCCCGGTTTTATGTAATAAATCGACAATATGCAGTCTACTGGCTCCATGTACCGAATCAATTACGATCACGAAGTCTTCACTGTCTTCAAAGCCCTTTATAATCCCGTCGTAATCAAGGCCGTGTCTATCTTTATTCTTCCTGACTAATGATTTCCAGGTCGAAAGGGCATCGAAAGATCGAATATCGCTCCTCTTGCAAGGTAGGCAAGGATGATGGTTATCCCCTGACACAAAAGGCGATATTCCTTGGTCAATACTATCACGGGCCGACTGAGTAATCTGGTTCGTCAGCTCGGCAGCTGCCGGTCCAGCATCTGCGGCATTGAATTTAAAGCCGCTGTATTCCAAAGGATTATGCGAAGGAGTAAGATTAATGGAAAAGCCCGCCCCTAATTCCAAAACAGCAGCTGAAAGAACTCCTGTTGTGGATTCACCGGCATAATGGACAGTGACACCGGCTTTTATCAGCACATCGACAACAGCTCCGGCCAAAACCTCAGCCGCAAATCTATTGTCAAAACCGACAACACAACCACGTTTTTTCGCCTCAGCAAAGGTTGTGACTCCCAAAAATGGTGCCAGCTTTGTATCCTCGTCCACTGCCGCATACATGTCGATAATAGCTGCGGTTACAAAGGATATAGAGCGAACAAAGATATCTTTTCCCAGCAGGCCTCGCCATCCCGACGTCCCGAATTTCACGTTTTTTTGCGGCTTACCGGTATTTCCAAGAATTTCATCCATCAACATAGCATAGGCTTTATCAATATATTTCTGCCATACCACACCTTCGTCTTGGCGTAGCTTCACACACTCCTTTATCACCTTGAAATAATCGTTGCCGGCGTGATCATTGTCATTTAGATGCGAAAAGATGGTATTTGCTCTAGTGGATGTCGACATTTTTTCCCCTCTTATTCATCAATTCCAAAAGATAGTATCCTGTAAATACCACTATATTACCTTCCACTCTTCTTGCACCCATAAAACAGCAAAAATTCAGATTAAGCCGTTTTTCCTTCTTGATATCCCGTCCCAGGCTTGACGAAATTGCAAATCGTGCTGTAGGATTATGAATCACAAGTGTTTTTATTTTATCTCCGCAACTGCTATCCCTTTCCATGATGATATCATGCCGCTACTCTCTTTCGGACATGGTAAATCTCGATTTTGTAGAAGGAGGACGATATGGGCTCCAATCATGCAAAAGAACTTATTCTATGGTTCGATGAATTCGGCATTAATGATGTGGCATCGGTCGGAGGCAAAAACGCCTCCCTTGGCGAAATGTACCAGCATCTTGCCTCCAAAGGTGTTGCCATTCCTCATGGTTTTGCAATTACAGCTGCTGCATATCGCTATCTTATTGATTCGGCGGGAATTAAAGATACGGTGCGTGATGCCTTGGAAAGCCTTGATACTCACGATCTCAGAAACCTGCAGGTACGGGGGAAAAAAATACGACAAATAATTCGGACAGCACAGTTCCCGGATGATCTCCAACACGCTATAATAACAGCCTATAAAAAGCTGGAAGATGAATATGGAAAAGATGTCGGTGTTGCCATTCGCTCATCCGCAACCGCAGAAGACCTTCCTGATGCGTCCTTTGCCGGGCAGCAAGATACCTACCTGAATGTGCGCGGTTACGAGGCCGTCATCGACCATTGTCGTCAGTGTTTTGCAAGTCTTTTCACAGATCGGGCTATCTCTTACCGTCATGATAAAAAATTCGGTCAATTCGACGTTGAGCTTTCAATCGTTGTTCAGAAAATGGTTCGTTCGGATTCTGCGAGTTCCGGAGTTCTTTTCACCCTCGACACCGAATCGGGTTTTGAAAATGTAGTCCTTATCACAGGTGCCTGGGGACTTGGGGAAAGCGTTGTCCAGGGTGCTGTAACACCCGATGAGTACTATGTGTTTAAACCAACCCTGCTTGCGGGGAAAAGGCCGATCATCTCAAAACGAGTATCCTCGAAAGAGGTGAAAATGATCTACGACAATGATTCGAAAGAACGGGTGAAAACCATACCTACCACCCCAGAAGAACGCGGGTCCTACATTTTAAATGACGACGAAATCCTGCAACTTGCCAAATGGGGTGTGATCATTGAAGACCATTACGGGAAGAGGATGGATATTGAATGGGCAAAAGATGGCGACGGCATCAATGTCGGGACAGGAAAACTCTTTATTGTCCAGGCTCGTCCTGAAACCGTTCATTCGCAAGAATCCAAACTCATTACCGAAACCTATCATTTAAACGACAAAGGCAAAATCCTTGCCAGCGGTCAGGCAGTCGGAACCAGGATCGGACAAGGAACAGCAAGAATTATTAAAACTGTTTCCGGAATTCACGATTTTGAGCCGGGCGAGATCCTGGTCACAGATATGACGGACCCGGACTGGGAACCTGTTATGAAAAGCGCATCGGCAATCGTTACCAACAGGGGAGGCAGAACCTGTCATGCTGCCATTATCTCCAGGGAGCTGGGGATACCCTGTCTCATCGGCACTGAAAACGGAACTGAAAGGATTCGCCACGGAGCCCGCGTCACCGTCTCATGTGCCGAAGGTGAAACAGGCCATGTATATGATGGGAAACTAGATTACAGTATCGACCGCCTGGATTTCCAGAGTCTTCCAAATACCAGAACCAAAATTATGATGAACGTTGGGATTCCTGAAAAAGCCTTTAAGGAATCCCAGATCCCCAACGACGGGGTCGGACTGGCTCGCGAAGAATTTATCATCAACTCCCATATCGGAATTCACCCTCTGGCTCTGTATAATTTCCACGTCTTGCAGCAAAAGGCTTCAAAAGGTGATAAGAAGATCGCGGAAATTGTACAAAAGATTGAATCATTAACGACAGCTTACCCTTCAGACAAGAAACAGTTTTTTATTGACAAGATCGCCGAAGGCGTCGGTCGCATTGCCGCCGGATTTTATCCCAAGGACGTGATCGTAAGGCTCTCTGACTTTAAATCCAATGAATATGCCAATCTGGTCGGTGGCAGTCTATACGAACCTGTTGAATCTAACCCTATGATAGGCTGGCGAGGAGCGTCACGCTATTACGACCCGAAATATAAAGCCGCTTTTGAGTTGGAATGTAAAGGGCTCAAAAAGGCCAGAAACGAAATGGGGCTCGACAACATCAAATTGATGGTCCCCTTTTGCCGTACTCCTGATGAAGGGAGAAAGGTCATCGAAACCATGAAGGAATTTGGTCTCGTCCAAGGCGAGAATAATCTCGAGGTCTACGTAATGTGCGAGATCCCCTCCAATGTTATTTCAGCCAATGCCTTCTCCGATATCTTCGACGGTTTCTCTATCGGCTCAAACGATCTGACTCAGCTCACCCTCGGTCTCGACCGTGATTCCGATCTCGTTGCCCATATCTTTGACGAGCGCAACGAAGCGGTAAAGACGCTGATCAAGATGGTGATCGATGTGGCCAAAAGGAGGGGCAAAAAGATCGGCATCTGTGGCCAGGCCCCATCAGACTTTCCTGAGTTTGCGACCTTCCTGGTTGAATGCGGCATCGATTCCATGAGCCTCATTCCGGATACAATTGTCAAAACACGAATTGCCGTCGCCAAGAAGGAAAAAGAGTTGGGAATATCAGGCTAAACGGTCTAGCCGGCCCAAACCTCTGGACCGCAACGAGAGCCAAGCGCTTGGGCAAACAAAAGCCCCGGCTATCGACAAAGACGTTTAGCAAAATCTGATTACCATTAATGTTCAGCTACAGATCCAGGAGTGGGCCATTCGTTTTCCAAAACGCTCCAAGCCCAACCCTGGGGCTACACGGCAGCCGTCCTGGCTGCCGTGACCGAAGAAACGATAAGCTCATTTATGGACAAGCTCTTAATCTTTGAGTTTTTTAGCCTCTTCAATTATCATTATTGGGATATCATCTCTTATCTCATAGAGTAAACGGCAGTTTTTGCAGATAAGGCCGTCATTATTCTCGTTGAGTTGCAACTCCCCTTTGCATTTTGGGCATACCAAAATATCCAATAATTCTTTGCTAATCATAGTTTTTCCTCGTCTCTTTCTTCTCTTGATTCACTCATTCCACTTCATCTCCCCGATGGTGGTAATCATACACCATACGGACATAGCAATGATCGATAGTACGCCCTGCCATGGTCACATCGAGCTTTTGGATGGGTCCGCTGCCTTTGACATAACCGGCAAAGAATTTATCCTGCTCCGATTCTTTTGAAAAGCCGACCAGCAGCATATCCTTTCCGTCCAGCTTTGCAGGGGAAAACCAGTAGGCATACATCAAACCGTTCCAACCGAAAATATTCCAGGCCGTGGTCTCTAAAACAGCCCTGTCCGCTATCTGCGGGTTTATACCCAGAGCATTCTTGTACCGGTAAAAAGCAAGCCCACTGGCGATCCGGTATTTGTCCATCCCGACCACAATCGGACGTCTCCCCGTCTCTTTCTCCCGGGCTGCCACGATCTGCTCAATCCGGCCCGCAAGCTTTTCCCATCCGGAGAGAAACGGCCGCTCCAAGGTTGGGATACCGGGGAGCCCCAGGGAATAATATTGAAGAAACAGTCCCCCGAGTAGAAGCATCGTTATAGCCGTAGCCGGCCACCACTGCCTGCAAAGCCTAAGCAGCAACTGACCCTCTTTTGGGGCTCCAAAAGTGTATGCGAGATACGGGACAAGCGCCAGCCAGAGCGGAGCTGTCCAGTTCAGCTTCACCTCCTTGCTCAGGCTGAAGAAAAAAAACACCGACAGGGGTACAACAATCAGGAGCAGGAAAAAGAGAAATCGCCTCTTGTCCATGCCTCCCCGGCCATGCACCAGAAAGGCTATAAAACCCAAGACCCCCGCCGGAGTCAACAACAAAAGAATTTGGCCGACAAGCACGGGGGTTGCAAAATCTGTCATCCCCGTTACCCGCCGCTCGCTCTGGAAAAGAAAGGAGGCCCAATGGTGCTGGGCATTCCAGATGATGACCGGAGAAAATATTGCCAGGGCAATCAAGGCGGCCAGATACGGCCAGGGGCGGAAGAACCATTTGCGGCCACGGGAATCAATCAGCATAAACAGGACAATCGCAGGTCCTAAAAGGGCAATGGTATACTTGGAGAACATGCCAAGCCCCAAAAAGATCCCCACCCCCAGCCAGGCATAAGGACGCTCGAGCAGAAAGGCCCGATAGAGGAAATAGATGACCGCGGACCAGCAGGCGGTGAGCGGAGCATCGGGGGTCATCATCATGCCGACCAGGAAAAAGACCGGCAGTATAGACAGCAGCATGACCGAACGGAAAGCTGTGAG
>CAWGGS010000042.1:0-9043 GCA_963822095.1 uncultured delta proteobacterium
AATGACAAAGGCAAAATCGCCCAGTAGATAATTGACACAATCTTTACCCCATTTGCTATATGAAGCTAGAATCAGATCGCTATCAGTTGCCTGGGAAGAAGGATCTCTGTAAGAGGTCATAGCGATTAATTCATCCCTATTGTCAATGCGTCCATGCCATGTGATGACAAGACCTTGTTCATTTGATCTATTGGGAAGCTTTTCGTAAAGAGATTCCGGGTGTCATGTAGCATGCAATGGACCATACCGACTGCCCCAGAGATAAAATATGAAATCCATCGAGTCCTCTGTGATCTAAAGCATTTCCCATTGACCTTAAATGGTTCAGGTCAACCGGCTGATTGGTTCGGTGATAAATTCCGGCTATGCCGCTGATAATGACTCCGGAGAAGAGAATAGTGTAGGGAGTTCTTTATATTTATCGAGGTCGGTAAGTTGGCCGAGGACAATAATGTCGCCAAAACTTAACCAGGCATGGGCCTTAAATCTGGATGAGAGTCATTGTATACCCCAATATGAATTTTGGTACTATAACCGTTTTCTGCAAAAATTCTTTTACCCACAAGGGCATGCGTCAAGCATGTAGAATATGGAACACATTTGCTGGCAATCTGAAGAAGCCTAGCCAAACGTTTTGGCGAAATAGCAAAGTGTTTAAGTTTTGCCTGTTGAAGGTCAGGAGAGATATTGTTGATGGATATGTAAAGAGCCTTCAATCCTGACGACTTGAGTCGGACTTTGTAAGTAAGTAGCAAAAAAACAACACGAATAAATAACTTTTTCTCAGCTCTTGTTAAGCGAATAAAAGCCAATAAATGTTTCATTGTACTCTATTTTAAAGGGGTTCCGAAATAGGAGGAGCCTTCTTCTGCGATATTGGAGCAGGGGATTATCATACTCCAAAGGACTTACCAGTTGCATGATATTCGTAGGTAATGAATTTATGTTGTTTTTATTGCCTGTATTGGCCAGATAGCGGAAAGGTTTGATTCCTGTGGTCAATGTTATATTCCAGGAGAATTCCATCACATTAAATTTATGCCGCGGAAGATAATGTTGAGATTCACAAGCAATAAATGGTATCTCCATCAACTGTCCTGCAACTGGGGAACAATATAAATTCACATAATGGAAAATCACGTATCTAAATGTATGTACTTTACTATGGTTGCCTCAACAGCTAGATCATTGTAGGAATACGAAGGACTGGTACATCTGTTTCATTAAAGGTCAGCATCGGTATCAAATTCTAAATGAAATCCCGAGAGCGGATAGGTAGAGAATCTGTAAATGATTGCAGTGTAAATTATCAATTAATAATTCAACGTTGGATTTGTCTTAACACCACATTTAGTGCTTAAACGACCTCTGTCCAGTATACATCATCGCCACTTTCGGTTCTGCCTCGTTGCAAGCCTGGATAGTCTCAAAATCTCGTAATGAACCACCTGCCTGCAGAATGGCGCTTACTCCCTGTTTGATCCCGACATCCGCCCCGTCCCGGAAAGGGAAGAAGGCATCGGATATCATGACCGAGCCTGGAAGTCCTGCTTTGTCATGGAAGACCTTGGCATCGATTTCCTCTTTTTGAGCCTTGTCTCTTTTACCTTTCTCGATTTCAAGCGCCAAGGTCCGCATAAGGAATACCATAGGCATCGAAGCAGAGGATGTCGGCGTATTTGATATAGGCCTTATGGACGGCGATTTCAGCAACACCGACACGGTCCTGTTCTCCGGTGCCGATGCCAACCGTACAGCCGTCTTTGACATAGAGCACGGAGTTTGAGGTGACGCCATGTTCTATTGCCCAGCCGAAGAGCATGTCGTCGATTTCTCGTTGATTGGGTTCTCTCAGGCAGCGATATTCTTCTCCCTTCCAGGTGGCAACCGCAGGTTTCAGGTCTTCGGGTTTACGGATGGAGTTCACGGCGGATTGCTGGGCGATGATGCCGCCGTCGATCAAGCTCTTGAAATCGACAAACCGGAATTTCTCAAATTCGGCAAGACGGTCGATGCGGGAGATTTTGATGACTCTCAGATTCGAGCTTTTTTTCAGGATGTCCAGGCTGCCTTCAGCAAAGTCAGGCGCACAGACAACCTCGAGATAGCTTTTGGAGAGCAGGTCGGCTGTATCCTTGTCGCAAGTGCGGCTCAGAACCACGGCTCCACCGAAGGCCGCGATTCGATCACAGCGGTTGGCCCGGTCCACGGCATTGACAAGACTGCTGCCATAGGCAGCTCCGCAGGGGTTGTTGTGTTTGAGGATGACGGCTGCGGGTTTATCCATGAGATATTTCAAAATATTGAGGCCGTTGTCGATATCGGTAAGATTGATTTTCCCAGGATGTTTGCCAACCTGAAGCATGTCTTCGACGTTGATGGCTGAAACAAGCCCTTGCCTGGTTCGATAAAGGAGCAGTCACCTAAAACCAGATTGCCGTTGACCAGCTCATAGAGAGCGGCTTCCTGGTCGGGATTTTCACCATAGCGGACTCCACGTTCGTCAAAGGATCCATCTGCCTTTGGAATTTTCCAGGTCCTTTTCCGGTAAACCAGTTTCTGGTCGCCGAAAGAAATGGTCATCTCCATGGGAAAATGGTCGCCTAGAATCGTGGAGTACATCTTTTTCAGATCGCTCATGGGTTTCTCCTTGGAGTGAAGATGGCTTATACTTTTTTACATATGGGGTAACTTTTCATCAGCATCCCATCTACGTACCATCAGTCAGAAAAACATAGCTTTACTATAGTTTTCCTGACTCCTTGCACACATCTGGAACACTGCTGAAAAGTTGTGGCTTCGTGTAGGTTCCTGAAAATTGGCAATGTACTGAATTTTTACTTTGTATGATTATAAAAAACTATGAAGGTGTTGCAAGGTAAATATGGGGTTTGGGAATTAGAATTCAGAGTCCTGCTTTCAGAACAGCATATCAACTGTGTAAAAGTTTTGTGAGGATAGAGCGTTTTTTTAACGTCAAGTAGATAATACCCTTTGCGTTATCCATGCCACCCATTTCGCTTGCTCCTGCCTCCTGCCTCCTGCCTCCTGCCTCCTGCCTCCTGCCTCCCTATGTCACTCATCACCCATCACCCATCACTCATCACCCATCACCCATCACCCATCATTAACTTCCTTCAGCCTTCCTGAAAAATAGCATCCCAGTCCTTGTAAACCGGATCCAGGCCATGGGCACGGATTGTCGCACATACCTCGGGAAGTGTCCGGTGGTCGCCCACACTGAATTGTTCTCCCTCCTGGTCAGGGTTCGCGTATCCGCCGGGGGCGGTGCATGAGCCGGCGGAATAGCGGGTAGGTCCGAGACCAAGCATACCGTCACGGAAACGCGGTTCTTCCCTGGTTGATAAAAGAAGACCGACATCCGGGTCAAAAATTCTAAGGGCAAATATCAGGTGGCTAAGATCACGCTCAGAAACAGGTGACGGTGGTTCGAATTCTCCAGCAGCAGGTCGCAGGCGCGGGAAGGACACCGTGAACGCAGTTTTCCAGAATTTTTTCCTGAGCCAGAAGAGATGATACCCAAGTGCCAGACCTTCGGCTCGCCAGTCACCAAGACCGAGCAGAGCCCCAATGCCGATTTCCCGCATTCCTGCTTCTCCGGCCCTGGTTGGTGTCTGGAGGCGATAATCAAAATCACATTTCTTTCCTGAAAGGTGCACACGATCATAAAGCGAACGGTCGTATGTCTCTTGATAGACGGCAACTGAAGCAATACCGGCTGAAAAAAGCCGCTTATACTCCGGGAGGGATAGAGGTTGAACCTCTATTGAGATGGAGGCGAAACGATTACGTAGCCGGAGTGCCAACGCCTCAAGGTAGGCGACATCCACAGCATTGCTGGCCTCACCCGAAACGAGAAGAATGTGATTGAATCCACGTTTATGCAGGATGTCCGCCTCGTTTTCCGCCTCTTCCAGTGTCAGGCAGCGTCGTTTGATTCGATTGTCAGCGGAAAATCCGCAGTACGCACATCGGTTAGTGCAGTAGTTGGAAAGATAAATGGGTCCGTACAGTTGGGTTGTCTTTCCGAAGCGTTGCAGTGTAAGGAATTTTGAGCGCCCAGCAAGATTTGACAGATAGGTGTCTGATGCCGGTGACAAAAGGGCACAGAGGTTCTCCGGCGTTGGCCGTTTTGCTGTAAGGGCCGCAGTAACATCTGCTTCCGTGCAGGATGTCAGGTTTTTTTGAAGCGTATGAAAATTGGGAATGGCAATCATAATACTCTCGTAAAAAGTCATCGGAGTTTCCGAGATGGACTCTGAAAAAAGCTCAATATTCTAGGCGTAGTATCTGAAACGGTGATTCGACAGTACAGAGGGTACGGCTAATCGCCCTTTCAGATCTACAACGACGGAGATTGGGCTTTTTGCGAGTCCATCAAACATAATCAGGACAAAAATCCTAGATCATCTTGTAAAACCCCGGATTCGGGTGATGAAGCCTGGGCGTTGGTGGTCACTTTTCCCATGCCTGCCAGGTAGGCGGTCCTGCCGGCTTCGACTGCCTTGCCAAAGGCTCCGGCCATGGCGACCGGATCACCCGCAATGGAGATCGCAGTATTGACAAGTACAGCATCTGCTCCCATTTCCATTGCCTGTGAAGCATGTGAAGGGGCCCCAATTCCAGCATCGACAACCACCGGGACACAGGCCTGATCGATAATTATCTCAATCTGGAATCGGGTCAGGAGTCCCTGGTTGGTGCCGATGGGAGAGCCAAGGGGCATGACCGCTGCGGCACCAATGTCCTGCAGTCTCAGTGCCAGGATGGGATCGGCATTGATATAAGGCAGGACAATAAATCCTTCCTTGACAAGAATTTCAGTTGCCAGCAGGGTTTCAACCGGATCCGGGAGCAGGGTGCGGGGATCCGGAGTGACCTCGAGCTTCAACCAGTTAGAACCCGATGCCGTCCGCGCTAATCGTGCAAGCCTGATTGCCTCTTGTGCATCTCTGGCCCCTGATGTGTTCGGCAAAAAAGTGTACCGGGTTCTGTCAAGAACCCGCATGATATCATCTTCAGGATTATTGAGATCAACCCGGCGCAGCGCAACTGTCACCATTTGGCTTCCAGATGCCTCCAGGGCTTGTTTCATTATTCCCGAAGAAGGGAATTTACCGGTACCGACGAAGAGCCTGGATGCAAAGCTCGTTCCTGCAATTGTTAACATATCAGCCACCTCCTACAAAACGAATCAATTCCAGCCGATCACCCTCGGAAAGGCAGCTGCCGTCATACAAATCAGGTTGAAGAATAACCTCGTTGTGCTCGACAACGACGGATTCTGTTACAATGTCAAAGAGAGCGAGAATCTCCTCAACAGTTGCACCATCTGGAACAGTTTTCTGTTCACCATTAATACGTATATTCATTTTACGGGATCTTTATAAAATAAGGCAATGGGCAAAGTGCGTATGTGCTCCCTTATATATAAACCTATAGGGGCAGCTTGCCAATATTGAAGTGATGCTCCTGAATTATGAAGAGCTGCTCTTCTTGATACAATGAGGCTCAATGGTGGAATTTTCAAGGCAGGTTATTCCTTCCAGATAGCTGTACGGGCCAATCGTTACATTGGCGGCGAGCGTGCAATTGTGAAGAAATGCGCCTGTCCCGATCAGGCAAGATGAGCCGATAGAACTATTTCCGGTGATGCGGACTCCACCCTCAAGTACCGTATCCTGTGCTATGGATGAAGAGAGTGAAACCGCGGTCGTCTCCGGATCAAGCATCGTTACTCCTTGAATCATCAACTCCTTATTGCGGCGACGTTGAATTTCCTTATGGGCCAGAGCCAATTCAACCCGGGAGTTTACCCCTAAAATATCCTCGGGGAAGGGATTAAAAAACTTATCAACATCGAGTCCCGAAACCACGGCGATTGAGACGATATCTGTGAGATATACTTCACCCTGACTGTTGTCGGTGCCGACTTTTCTTAGAGTGTTGAAGAGAAATCTTCGATTGACACAGTAAATACCGGCATTGATTTCTTTGATTCGTCTTTGTTTTTCCGAGGCATCCTTTTCCTCAACAATAGCCACTATTTTTCCGGCGTCATTGCTGATGATACGGCCATAGTTGGTGGGGTCGTCAAGGACCGTGGTCATAAGTGTAAGAACAGAGTGGTTATCTAGGTGCTGTTGATACATGGAATTGAGTGTTTCCGCCTTGAGCAGAGGTGTATCGCCACAGAGAATCATTACCACTCCATCCTGATCCTGAATTGCTTCCTCGGCACAGAGGACGGCATGACCGGTACCTAGCTGTTGTTGCTGAAGAACAAAGTCGACCGGATAGTCCGAAAGGGCCTTTTTGACGGAATCCTGTTGATGTCCAACAATAACGAATGTTCTCTCCGGTTTAATTGCTTGTACCGTCCCCACGACATGGTGAATCATTGGTGCGTAAAATACCTCGTGAAGAACCTTGGCCAGATTGGATTTCATTCGAGTTCCTTTTCCAGCGGCAAGGATGATTGCAAAGAGAGGAGTTAATTGATTCATGGCATGACATAAATGAAATGATAGTGGAAGTTATTCTATTAAATGAGATAAATAAGGAAGCAATTTCATAAGTTGTGCAGCTTATAACGAAAGGGAAGTCTTGTCAAGCAAGCCATAAAGATCAACCTTTCAGCAAGCACCTGTGTGAATAGTCTTTGCCTGCATGCGATCAATCTGCGCCCAATTATCAAATACGAGTTCTTGAGAAGAGATTTTCACAGATTCATATTGGTGATTCTGCCGTTTTCCATCTTGACGATTCTATCAGCCAAAATGAGGCTTCCAGGGCGATGGGTTATGATAATAACCGTTTTGTCATGGAGTATCTGCCGGCACTGGCGAATGAAAGACTGTTCACCTTCCGGGTCGAACATTGCAGTTGCCTCGTCAAGGATGAGGATGGTTGGGTCCTTGATGAGTGCCCGGGCAAGAGAGAGCCGCTGTTTCTGGCCTCCGGACAGTTTTACTCCTTGATCGCCGATAATCGTGTCAAAACCATTTGGAAGTTTATTGATGAAATCGATGGCATGTGCATTTCCGGCTGCAGTTTTGACCTGGTCAGCCGAGGCTGTCGGATTTCCGAACCGAATGTTATCTTCTACAGTGCTGTTTTGGAGCAAAACGTGCTGTTGAACGATACCTATCTGTCTTCTCAGACTGAAAAGATTGATCGTACGAATGTCTTTTCCGTCGATCAGGATCCTTCCTTCTAAAGGATCGGCAAACCGCATCAACAGGTGGACCAATGTTGTTTTGCCTGCACCGTTTTCACCTGTGATGGCCACGGTCTCACCGGCGTGTATTGAAAAGTTGAGACCTTTTAAAAGTTGGAGTCTTCCAGGGTATTGGAAATTGATGTCCTGATAGGAAATTTCTCCTTTCACTGCAGAGAGTTCTATGCCTGATGCAGGGGATTCCGGACTTAAGGAAAAGACTTCCAGAAGGTGTTCTGTAGCTCCAATGGTTCGTTGTATTTGGCCATAGACGTTGGCAAGGCGGGCTACTGGTTGGGTCATCAACATACCATAGAGGAGCAACTGTACAAGATCTGCAGGGGCAAGGTTCCCCGATGAAAGATCATCGCTGATGATCCAGAGAATAAAGAGAATGATGCTGGTGGCCAAAAATTTTATCAGCGGGGAAAGAAGTGCTTGGTTGCGAATGTAACGGGTAGTGGCGGAAAAGAGTTGTTCGTTTTTTGCTTCAAATCTTTGGGATTCAATATATTCACGGGTGAAAGATTTGATCACTGGCAAAGTCGCTAGATTTTCTTCGGCAATACTTAAGGTATCAGAGTAAAGATCGATCATTCGCTTTGACAATGGTCGTATCTTTCTGCCGAAGAGTTTGGTGACAATATAGAAAAGAGGAATAAGGGATCCTGCCAGAAGGGCTACCAGAGGCTTTATTAAAAAGATGCAAAAAAGAGCTCCCGAGACTGTGAGTAAAAGAGGAAGGAGGCCCAGCAAGGTGTTGGTGACGAAATTAGAAATAATGGCAGAATCATTTGTAATGAGAGAAAGTATGTTCCCGTGTTTATGGTCATGAAAGTAGCTGATCGGCAACGACTGGAGATGATCGTAGAGTTTTACACGCAACTCCGTGAGCATTCTTTGGCTTGTTTTGCCGGAAAGATATTGGTAACTAAATCCAATAACAGACTGAAAGACTAGAAGAAGTAGCCAAATTGATAAAATTTCTTGGTAGCTTAGCGTATGATATGTGGACGGCGAAAGGACAACCTTGGTAAATCGTCCTGCAAGCCATGGAGAAATGAGGGAAAGGGCACTTTCAAGCGTCATGAGCAAAACAATTGCCAGAAGAATCGGAGTGGCAGGTGTTATATCTGACAATAATTTTTTGTATTTGCTTAAAGCCATTTCAGGATATTTCCACGGAATGGAGGGTAGCGAAAAAGAGAAAAAACAACGAGGAACGAAGTTCAGCAGTTTGATTTTTCAACACCTCGGACCAGGCAGGAGATAAATACATATTTTGATGTAGTCTCTATACCCAATCTATGCAATATCAGAAGATTTTAATCGAGCTTTTTCCGAGGCTACTTAGGAAAATATCATAAGCTTGGGATAATTGCGAATTGTCTGTTGCAGGGATGTAAAAGAATTCAAAATACTGGAGTGTGTATACGGGCACAGGAAGGGTGGGGGGAGTGACTGAGCAAGTTACAGGAGAGGCATTTCTATTAAGCGGCGATAGCGGCGACCTCTATATTTTCAAAACAAAAAGGCCCAGGATTGCCAAAGCAACCCTGGGCCTTTTAAAAGGAATTCGGCGGCGACCTACTCTCCCACACAGTCACCCATGCAGTACCATCGGCGCAGAAGAGCTTAACTACCGTGTTCGGAATGGGAACGGGTGGGGCCTCTTCGCTATGACCACCGAAAATTTGTTGAAACTGAGATCAGCACTCCGCCTCTTTCCGATCAGCCCGCTCGGCATACCGGGTTGTATAGCCAACCGGTCTGCTCAAAAAGATGCGAAGCGCTGCTGCTCAG
>CAWGGS010000043.1:0-49105 GCA_963822095.1 uncultured delta proteobacterium
TTGCCTGGTCTCCGGACGGCACTAGGATCGCAGTAGGGACCCGGCTGGGATCCGCATTTCCCTTCTACGTTGTACTGGTGTTCGATGCACAACCGGAAGCGTGTTAGACTGAGCTGCGAGGCCACCAAGGCGACCTGTTTGCACTGGCCTGGGATTCGATCAGTCATCGCATTGTGACTGGCAGCCATGATCACACAGTTCGAATATGGAATGCCGAGAATGGAGAATTGCTCGATACACTGCAAGGCCACCGAGGCACTGTTCGAATGTGCTGCTGTTCGCCTGATGGCCGTCATGCGCATATCTGAGCCGTGACGGCACTGTGCGAGTTTGGGATATTGATGAAGGTAATATCACAAAGTGTATTTTGAAAGGACAAGCGATAAACGTTTAATGTTATTGTTTTTAGAGACGTATTGCTAAAACATTGCATTGAGAAGAAAGACAATGATAAACTTTTACAAAGTTAGTATTCCATTTATTAATGGATGATCGACAGGAGATTTTCTTAATGCTGGGGAAGAGATACAGCCTGTACCATACCTTTTTGTTCAGCGTGATAGGAGCAGCGGTTCTGGTTGCTTTTGGAGTTGGATTCTTCTGGATCCAGTTCGAGCAGAGTTCTTTTGAGGAAGAATCTCGTATTTTACGGGACTCCTATATCCTTGGGCAAAAAAATAAGATCAGAAACGTTGTCGATCAGGTGGTTGAATATATACATTTTCAGAAGACCCTGCTTGAAGAGGAAAACAGAAAGAAACTAAAAAATACTGTTGATGAAGCGACGGCTACCGGTCGACACCTCTATGATCTCTATCATCTTCATAAAAACGGTCAGGAAATAAGCTCGTTGTACAAAGAGAGCCTCCGGCCGATTACTTTCCAGCGTAAAGAAGAGATCTTTTTTGTTTTAGATATGCAGGGTACTGCTGTCCTCATGCCGAAAAATCCGGAGCTTGAAGGAAAAAATTTCAGGACAATCCAAAATGATCGATATCCTGCCTCAAATCTTCTCAAGATGATTCAGAAAAAGGGCGAGGGCTATCTGGAATGGAAAGGAAAGATAAAGGATGGTGATGATACGGCTCCAAATTATGTCGCTTTTGCAAAAGTGTTCGAAGACCTTGGATGGATCATTGGTGTCAGTGAAAACCATAATGAGTTTGAAAAAAAGAGCCAGAAGCAGATCCTGTCCTTTATTAATACTGTTCGATTTGACACAGATAACTATGTCTTTGCGTATGACTATGACGGGACGACCCTGGCGCATTTTATAAAGAAACTGATCGGAGTAAATCGCTGGAAACTGCGTGATCCCAGTGGGTTTCTATTGACCCAGGAATTAATTCGATTAGCCAAGCAACCGGATGGTGGCTTTTTACGATACACCGGCACCATCAAGCCGGAAACCGGAAAACCGAGTAAAAAAATTGGTTATGCCGCAGGCATTCCAGAATGGCGATGGATGATCGGAGCCGGTGTCTATGTCGATGATATCGAGCTTGTTTTGGCGAAGGAACGCGATAGTCTGCAAAAGAAAATTAAATCTCACATCGCAAAGGCTGCTGGTGTTATAGCGATAGCGCTTCTCATAATTGCCCTTTTGGCTCGAATTGTCTTGTCAAGACTGAGAGGCTGTGTCGATGCCTTTACCGCTTTCTTTGTGACGGCAGCATCCGATGCCGTTACAATGGATGAGAAATTGGTTCATTATACCGAATTCAAACACTTGGTGGAACCGGCCAACAGGATGATTCTGGAGAGGAAGCGGGCACAGGAGGCACTGAAAGAGAGTGAAGAGCGCTTGCATCTGGCGATAAGTGCTACCGGGCAGGGTCTTTGGGACTGGAATCTGGAAAACGATACCTTTATCTGGGATAAAAGGGCGTTTGAAATATTTGGATATGATCAGGGAGCGGTGTCGCCAGCCAGGGATATTATTGCCACAAAGGCCCACCCCAAGGACTGGGCTGCAGCCCAAAAGGCCATGGAGGACCATATTGCAGGAAAGACAGAATTGTATCGGGCTGAATATCGTCTCGTTGGAGAAAACGGGGCATTAACCTGGGTGCTGGATAAGGGGCGGATTACCAAACGGGATGAGCAGGGCAATGTCTTGCGGGCAGTTGGAACCTATATTGATATAACTCCTGTCAAATCAGCCGAAAATGAAAAAATTGAACTCGTTGAACAATTGAATCGTTCGAAAAAAATGGAGGCCTTAGGTCTGTTGGCAGGAGGTGTTGCCCATGATTTGAACAATGTTCTTTCCGGGATAGTGAGCTATCCGGATCTTCTCCTGGAAGGCTTGCCCGATGGCAGCTCCTTGCGAAAGCCTCTGGTTACAATCCGCGATTCAGGTCATAAGGCTGCGGCCATCGTCCAGGACTTGCTTACATTGGCTCGGCGGGGTGTGGTCACTTACGATGTCGTAAACCTCAACCGGATAATTGCTGAGTGTCTGAGTTCTCCAGAGTATGAACGTCTGTTGACGCAGTTTTCTTCGACGAAGGTGGAAACCCGTCTTGATCCGGCTTTGTTAAATATCAAAGGATCAACGGTCCATCTCCGCAAATCGCTTCTGAACCTTGTCAGCAATGCCTTCGAGGCCCAACCGGACGGTGGATCCATCAAGATAACGACCTTCAATCGTTATCTTGAAGAGACCGTTATCCGCTATGAGACCATTCTGCCCGGCGAATATGCCGTTATGAGTGTCGAAGACCATGGTGTGGGCATCGCAACAGATGATATTAAACGGATTTTCGAACCGTTTTATACCAGAAAGGTAATGGGACGTCATAGCGGGACCGGTCTGGGAATGGCTATTGTTTGGGGAACATTAAGGGATCATAACGGCTTTATTGATATTAAAAGCCTGCAGGGCAAGGGTACTCTCTTTGAGCTGTATTTTCCGATAACCCGTGAACGGATACTCTCCGATGAGATGGAAGTTTCAATGGATGTGCTCATGGGAGGGGGAGAGCATATTCTGGTGATTGATGACGTTCCAGAACAGCGCCAGATTGCGGAAAGTCTCCTGCATAGGCTTGGTTACCAGGTGAGTGTTGTCGACAGCGGAGAGGCCGCCGTAGAGTTTGTGAAAACCCGGAGTGTTGATCTGCTGCTTCTGGATATGATAATGGATCCGGGTATTGACGGTTTGGATACCTACCGGAGGATTGTCGAAATGCATCCGGGACAGAAGGCCCTTATTACCAGCGGTTTTACCGAGACCGACAGGGTGAGAAAGGCCCAGTCGTTGGGCGCAGGTCAATACCTGAGAAAACCGTTTACCACAAAAGGGCTTGGCTTGGCTGTGCAAATGGAGCTGAAAGGGAAGCGTCCTTAAATAAGGATAATGGACTCGTAAAAAGCCCGATCTACGTCGTTGTAGATCTGAAACGGTGATTAGCTGTACCACATGTACTGCCGAATCGCGGTTTCGGATGCTACGCCGCCAATCGAGCTTTTTCCAGAGTCGATCTCGGCAACTTCGATGACTTTTTTCGAGAGTATCAAGGTTGAAAGCAGGCAGGACATGAACGTTGAGTGTTGGTCGATCTACTACGATCGAAAGATCATTTGGTAAAGGAGAGACGTTCAATGCAGAAAATAATTGCCTGTTGCGGGCTCGTGTGTTCAAATTGCCCGACGTATCTGGCAACCTTAAATGACGATGACAAGGCCAGGGCCGAAACGGCTGCCTATTACTCGAAGAAATTCGGATTCAGTCTGAAATCTGAAGACATCAACTGTGAAGGCTGTCTTTCCCAAGGAAACAGACTGATCGGATACTGTAAGGCCTGCAATATCAGGAAATGTTGTGTTTCCAGAGGATTACCAAATTGTTCCCTCTGCGGTAAACACCCCTGCGATCATCTGGAAAAGTTCCATGCTTTTTCCCCGGATGCCAAGAAAAGCTTTCAAAGGCTTATGAAACAACAAAGGGATACAGATAAATAAGAGATTCCATGCTTGTTGCAATTCTTTCCGATATTCATGCAAATCTTGAAGCGTTTACGGCGGTAATCACTGACCTGGAGATCAAGCAACCGGATAGGGTCATCTGCCTTGGCGATTTGATAGGGTACGGTCCGAACCCGGAAGAGGTTGTCCAGCTTGTCCGGGAAAAAGGCTATCCTTCGGTGATGGGAAACCATGAGGCGGTCTTGGCGGATAAGAGACTCCGCCGGTGGTTTAATTTTCAGGCAAGAGACAATTCCCTGAAAACCGAAGAGCTTCTTACTCCAGAAAATCTTGATTTTTGCAAAAAATTACCCAGGTATCTTCATTATGCCGGGGCATCCTTTACCCATGGTTTCCCTCCGGGCTCGGTTCTTGGTTACCTTAATCGAAAAACCGACAATGAGATCATTTCGTTGTTAAAGAAAGCCGAGGGGGATCTGTTTTTTGTCGGACACACCCATAAGCTTTTGGTAGTTGGCTGGGATGGTCGACAAATAATGAGAAAGCCGTTTTCCGTGGAGGCGTTCCGGTTGCAAAATGGTTTTCGCTATATTGTCAATGCCGGAAGTGTCGGGCAACCACGGGACGGCGATAACCGAGCCAAATATCTTCTCTGGGATACTGTCGACCAATGGGTAGAGGCTGTCCGGATCTCGTATGATCACACTATAACGGCCCAAAAGATCATTGATCGAGGATTTCCATCAGATTATGCTTTTCGTCTGGGGTAGGTTATGATCCGGATTGGTAGATATGAAATTTTGGGACGGCTCGGTCGTGGAGGTATGAGTACCGTCTATAAGGCTCGCGCACCGATAACAGGGCGTACTGTCGCGTTGAAGGTTCTTCTGCCCAGAGACGAGATTCTGACGGATCTCGTTGGCGTCACAAGGCTTCGGGAAGTGTTTTGGGAGGAAGCACGGATTATGGGTGAGATTATTCATGATCATGTGGCCAAGATCATGGATTGCGATGAGGACCGGGGGAGACCCTTTATTGTCCTTGAGTACTTCGCCCATTCCATAGGAGCCTTGATCGGAGAGTCGTATAGAGTCGAAAAGCCATCTCGGGTTATCAGCATTACCAAAACCTATGACTATATCAGACAGTCTTTATATGGCCTTGAGAGGTTGCACTTTGCTGGAGTTATTCATCGTGACATAAAACCTTTCAATTTGATGATCACTAATGACGACAGGGTAAAAATCATTGATTTCGGTCTTTCCAAAGTGCGGGGTGAAGAGAAGTTGGCGATTCCCGGCATGCAGGTCGGCTCCCCTTACTACGCGGCACCTGAACAGCAGATAGACCCGTTGACTTCCGATGAGAGGGCGGATCTTTTCAGCATCGGTGTCATGACCTATCGAATGGCAACTGGACGACTGGCCTGTGGAAATGAAGGTGATATTGTCGCTCCCAGTTTGTTGAATCCAGACCTGACCACTGAATGGGATGATTTTCTGCTCAAAAGCATCAAACACAAGCCCGAGGATCGTTTTTCCTCTGCGCATGAGATGCGGATCAAACTTGAAGAGGTTTTCCAGAGGTGGTCGCATGCTTCAAAGATGAACTGCACCTTTATTGCAAGAGATCAAGCCGGGGCGAAGATAGCAGCAACAACCCCGCGGGCTGAACCTTCATTTATCCGGTATAAGGAGCTGCTCCGTAAATTTGACCTTGATGGATTGATGCGCTTGCAGGGATACATATCCCACCGCTTCGAGTTGCTGGACAGGCATCTTCTTTTCTGTCTTGATACAGGATTATTGTGGCAGCGAGAGGGAGCTGGTTTTACTCTAACCTGGGATAAGGCCCATGAGTATATCATCTATCTCAATAGTAAGAGATGGAAGGGGTACGATACCTGGCGGTTGCCCACCGTAGATGAACTTCTAACCCTGTTACGTCCTCCAACGATGATAAGAGATTTTTGCTTTGGGGCGTATTTTTCAGCGGATATCCACTGGATATGGAGCTGTGACTCAAGCAGTAAAAAAACAGCATGGACCATAGATATCATTGAGAGTTATTTTCAACATCTGGACAAAGACGGTATGGCCTCTGTATGTGCCGTTTGTTCATCGCGGGGAAGTGAAGTGGAAATCAGGTTCCCTTCGTAGAGCTGTCCATTGGAGGAGATTCTTTAATATAGAGATCGCGTTGGGGAAAGGGGATGGTAATATTGTGTTTTCTGAATGCCCTGTCGATTTCAAAGTTTATCTCGCTTTTGACTACCAACCGATCGTCGATATTTGCCAGATAGCAACGCAGTTCAAAATTCAGTGAACTGTCACCGAACTCCAGAAACAGGACCTGCGGCTGAGGTGCCGTGCCGTCGCTGACAACCTTGGTGTTTGCTCGTGCAATATCCAGAAGGATCGTCTTTACCAGATCGGTATCGCTGCCGTACGCCACTCCTATCGGTATTATAACGCGGCCGTAGCGATCATTTAACATCATATTGGTGACCTGGTTTGAGATAAGCTCCGAGTTCGGTACTATGACATCGGAGCGGTCAAAGGTCTGGATAAGTGTTGAGCGAACGCTGATTTTCTGAACATAGCCTTCGGTATTACCAACACTGATCCAATCCCCGCGTTTGACCGGTCTCTCAAAGAGGATAATCAAGCCTGAGACAAAATTGTTGACAATATTCTGCAATCCGAAACCGATCCCGACCGATAGGGCGCCGGCAATGATTGCCAGGTTGGAAAAGCTTACTCCGGCAATCGAGAAACCGAAAACGAGTGCCAATGCAAAACCCGCGTAACCTGTTGCCGTAACAAGCGTTTCCTGGGCACTTCGAGATATATGAGTATGTTGCAGCCAGCTCTTTTCCAACAGCATCTTGATCCATGAAATCAGGGTCCAGCAACAGGCAAAGACCAAAATACCCAGTACAATCCTGGCAGGGGCGATGACCACGCTTCCGACATGCAATCCTTCGACCAGATACGAAACAATTTGGTGTCGCTGGTCGGGCGAGAGTCCCCATACCTGAAGAAGAAGGAAAAAGGCGGTAAACCAGGACAGGAGTTTGAAAATAAAACCAAGCCACAGAACACCCATGAGCTTTTCATCGGTTGATATACCAATGATGTGCCTGGCTTTTTGTTGCCAGAGGTATCTCCCGGAGAATAAACCGCCGATGATCTCATCGATCGCTGCAAGTATTCCTTTCAGTAAGGCTGCAAGCAGGAAGGTGCCTAAAAATCCAACAAGAAGGAAGATTGAAAAATTGCGGTATCCTGAAAGCTCGACGACCACAATCAGAATCGAAACAGAGACAATTATGGCACGTATGATTTTTTTAAAACGGATAAGACCTTTAGGTAGATTCAACGACCAGAGGAGCCAGCAACCTGCAAAACACACTGCACAGATAATACCTGATTGGGCAAGAGAAAGAGGCGTTTTAAGTGCCCTGAATCCTTCAATGTTAAGGTGTGTGGTGAAAAAGAGCACTGCGCAGAGGAAAATGAGAAATCTGACGCGTCGAACAGGAGGTGCACCGGAGGCAGTAAGGAACACATTGGGTATGAAAAAGGTGTAAAAATGAAAAAGCATAAGAGATGCGAAAAAGATACCCACCGATAATAACAACCACGGGCCATATGCTTGGGAAGGAGTATTGCTGTAGGCATAAATAAAATAGCAGCCACTGGCCAGTGTCGCAAAAGCTATGGCCATTGCTGTGCGTCCCCTGAGGGAGGGAGCTGGCTTCCGGGGCTGCTTTCGGGAAAAAATTTCAGTGCGGTTATGTGAAAATCTAAAGAATATCAAACCGCCTATTCCACCAGCTGCTGCAAGGAGCAGAAGGATTAAAATATCTGAAAAGGGAGTGCTGGCAAGACCAAAGCGGTTTAGGCTGAAAGTAATCAATTGGCTTTTAAATTCTCCAAATGCCGGCAGGAACATCCTGATGCGGTTGTAAAAGGTTTCAGTTTTTAAAAAAAAGGCAGTCTTTTTCTGGATTCTTTCCCGGTCTGAGAGGTCATTCTTCAACCTTGTTAAAAGTGTGGTGATCAGGCGGCATCCTGATAAACGTACCTGTTGCGCCTTCTTTTCCTTTATGAGTTTCCTGCGTTCTTGGGCGGTATTTAAAGGCTCATTGTCAGCAATAGGCCCAAGGGTGAGAATTTCCTTATCAATCGTGGTTATTTGGGCTGTTGATGCGTCGATACATTCGGTAGCTTTTTGTTGGAAATCTTCGGCTATCTCCCGAGCCTCATCAATGTCTTGACGGGATGTCGAGTCCTCTTTGATTTCATGGGAGATGTTTTTGATCTTTCCTTGAATCTCAGTGGGATTTAACGGTGCCGGTACCGCTGCATTGCAGAGCTTTGGCACGAAAGTCGAGGTAAGAAAGATAACAATAAGAAGAGAAGATGATATGCGATGGCGGAAGATAGAAAAGGATTTCCGGACGATAAATGAAAGGATGGTAGGCATAGTATTCCAATATGTTAAAAACAGAACGGGAAAAACTAGATTATCAGACGGACACCTCCCAATTCCTCAAGTCTGTATGGAAAGCGGTCGCCGGGAGAACCGATAAACATGAAATTAACCGGTATGTTCCATTCCTTTGAGAGATCCTGGATGAGTTCCGGTGTGAATTTTCCTTTTATTTTCTTGAGTTCGATGCTTACTTCTGGGTATTCACGATCGAGAAATTCTATGTCCATTTCTAACTTTTCCATAACGGATTCATCTTCTTCTTCGTTGACAGTGACGATCTTCACTTTACGAGTATGTTCATTATTCTGGATATAAAGAAGAACCCGGTTGAGATTCGAGAGGTTGTCTCCCCTGGTAAAGAAAATAAATTCCTGCGATTGAATGTTGTCTATCATCTTGAAGATGTTTTGGTTGATCTTGGTTACAAATTTTAGGATCGGGATGAACAGGTATTCGATAAATCGCAGCAGTATTTCAAGTAGGGCAATGCGGTTGAGCATGATCCCGACAAAGATGATGGTTGGTATGAAATATTCGGCAAATATGACGATATTGGCCGGTTCATTCGGTAGCGGAGGTTTGATAATATTACCGGTGAGTGCACAAAGCACTGCAGAGATTGCCAACAAAACCGCAAGCCAGGTTGCTTTCTCCGGACGTGGAAGTTTGGCTCTTTTTACCTTCAGGAGGATATTTCCGATGCCGAAGAGGCCCATAACAGAGAGAAATGAAATGGTGTAGACGCCGGCCAGGGCCTCAACCCCTCCTCGGGTTATCATAAGAATCGATACGCAGAGGAGAAAAAAGACAATTGGAATCCGATAAGATATACCGCGTCTGTTTTTTTTCAACAGGTTGCCGGGAAGGATTCGATCAAGTGTCATTCGTTCAATGAGACCGGTGACGCCGACAAAGGAAGTCAGGACTGCTCCACTCAGAACCAGGAAAGCATCAATGGAAATCAAGGTGGCCAGAGTGTCCCCCTGGGTGATCTGACCCATGTGCGATAAGAGATTGGTTTCGTGTGCACTGACTTCGTTGATTGGGATGATCGTCAAGGCCAGAAATGCCATCAGGGGATTGAAAACACTGACCACTCCCCACATGTTCCTGAGTGTTTTCGGAAAGACTCCTTCTTTCTGCTCCTCCACAAAGTTGGCAGAACTCTCATACCCTGAAATTCCCAGCATGGCTGCGGAAAAACCCCAGAAAATTGTCTTGGCCAAGCTCCCATGAATGAGCTCATGTTCGTTGTTGGCGTAGAAGGTACCCAGCCCATGACTGAAGAGATAAATGAAAATGGAACCGGCGAGGATGATCAACGAGACGATGTGGAAGAAGAATATTATCATTGCCACAACGGATGATTCAGTGATGCCCATGATGGTGATGCTCATGAAAATCAAAAGAAGGAGTGCCGTGGCGGCGATGATCGGCAGGACAGGCGCAATATTTCTAAGATAATGGATCGCCTCGGAGGCGGAGATGACGGCTGTTGCAATATAAGAAAGCAGGGTCAGCGTGGCTGCCAGTGACGCCATGGGCTTACTGGTAGTGTTTAAAAGTGCGTTATAGGCACCGCCGTTTAAAGGAAGGGCTCCGACTACTTCTGCGTAGATCTTTTTGAAAAGAAAAAGAACACCGGCAACAATCAGAAGAACGATCCAGGCATACTGGCCGGAAGCCATTATCGATAGTGCTGAAACATAGAGAACGGATGATGAAATATCGTTCCCACAGATAGCGGTCGCAGGAAGCTCCGAAAGCTTATGGATTCTTTTTTGACTCATGTATAGTATGAATGTGTTCGGACTGGATGTGTTGCCGGTATGTCATGGCAAAAGTTCAAAAACAGAAAGCTTTTTCCGAACAATAAGAAGAGGTTTTAAGGAAAAAATATGGTAAAGAATAACTGTAGACGATGTCTTTCCCTTATGTAAGATTAGGCTGCAGGATTGGTTTATTGTCCATAGACGGCATTGAAAATCGTCCTCTTTTCCGATCTGCGTGGTTTGCTAAAAATTAATTCTTGGAGTTAATTGAAGACTTCGAATGTCCTTGTGGATGGGTGAAAATATTGTGCATACCTTGGTTTCGAAAACAGATTCTGATTATCACGGACAGTCTACCGTTTAAATATCAGATTCTTAAGTGAAAAACAATAAAAATCGGCTTAGCTCCCGGTTTAGCTTTCCGGTACCTTCCAGGTATCGTTTCGAAATTGAAGAGTATATAGGGAAATGTTGATACGAGAACAGCAATGAGTGTCTGGCAGCCGTGGTGTACAGGCGATAAGGCCGGAGAGCAGTGTCTGGAAGCGCTGAATTTCACCATCTCATTAATTTCAACCTTTTAAAAGTACGATTAATCCGGATGAGCCCTTTTTTTTCATGTTTTCAACAAACCAGAACGGCTGGACCAGACCAGTTGGCCATAACCCTATGTGAAAGCCTCTAACTCCGGAATGGCACGACTGTTGCTCTTGGAAGACTTTCATATACAGAGAATAAAATGCAGGCAATGATCCTTGCGGCCGGTTTTGGAACTCGGCTGCTCCCATTTACGAGGTTTCGCCCCAAACCACTTTTTCCGATCATCAACAGGCCTCTTCTGCTTTTGACCATTGAGCGTCTCAAGGAAGCGGGATTCGATCATATCGTCGTCAACTGTCATCATCTGAAGGAGCAGATTGTCGATGCACTCAATGATATCGACGGGGTGGTCATCCAGGAAGAAGACATGATTTTAGGGACGGGTGGCGGCCTGCGTCTGGCCCTGCAATACTTTCGGGATGAGCCGGTTCTGGTGACCAACGGTGATATTTATCATACGATAGATTATCGTGAAGTTTATGAATCCCACATTCTGAAGATGGTTCCAATCACCATGGTCATGCATGATTATCCACGTTTTAACAAGGTAATAATTAAAAACGACCGGGTTGCAGGCTTCGATGGTGGGGAGAGGGGTTTCCGATTGGCATTTACCGGTCTTCAGGTAGTAAACCCCGAGTATTTGGAGCAGATCCCGCTTGGGCAGACATGGTCGATCATTGATTTTTACAGACAACTTATCCAGAAGAATATCTCTCTTTGGGCAAAACGGGTCGATGGTTCTTTTTGGACCGATATGGGAACAATTGAGGACTACATGGCATTGCACGAGGGATTGTTGACCGGAAAGATTCCCTGGTGGCAGGTATTGGGGCCCGAACCGGAAACATCTTTCTGGATTGCCGAAGGCAATCAGGTAGATATAACCGTTAAGATGCAGGATTGGGTCTGCATGGGCAAGACCGAAGTCGGTCGAAATGTAAGCCTGTCGCGGGTTGTTCTCTGGGATGGGGCCAGGATTTCGGGTGGAAGTCAATTGCAGGATGCGGTGGTCATCAAATAAAAAAGGAGCCGTTAGGTGGCTCCTTTTTTATTTGGAAAGCTCTTTTTTTTATAAAGTGAAAAGCAAGGAAAGATAGAATAGGGATGATTCGTTATCGAGCCCGCCACCGTACTTAAACTGATTATTTTCACTGAAGAAATTCCAGTTTTTGTCTCCCTTGATCTCCTCGAATTTCGTGTATTGAAAGGCCGCGGTGGCAGCGATATGCTGGGTGAAATTATAGGTACAGGCAAAATCTATCCCATACATTTTGCCGTCATCCAAACTTGAAGTAATGACCAGGTCACGCAATAGATGGTGGTCTTCATCGCTTGCCCTGACCATGGTACTGCCGATAAAACGTCCGGTAAGCGTGACTGGATCCAGATTGGCGTGGAAGCCTATGCCTATATAAGGGGCATCGTAGGTTTGTTCGTAGGAAATGACCGTTTCATTGGGGAAGCTGCCCACCGTGTCGCGAATGTAGTAGGTAGAATAGATATAGGTTCCCCCGTTCCCCTCCCATTTCCAATGATCGTGTTTATAGCCGACGATTCCGAAAAATGAGGTCTGTGTAAAGCGCAGGAAGGTCAGCTCCATGTTGACATCATATATGAGGCCTTCGGTTACCGGAGAGGAGCTGTGCGACCAGTGGGTCCAGTCGTCATAGTTGATTGCCATCCAGTCATAGTCATCCATATTGCCGTTGCCGTCGTTGACTTTGAACCAGACATTGCCGTTAAACCTCAGCCAACTGAGCGGTTTGATTGAGGCGCCGAGACCAACCATGGCAACCTGGTCAAGATGCCAGTCCAGTTCGCTGTTTTTATGGCCGGTGTCCGTATCGTACACGAGTTCTCGTGATTTACCGTTGGCATATCCGAAAGAGATACTCCCCGATACCATGACCACATGATCGTTGATATTGATTGAGGATTGTTTATTAAAGGTGTGAGATTTGCTGCTTACCCCTCCGGGAAGGTTTGAGACGGTGGCTGCCGGCTCGGTTGGATCCGATGTAGCCGGGACCGATGTGCTGTAAGTTTTTGTGACCGGCTCGGTCGGTCTGACGGGTTGGGTTTGTCCGTCTGAACTGTACCCGACCGGCTGTTGGGCGACTGAAGTGACTGTTGCAGGACCCTTCGGATTTGGCGCTCCCGTATCGGCAAGGCTCCAAAGAGGCAGAGAGACGGTTACGCAAAATGTACAAGCACAGATGCATGATTTCTTGAAGATCATGAATGCCATTTTTTCCTCCCCTGACCGGACCGGTTTTAAAATTCCCGACACGGAGTGATATATGTTTTGTTGATTCATTTCAGATAGTGAACATACAAATGATAAAAACTCTAGCAGATAGGAGTCGTAAAAATCAAGAGAATTCTGATGATTTCAAACGCATAGCACATTTTTTCTTGAGAAGATACGTAGAAAATGATATCGTTAAAGTATGTAATATTCAATATTATCAATCAATAACATGTTTTTCTCATTTCTTTGCAGATGTTAGGAAAAGAAATCGCAGAGCCTCTGCTTCTAAGGAATGTGTTGATGTTTAAGGTAATTCATGTTGTGAAGATCAGCTATTACTCTGTATTATGAGCGGTATGAATAAACATCAGTTCGGAGAATTTAAAACGGTCACCGATCTCCTGGTGCAAACCGGATGTATTGCCCCGGAAGAGTGCAAAACATTTATGCGGGATGGCGAAATTCTCCCAATGCATAGCGACGGTTCATGTCGTCGTTTTTTCCGCGTACGCCGAAAAGGAAATAACCTCTGCCTGGTGGTTGCTCCCAATGTTGCTGAAGGTAATGACCTCGAAGAGGCCCGTTCCGCCTGGCTTATCGGGAAACATCTCAAGCGATCCGGGGTGCCGGTGCCTGAGATTTACGGTTGGGATGAGAAAAGTGGGCGTATTCTGTTTGAAGATCTTGGCGATGTGCGGCTCCAAGATCTGCTAAAAGAAAAAGGAACCAACGACCTACGATCTTGGTATTGTTTGATTATTGATCAACTTGTCTCCATGCAGATTGAAGGAGGCAAAGGATTTGATTCCGGGTGGTGTTGGGATACTCCACGATATGACAAAGATATTATGATTGCCAGGGAATCCCAATATTTTCTGAAATCATACTGGGTTGATATGATGGGCAAAAAGATGCCTAATGGGATTGACGATGAATTTGCAACCCTGGCCTCCCGTATAGACGGAAAGGTCCCCGATGTCTTTTTGCACCGCGATTTTCAATCTCGCAATATCATGATAAAAGACGGTGAAGTCAGATTTATTGACTTCCAGGCCGGACGACTGGGTCCTCCAGGGTACGATCTTGCCTCTTTGCTCATTGATCCTTACATGGCACTCGACCCTGAATTTCAGGAGGAACTTTTTGAATATTATCTTACCTCCGAGGCCATTGGTCGCATGTTTTCCGTTGTTGACCTCAGGGGGCAATACCCGTTGCTGGCTTTACAAAGGAACCTTCAAATAATAGGGGCTTTTGCATTTCTAAGTCAGATCCGGAAGAAGGCATTTTTCAAAGACTACCTCATCCCGGCCATCTCCATGTTGCATATACGACTGCAGGCGCCGGTATTCGAAGATTTCAATATTTTGAGAAAGATGGTTGAATCGGCGATTGTCTCCGTAAGAGCGTAAATTATGGTTTGACGCCTTGCCGAGAAGAAATGAAAAGACCGACAAGGGTTGGCCCTGAAAGTTGTGCAAATTTTTTCCTTTTAAGGTAATAACATCCTTCTTTATCTGCACCGATTTGAAGTGCCGCAGGAAGAATTATCATGAAGAAGGCAAATGTGTGAAAAAAAGCCTTGTTCAACCGGAGTGCAAGGCTATTCGATATCGGCGTGGCCGGCATTTCTGATCCAGCCATACCGGTCCGTGACAAAATTAAGGAGTAACTATGCCGGAACAAACCTCTTCCATCGTTGCTTTGGTGGGACGACCCAATGTGGGGAAATCGACCTTATTCAACCGGATTACCCGGACTCGTAAAGCCTTGGTCGATTCCACACCCGGCGTGACCAGAGACAGGCACTATGAGCGAGTGGTATGGAATGATAAACTCTTCATACTGGTTGATACAGGAGGAATCGACGATAGTGCCGATGATGAGATGGTTAATCATATCCGCAAACAGGCCATGTCGGCCATCGATGAGGCTGATATTATCCTGTTCCTGTTGGATGGACGTGAGGGACCGACTCCTGTCGATCACGAAGTTATCGAGCTTCTACGCAGGACGGAAAAGACCATATTCCATGTGGTGAATAAAATCGACGGGCCGGAGAATGAGGCCGAACTTCTGGCACAGTTCTATGAGTTGGGTATCGATCGGCCCTGGGCCGTATCTTCCGAACATGGTTATGGTTTTTTGACGCTCATGGATGGTATAACCGAGCAGTTGTCGGAAAACGATGGGGATATTAATCTTCCTGAGAATACAATCAAAATCGCCTTTTTCGGCCGACCTAATGTTGGCAAATCTTCGATTATAAACAATATCTTAGGTGAAGAACGGATGGTGGTGTCCGAAATTTCCGGGACAACCCGGGATTCCGTCGACACCCTGCTGATCCATGGCAAACATACCTACTTATTGATTGATACCGCTGGAATCAGGAGGCGAGGGAAGACCAAGGAGAAAATCGAAAAATTCAGTATCCTGAAAAGCCTTGCGGCCATGGAGAGATGCGATATCGCCGTCGTTTTGCTCGACGCCACCGACGGGATTACCGAGCAGGATACAAAAGTTATTGGTTATACGCAGGAGCAGAATAGGGGGCTGATCCTGGTGGTCAATAAATGGGATCTGGTGCAGAAGGATAAAAAGCGACAGAAACAGTTGCTGGAAGATATCGGCCGTGCCGTTCCGTTTGTCGGTTTTGCTCCGCTTCTGAGCGTATCAGCTTTGAGCGGTTATGGGATTAAACGTCTTTTTCCGACCATCGGCTCCCTCTACAGGCAGTTTGTCAGTACCTTTCCAACCGCGGCGCTGAACCGGTTGCTAAGGGACGCGGTCGAGGAGCATTCGCCTCCTATTTACAAAAACAAACGTTTAAAATTTTATTACACATCTCAGATCGGCTCCCGACCACCGAAGTTTGTCGTGATGACCAACAGTCAGAAAGGTATCCATTTTTCCTATCAGCGGTATCTGGTCAATAGATATCGGGAGGGACTGGGACTGGACAAGGTCCCCCTGCAGCTCTTTTTCCGCGATAAATCGAGTCAGCGCAAATCGTAAAAAGCTCTGTTGTTAAGCGACAGGGCCGTTTAAAATCCTGCCTTCTGCATTGCTGCGGCAAAGCCTTTGGCCGAGCGTTTTATGATTTTTTCATCGGTGCAGAAGGCGAGTCGGAAATATCCTTCGAGACCGAAACCTCTCCCGGGAACGGCCAGTATCTTCTCTTCCTGAAGCAGTTCACAGAAACGGGAATCATCTGCAATAGGCGACTTTGGAAAGATATAAAAGGCTCCTTTGGGGGGAACGAAGGTGTATCCGGTATCCCGGAGCAGGGAACAGAATATCTCCCGTCTTTTTTCGTAGACGGAGTTGTCCACTGTAACTCCCTTGAGTCCGGCAACGACCCGCTGCATCAGGGCAGGGGCATTGACAAAGCCCAGGATACGGGTGGCAAGGTTCATGGCATCCAGCAGGACGGTCTTGTCTGCTATCTCGGGGTGAACGGCGAGATAGCCTATCCGTTCACCGGGTAGTGAGAGATCCTTCGAGTAGGAGGAGAGGACAATGCTGTTCGACGATGCCTTGAAGATACTTGCCACTGTGTGGTTTTCGAAGACGATTTTTCGGTACGGCTCGTCGGCAATCAGGATGATGGTGGTTCCAAGCCGGTTGCCGCAGTCCCGCAGGAGATCACCCAAAGCATTAAGTGATTCCTGTGAATAGATCTGGCCGGTGGGGTTGTTCGGAGAGTTGATGATGATGGCACGGGTCTTTGGGGTGATTGCCTGCTCAATGGCCAAAAGATCAATGTTGAAGGTGGAATCGGTGTTTACTACTTTGCCTAGGCCGCCGTGGTTGTCGATATAGAAATTATATTCCACGAAATAGGGTGCCAGGAGAAGGACCTCGTCGCCTGGGTTAAGAAGAGCCTTCAGGGTTACGTTCAAGGCTCCGGCGGCACCGCAGGTCATGAGTGTGTCCTGAGGGTTTATGGATATACCCTGTTCTTCAGACATTCGTTCGGCAATGGACTCACGGACCCAGAGATAGCCCGCGTTGGGCATATACGCATGAATTCCAGGCGTTTCATCTGTAGCCAGCCGTCGGATAGTTTCATTGAATTGGGCAGGCGGGGGGACATCCGGGTTACCGAGACTGAAATCGAAGACATTCTCGGTCCCGTATTGGGCCTTCATTCTCGCTCCTTCTTCAAACATTTTTCTAATCATTGACGATTTTTTTGAAAAATTGAGCATTTTTTCTGAAACAGGCATAATGTCCCCTCCTTACGCGTGATTGAGCTTTTTGAAATAGTCGTAGGCGGCGTTTATTTCCTTCATTTTTTCCTCGGCAACAGAACGGAACTCGTCGCCAAGATGGCGGACCTTGTCTGGATGATACGTCATGGAGAGCTTCCTATAGGCTTTTTTAATCGCTTCCATATCAGCACCGGGTTCAAGACCGAGTACGGCATAATACTGTTCGGCCGCATCGCGGGAGGCCGCGGCGTTCTGTCGATTACGATACATGTATTTTGCTTCTATCGTCCGCTGGTCGTAGCTGGAAATCTCCAGAAAATGGGCGATATTTCTTGCGATCTGCAGTTCATTTTCGGGAACGGTCGTCTTGGTGTACAGGATTTGGTAAATGAGCTCCAGAAGGATAAGCCGAGGCTCATAGGCAAAGGTCGCTCGAAATTCCTGCAAAAGGGTGTCTAAGGTGGTTCCAGAGGAAATAGCTTCCTTGATCTGGTCCTTCACCCAGAGCATCTGAGTCTGCGTATACCTCAAATTGTACTGGAAGAAGTTTTGAATGGTAGAGACCTCTTCCTTGGTAACCTGACCGTCGATTTTTGCGATATTAACGAGGATTTGGACCAGCAACCAGACAAATCGATTATGACTATCGGTCTGAGAGGATTCATACGTTGAAATTTTTCTTTGGATCCAGTAGGTCACTCCCCAGAAAAGTGCTACAAAAAAGAGAACTCCCGCCAGACCAGAGAATATCAGAGCGCCAAGAAAATTGATAAGTGCCGGTGCGCCGCCGGAAAGAAAAATCAGGAGGAGGAGAATGAGAAGACACCCCCCGCAACCTGGTTGTTCGCGTCGTTGGTAATTCATGATCTTTGATTTGTTTTAAACGACCGGGTCATCTGTCTCGGTCATTTTGTTTTGAAAAAGGGCTTCAATGAATTCATCTGGGTCGAAATCGCGAAGATCGTCGAGCTGCTCGCCGATGCCGATGAAACGGATGGGAATCTTCAGGTCGCGGCTGATATTTGCGACAATCCCTCCTTTGGCTGTGCCATCGAGCTTCGTGAGGGTGATCCCGGTTACTTCAACTGCCGCATTGAAGAGCCTGGCCTGGGAAATCCCATTTTGTCCGGTGGTTGCATCAATTACCAGCATTACTTCGTGGGGGGCTCCCGGTAGCTTTTTTCCCATGACCCGTTTTATCTTTTTCAACTCTTCCATTAAATTGGACTGGGTATGGAGCCGTCCTGCCGTATCGACGAGCACCACGCTATAATCTTTGGCAACTTCCATGGCATCATAGACCACGGAGGAAGGATCAGATCCTTCGGGACGAGAGACCACTTTTACATTATTTCTCTCTCCCCAGATCTGTAGTTGGGATACGGCGGCGGCTCGGAAGGTGTCTGCCGCAACCAGCAGGACCGATCGGCCGGAATTGATGAATTTGTGAGCTATTTTGCCAATCGTTGTTGTCTTGCCGACGCCGTTGACTCCGATCACCATGATAACAAATGGCCCGCTCTCAGGCATCTTGGCTGGTTTAGTGGATTCGGAAATGAACCTTTTGATATCCTCTTTCAAAACCTCCTTCAAGGATTGGGG
Source organism: uncultured delta proteobacterium (assembly GCA_963822095.1). Taxonomy (GTDB): domain Bacteria; phylum Desulfobacterota; class Desulfobulbia; order Desulfobulbales; family Desulfocapsaceae; genus CAWGGS01. Next base: position 18,876 of record CAWGGS010000043.1, read on the forward strand.
ATCCGAGAGTTCCTTTCGTTTTACCCTGCGCCGTGCATTATCAAGGAGTTCCATTGCCGTGGTAACCCCCAGGTCGGCGGTTATGAGCAATTCCTCCAGATCGTCGAGAAGTTGGGCGTCAATTTCCTTTTTCCCCAAAAACAGTGTATCTAGCCTATGGACGAAGGAATTACGGGTTTTTGAAAGCCGTTCGGAAAGACGATTGAACATCGACTTTGCTTGAGGTTCTGCAGGAGCTTGTTCCTTTTTCTTTTCTTCGAGGATTTCTTCTGGTTCCTGTTGTTTCGGTTCAGCCTCGGATTCGGGGACAACTCCCGGATCTTCCTCTACTGCAGGCTCGGTTTCTTGTACTTTCGGGATTTCTTCCTTTTCAGTCTCAGGTTGGGGGATCTCCTCTATCCTGTCAGTTTCAGGTAGAGGGGTGGAATCATCTTTTTTCTTACGTTTTTTCTTGAACCAACCTAGCATGAGTCTCTATCCTTTCTGGTAACAATCCATTATCTTGTAAATTCCATTGTACAGTTCGATATGATTTGTCGTCTTGGGAATTTCTCATACTACGATCTGATCGATAAGAAAGCAACAAAAACAGTTGTTCCGTATCGGAGAAGGCCTTGACGGTGTTTTTTTTTGAAGCTGAGCCACCCACTTCAGGTATGGAAATAGTTTGCAATTCCGATCAATGACATTACTGTAAGGGGTGTCAAATTCATATTTAATGTGTCAATGCTGAAAATAGAGCATTTTATATAATCTGTTTGTCTTAAAGGAGGAAGTATTATGGCAGCATCATGTGGTGGGGCCGGCGGGACCCCCGAAGCTCAACAGGCCGCCATGGCCCAGCAGGAAAACGCGATTACCAGATCGCTTGGAAAAATCAAAAATAAAATCCTTGTCATGAGCGGTAAAGGAGGTGTCGGCAAGTCGACGATATCCGTGAATCTTGCTCTAAGCCTTGCAGCCAAAGGACATAAGGTGGGATTGATGGATGTCGATCTTCATGGCCCAGATGTTATCAGAATGCTCGACATGAAGGGGATACTCGATCCGCCTGCAGACCCGAATTCGCTGATTCCGCCACTTAAATATAACGACAACCTGAAAGTGGTATCGCTTGAATACATGATGCAGGACAGGGATGAGGCTATCATCTGGAGAGGTCCTCTGAAGATTCAAGCCATACGTCAGTTTGTGTCTGATATGGATTGGGGTGAGCTCGATTACCTGGTGATCGATGCTCCCCCGGGAACAGGTGATGAGCCTCTTTCCGTTGCCCAGACCATTCCCAATGTCAAAGCCATTGTGGTAACCACGCCCCAGAAGGTTGCCCTTGCCGATGTTCGCAAGTCGATAAATTTCTGCAAGACTGTCGGGGTTGAGATTGTTGGTGTTGTCGAGAACATGGCAGGTTTTGTCTGTCCCAACTGTAATACCACGGTGGATATATTTAAATCAGGTGGCGGAGAAGAGGTCGCGCGTGATTTTGACCTGGCTTTCCTGGGGCGGGTTCCCATGGATCCCAAGGTCGTTATAGCAGGTGATGATGGACAGCCATACTTGTCTTCAGATGCGGACAGCCCTGCCGTTAAGGCCTTTGCCGAGGTTGTTGCTGCCGTAGAGCGCCGGGTACCTCCGAAGGGCCCCGCTCCGTCTTTAAAGATGGCGGAAACAGTTGGAGCCTGTAGTTGTGGAAGCGGCGGCTGTAATCCGAAGTCCTGAGACTTCTGATATTTCCCCAAACATAAAAAAACATTTAGCAGATCTTTTCTTTCATTAAAGCATCGATGGAGAAACGGCAATCCAGGGCGGAGTGCCGTTTCTCCATTGTGGTAAACCTGTCTCTCAACCTGTCGTGGAAATCTATGATACTGAAACAATTAATAGTCGGATCCATGGGGGTTTGCTGCTACGTTATCGGTTGCGAAAAGACCCAAAAAGGGGCAATAGTCGATCCCGGCGGCAGCGAAAATGCAATTCTGAAAGCAGTTAAGGATATGGGACTTGCAATAGACTATATTATCGCCACCCATGGTCATCCGGACCATGTCTGCGGCAACCGAATCGTTCAGGAGGCGACCGGAGCCAAGATCGTCATGCATGAAGAAGACGCTTCCTTTTTTTTCAAACCGGAAATCCAGAATTATTTTTCGATGCTTGGCATGGAACAGTCTCCGCCTGTCGATATTACCGTAAGGGATGGGGATGTCATCGAAATCGGTGAAGAGAAATTGCAGGTCATTCATACCCCAGGTCACACACCGGGGGGAATCTGTCTCTATAATCCGCCTGAATTGATTACCGGTGACACCCTCTTTGTCGGTGGTCTCGGGCGAACCGATTTCCCCGGTGGATCACATAGGCAGCTGATCGAATCGATACTTAACAGATTGATGATTCTCCCTGAGGATACCAGCGTCTGGCCAGGTCACGGGTATGGTGGAAATCGCTCTACCATTGGAGAGGAAAAAAGAGAAAACCCGTATATCCGTTAGGCTGGCATGGGTGGACAAGATCGGGTTGCCACAACAAACTCTTAAAGCCCACCGCTTGGGCGCGGCAGGACAGTTGCTCCCGGGAGATTTTCATATAAACGTCATTCGAGTCACTTATGCGTGAAATTGTTCTTGGTACCGCCGGTCATGTGGACCATGGAAAGACGAGCCTGATTAAGGCCCTGACCGGGATTGATACCGACAGGTTGAAGGAGGAGAAAAAAAGGGGGATCACCATTGAGCTCGGATTTGCCTTTCTTGATCTCCCCTGTGGCCATAGAATTGGTATCGTTGACGTTCCCGGTCATGAAAAGTTTGTAAAAAACATGGTCGCCGGGGTGACCGGCATGGATCTCCTGGCCTTTGTCATTGCCGCCGATGAGGGGATTATGCCCCAGACCAGGGAGCATTTCGAGATCTGTCGATTACTTGGAGTGGAGAAAGGGCTGGTTATCCTGACCAAAATCGATATGGTCGATGAGGAGTGGCTGGAGTTGGTTGAGGATGAAGTCCGCGAGTTCTGTGTCGGGAGCTTTCTCGAAGATGCCCCGATTCTTCGGGTTTCATCAACCACTGGGGAGGGAATCCCGGATGTTCTTCAGGTTTTGGACGACTTCGTCAGGAGCCACGATTTTTCTGATTCCCTGGGACCCTTCCGACTTCCGGTCGATCGTGTCTTTGCGATGAAAGGTTTCGGAGCTGTAGTTACCGGAACATCGATATCCGGCCGTATTGCTCTTGGCGATGAGCTTCGATTCTATCCGGGTGAGCTGATGACCAAGGTGCGGGGAATCCAGGTTCACTCAAAAAGCGTCGATCAGGTTGAAGCCGGACACCGCACAGCCATCAATCTTCAGGGGGTTGATGTCGAGCAGATTGACCGAGGCATGGTGGCGGCACCACCGGGAACCTTAAAACCGAATTATATGCTCGACTGTCGTTTTCTCTATCTTGCATCCAATACAAAGCCATTGAAACACAGGACAAGGGTTCGGGTCCATCTGGGAACTGATGAAATTATCGGCAGGATCTCGATCCTGGAACATGACGAGGTCAAACCCGGAGAGGAAACCGGTGTACAACTGCTTCTGGAAAGGCCTGTCGCGGTCTGGCCCGGTGATCGGTACGTGATTCGCAGCTATTCTCCGGTGGCCACCATCGGCGGAGGGAGGGTCCTTGATAATCTTTCTCCTAAAAGAGAAAACGGTTGAGCCTGCGTGACAGAGACTACAACATGGGAATCCTCTCGACGCTTGAAAAGGGCAGCGTGGAAGAAAAAGTTCTCCTCTTTCTCGAAGAGAGCTCGACTCACGGTCTTCTCCTTGAGGAGCTTGCCATCCGCCTCGGACTGTTCGGAAAGAACTTGAAAAAAGCACTCAATGAGCCCATATCCTCCAGACGAATCGTCGTGGTCGACTCCTCAACCCAGCGCTATCTCAGCCAGGAGGTTGCCGAGCGCATCATTGAAAAACTTGTGGAAAATCTGAGCTTTTATCACAAGCAGAATCCGTTGCAAAAAGGGCTCTCCAAGGAAGGATTGCGGTCAAGTTTGGGTAAAGGCATTGATCAGAAGGTCTTCAATTTTTGCCTCAATGAGCTTTTGAAAAAAGGGAAGGTCATTCAGGAAGAATCCATGGTCCGTCTAGCGACCCATGAGGTGGCCTTGAAAGGCGACGAAAGAAAACTGCAAAACGACCTCGAGGCCTGGTACAGGGAGAAAGGCCTGTCGACCGCAACTGTACGGGACACTTTGGATCATTTTCGTGACTATCCCGAGAGAATGATTAAAGAGGTACTTGCCCTGCTTTTAAGAGAAGAAAAACTGGTCAAGATCAGCGAAACTCTCTACTACGAAAAGACGGTGATTACACGCCTGAAGGATGACCTCGTGTCCTTTATCGAGCGCGAGGGTGAGATCGATGCTCCCGGTTTTAAAAACCTGACAGGACTGACCAGGAAGTTCTCGATACCCATCCTGGAGTACTTCGACCGAATCAAACTGACTATCCGGGTTGGGGATAAACGAATCATGCGCAAGAAGATGTGATCGGCAGCCACCTGACAACCAGGAAATTCCGTGTGTCTTTTCGGATCTGGTATGCATGATCAATCCGAAGACCGGCAACGGCCAGGATCTTTTCCCGGGAGACGAGAACTGGAAAATTCCCTCTTGTCCGGCGGGGGATCTTGTTATCGCTCAAAAAACGCGATATCTTCTTGCTCCCCGCTGCTCCCTGGGGCCTGAACCTCTCCCCGGGAAAGGGTGTCCGCAGCCAGAGGGGAAAGGAAATCAGATCGGCATCCAGTAACAGTTCTCCGGGGACCGGCTCAAGGGGTCTTTGGGTAACCTGACGCAGGGTTAGACGATGGTTGGCAACAGGGTAACTGCCTGGACCTGGTATTTTAATTAAAATTGCAAAATCCTCTATGCCGCTTCCCCTGTAGGATTTTCTTCCCGCGGGATGAGAGAACACCATTTCTTCTCCGGTTTTCCAGACTCGAAGACCGCGGCCGAGGTGGATCTCGCAGCCGTTGCCGCCTTCTTTCATCATAAGCCGAATTTGGTCTATCTGGCGAAACCCCGGTGGGGTTCCCATCTTCCAGAGCACCTTTTCCAGGACTCTGCGTTGAAGTGCCGGGTGGACAGCGAGGAAGCGACGAATCTTCATCCTGATCGTTTTATGGGCGAGGTTGAGGCCTTGCCTGGTATCCCCGTCTATCTGGACCACATTTTCATACGTATCCAGCCCCATTTGCTGCAGGAGATTCTCCTCTACGCGTAGGATTTCGGCAGTCTGCAAGAGGTTCTTGCGGATTGAGGGATTAAAATTCGCTTCAAGAAAGGGGAGTAGATCGAGACGAACCCGATTGCGAAGAAATGCTCGCGAGTGATTTGAGCTATCCAGACAAAAGGGAAGTTGGTGTTGGTATAAATAGTCGAGAAGAACGTTTTTCCTCTCCCCCAGGAGGGGTCTTACGATCGTATCTCGTTTCAACGCCATTCCGGAGAGCCCCCCTCTACCACTTCCTCGAATCAAGCGAAGAAGCACTTCTTCCGCCTGATCATCGGCGGTATGTGCGACCGCAATTACGGACGCTCCATGTCGGATACGTTCTGATTCGAGGGCCTTGTATCTGAGATTTCGTGCCGATTCCTCAAGTGACGCCCCTGTTCTTTGCCGCTCCTCATGGACATTGACCGGAGTTGCCGTAAAAGGGATCTTCAGAATGTTGCAAAGATCCTTTATTGTTCTGATTTCTTCTCCGGTTTCCTCCGGGCGCAACCCATGGTCGATGTAGGAGGCAAACAGCCCAGAATGTATGTCCAGCCGGGAGAGAAGATGTAAGAGCGCGATGGAATCCGGACCTCCGGAAACCGCTATGATGATCGAGTCGTCCTTGGTGAAAAGGTGATTATCGATGATCAGGGTCCAGAGTCGTTGAAGTAAGGGGTGCCAGTTGACGGAATCGGATGAATTTTTGCTCACGGGAAAGCTTTTAGTTTTTTTTCTTCATTAATGATTGGTATATCATACGCAAAAGCTGCAAAAGGTGCAATATCGTCTGATCGTCGTTCGTGAATTCACAGGGGACAAGGCTGCAGATACTCATTGTCGAGGATGAATATATCAGTCGGGTGCTTTTATCCGAAATGCTATGTGCCTAAGGCACTTGCCAAATGGCTGTCAATGGAGAGGAAGCGGTTGCTGTCTAGAAGCGGTCCTTTGAGGAAAACGAACCATTTGATTTCGTTTGTCTGGATATTTTGATGCCTGAGCTTGATGGGCAGGAGGTGTTGTGCCGAATAAGAGAAATGGAGAGGGAAAGATCTATCCATGGAATGAAAGCCATCAAAGTCATAATGACAACAGCTCTGGATGATTCGAAGAATATCATGCAGGCTTTTACGGCGGGACGTTGTGAAGCCTATCTTGCCAAGCCGATTGATAGGGAGAAGTTGCTCCAACATTTGAAGGATTTACAGTTACTATAATATGTTTGTGGAGAATTTCTCCTATCTCCTTATTCAGGCGTTGTTTCCTGGTTCATTAAAGAGTATTTCGCCTTCTTTTTTTGTCTGCTTGTCTTTACCTCGTTTTTGTGTAACAATGACAGACGTTGGGCTTGATTGAGGCCCAAGTGCTGTTTAGGTCTTGGAAAGAGAAAGGGGGTGCCGAAAGCCAACCGATAGAGACCAACACGCTCCGGTAGGTTGAGAAGAGGGGGAGAGTCCTCCCAATGTTTTTGATGGGAAAGTGTACAAACAATGGGTCACCACCAGGTGAATATTTTTGCTCAAGGCTCAGGGCAGCTCAGGCGCCCCCCGGTCCACCGGTGGTAAACCGAAACTGGGAGGCAAGAAGGGTTGCTGCCGTGTCTTGAAATACCTATATTCAATTTTGGTCAAACCGAGAATTTAAGACAGAAGGTACGTTATTATGAGGGGGATGGAAATGACCTCACAATATATTGATCAAATTAAGACATATCTTAACAATCAGTTCAATCTGGGGGACGAACAGGTCGCCGAGATGTTGCCCAGCTTCATATCGACCCTTGCCAGTCATATGACAAATCTCGAAACAGCTTTTGAAAGCGGCGATTTGGGGATACTCGGCAAGTCTGCTCACACAATCAAAGGGGCTTTTTTAAACCTTGGTCTCAATGACTGTGCGGAAATTGCCTTGCAGATAGAGCGCCGTGGAAAAGCTGGAGATCAGTCTGCGGATTTTGCTCATATGGTTACCAGCCTGCGTGAAAAAATAGACATGATCATCAACAAAAATTAGCTGCCACTCCTCTTTTTTTGAACGCCTCCAGTATGGCTAAGATAAAAGGGATCAGGTTGTCCTCTGACCCTGCCGCAAAAGGTTTAGCAACCGGACATGAATATCATCAAACCCACCATTTGAAAGTACTGCCACAATATCGCCCTCCCGAACCATGTCTTCCAGATGCTTGAGTATGGCGTCCGTTGAGGCAAAAGGCCTTGCTGTTACTCCACGAATCTGCAGGTCACTCGCCAGCTTCCCTGCGGAAAGGTGATCGTTTTCTGCTACACCTGCCAACGGAAGGGGATTGCGTATCAGGACTATATCAGCAGAGTCGAAGGCCTCGACGTACTTCTCTTGAAACACAGCCCTTCGCGACGAGTTGGTTCGCGGTTCGAAAACACAGACCAGGCGATGGCCTTCGTAAGCTGTTTTTAAACCGGCCAGGGTTTCTCGAACCGCCGTCGGATGATGGGCGAAATCGTCTATAACCGTTACACCCCGTTCAATTCCCCGAATTTCCTGGCGTCTTTTTACTCCTTGAAAAGCATCAAGTCCACTGGCAATAGTTAAAGGTTCGATGCCGATATGGTTGAGTACTGCGGCAACCGCCAGACTGTTCAGACAATTATGGCGTCCGGAGAGGGGGATACTCAATTCAGCCCATAAGTTTCCCTTATTAAGGATGGAAAAATGGCTTTTTCCTTCTTTAAAAGAGATGTCTGCCAGGACCCAATCAAGGGTCGGGGTCATTCCGTATCCCTGTACACGGCAGGGGGCATTTGCAACAACCTCGGCGACATTTTGGTCATCAAGGTGCGCGACAATCAGGCCGTCCGATGGGAGGAGGGAGACAAATTTCACAAACGCTTGTTTTATCTGGGTAAGATTGGAAAATATGTCGGCATGGTCGAATTCAAGTGACGTGATAATCGCAATATTGGGCCGGTAGTGAAGAAATTTAGAGCCCTTGTCAAAAAATGCCGTATCGTATTCGTCGCCTTCTGAGATAAAATACCTGCCGGCTCCAAGGTGAAAATTTTGTCCAAATTCTTGGACGATGCCTCCGATCATAAATGAAGGGTCGACACCTGCATGGTTTAGAGCGGCAGCGAGGAGTGAACAGGTTGTTGTTTTTCCATGAGTTCCGGTAACCACAAGTGAGGTGTTGCCGGTGATAAAAAAACGGGACAGGGCTTGAGGAAAGGAAAGATAGGGGAGGCGCTCTCGGATCAGTGCCTCTGCCTCTGGGTTATTCCTGGTAATTACATTGCCGACGATAACAAGATCAGGACAAGGGATAAGATTGGAACCGTTGTAGCCCTCTTTAATCGGGATTCCAAGAGACTTAAGAAAATCAGACATGGGTGGATAGACCTTGCTGTCTGATCCGCTGACCTGAAAGCCGGATTGCTGCAGCATTCCGGCAAGTGCAGCCATTCCGGTGCCGCAGATTCCCATAATATGGATGGATTTGATACGGTCGGGGACGATGTTGAGTCGGGGGTCGAGTTCCATAACTGCTGCTATTGACGAGATTGACAAGATTCCTTCACCGTCGCATGGATGTCTTTGAATACCTGATCAAAAGTCCCAGGAGTCAGCCTACCTACTTCGATGAATTTAATGGCGATCTCTTTCGTGATTTTGAGGATTGTCTCTTCTGAGACAGGCTGATTTCCGCCCTGGTCGGTGGTCCGGGTTTTGGGGGGTTGCGACATCTTTTTGCACCTCCGGGTAAAGGTAATAACAGCCTCTGCCGTTGGAAGAAGGCCAATTCGTCACGAAACGGCAGAGGCGTCTTTCGGGCAGGAAAAACCGATCAGGCCCTCCCTGAGAAAGAATGGCTTACGGCAGCTTTGCAAGTTTTTCCATGTTGATTTTTGATGCATAGGCCATGAGATCTTCTCTTTTGACGTTGCTCCCTTCAATGGTAACAAGCAGGTTGTTTCCTATGACAATATTGATGGTTCCTGATTTCTCTTTATAGTCGATAATAGCTTTCTGCCCGTTGATTAATTCAAGTTTTCCTGCCGAGGAGGCAAATACCGGGTTGCTGAACATCATAATCATGGATTGCATCATAGGTGAGTCCGTGCTGTATCTAACAGTGATGGTAGCATCGTCCTTGATATAATGGCGCTCTGCGGTGGTGGCTCCCCCGAACATCGCAGAACCCATGGCCTTACTGTCGGCCTGCTTGGCAGTCCAACCGGCAAGAGGAGCGGGGAGTAATTTCCCCAAAGCTTCTCCTTTCTTCTGGCGTATCATTTGACTGGCATAGTCGAGACTGGTGACAGCGGCGCTGAATTTTCCGTTTTTATAGTTTTGAACCGCCTCATTGATTGTTTTCATTACTGGATCTTCCGCTGCCTTTGGGAGTACCGGAAAAGAAAGTGAAAGCAGCAGGGCGATTGCAAAAAAACGTAACATTCGAGGCATGATTATCTCCTTGATCAATATACCCAGTGGAAAAAATGAAAAATATAATTCAACCTGCTGAAGCGGTTTTGTTACTTCTTTTTCTTGTGAAGAAGAACTGTGACGCAGTGATTACCAAGTCCGAGCGTTTTTCTTCCTTCAAGGAATGCTTCTTACCACTCTTGCGATTTGGAATCAAGAAAAGGTTGAAGGCTCGATGGGTGTAACCTGAGTTGAAAACAGGTCAAAGAGGATCTGTGGTCAGGAAAGGTGCTGCGTTAATCTTGTTGGCCGACACCAGGTCGACGACTCTTTTAAAAGAAGTCAGAATCATCAGTTGTTCCCACTCGGCAAGCTCGGCATATCGTTCTATGAATGTTTCCTGAAGTGGTGGTGGGACTTGGGAGAGAATCTCCCGGCATTGGTCGGTTATTCGAATGTTGACTCGGCGACGGTCTGCATCATCCCGGGAACGTTCTATAAGTTTTCGTTTCTCCAATCGGTTCAGAATATCGGTGACTGTCGCTTGACTGAGGCTGATGGAGCGGGCCAGCTCGGTTACTGAAAGCGAGTCATGATTTGCAATTTCGTTAAGAATTATTAACTGGGGACCTGTAATGCCATAGCGGCGGCTGAGGTCTTTGGAATTGAGAGATATCGCTTGGATAATTTTACGTAGCGATAAAAGCATTTCCCGGGACCGTTGCTGGGAAGATAGGTTTTCGAAACTCGTCACTTCAGGAGCCATCCAATGACCTCAATGTTTGCAGGGCGTCTGTTATTCAACGAACACTTAATTAATATTGCGAATTCTTCTTACACAAAGTTGCGAACCTTTACCATAAAATTTCAATAATACATCGTGTCATATATAAAATATCGAAAAATACCTTGCGATATATATAGAACACGAATAATATTGTGGAAACATAAAAACGTCCAGAGCAAAGTTATTATTACTATGCTCGAAAAAGAGATAAGAACGAAATAACAATATGATAATAAATATTTGCACAACTGTAAATAATTAATCTTTGGATTATACCCCAACCTCGGCAGGCGAAAATATTACTGATATGAACGGGGCATTGTATTTTAGTAAAGAATAGAAAAACAAGTAGATGAAAGTTTATACCAGCCTGAGTTCAAGGTTGATTCAGTATCCTGAAGGCATTGTTTGGGGGTGCTAAATTGTTGGGAGATGGAGAGATTGCTGGTGTAAATCACATAACATGCTGAAAAAAAATATTAAATAAAGAAAATCAGTACTTCTGGTGATGTGATCCGTAGCTAACAATTGGTTTTTGCCCTATTTGAAAAATGTAGGTATTAAAGATAGGGTACAATTAATATTACAGATGGATCAAGAGGTTTCCTGTTCCATATCGGGGAATCTGGCCGTATTGAACTATATGATCTTGAAGGGAGTGGGATAGGAGAAATGATACTCAGCAGATTCGATAAAACTTTTGACACTAAAAAGGTCCTTCGGCTTCTTGGAGCCAAACGTGGTAAGACGCCTTCCCCATCTGCATTGCGCCGGATCGACAATGTCGGCAGGAAGATGGATTCTTTGTTACATCCACGGCTGGATTTTCGCAATTTTCCGTTGGTTCGAACCGATGGGAAAGATATTGAACTCGCTGATGGCACTCTTTTTACAAGCCCTAAATTAGCAAGAGCCGTCGGTGATGCTGACGAGATTTTCTGTTTTGTTGCCACCGTCGGTCCGGAAATCGATTGGGAAATACAAAAACGGATGAAAGAAAGACGCTATGCTGATGCCTATGTATTGGATGCAATCGGTTCGATTGCTGTCGAAAACATTGTTGAGCAGTTTTATCAGGAAACGGCTGAAAAAGCTGCCCAACAAGAAAGAGGGGTGACATTGCGTTTCAGTCCAGGCTATTGTGATTGGTCTATTGACCAACAACGTATTTTATTTTCCGTATTTCACGATAAGTACCCTGTCGATGTCAGGTTGAGTGAAAGCTTTCTGATGTCGCCCCGAAAATCAGTTTCCGGCATTTTCGGAGTATTGCCGGCCGGCAATTCAGGTGTAAATCCCGCCTATAATCCCTGTGCGATCTGTCGTAAAAACGATTGCATTGCCAGGCGAAGCCATTAAGGCAAATTTTTTACTGCAAAGATTAGATTGCAAGCAAAACAAGGAGAACGTCCATGGTGTTGAAAGGTTTGGATGGCGGTCGGTATCGACCGCTTACCGATTCGGATATCTTGAAAATTCATCAAACAGTCTTACGCGTCTACTCTGAAATCGGAGTTCAGATTAATCATGATCAGGCTTTAAAGATCTTTAAAAAAGCGGGAGCACGGGTAGACGAGCAGTCAAATATCGTCAAATTTGATGAAAAAATGGTTATGGAGCTTATAGAAGAGGCTCCTTCTATTATAAATCTCTGTGGCCGTGAGGAGGACGGGTCCCTTGATTGTGAAATTGGAGGGAAGCGTGTCTATATGGGAACGGGCGGCACGGCCTTGAATGTTCAGGATCCGGGACGTGACGATAATCGACCTTCGGAAGTCAGGGATATCATGAATATGGCCCGTGTCGTCGATCAGCTAGAGAACATCCATTTCTATATGCTCAATATATTTCCTCATGATGTGGACCGTGAGGACATTGATGTCAACCGTTTCGGCGCAGCCCTGAACCGCACAAAAAAGCATATCATGGGCGGTGTGTACACGGTTGAAGGCGTACGCAATGTCATCAAGATGGCGGAAATGATCGCAGGGTCCCCCGAGGCACTGAGAAAGCGACCCTTTATCTCAATGGTTGCCTGTATTATCAGTCCCTTCAAGCTGGATGAGAGTTACGCTGAACTCGCGATTGAGGTCGCTAAAAACAATATCCCGCTGGTAGTTCCGGCCGAACCGCTGTGTGGCGCAACAGCTCCGGTAACATTGGCCGGCAATCTGGTGGTGGAATGTGTTGATACGCTGACAGGCGTCATGCTTGCTCAGCTGGTTAATCCAGGCACACCGGTATTATTCGGCTGCGTTGCTTCGATTACCGATCTGCGCGACATGAAATATCTGGCTGGCTCTGTGGAAATGGGGCTGTTAAATGCAGCCGCTACCCAGATGGCTCAATTCTATAAAGTACCTATCTATGCCACTGCAGGCATGTCGGATTCCAAAGTCAACGATGTCCAGGCCGGTTATGAATCGGCAATATCCAACCTTCTGACGGCACTGGCAGGAGGGAATTTTATCCATGATGCCGCCGGATTTCTGGAATTCTGCATGACGGCTTCCTTTGATAAACTGGTCATCGACAATGAGATCCTCGGCATGGTTATGCGGGCTGTCCAGGGGATCAAAGTCGATGATACGACACTTGCCTACGATGAGATCAAAAAGATTGGCCCTGCCGGACATTTTGTATCGTCACGCCATACCCGTCGTTATATGCGCGCAGAACAGTATACACCGACCCTCAGTGACAGAGAAAACAGGGACGTCTGGCAGGCAGCAGGAGGAAAAGATGCAAGGGCTCGTGCGACGGAGAAGGTTCTATCCATACTAGACGATGCACCACAATCCATACTGGATGAAGACGTCCGGAAACGGATCATTGCCGATATCCCAGGTCTGCGCGAATTTCTTATGGCATAGCCGTAAATTTACAAAAATATTACCTCCAGACAGGAGCGCCTATGATAGTTATTGGAGAAAAAATAAACGCCACGCGTTCTCAGGTTCGTGGCATAATCGAAGAACGGAAGACTGATGAGCTCGTTGAGCTGGCTCAGATTCAGGCGGCAGCAGGTGCTACCGTAATTGATGTTAACGTCGGTACCGGTACCGGCACACAGGATGATGAAATCAAGGCCATGCATTGGGCGGTGGATGTACTCTGCCAGGAGGTTGATAAACCGCTGTGTGTCGACAGCGCCGATCCGGATGTCCTGGAAGCGGGGCTTGCGGCCATGAACGGTCGAAAGTCCATGATCAATTCCATCAAAGCGGACGATCATTTTCTTCAGGCTGTTTTGCCTCTCGTAGCCAAATACCAGGTTCCGGTCGTTGCTTTGGCCATGGATGATAAGGGGATTCCCAAGACCGTAGAAGGGCGTATAAACGCATGTCGTACAATTGCCTCTGCCTGTTTAGACTTCAAGGTACCCACCGAGCATCTGTATTTTGATCCTCTGGTATTGCCGGTTTCAGCCGATGCGACCCAAGGCAAAGTAACATTGGATACCTTGGTGGCTATCAAGCAGACCTTTCCCGAAGCATCAACCACCATGGGACTCTCAAATATTTCCTTTGGTCTGCCGGACAGGGCGAATCTCAATGCCGCCTTTATGCAAATGGCCATCTTTGCAGGTCTTGATTCGGCCATCATGGACCCGTCCAATACCATTATGATGGCAGCCGTACGTACGGCAGAGGCCCTGATGGGCAAAGATAGACACTTTCGCCGCTATACCAGAGCGCTCAGAAAATCCTGACTATGATTTTTAAAAATAAGGAGAATTCAATGACTCAAGAGTTTCGACCGGGAACTGTTGTCCACCCATATGAACGTCTACAGCCAGACCAGATAGCAGAGCTCCATCGGACGTCACTTGCCATCTTGGAAGAACCGGGAATCTGGTGCTATAACAAGAAAGTTGCCGGGATGTTCGGCAAGGTTGGGGCAAGCGTTACAGAAATAAGCGAACATGAGCAACCGGTTTGGCGCATAAGTATGCCGGCGGCTATGGTGGAAGATGCCATAGCCAAGGCTCCATCGTCGTTCGTGCTCGGTGCTCGCCGGCCAGAAAATCGTTTGTTCCTTGATGCCGAGGTCCCCAGGATCTATTTCGGTTCGGGCTCGGAGACCAATGTCTGGCTCGAGACAAAGATGGAGACCTTTCAGAGTGTAAAGAGCCCGGACAAATCCATTCGCGTTCCGCAATATACGGAATTAAGGGGGAGTGCGGAGCTTTTGTGCCGTGCTGCCAATATCTGTGAACATCTCAGCAATCTCGATTTTTTCATCCGACCGGTCAATATCCAGGACCCCGGTGTGGATGAGAACAACCATGATGTTAATAAATTTTTTGCCAGTCTCAACAATATCACTAAACATGTCCAGGCTGGACTGACTCAGATCGAGAGTCTTCCTGACGTCGTGCGTATGGCCGAGATAATAGCAGGCGGTCCCGAAGCCCTGCGTAAAAACCCGATTATCTCGTTTATCGCCTGCGTTTTCAAAAGTCCACTGCAGCTCGTCAATGATACGGCCGAAAAGGTCATTGCCATTGTGGAAGCAGGGCTGCCGCTGGTTATTTCCTCATCGCCTCAGGGCGGGTCCTCTGCCCCTATTCAGGAAGCAGGGATGGTGGCCCAGATAAATGCGGAAATCCTGGCCGGCATCACCCTTGTGCAATTGATACGACCAGGTGCACCGGTTCTTTACGGAAGTGTGCCGGTAAGGGCAAGGATGGATGATCTCCATGACCTCTACGGTTGTCCGGAGTTTAACCAGTACAATATTGATTGTGCCCAGTTAGCCAGGCATTACAAGATCCCCTGTTACAGTACGGCAGGTGTCGGGGATGCCAAGGTACCTGGCGCTCAGGCAGTTTTTGAGAAGCTTTTTACCCATCAGTATATGGCCATGACGGGGGCTCAATATATCCATTATGCCTTTGGTCTGCTGGATCGAACCAATACCTTTTGTCCAGTCCAGGCTATAATCGACAACGAAATGATCGGCAAGGTCAAACATTGTCTGCGGGCTCCCAAGGTGAATGCCGAAGAAACCAAATCGGTGCTCACCATGGTTAAAAAAGTGATGGCATCGAGCCACAGGCTCTATGCCCGACATGCACGCAAGGCGATCCATGCGGGTGACGTTTCTGATCCGTTTGCCTTTGGAGCAAAGGACCAACAGGATCGTGTTGTGGAACTGGCGCTGTCCGAGCTTGAGCGCATTGAAATGCAGTCTTCACCGCATCTTGAGAAGGATGTTGTTGACCGAATATTTGAGGATATACCCGGCCTGTTGCCCGTGTTACGGCAGTGGAGCTAGTCCCGTCAAATAACTGTTATTCGAAATCTGCGCTTATCTGGCGGGATGTCTTTGTGATGCGAAAAATTTTATTCTCGGAATATTCCTATATGCCTGCGGTAAATATTTGCGTATGCCTCGATGTCGCACCAAAAATCCATTTTTCGGATAGAAACGAGCAATAAATAAAAATTGAACGTCTCATGCGAGATAGCACGTGACAATCAGAAGAAGGAGATAAACATGAACGAGCAGGAATTGATCACCTTGGTTGCGTATAATGTTGTCCAGGGCCGTGTCGCAGCGGAAGATGAAGGGTACGACGAAGGTTTGGAGGGCAAACCGGCAGTTACCGAACTGGTTGAAATGGCCATCGAGCAGGGGATTGACCCGAAAAAACTCATCCTTGAGGCCTTGACCGGCTCCATGGAAACAGTCGGTGAGAAATTCGACAAAGGTGAGTACCTGATTCCGGATATGCTGGCATCGGCCGAGTGCGTAGGTGCTGCCATGGAACTTCTGGGTCCGCATCTGGCAGGCGCCGGTGTCAAGAGCAAAGGCACATTCGTGCTTGCAACCGTAGCAGGAGATCTGCATGATATCGGCAAGAATATCGTTGGAATCATGCTTAAAGGAGCAGGTTATACCGTCCTTGATCTCGGTAACGACGTGGCGGCGGATCGTATTGTCGCCCAGGTTAAAGAGAAGAAGGCGGGCTATTTAGGACTGTCCGCGCTGTTGACCACCACCATGCGTGAAATGGCAACCGTTATCAAAAGCCTCGATGAAGAGGGCCTGAGGGATAAGGTCCAGGTGCTTATCGGTGGAGCGCCAACATCAGAGAAATTCGCAAAAGAGATCGGTGCCGACGCCTACTGTCGTGACGCCTTCCATGCCATCGATATCTTAAAGAAAATGGCAGCGTAAGAGGGGACAGAACAATGGCAGAAGAACAGGCCTATACCCAGGCCGCCACAACCGGAAAATATGACAAAGCATCGGGACTACTCGGAAAATACGACAATGTGAGGCGGTTCTGGGAAGACCAATTGACAGGTATATTCCTGCGCCCGGCCTTAAATGAAGTGGTTTCCCGGAAAACCGAGAAGCTTGAACGTCTGCGCATCCTGGATCTAGGATGCGGCAACGGTGACGGCTTTGACTTGATGATGGATGTCAATACCAAAGATCCCGGAATTTACGAGTATATCACAGCCGCCATTACCCCGGATCGTTTGAAAGCCTACCTTGGGGTGGACATCAATGAGGAGTTGCTCAGTCAGGCCCGTGCCTTTTACGGCCAAAATCCCAAAATGAGCTTTATCCGAGAAGACCTCTCCCATGGCTTGCCGCAGGCGATCAAAGAAATGGAGCCTTTCGACGTCTATTTTTCATCCTACGGTACCTGGTCCCATCTGCATGATGACGAGGCTGTTGCTTTGATCGCCGATATCTGCCGTCAGGCATCCAATAAGTCTATTTTTATCGGTGATTGGCTTGGACGCTGGGCCTACGAATGGCAGGATCTCTGGGATGCTCCTCTTGATCGGGAGTATTGGATGGACTATCGCATCTCCTATATCTACCCCAAGGAAGAACGCGACAAAATGGATGTTGCTGTATTTCCTCTGCGCCTGATGTGCCGTGACGAGGTTCAGCGCATTATCGATACCGCAGCCAAGGAGGCGGGATGCCGTATCCGTCCTGTTAAATACTTCGATCGTTCAATGCTGGTAGGCCGTCACCTGGAAACAGGTGAATACAATGCCAACAGCCCGGCGCTGCGTTATGCCATCAATTCTCTGTTCGAAGGATATACCCGAACAGACCTGGACTCTTTACTGGTCGATCATGTCGGCAAGCCCGGTTATGATCATCTCAATACCTTTTTCGAGTCCTTTTTTATGGCCACCAATACCCTTATCGACCATACTAGACAACTTTTAGCTGGTTATGATGCTGATAAAAGAGAATTGACCACCATACCGGAAATCAAATCTTTCTATCCGGAACCACTCAAGGAGGCTCTGCACTCCATGCAACGTGTCATCCAGGGTGTGGGATGGCTTCCCTGGGGAGACGTCCGCGCCAATGTCATCGAACCCCATCTGGGGTATTCATTGCGTAAGCTGGAGATGGAGATGCAACCGGGCACCGGTGTCGGGCATAGCTTCTGTGGTATTTTTGAAATTATTAAAGAATGATGGACTCCTTACCTGAAGTCGGAGTTTATATCCCCGTATTATTGGGGTACTTATCTCCAGAGTCCATCTCGGCAAATCCGATGACTTTTTACGAAAGCATCAAAAGTAAATCTGATTACCGCTAATGTTCAGCTACTGATCCAGAGTGTGAGCTGTTTGTTTCTCGGGACGCCATAAACCCATCAATGGGGGCTTCTCTGCAGCCGTCCAGGCTGCAGAGACCCAAGAAACGAACAGCTCACACCCTTCCATTCTGATAGGCTGAGTTTCAGGGGAAATCAGAAAAGAAATACACAATTTAGCGAAAATTCCCATGAAATAGTTAGGTTAAGGAGGAGTTCCCATGTGCGGCATTGCCGGATGTATCGGCGTAAAAGATATCGAAACCATTGAACGAATGCTGGATGCCTTGCCCCATCGCGGGCCGGATGATCGTGGTATTCATACCTATGGTTCATTCGTCTTCGGACACACCCGTCTTTCAATTATCGATGTGGCCAAAGGGAGGCAGCCTATTCTTGGAAAAGAAGGGGCCGCTGGAATTATCTGCAACGGAGAAATCTACAATTTTCAAGCTATTCGCAATCGACTGGTCGAAAATTATCCCTTTACCACCCATTCTGATTCGGAGGTCATTCTCGCTCTGTTCCAGGAAAAAGGGCCAGAGTGTATATATGACCTGGATGGTATGTTCGCTTTTGCTCTCTATGACGGCGATAAGTTCATGCTGGGGCGAGATCCCATTGGCATTAAGCCCTTGTACTATGGTTACAAAGATGACCATTTCTATTTTAGCTCCGAGCTGGGGGCAATGAGTCTTTCCGGAGTGCCTGAGGTCCATGAGTTTCCTCCGGGGCATTTTTTTACGCCGGAGACCGGATTCAAGCAATATTATACTGTTCCGATGTCTAGGGATTTTCATCTCACCGAGGAAGACCATGCTGTCGAATTGATACGCAGTACGTTAGGGAATTCCGTGAAAAAGCGACTGCTGTCTGACAAAGAGATCCATGTTGGCGCCTTTTGCAGCGGTGGTTTGGACAGCAGTTTGATAGCAGCTTTAGCAGCTGAAGATATCCCTCATCTCCATACCTTTGCCGTTGGAATGGAGGATGAACTCGGTCAAGAGAGCGATGATCTTATTGCCGCCCGTAAGGCAGTGAAACATATTGGGTCGACGCACCATGAGCATATCATCACCGAAAAGGAGTACTATGAAGTACTGCCTGATGTTATTCGGAAGCTGGAAACGTACGATCCTTCTCTTGTCCGCTGTGCGGTTCCGTGTTATTTCACCTGCAAGCTGGCAGCCGAGTATGTAACGGTTGTTCTGACCGGTGAAGGGGCAGATGAGGTCTTTGCCGGTTATCATTACATGAAACGCTTTCCAATGCAGGATATAAATACCGAGTCGCGACGTTTGATTCAAGGGGTACATAACATCAATCTTCAGCGAGCCGATCGTATGGGGATGTTGTTCAGTCTGGAATTGCGGGTTCCGTTTTTTGATACGGACCTGATTGATCTGGGAATGCGGATTGCTCCGGAATTAAAGATCGTTGAAGATGGTGATGCAAAGGTTGAGAAATGGATACTGCGTAAGGCCTTCGAAGGAACTGGCCTGCTCCCGGATGAAATCATCTGGCGCAAAAAGGTTCAGTATACCCAGGGCGCCGGGTGCGAGCATCTTGGAGAGCGGTTGGCGGAAAAAGAGATTTCGGATAATGAGTTCGCTCGCATCAAGGCTGAGTTTCCCACAGCTGTGATCAATAGCAAAGAGGCCGCCTATTATTTCCGAATCTTTCGAGAATTTCATCCGCAGGATTCCGTTCTCAGCTCTATCGGCATCTGGGATGGCTTTGATTTTGCCGAGGAGCGACAGAAGGTCAGTGGCACTATGGCTAGCTGATAGTTGATTGGGCTTTTTGCGGCCGAACCTTACACCCTGAAGAAGCCCAAGCAACTGTTTTGTCTCTAATGTTTCAGAGGGCTTAGGTATTATTTCTTATTTTTCTTCTTTTTTCCCGATTCCTTTAGAATTTCCTGGGACCAGGACATGGCGGCCATGGTTCCGGGAAATCCGATAGTTGATACAAGGAGCAACAGCGTATGGGATATTTCTTCCGGACTTGCGCCTGCCTGTAATGCCCTGTGCGTATGTGAACAGACCGACCCTTCAGATTTCATCGCCGCAGCCGCTGCCAGCTGAATCAGATGCGATGTTTTTTCATCAAGAGGACCTGAGGAGCGAAGAGTTGTTCCCAGGTTTTCTACAGCCTTGATAACTTTTGGAAAATTTTTGCTGGTTTGGGTGTAAAATGCGGGTTTGCTTTTTTTCGGCATGTCCTTCTCCTGATAAAGTATAGTAGGTTGTCAATTACCGGGACCGATGTTTTGCTCCATTCTGGAGGAAACAAACTATTTTCAATGGTCCAATCTTGCTTACGAAACGATGGCGTTTGACTATGTTTTCTATAGCCATCGTCCATTGAACAAACCTCTATGGGAATGTGGTTGTTTGAAGACATTAACAGATGACATCTTCTCGGCTTTTACTTGAGTATATCATCTTTTCGTGATGAAAAACACCTGCAAGCTTAGAAATTCGGTTATATAAAGTGAACTATGTGTACACCTCTCTCTTTTCTCTGGCGTCTGGAAGTGAGTACCTGATTATGATTTTGTGATTATTGGAATTTTAAGGAAAAGTCCTTGCTTCGAAATCGGGGATCGTCTAAGATTTTCATCTTCAAAGGCATATGTTTTATATTTAAGACGAAAGGAGTTCCCTTGACCGAAACTCTGCAGAACAGCAATTTGGAAAAAAAACGGCCTGCGTTTTGGGTTTTTACCACCTATTTTGCTGAAGGTTTTCCCTATAGTCTCGTTCGTCAGATTTCCACGGTTTATTTTAAGGACTTCGGCGCCAGCCTGCAGGCCATCGGCCTTACCTCTCTCTATGGATTGCCGTGGGTCTTGAAATTTCTCTGGGCACCTCTTGCCGACGCCTTCCTGACCAAAAGACGCTGGCTGCTCATCGCAGAAGTAGCCCTGGCTCTATCGGCCGGGGCTCTGGCTTTTTGCGCTACCATGCCCGGTGCGTTGACACTGGGGTCTGTTCTGTTTCTTGTCATGGCATTCCTCTCCGCCAGTCATGACATTGCCATTGACGGGTATTATCTCGAGGCCCTGGATAAAAAGCGTCAGGCTCAGTATGTGGGATTTCAAGCCATGTCCTATCGTATCGCCCTTATTGCCGGTGGTGGAGGGATTGTCTGGTTATCAGGGGTTACCAGTTGGAGTACCGGCTTTCTTGCAGCTGGTCTTCTCTTGTTTGCCCTTTTTTTGTATCATCGTTTTTTCCTCCCTGATGTGGAGATGCAGCAGCGGGATTTTCTTTCGTTACTCGCTGAGTTGGCAAAGCTCAGGCGAATACTATGGCTATCCGGAGCAGTTGCGGTTGGTGCCCTGATTATCTTCCTGGTGCATACCGAGACTTTCCAACGGGCAATTACTCCCTGGACACCCTATCTCAAAAAAATCGGTGTCCCTGGATTTATTACGCTTAGCCTGCTGTTGGTCTTGATATCTTTTCTTGCGGCTCTCCCGGTATTGAAAAGGCGGATTTTTTCCTCAGATTCCTTTTATGCCAGGGCCTTTGTCGACTATCTTGATCAGCCTCGTATCGGTGCGATACTGGCTTTCCTGGTGCTCTACAGGACCGGTGAATCCTTCCTCCTTTCCATGGTATATCCCATGCTGAAGGACATCGGGATCACCCGAGATCTCTATGGGCTCATTTACGGTACATTCGGCATCGCGGCATCGATCACCGGTGGGATTATCGGGGGCTACTTGATAGGACGGTTTGGATTAAAGCGGGTTATTTGGCCGCTGGTGTTGGCGCAAAATATCCCCAATCTGCTCTATATGTTTTTGGCCTACGGCTATCGAGGAATCGCAGGATCGCCGGAATTGGGCTTGGCCAATCCTATGGTGGTAACCGTCTTTGTCGTATTGGAGGCCTTTGGGGCTGGCCTCGGGACAGCGGTCTTCATGGTCTTTATCATGCGGACGTGCAAATCCTCCTACAAGGCCGCCCACATGGCCATTGCCACCAGTATTATGAATGTCTCATCCACCTTTGCCGGAGTTTTTTCCGGCTATCTTGCCGCCTGGCTAGGGTTTTCAGCCTTTTTCGGCTTTACCTTTCTTGCCACCGTGCCCGGAATGGCACTCATCGCCTTCCTGCCGCATCTGGAGGATCCGAATCAGTAAGCGGCTTGACTGGATCGGCTTGGCAAAACGGTCTTGTGAGGCCTATATACGTGTCAGCCTATTTTTTTCTCCCAAAACATAGCCTTGCCCATTTTAGGATTGAGTTCGTAGCCTTCGAAACCAAATGACTGATAAGTGTTTTGTGCAATTTGATTCCCTTCTAGAACCTCCAAGGTTAATTTACAGCATCCTCGTTTCTTTGCTGTCTCTTGTACTTTCGCGAGAATTTTTTGTGATAAACTCCGGCCTCGAAATTTTGGTGCAACAACCATGTCATGAATATTTAGAAGCGGCATACAGGAAAAGCTAGAAAATCCTTCAAAGCAAATAGCAAGGCCAGCAGGCTCATTTTCTAAAAAGGCCAGAATAGCTAATGCTTGCGGTCGCTTATCAAGCTCAGAAACAAGGTTGGCTTTTACAAAATCAGAGAGCTCTGTGCCTCCTCCCATTTCATCCTTGGCGTACTCATTTAGAAGATAAACGATTGCCTCCGTATGGGTTGGGTTTTTATAGTTCGCTATTACGATATTTTCCATGGCTTATCGAATCCTATATTTCTGGCGTAGCGTTCACTGGCCCGTGCTGTTTGCGGGTCCAGTGGAACAGTTGGGGTACGCCTGGCATGGGCGTGATCTTATGGGGTGTAAGTCCCCTGTATGTAAACCCTGTTACTGTCGTGATGACAGGAACATAAATACTAGCCGAAAGCAAGGGCGATCTCGTGAGGGCTCGTCTGGAGGAAGCTGGAGTGCAAATCTATGAGCCGACGAACAGAAATGGCATATAAGGCCGAGTCTCCGGGTAAGTCAGCACCACATGACAAAGCCCTGGGTTTAGGAGATACGGTAAATGCCGCGGTTGCATAGTGACAGATCACGTCCTTATCCGGGGAGGCCTGCCCGACAAGCGGTCGCTGTTACGGCAGCGCCCTGTGTGGCAACATGCAGGGTGATTGGGCAGGAGTCAGCAGAGGCCATAGTAGGCGTAGGAAGTCACCCAACAGGAGCATGGGCGACTGGAAACGAGCTCGGTGAAGAGAAAAGCCGGGAGGACTCATCCCGCTGAAGGGCCAAACCCATAGAGGAAAGTGTGATCTTATCTGCTCTGCCACACGTTGAACCCGACCGGGTGAGTGAATCGGCAGGCGCGATGTAAGGACTATCACACTTTCAGGTATATTCTGCAGTTGCTACCTTCTTGCTGTCAAAGAGCTGCGGATATACTTCATCCGGCTACGGTCCGATGTTCTTTGGGAACCGCCAAGTGCGGACCCGCATGCTTGGTGGTGTGGGGGCTGGGGGAGAAAATCCCCCGGCTACCCGATTACGCTCGGCATGGGCGTGAACTCATGGGGGTAAAGTCCCCTGTAAGTGTACCTGTGTTTGGTGAAAAAATAACACGAATTACTAGCTGAAGGCAAGGACGTTACAGTGAGGTAGAGTCTGAGGGAACTAGCCTTGATACAGCAGGGGAGCACGAATGTACGGGGCGACGTACAGAAATGGAGTCGGCAGGTCTGGCCCGGACAAGTCTGCAACACAGGATTACGTCCTCTCACCATCATTTAAGGGCCAGGACAATGGTCAGCGCTCATGTCCACCCATTGTCCTCACCGGAAGGAGGAGGGGATAAACAGGATAGACTTCCATGAAGACTGGCAAAAAAAAATCTGACCACCACTAATGTTCAGTAACTAATCCAGGGTGTGAGTTGTTCGTTTCGCGGGACGCCATAAACCCATCCCTGGTGGCTCCGCTGCAGCCGTCCAGGCTGCAGAGACCCGAGAAATGAACAGCTCACACCCTTCTTTTCCGATAGGCTGAGTTTCAGTGGTAATCAGAAAAAAGAATAGACACAACGTATAGTCATTCTTGGTGAAAAACAGGGGATACCAAAAAGAGGCGGATACCTTTCTCAGGAGGGGACGCATAAGAGTTTCGAAATGGCTGGGGGACAGGGATTCGAACCCCGATAAGCGGAGTCAGAGTCCGCTGTCTTGCCGTTAGACCATCCCCCAGCAATGGGTCTTGATAGGGTCATGTATATAGAAAAAATAGTTTCCGCTGTCAAGGAAAAATCTCTGGAAAGACTCAGAGTAACCTGCATTACCGTTGGGCGGGGTTTACTTAAACTGTGAGGCGCAAGTCATGTGGCTGTAGAGAACTCCTGCAAATGACCTGCAACGATGCAGATGGAATGGAATCCGCTCAGACAAAGGGTGAAATTTTTTGTAAAGATGGGAAGCAGGCTCATTTATCAATATTAGCAGCTGGTTGTATCGATAAATAAAAATGAACGAAAAAATTTTGAGAAATGCAAGTTAAGAAATGATCACTCCGGCATATCCAACAACCTGATCAGTGTCACCTGAGATCTCTCCCGAGTCTGTATAGCGGACAAGTTTCGCCTGCTTTGCTCCCATTTTAAGAGAAGCCAAAACCGCTACTGTTGCAGGGATAAAGCCGCACATTGAGATCTGCTGTTCCGTCACAACCTGATACAGACCAGCCGGGTCCAGACCCAGAAGTCTGTCAAGAGCAAGGGAATCTTTCTTGACTGCGATCCGACGCGGTTCGTAGTGGGTCATATCGCTTGAGGCAACGATCAGGATCTTCTTGTCCGATTCAATGATGCTTTCTGCAATGCAGGTGGCGAGTTGTTCGCAGTCTTGATAGGAAAGTCGGGCTAACACCAGGGGGACTATTTTGAGGTTCCTTTGCATTTCCTGAAGAAATGGTACCTGAACCTCAAGGGAGTGTTCAAATTGATGAGCTGATTCGTCATTTTTAACAGACTTTGATTTGCGCTGGAGTAATTCCGCAAGATCGATGTCGATGGGGACGTCCCCCATGGGCATCTGCCAGGTGTCGGTCGACAGAGCGATGTCCGCCCCTCTTCCGTGATGGTTGGGGCCCAGAATTACAACCGTCTCCGGAATGGTAACCTGGCCCAGGGTTTCGGCGGCGACGCCTCCCGAGTACATATAGCCAGCATGAGGGCAGACGACAGCAATGGCATCCAGCTTGTCAGGCCGGGATTTTCCCATGAGATGTTGTACTTCCTTGACAAGGGCGGAGGAGCTTCCGGGATAAAAACGGTCTGCAACTGCTGGTAATCTGGCCATGGCATTCCCTCTGTTATGTCTGTGTTCGTCTCACTTCCCAGGTGGTTCCTGCGGGGCTGTCCTTAAGCTCGATATTGTTTTCAAGGAGTTTGTCACGAATTTCATCACTTCGGGTCCAATTACGTGAATTTCGGGCCTGGTTGCGTTCGTCGATCAAGGCGATAATTGTGTTTTCGTCGATATCCAGTCCTTCGAGTAGAGCTGCCTTCTTCTGTTGCAGGTAGTCGACGGCATCTTCCTTGAGCAGGCCCATTATTGTCGCAAGTTCTTTGAATTTCACAAGAGTCTCCCGGAGAATGTGCAGATCGTCCGGGCAAGGTTCCGGGGGAAGAAGACGTTCTATCTTGTTCATGACTTTTGCCGTATCAAAGAGAATCGCCTGGGCTTGGGCGGTGTTAAAATCGTTGTCCATGGCCTGTTGGTAGCGGGTTTCCATGGAGGCGAGTTTGCCCCTGTCTTTGGAAGATATAATAGAGGCTACAGAGGAATCCCCATCAGTTTTAATTCCTTCGATTGCGGCAACGCAGTTATAGAGGCGATCCAGACCAGCCATGGCATCCTGCATTGCCGATTCGGAGAAGTCCAGCGGATTTCTGTAGTGTGTGGAAAATATAAAGAATCGTATGACCTCTGGATGGTATTGTTTGCGGATATCGCGGATGGTGAGGAAATTACCAAGCGATTTTGACATCTTCTCGTCACGGATAGTGACAAAACCATGGTGGATCCAGGTGGTGACAAAAGGTGCGTTATTAGCCCCTTCGCTTTGGGCAACTTCATTTTCATGATGGGGAAAGATCAGATCCTGACCACCGCCATGGATATCGAAGGTGTTGCCGAGGTATTTCCGGCTCATCGCCGAGCACTCGATATGCCAGCCAGGGCGTCCGGGCCCCCAGGGGCTCTCCCAGGTCGGTTCGCCGGGTTTGGATCCCTTCCAGAGGACGAAATCCATGGGATTGTTCTTTTGTTCATTGACTGATATGCGGGCGCCTGCCTGCATATCTTCCAGATTGCGTCCCGACAGTTTGCCGTATTCCTGAAAACTGGTAACCGAAAAATAAACATCTCCTCCTGCAGGGTAGGCTTTTCCGGAGTCAATAAGCTCCGAGATGAGAGTGATCATCTCACCAATGTGTTCAGTAGCCTTAGGCTCAATGGTCGGCCGATCTATGCCCAAGGCGTCCATGTCAATGTAGAATTCTCCAATAAAACGATTTGCCAATTCTTCGGTCGTCGTATTTTGTTCTACTGCTCTTTTAATTATCTTGTCGTCAATGTCCGTGAAATTACGAACATAGGTGACCTTATAGCCCCGATAACGCAGATAACGGACAATCATGTCGAAGGCAAGTGCAGAGCGGGCATGTCCGATGTGGCAGTAATCGTAGGAGGTTATACCGCAAACATAGAGTTTGACATGCTTGTTCTCAGAGGGGGTAAACAGTTCTTTTTTTCGGGTGAGTGTGTTGTAGATTTTTATCGACATTGTTCCTTTACTTTTCCATTCTCAGACCGGAAATATTAATGAGATTGTCTTGCCGTTTAGATAGAACAGAATAATCGCAATGGCAGGAAAAGACAAGAATGAGCAGTCTTTAAAACAAAAAACATCAGCCCGTAAATTTCACGGATTGAGATGGCCCGCTAGTCGACAAGACTCGGGAAAGGCCATGTTTGTGTATGTCTTTCCCGAAAGCGACGTGGGATAACGGGGAATATCGACCTGCCCGAAGGGTGAAAAACACAGGGAATAACCAACTCTCTACGGGCATAAAATGTTCTCCTGTGCCAATTGGAAAAAATTGCATAACTATGCTCTATTAAATACATAATTAGATGTTCCCCGGTGGTTTTTATGAACGGTAGGCTGAATATCCGGCATATGGATTTACCCGGATAAACGGGTGCTGGACAGCGACTACCTGTTTTATGGGGGCTTTTCTTGTTGCTTGTATGTAAGGGGAAAACCGGCTTTTCGAATCGGCTCCCAGTCTGTGTTGAATAACGATTATGCCTGCGAGCAAAGGTACTGATCTACGGCCTCGATGATGTTGTCACTTTGGAAGGAGACGCCGGCTTGGTATTGCAGATCGTTTTCTGTCGGTGTACACCATTTGACCATGGCAAGGCCGGTCAGGAGGGAGGTCGATAAAGGAGTGTTGAATTGGAACTGGATCATACTCTCGTACATCAACAACTCGCGAGTACTCAGGCGCATTCCTCCCGAGCTGAGGTCGAGGGTACTGGCGATTGACGGGTGCACGCTGACCGGATTTCCGGAGTCGCTCAGGCGGATAAAATTGAGCCGCCTCGTTGTTTCTATCCGAGGCGATTGGCGTCGCTCTTGTCCATCCTTTTTTTGATTTTCCGTTTCTAAGACATTTGATTTTTTGCTTAAAAGGTATTGTCGGCAGAGATTAAACTCCGTTCCAGTGCAGTAGATTCGGAGATGATCGTCCATCGGGATAAACAGCCCTTCTTCTTGGATTTCGCAGACATGCTCTTGTTGAGACCAGTATGGGCAAATCCTTTTTGTTTTTTCTTTCTTCTTCATAGCCGTCTCTTCGCATCGGAGTGCTTCGATGCATTGGATATCCCGATATTCACAACCTCCCAAATTAAAGTATGCAAATTGTGCGCCAATGCAGGTGCTATTTATATTCCTTTGCCGCAATGTCGTATTTTTTTAACTTGTCATAGAAAGCGGTCTTGCCGATCTTAAGAATACTGGCCGTCTTGGCAACGTTGCCGTTGTGTTTTGACAAGATGTGGAGAATGATGCTGCGCTCCATTTCGGTGGTAAATTGTTTCAAGGGAAGTCCCTCGTATTTTTGCAATAATGATACATATGATTTGTCTTTTTCATCGTTCGGGTCGTCGTCAAAGATAAGCTCCTGCTCGGTGATTACATTACTTTTAGACATTAAAACGGCACGTTGAATAACATTTTCCAGCTCTCTGACATTTCCCGGCCAATGGTGATTGCAGAGCTTGTTTATGATTGATTTGGGGACAAAATTAACATCCTTTTTAAAGGCAAGACGATAGCGTCTCACAAAAAAAGTGACGAGATCAATGATATCTTCCTTACGTTCTCGAAGTGGGGGGATTGAGATATTGATAATATTCAGCCGGTAGTAAAGATCCAAGCGGAACGAACCTTCTTTTACAGCTTTTGCTAGGTCGCAATTGGTGGCGGCAATAATTCTTACGTTGATCCGGATTGGTGAATTTCCGCCAACTCGGATAATTTCTCCGTCTTGCAGAACTCTTAGCAAAGCGGCCTGCATCCGGGGGCTGATATCTCCAATCTCGTCCAGGAAAATTGTTCCACCGTCAACAACTTCGAATTTTCCTTTTTTTCTAGCATGGGCACCGGTAAAAGAACCTTTTTCATAGCCGAAAAGATCGCTTTCGAGCAGGGAATCATTGATCGTGTTGCAGTTGATTTTCAGAAACGGCTTTTCGTTTCTGTTGCTTGTTTCCCGTATGAGATTGGCCACGAGCTCTTTTCCTGTTCCGGACTCGCCGGTAATGAGGATCGTAGCATCGGATTTTGCAACCTGATGCACCATGTCGCGCAATTCGCTCAGAGATTTGCTTGAACCGACCATGGTGCTCTCAGAAGGTTGATGCTCCAAATGGTTTTTCAGGGAATTGAGTTGTTTCAGTAACTTGTTGCGGATGATTTCGCTTTCTTTGAGTTCGTTGATTTTTTGAGAAAGGATCATTTCTATATTGCTATGGAAGAGTGCAATTTCCTGCTCATGGTTTTTGCGCTCGGTAACATCACGCATGATCAGCCAGTGAAGGTTATCGCCACGGTAACCGACGAATGGCGCCACGCTGTACTCTAAATGAAAATTGTTAATGACCGTAGTCATTATCCCATTTTTTTTGGAGGACTTGAGTTGGTTTTTAACCTCATTAAGAAGGTTTGTCCGAGTATCCTCGATCGTGGAATTCCCTGAAGAATCCTTGAGGTTTCCAAAAAAACGGAGCGCGCTTGGATTTTGATATTCAACGGTATTGTCACTACTTACAAGCAAGACCATTTCCGGCATTACGTCGAGAAGGGTCTGTTGATTACTGATGTGCCTGTCGAGTTCTTTTGAGGTGTTGAGCTGGTCCATTTCCGTTTTTTTATAGAATGTTGGAGTGGAGATATAACCTATATTATGAACTTAAATTTGAAATTCGTTTCTAAGTATACTCAAAAAAGCTGAAAGGATGTAGATAAATTTTCCGGTTTTTCGAAAAACATGTTTTTTTCGACAGTCTGCAGAGGGTCAAAATCCGGGATGATATTTTTTAATTCGGAAGTGTCGGATTTATTAACTGTATTCTCTATATGTTAATCGTCGTATGTGTCGTTTTGCCATCGAAAAGGCGGACTGTCGGTCTTGTCCCTGATCCAATTTAAAGCCTGCCGGATTGAAGGACGAATGATAAGGGAACGAACAAGTCGGTCTTTCCCGGGAAAATCAATCATTGAAATACCCAGAAGTATGGTAAGAATTCCCTGTCCGGGAAGAAAGAGCATTGCAATGCCAGCCAAGAGGAAAAAAACACCGAAAATGTTACGCGCCAGGGTCAGGAAAAAAGTAAGAATCGGATGACCTGATTTTTTGATCCTGGAATCGACTTTCGGTCTTGTAAAATAATCCGGGGGAAGATGTTTTATAAGCCATGGGATTAACAAAATACTGACCACAAAGGTGATGGCTGAGATTAACCCGAGCCACTTTAGAAAAAATCCGTATTTATAAAGGGATGAAAGATCCATTATTTTGGCAGGTCTTTCGCTTTCCCCGATATTTTATAAGGCGCTTTCAGGGCATGGAGGGTAATGAGTACCTTATTGAACCGGTCGGAATCCGTCGATGGTTCAAGGGCATGTTTTTTTAT
>CAWGGS010000044.1:0-83929 GCA_963822095.1 uncultured delta proteobacterium
TCAAGATGCAGGGCATGGATTCACCTGACCTTATAATTTGGGTGGTCGTCTTGCTGGTGCAGTCGATTCCCTATACTGCTTCGGTATTTATGTCATTAATGGGCGGGCTTGTAAAAATGCCCAAAACGATCATAAGCAATATGACTTCCCCTGCTTCCGGGATGAATGAGCAGGTGGAAATAACAGGTCTTGAAAAGGCCAACGACTCGTAATTCAGCCAAACAGGGTCTGTTGCCAAGCCGCCCGCTGGAGGAATATCTATGAAGAAAATTACCATATTGCTGTTAACAGCTCTTCTTTCCGCCTGCGTCGGCAGCATGCCCAAACAGGCTGATCTCGTTATAGAAACCGGAAATCCACGCGCAGATGTGTATCCGCCGACGGTCAATGCGAATGTGATCGGCAGGGATGATCGTAGTGAGCCGTATGTTATCGTCTATGATGAGGGCAAGGAACAGACAACGAAACTTCTCAGCCGTACCCCGGTTCATATCCAGATGAAGGAGACCCTGGAGAATGGTTTGAGACGGCAGGGATTGAATCTGCGGGACGGGGCGGATATTGCCGTGGTAGTAGTGATAAAAAAGCTTTTGGCCAGGGTTACCAGACCCGGTACGCTGTATACTGCCAAGGCGATAAGCCATATACGTTTGCTGGTTGAAAACAAAGGGAGTACCCTGACGCTTGACTATAATCGTGAGACCAAAAGCGATTCCCTGACCCGGCCGAAGGTCCTGGATCTGGAGATGATGCTCAATGATCAGCTATCCGATATTACCAAGAAGATTCTGGACGATGACCGGGTTCGTGCCGCGATCATGGATGGTCGGGAATGACGGAACATGCAATAACGTTTAGTGGGATATCCCCTAGGTAACGATATGATTGGACGCAAAGTTTCTTTTACGGTTTTTTTTGTTCTTTGCCTGCTTTGTGTGTTTCAGGCCTGGTATTACTATCCATTGATACCAGCTCAAGTCCCATCGCATTTCGGCCCAAGTGGTCTGCCTGACTCCTGGTCGACGAAATCATCCTTTATCGGTTTCTATCTGATTGTTGTTGCGGGACTTGCCACTCTTTTTTCATTGACAGGGCGTTTTATGTCCAACATACCGACTGTCTTGATGAATTTCCCAAACAAGGAGTATTGGATGTCCGGGGAGCGTCGGGAAAAGACCCTCGATATCCTCACCTCGGGCTTCTTCCTGTTTGCCTCGGCGACCATGGTTCTTCTCCTTGACATTTTTTATCAAGCCTTCCAGGTTGGTCTGGGTAAGAGCAAAACCCTCTCTCATCCGCTTGCAAGCCTTGGGATTTATATCGGCTTTACCTTGCTTCTTACCATTGTTTTGCTGATCACGTTTCTGCGAAAAAAAGCGTAATAGATCGAACTCTCCGCTAATGTTTTGTATAATAGGCAGACGGAGTATTCAAAAAAGATACGAAAGGAAAATCTATACAATTTTAAAAATTGGCATCATAAATATTCTTTGGCACATTCCAATACCAAAAGCCGTCGGTCGTTGCAGTATGCCTACGGTACATCGAAACAACCCGAATGATTCACCTCACAGAGGCAGCTTTCTGCCCAGGTTACAGGACCAGAGGGTTCCATAAAAATTCAAGGAGAAACAATGCATTACGAACAAGAGGCGCTTCGCTATCATAAAGAGCCGAGGCCTGGGAAGACCGAGGTCGTGCCGACTAAACCGTTTATCAGCCAGGCAGATCTGAGCCTTGCCTATACTCCGGGAGTGGCGGTTCCCTGTCTGGAGATCGAAAAGGACCCCCAAACCTCTTTCGATTATACCAATCGGGCCAATCTCATCGCGGTTATCACCAACGGAACGGCGGTTCTCGGTCTGGGAGCCATAGGTGCCCTGGCCAGTAAACCGGTTATGGAGGGAAAGGCGGTTCTGTTCAAACGCTTTGCCAATATCGATGTCTTCGACCTGGAGGTCGACACAACGGATCCGGATGAATTCATCCGTACGGTCAAGCTCCTGGAGCCGACATTCGGCGGCATCAATCTGGAAGATATTAAGGCACCTGAGTGTTTTTATATAGAAGAGCAGCTGAAAAAACAGATGTCCATACCCGTTTTTCATGACGATCAACATGGGACAGCCATTATTTCGGCGGCAGCGATGCTTAATGCCACAACCCTTACCGGACGTGAGGTTGCGGATGTGCGTGTGGTAATAAATGGGGCTGGGGCGGCAGCCATTGCCTGTGCCCGCCTGTATGTCCTGCTCGGGGTAAAAAGGGAAAATGTCTTAATGGTCGACACCCGGGGCGTTATCTACAAAGGGCGGGAACAGGGCATGAATCCCTATAAGGAGGAGTTTGCGGCGGAGACGGAGGCCAGAACTCTAGCCGATGCCGTGACAGGGGCGGATATGCTGGTGGGGCTGTCGGTGAAAGGCGCTTTTACCGCTGAGCTTCTGAAGCTGATGAATGCCTCACCGATTATCTTTCCTTTGGCCAATCCCGATCCTGAGATCGACTATGATGAGGCAAAGGCGATTCGTCCGGATGCCATTGTGGCCACCGGTCGTTCCGATTTCCCGAACCAGGTCAACAATGTTCTCGGTTTTCCCTATATTTTCCGTGGCGCCTTGGACGTTGGGGCAAGCTCGATCAACGAAGAGATGAAGGTCGCTGCGGTTAAGGCCCTGGCGGAGCTGGCAAGAGAAGATGTGCCTGATGCGGTCATACGGGCCTATGGGGGCAAGCCGATACGTTTCGGGATCGATTATATCATCCCCAAACCTCTGGATAGCAGAGTCCTGTTGAAGGTAGTTCCGGCAGTGGCCGAAGCTGCGGTGGAAAGCGGTGTGGCCAGGGGACAATTGCCCGAAAGATCCGCTTATATCAATAAACTGGAAGCAACTCTCGGGCCTGAGCGTGAGCTGATGCGAAAAATCATTATTCGCGCCCAGCAGGACCCGAAGCGAATCGTCCTGCCTGAAGGCACCCTGCCGGTGGTGATTCGGGGAGCTTATCACTCTCTGCGCGACGGTATTGCCAAACCTGTCCTGTTGGGCGATGAGGACGAGATCGTGTCGATTGCCGAAGGGTTGCAGATACCACTTGACGGAATTGAGATTATGAATCCGGAGCAGAATCCCTACCTGGAGGATTTCGTCAAAAAGCTATTTATGCTTCGGCAGCGACGCGGATGGCCACTGGATGAGGTCAAGAGGCAGCTGAAAAACCCCTATGTGTTTGGGGCTATGCTGGTGAGAGAAGGGTTGGTTGACGGCCAGGTCCACGGAATAGCTGATTCGTATCCCAATTCCATCCGTCCTGTTCTCCAGGTGATTGAACGGCGGCCGGGTGTTTCCAAGGTTTCAGGTCTTTACCTGATGATCTCGAAAAACCGGACCCTTCTCTTTGCCGATGCCACGGTCAATATAGAGCCGAATGCCGACGACCTGGCAGAGATAGCGATTCTTGCCGGGGAAAAGGCGGTCTTTTTCGATATGCAGCCGCGTATTGCCATGCTTTCCTTCTCCAATTTCGGAAATGTCCGTCATCCCAAAGCGGATTTAGTGACAACGGCAATGGGCATTGTCCGGCACCGACGGCCCGATCTGCTTATCGACGGGGAGATGCAGGCCGACACAGCCGTTGTTGAATCGATGCTCAACGAACGTTTTCCCTTCAACCGTCTGGGGAAATCGGCCAATGTGCTGGTTTTCCCGGATCTCACCTCCGGAAATGTTGCCTATAAATTGCTGGAAAGGCTAGGGGGAGCCAAGGCCATAGGGCCTTTGCTCATGGGGTTGAGCAGACCTTTTAATGTCGTGCAACGCAATAGCGATATGGAAAATCTGGTGACCATTATTGCCATAACGGTTGCCCAGGCCCAGAACAAAAGAGCCCTCGGGAAGCTTGAGGACTATCCTCTCTGATGGTAAAGGCAGCGCCAGGGGTTTCGGATTTTCCTGGTCTTCGGAGCAGCCGTTAAGAAGGAGGAAGCAGGACAACCATGGTTTTGCCTAAAATACTTTTTGTTGATGATGAAGAAGAGATTTTACAATCGATTAAACGTGAATTTCACTTTGAGCCGTTTGAAATTCTGACTGCAAAATCGGCTGTCGAAGCCTTGAAGATTCTTGCAGGAGAACATGTGGATATCATTGTCAGCGATGATAGAATGCCTGGGATGTCCGGCAGCGAGCTTTTGGCTGAGGTCAACCGGCTCCACCCTGAGATCTGTAAGATCATGCTCACCGGACATGGCAATTTCGCCTCCGTTGTTCGAAGCATTAATGAGGCTCGTATCTATAGGTTTTTGTTAAAACCTGTGTCAGGGGAAGAGCTCATCGGTATTATCCATCACGCCCTCCAGGAACGGGCACAAAAAAATGATCTTGCCGCCTTGTCACAGCAAGCCGGTAATGTCTGTACCTGTGCTGTCCATTTCGACGAGGCCGGCCGGCCGGTATCCTTCCTCTGGTCTAAAAACACCCGGTCGTTATTGCAAATCAAGGCCGGAGATCGGCTGGACTCTTGGGAGATACTGGAAAAGTACCTCCATAAAGAGGATAGAGAGCGAGTGATTACCTTTTATAAATCCTGTCTTTCCCGCGGGATATGCACAGATATCGAATTTCGCGTCGTCCTCGGTCACGGCTTGGTTCGCTGGATTTCTCAAACCTGTGAAATCAGCCGGAATGCTCAGGATGAACCGATTCAGCTTCTCTTCATCCTCAAGGATATCACCGAGGAAAAACGCTACCGGGAGTGGCTGGAGGAGCAGGCCTTTCAGGACAATTTAACGGGCCTTGGCAACAGGGCCCTGCTCTTCAGATTCTTAGAAGAGCTGCTTGCCGCCAGTTCGTTCGTGGGCGATGTAGCGCTGGTTTTTCTTGATCTGGATGATTTTAAACTCATAAACGATAGTCTTGGTCACCTGGTCGGAGACTGGGTCCTGAGATCTTTTGCCGAACGTCTCCAAGAGACCGCGCCCGAGGGAGTTACACAGGTTAGATTGGGCGGTGACGAATTCGCGATACTGTTTCATGGACCCAATGCCGAAAGGCAGGCTGAAAAAACAGCCGGTCGTATACTTCAGGCACTGCAAGAACCCTTTCAGGTTCAGGAATACAGGTTTCATCTTTCAGCATCCATCGGTATCGCTACTAATCTTACAACCGATTGTAAGGCGGAGGATGTGCTGCGTGACGCCGATACCGCCATGTATGTTGCCAAGTCGCGTGGGAAACGTGGGTATCAGGTCTTTGATACGGTCATGCACAACAAAACGGCTGAGCGCTTCAGTCTCCTGTCTGATATGCCCAAGGCCATAGTCGATCAACAGATTTCCCCCTTTTATCAGCCAATCGTACACCTTGACAATTTACGTCTTGCAGGGTATGAAGCCTTGGCTCGATGGCAGCACCCGGAAAGAGGGATGATCCTGCCGTCGACTTTCATTCCGGTGGCGGAAGAGTCAGGTCTGATAGCAACGTTGGGGATGAAGATCATGGATCTGGCCTGTGCCCAGGCAAGACGATGGCAGCAGAAGTTTCCCGCCTCCCCCGGGTTTATGAGTATAAACGTCTCCTCTTTGCAGTTTCGGCAAAAGGATTTGGCAAAACGCATAGCTGAGGTCTTGAAAAAACATAGTCTCGATCCTGCATTACTCAAGGTCGAGATTACCGAGAGCGGGATCATGGAGGATGTCGAGCTTTCCCTCTCCCTTATGGATGAGTTGCAAAGGCTGGGGGTGCGTTTGCAGATTGATGACTTTGGCACGGGATACTCGTCTCTGAGTTATCTCAGAAGAATACCGGCCCAAACCATAAAGGTGGACCAGTCTTTTGTTATTGGAATGGAGGCGAATGCTGAAAAACGGGCCATTGTCAAGACCATCATTGATTTAGCCGGGAGTCTGGGAATGGAAGTCGTGGCCGAAGGAGTGGAGACCGCTGATCAGTTAGCCCTGCTCGCCTCGTATGGCTGTCATTACGTGCAGGGCTTTCTTTTTGACCGACCTCTCCCCCCGGAAGAGGCGGAACTGCGAAGGGATTACTCCAGGAAGGAAGCAAGTTGACTGCCCGGATAAACCCTTGACACCTTCCGACCTACGCCGCAGGAGAGCTGTTTTAAGAGGTTGGACGCATGAATTAAGGAATTAATTGTTACAGGTATCAAAAGAGATGGGAAAGACGAAATTTGTTTCTGTACACGGCGGCCACAGTGGTGAGTTCTGCAATCATGCAACGGATACTCTGGAGGAGGTAATCCTTTCATATATCGACCATGGATTTTCCTGGGTCGGAATCACCGAACATGTTCCGGGGCTGCGTGATGACCTTCTCTATCCGGACCAGAAAGAGGCCGGGCTTACCCCCTCCATTTTGTATGATACGTTTACCGCCTACATTACAGAGTGCCGGAGACTGCAGGCAAAATATGCCTCGCAGATCAGAATTTTTGTTGCCATGGAGATCGAAACCTACAGTGGATATCAAGAATTCGTGTCTCTACTGATTAGGCGTTTCAGACCGGAGTATATCGTAGGCTCGGTGCATTTTGTCGACGATCTGGGTTTCGATTATTCCAGGGAACAGTATCTGGCAACGGCGGATGCGGTTGGCGGTCTCGATGCCCTCTATTGCCGGTACTTCGATCAGCAGTACGAGATGATCAGGGCTTTGAATCCTGCCGTCGTCGGACACTTTGACCTGATCCGCCTGTTTGATCCCGATTATCGAAAGAGACTTCTGCAGCCCGATATCGCCCGGCGCATCCGGCGCAATCTCGAGCTCATCAGTGAGAGAGGGCTGATCATGGATTTCAATATCCGATCGCTCTTGAAAGGTGCGGACGAACCGTATATCAGCAGGTCCATCCTTATGCAGGCCTTAGAACTCGGTATTGCCATCGTTCCCGGGGATGACTCCCATGGACTGAGTTCCATCGGAATCAATATGGACAAAGCGATTGCTACCCTGGAGAGTCTTGGATTCAACACCGATTGGAAGGTCCCGGTTGCTGACGAATGAGAGGGGGCGATCTCCCTCTTCTCCCTTCGGTTTGGGCGGAAAGATCCTTCGTTTGACAGGCGAGGTGCAGACACCTTCTTCGGCTTTCATCGAAGGGAGGATGACAGCCCCTTAGCTTGGATTTCTCATGAACTCTGTGTCAATTTTCCTCCCCTTCAGAAAGGACAAGACCCATCGAAAAAAATACTTGAGGTGTTATACGTACACAGTGTTCACCAAAGGTCAGTCCAGGTGACGCCATCTTCCTCAGCCTTTTGGCAATGAACATAGCGTACTATCGGAGTCTACGCATATCAGTTCATCGCCAAAAACCTCGAACCTGACACCGTCTGAACTGATGAGAAATCCGGGTTGCCGGTATCTGGTCAGAAGCTGTAACTCGCCAACTTCTTATTCAACACGATATCGATGTTATGCACCATGTTATTCAAGGCCAAGGTGCCCACGACCCTGTCTTCTTGATTCTTTACCACAGCTCTGTGAATGCGGTGGTGCCGAAGGGTTATGATTCCTTCAGCAATGGAGTCCGTTTCCTTCACCGAGACAACGGGGGTGCTCATTATCTTGTTCAAAGGTATCGTGGCGATGGTTTGACCATAGCTTAATGCCCTGGCAGCGTCTTTTTCACTGACCAGTCCCACCGGCATCTCATCTTCCATGACGATGGCGCAACAGCTTCTCTTCTCCAGCATTTCGATACCGGCTTCTTTCAGGTTTGACTGAGGTTGAATCAGCACAATGTTTTTATACATAATATCTTTTACCAAAGCAGAGGAAGAAAAACTGTCGCTGCTCAGCATGTTGACGATGTTTCCTGGAGTAACACTTCCTTTGAGTCTCCCGTCTCCGTTAACAACACCGATGTGCCTGATTTCATGTTTTGACATGAACCGGCAGGCCTCGGCTATAGTATCTTCAGGCTGTAAAGCCAAAAGGGGGGCCGACATGACGTCTTTAACCGAGGAGGTCAGAAGATCCATTCCCTTCACGGCTTTTTCCATGACCTTTCTCTCGGTTATGATGCCGGTTGGGAAATCATTTTTTAACACGAACAGAAAGCTTATGTGCCTGTCACGCAGAACTCCTAAAGCCTTGCCCATTGATTCATGATCTTCAACGTAAAAATAGCCCTGTGTCATGATGTTTTTCAAGGAAATGTTCAGCATAGCTTGCCTCCAGCTCGTCAAGATGGGGAATTCCAATCCGATGACCGGGTCTCCGGTATCGGATCAGCTCTACCTGCCTGAAACACAGTTTTGAATCGGGATGAATCCTTCGATGCTGTCAGCAAATACGTGTTACACGTATTTGCTGACAGCATCGAATAAAATACTCAATGACGTTATTGTTATTCCCTTGCGGGAATTTTCTAATATGCCGGTTTGGGAGCCTCTGCTCTTAGTATAGTGCAAATGCAAATTAAATTGAAGGGGAGATCAAAAAAACAAATTTACGAGTACCCTCGCTGTTGCCGGTTGGCAAAAGATCGCACATCATTTGTCAACTCTTTATTATTATATCATCAACTTCCCGTGTTTTGTAATATTTTGAAATAATAGGTTATTCACAGTTACCTCCCCGTTTATATTCCGGAGAAACCAGAATCCGGGAGTCTGAATTCAGAAGAAAATCAAACAAAGAAACCTATCTGGATTCTGGCTCTTAACTCCTGAATTCTTACAGCGAGTATTAAATAACTATTCTTTCGATAGTTGTGACGCAATTACAATCAAATATGCTAGACATAATGTTTGACAGAAGACCTGCCTACCTTGCAAACGTGGATTAAGGTGTATGCAAAGCAACATCACCCCAGAGCCATAACCAAGGAGGCAGGTCATGAAGAAGCATACCATAAAATACGTTGGAATGGATGTCCATAAAGACACAATAGTCATTGCGATGACAAATGAAGGCCGAGAAGAAGAAGTGAGGATGTATGGAACAATTCCTCACACCATGGATGCGATGAACAAGTTTATCCGTAAACAAATATCTCAAAATGCAGAACTTCGCTGTGTCTATGAAGCCGGGCCGACAGGCTTCGGTCTTTATCATTATCTGCAAAAGAATGGCATTGATTGCATTGTGGTGGCTCCCTCAATGATTCCCAAAAAGAGTGGAGTCAGGATTAAAAATGATCGCCGGGATGCTCAAGAATTGGCTCGTTCACATAGATCCGGCGACTTGACTGCGATCTATGTGCCGGAACCTGAAGATGAAGCCATGCGCGATCTGATCCGAGCTCGCGATGATGCGAGGGTAGCTGCCAGAAAGGCCAAGCAGCGGCTGTTAAGTTTTTTATTGAGACATGGATGGAATTACTCCGGCAAGACCAAATGGACGCGAGCCCATTATAACTGGTTATCCGATATCAAGATGCCGCATCCGGCACAGCAGATTGCTTTGCAAGAATACATCAGCTCTATAGAAGAAACGAACGGACGTGTTTCCCGTCTGACTACAGAAATCGCGAAGCATGTCAAAGTGTGGCGACTCGAACCGGTTGTCTCAGCGATTCAAGCCTTACGCGGTGTATCATTATTAACTGCTGCGACGGTTATAGCCGAGATAGGTCCATTGAGTCGATTTGCAAAACCCACCGAACTTATGGCTTACCTTGGTCTGGTGCCATCGGAGCACTCGACAGGACCTTCCATTAAACGGGGAGGAATTACCAAGGCAGGCAATGGTTATGCCAGAAGAGCCTTAGTGGAAGCCTCGTGGACATATCGTTTTCCGGCTCGGGTAACCCGTCATCTTCTCAAACGAAGTCACCAGCTTCCTCAACGGGTGCAGGAAATCGCCTGGAAGGCACAGTTACGACTGTGTAATCGATTCAGGAGGCTACGGGCAAAAGGAAAGCCGGCCCAAGTGGTAACGACGGCAATTGCCAGGGAACTCATAGCATTTATATGGGCTATCAGCAATGAGATTGACCCGTTGTCAATCCGCCTCACCAAGCCCCAATAACCTCCGACGAGCATTCATGAGGGGCCCATTCTCGGTATCGGGGCTTGACGAGGCTACCTAAGGTGCTAGAACAATAGATTTATTCTCGGGAGTAAATACAGTTTAAAAATTAAACAAAGCAAGAGGAGGCAGGAAAGGAAAATCAACCTACAGTCCAGCCCTGGATATTGCCAGGGGCGCAATCACGGTATGGGGAATCCTCGGTCCGGGTTTTATGATAAGGCATATGCTGAACTCATGTCGCTAGAGAGAGGCAAGCCCCACGACGAAACCAAGTCAGGCGGTAACCAACCCGCGAATATCAGCATGATCAGCCGTCGTAATAATGATTCCGCCTCTGGTAATATCCAGGGACAGGTAGGAAGCTGGAGGGATATCTAATCCCCGGACAGAAGAGTTGTTTTTTTCTTGACACTGTCAAACATATCAACCCGGAAAGTTCTGTTATATATTTTCAGTAATATTGCACACCGCATATTTTATGTATGTCGTCCCGATTAGAAATCCGGGCAGTAAAAAAAACATTGGAACCTTTTTTCGTGATCAGGCGTATTGTCAGATAAGGAGACAATAGGCGTATATCATACGGAGCAGGGGTGGACGACACCGAGATTAATCGCAGGGTGAAACAAGGGAGGGGTGAGGATATTTCTCTCTGGGTGGAGAAGTTTCATCGGCAGCTCCTTTCGTTTATCAATGAGCTTCCCTGTGATCCCATGTATTGCCTTCCCTCAATCCCTCACCCATTCACGAGAGGCGTGGGGACTTCTTTTGATCAAAATGGATTTCAATTTCATTTGCATAGAGGCTGTGATTAAATCAGACAAAAAGTCTACAGTGTGGTATAAAATTTCGGTTCGGGAGTGAAGAATCAAACCCGGGAAATTTGCCGTTATTGTCATTCTCTCCAAGGGTTTCGATTAAATAGGATATAACTCTTCGCCGGCTCGTATCTCACTACTTTGAGGTTGATTTAATGCTGAACTTGTGCTTATCTGCTCTGTGCATTTATCGCCACACCCAGGAATTTTTTTTACCTGTTTAATACAATGGAATTTTTTTACCATGGAGATCAAAATGTTCAAGATCGTGCGACGTGAGGAAATGACTGGAGGGACCGTGATTCTCAATGAGATAGAGGCGCCACTCATCGCGAAAAAGGCCCGTCCCGGTCAGTTTGTAATCCTGAAAGCCAATGAGGATGGTGAACGCATTCCTCTGACAATGGCAGATTCAGATCCTGAAAAAGGGACTATTACGATTATCTACATGGTAGTCGGTAAATCA
The DNA here is from genome assembly GCA_963822095.1 of uncultured delta proteobacterium. GTDB lineage: Bacteria > Desulfobacterota > Desulfobulbia > Desulfobulbales > Desulfocapsaceae > CAWGGS01. Next base: position 11,280 of record CAWGGS010000044.1, read on the forward strand.
ACGGCCCTGTTCAAGACATTGCAGGTTGGCGATTCCTATCAGGATGTGATTGGCCCTCTGGGTAAGGCAACCCATCTGGAAAAGGTTGGGAAGGTGATCTGCGTCGGAGGTGGCACCGGTGTTGCTGTACTGCATCCTATCACCCGCGGGCTGAAAGAGATCGGTAATGACGTGACGTGTATCATTGGGTCTCGCACCAAGGACCTGTTGATCCTGGAAAAGGAGATGAGAGAGGCCTCCCATGACCTGCGTATATGTACCGATGACGGTACCTATGGACATCACGGTTTTGTAACCCAGGTTATGGAAGAGATTTTGAAGTCGGACGAGGTTAAATTGGTGGTGGCGATTGGCCCGGTTCCGATGATGAAGGCGGTAAGCAATATTACCAGAGGGTACAATGTACCTACTTTGGTAAGCCTGAACCCGATCATGGTGGATGGTACCGGTATGTGCGGCGGTTGCCGAGTGACGGTCGGCAACGAGACTAAATTTGCCTGTGTTGACGGTCCTGAATTTGACGGCCATCTCGTTGATTATGATGAATTAATAATGAGACTACAGGCATACCAGGAAGAGGAGAAAACGAGCCACAAGCACTTCTGCACCATTCGTGACTCGAAATAATTCCAATTTCTGGTATCAAAGGATACGACATACTTCAAGTGAAAATCCCACTCGTTGATTCGGGTGTACCCCATATGGAGGGAAAAATGACCGCCAAGGTAGACAAAAAAGAAAAGAAATCCAGAGTGCCGATGCCAGAGCAGGAGCCTAAAGTAAGAGCAAGGAATTTCCTGGAAGTCCCAACAGGTTATACGGTAAAGATGGCCCAGGAGGAGGCGGAACGATGCCTTCAGTGCAAGAAACCGGGATGCCAGACCGGTTGCCCGGTGGGGGTTGATATCCCGGGCTTTATCGATTTCCTCGCCCAGGGGGATATGACCGGGGCGATTCGCAATCTCTGGTCCAAGAATGCCCTTCCGGCAGTCTGTGGCAGGGTTTGCCCTCAGGAGATCCAATGTGAAGGAAATTGTATTCTCGGTAAAAAAGGTGAACCCGTTGCCATCGGCAACCTGGAACGTTTTTGTGCCGACTACGAACGTGAACACGGTACCGGCGAACTCCCACCCAAACAGGCGGCTACCGGGAAAAAGGTGGCCGTGGTCGGCTCAGGTCCTTCCGGTCTCACCGTTGCCGGCGATTTGATCACCAAAGGACACGACGTCACCATCTTCGAGGCATTTCACAAGGCGGGAGGCGTTTTGGTCTATGGCATTCCCGAATTCCGGTTGCCGAAGGCAATTGTTGCAAGCGAAGTAAATTTTCTGTCGAGACTTGGGGTTAATATCGAGTGTAATGCCGTGGTTGGAAGAACGGTTTCTCTAGATGAGCTGTTTGCGGAAGGCTATGATGCGATCTATGTTGGCGTTGGGGCCGGGCTTCCCAGATTCATGAATCTTCCCGGGGAAAATCTGGTTGGAATTTTGTCGGCCAACGAGTACCTGACCCGCGCCAATCTGATGAAAGCCTACAAATACCCTGAGGTGGATACGCCGATCCCCAAGGGGAAAAATGTGGTGGTACTGGGAGCAGGAAACGTGGCCATGGACTCAGCCAGGACCGCCATGCGTCTCGGTGCCGACAGCGTCAAGATCGTTTATCGGCGTTCCCAGGAAGAAATGCCGGCGAGAAAAGCCGAGATCCATCATGCCCAGGAAGAGGGCATTGAGCTCTGCCTGTTGACAAATCCCACCCGCTACCTCGGCAACGAGAAGGGTCGATTGACCGGCATGGAATGTCTGAAAATGGAGCTGGGAGAGCCGGATGATTCCGGAAGAAGGCGTCCGGTTGCCGTCAAGGGTTCGGAGTTCCAGGTGGATTGCGACCTGTGTATCGTAGCCGTCGGGTCCGGGGCCAATCCTCTTCTGACAAGCGAGACCACTGATATGAAGCTCAATAAATGGGGATACATTGTTACCGATCAGCAGACTGGCAAGACCACCAAAAAGGGAGTGTGGGCCGGCGGAGACATCGTAACCGGTGCTGCCACTGTCATTCTCGCCATGGGCGCAGGCAGACAGGCAGCCGACTCCATCCATAACTATCTGACCCTCGGTTGGTAAGACCTGTCACCAGGACCAGAAAAATCGCTCGACCAAAAAGCCTGCCGGGTTTCCGGCGGGCTTTTTTGTTTACGGTGCGGGAGTGGTCATAGCAAAGTGTGTTTCATCCCGACTTTCCGGTGGGGAATTTTCTGCTATTCTGAACATGTTAAGAAGACAACATATCTTTGCAGCATCAGGAGCAAACATGTCGTTCTCCTCTGGATATGAACGACAAATCAGGGATATAATCCTTGACCCGCCATTTGCCAGAGCATAGACTTAGATCAGAGCTTATTGAAGGCAGCTTTTTTCCGTTAGCCCAACCCAACAGAGCTGGACCAGACCGGTCGGCTGCGACGAAACATGGAAGCCCGTCAATCCGGCATGGCAAGGTCACAGCTATAGGGAGACTTTCTCAGACAGGAGAAACGATATGAAAGTTGCTGTCTTGAAAGAGAATGAAAGAGGGGAGAGGCGAGTCGCCCTGATCCCGGACTCCTGTGGGCGCCTGGCAAAATCAGGGATTGATGTCTTCATTGAAGCAGGTGCGGGATCAGCATCCGGATATGCCGATCGGCATTACCAGGAAGCGGGTGCAACCGTTCTCCCCTCGGCGAAGGAGGTGAAAGAGCAGGTCGAATGCCTTATCAAGGTGAGACCCCCGTCGCCTGCGGAGGCCGAGACTTTGAAACCCGGCTCTGTTCTGATTTCAATTCTCCAGCCGACATTAAAAAAAGATATCGTATGTATACTCGCTAAGAGACGAATCACCGCCTTTGCCCTTGACTTGATTCCCCGGATAACCCTTGCTCAATCCATGGATGTGCTCAGCGCAATGAGCACCATTGCCGGGTATAAGGCGGTCCTGCTGGCAGCTAATTCCCTGAACCGTTTTTTCCCGATGTTGATGACGGCGGCCGGGACCTTGGCTCCGGCCAAAGTCCTGGTTCTGGGAGCGGGAGTTGCAGGGTTGATGGCCTGTGCGACAGCCAAGAGGCTGGGTGGGGTTGTCGAGGCTTTCGATGTCAGACCAGAGGTCAAGGAACAGGTACAATCGGTGGGTGCCAGGTTTGTCGAGGTCCCGGTCGAGGAAGATGGCTCGGGTGAAGGAGGCTATGCCAAAGAGATGTCGGAAGAGTACAAGAGAAAACAGGCGGAGTTGATTTCCCAGCATATTGCCAAGTCTGATGTGGTGATTCCGACAGCCCTTATTCCCGGTCGTAAGGCACCGATCTTGATCAGTGAAGAACAGGTTAAAAGTATGCGGCCTGGTTCGGTCATCGTCGATATTGCAGCAGAGATGGGAGGAAATTGTGCATTGACCAAAGCGGAAGAAACCGTGGTCGCCCATGATGTCATCATTCTGGGCCCCACCAATCTGCCATCCACCATGGCCTTTCATTCCAGCCAGATGTTTTCCAGGAATGTGGAAAAGTATCTCGGTCATCTCTGTGACGAAGGTGGATTCAAGATGGATATGGATGACGAGATTACCCACGGTTCAATGATTACTCATGAGGGTGTGATCCTGCATAAAATGGTGCGTCAGTTACTCGGCCTTTAAGGAGGTCTGTATGGATACCGGAATCGTCATTGTCAGTCTGACCATATTTGTTCTCGCCTGTTTTGCCGGGGCGGAGTTGATTGAAAAGGTCCCTCAGATTCTCCATACCCCTCTGATGTCGGCATCGAATGCGATATCTGGAATCGCCATCCTTGGAGCCCTGCAGGCCGCCGGGACAATCGGAAGCCATTCTCCCTTTATCGCAGCCCTCGGGTTTCTGGCTGTAATTTTTGCAACGATCAATGTGGTGGGCGGGTATCTGGTCACCAATAGAATGCTGCAGATGTTCAAGAGCAAAAAGAAAAAAGGGACTGCCGCGTGAGTTCCTGCCGATGAGCCATATCAATCCGTGAAATTTGCGGGTGAGGGGCACAAACAAAAGGAACAGACAGGGAGGAGGGGCCATGTTTACCAACATCATCAACTTCTTGTATCTGGTTTCGGCCGTTCTTTTTATGATGGGGATAAAGTATCTCAGTTCTCCGACTACAGCTAAACGCGGTAATATGCTCTCGGCTATCGGCATGGGCGTGGCCATTCTGGTGACCTTGTTCAATCCCGCCATCGGTTCCTACACCCTGATCTTCCTGGGGGTGATTATCGGTACGGTGGTCGGTGCAGTGGTTGCGTTCAGGGTCAAGATGACCCAGATGCCCGAGATGGTGGCCGTCTTCAACGGATGTGGCGGTATCGCCTCGGCCCTGGTGGCTCTTGCCGAGTTTCAGGGACATAAAGGCGCTTTTGCTTCGTTTACCTTGATAACGCTTCTACTGTCGATGATAGTGGGTTCCCTGACCTTTTCCGGCTCGATGATGGCCTATGCAAAACTCCAGGCCCTGATTTCAACCAGACCGATAACCTACCGGGGACAGCAAATCGGCAATGGTCTGGTGGTTTTGGTCATCCTGATTCTGTCGGTGGTGGTTTATATCAATACCCGGAATCTGCCGGCACTCTCTCTAATTATATTGTTGTCGCTTGCCCTAGGGGTATTCAGTGTCATTCCGATCGGTGGTGCCGACATGCCGGTTGTGATATCCCTTTTGAATTCCTATTCAGGGGTTGCGGTTGCCATGACCGGTTTTGCCCTGAGAAATAATGCTTTGATTATAGTAGGTTCACTGGTTGGTGCCTCGGGACTCTTTCTAACTAAGATCATGTGCAGTGCGATGAATCGCTCGCTTGCCAATGTCCTTTTCAGTGCCTTCGGTACTGTGGTCGAGACCTCCGATGAAAGCGAAGGGCCATCCGGGGTTATGAAGGGGTTCGAGGCGGAGGATGTGGCGATGATCCTGGCCAATTCCGATTCGGTGATCGTTGTCCCCGGCTATGGCATGGCGGCAGCCCAGGCCCAGCATGCCGTCCGTGAGTTGTCCGACTATCTCATCGGCATGGGTGTCAATGTCCGTTTCGCCATTCATCCGGTAGCCGGCCGAATGCCGGGCCATATGAATGTGCTGTTGGCGGAAGCGGATGTCTCATACGATCTCCTCTATACCACGGAAGATATCAACGATGATTTTTCCTCAACCGATGTGGCACTCATTATCGGTGCCAATGATGTTGTCAACCCGGCGGCAAAGAACAATCCCGGCAGCCCGATCTACGGTATGCCCATTTTGAATGCCGACAAGGCCAAAACCGTTGTGGTTCTGAAGCGATCAATGAACGTCGGTTTTGCAGGGATACAAAATGAGTTGTTCTATTTGGAGAATACTATGATGTTCTTCGGTGATGCCAAGGCCTCGGTGCAGAATCTCCTTTCGGAACTGAAAAAACAAGATTAGAGTATAGCTACGATGAGGTGAGTATTCTTTTTAATCATCTGGTCTAGGGTGTTTGAGATTGCCGCCGGGCAAGAAGGGCTGGAGTTTTAAAAGGTGCCGATGAAATATACGCGGGTGTTGACCATTGCTGGCTCCGATAGTGGAGGAGGTGCCGGAATCCAGGCCGATCTGAAGACCATCGCGGCCTGCGGATGTTATGGAACGAGTGTGATAACGGCAGTGACCGCCCAGGATACACAGGGCGTCGGAGGGATTCATCCTGTTCCTGCAACGATGATCGAAGCTCAGTTGCGTAGGGTCATGGAGGATATCGGGGCCGATGGTGTCAAGATCGGTATGCTATATTCGCAAGAGGCAATAGAAAAAGTTGCGGCCATTCTTGGTGGTTACCAAGGTATCCCGATAGTCCTGGATCCGGTAATGATCGCCACCAGCGGCGATTTGCTGGCCGGGGAGGAGCTGCAGCAAACCATGGGTCGTGCACTCTTTCCTCTGCTTCGTCTGTTGACCCCCAATATCCCCGAGGCGGAGGGCCTGCTCGGAAGACCGATCGGTGATGACGCGGAAGAGGCGGTTCGGGAAATGGGCAGGGAATTTCGTTGTTCCGTGTTGCTCAAAGGTGGCCATCGTGAGGGAATGAGCCTTGTGGATCTTCTCTACGGGCAAGATTCGGGTCGGGTAACCGTTTTTGAAAACTCAAGGATAGACACCCGCAACACCCACGGGACCGGATGTACCCTGTCCTCTGCCGTGACCTCCTTTCTCGCCCGGGGTCTGCCCCTCATCGATGCAGTAAACAAAGCGGAAGATTATCTGCATAAGGCAATTGTTGCCGGTGCTGGTTATCGTATTGGAAAAGGCCATGGGCCGGTTCACCATTTCCATGCCCATTGGCAGTAGCAATTATTTTCAGGTTAATGTTATGAATATATTAGTAATTCTTGGGAGTCCCCGTAAAAAAGGCAACAGTGAGATTCTTGCCAGGACTGTGGTTGCCGAGTTGGAAAAGGAGCCCGCCAACAGCGTGGAATATCTCCATCTTAGCAAAATGAAGATTGCACCCTGTATGGGTTGTGGCGGCTGTAACAAAACCTCTGAATGCGTCATCAAGGATGACATGGGGGAATTGTATCAAAAGGTGGATGCTGCAGACCGAATCTTTCTGGTGACCCCCATCTATTTTTATGGCCCAAGCGCTCAGAGCAAGACCTTCATTGATCGTTTTCAGGCTCGCTGGAGCCGTAAGTATCTGTTGGAGACACCCTTTCGAGAGGGTGAAGACCGCAAAGGCTATCTGTTGGCCACGGCCGCCACAAAAGGGGAAAAGGTTTTTGATGGCAGTCTGCTGGTCGCCAAATGTTTTTTTGATGCGATCAACGTCCAATACGGCGGGTCCCTGTTGGTGCGAAGTGTTGATAAGGCGGGTGCGATTAAAAAACGTTCCGATGAAATGATGCGAGCCGAGAATTTCGGACAGGATATCGCCGCTGGCCGGATCTGAGAAGACCTGCCGGCACCTAAAGTGGGGTACCGGGATCGATCTTGCCCTCAATTACAAATCTGATTACCACTACTGTTCAGCTACTGATCCAGGGAGTGACCCGAGAAACGAGCAGCTCACTCCCTTCTCTCCCGATAGGCTGAGTTTCAGGGGTAATCAGAATTAAAAAAGGGTTCATCCGACTCAAGCGCACTTTTCTATAACCCAGGGAGGTTGAGATCGTCGTTTGCGGGCGCATCACGGAGGCCCGACTGGGAAGCATATCAGGCCCGGAGGGTTGCGGATAGGACGTCCGCAACTGACAGCAGGCCAGGGACGGCCTGTCTGTCAGCCGTGGTTTCCAGGCGATAAGGCCGCAGGACGGTGACCGAAAGCGATGATCTCTACCGGGTTAATTCTTTCAACTTTTCCAAAGTACGCAAAAACCGGATGAGCCTATAAAAGCGGCTGAAAGGCCGATGCCTTGATTGCGGCCACGACCTTTGTCCCGGTATGGATATCGAGTTCTCTGATCGACTGCGGTACGACTTGGGCGATCAATCGATTCCCTCGACAGTTCAGTTCGACCCCGACTTGATTATGGACTTGAAAGAGGTCGATCACCTCACAGGGAAGGATATTTCTGGCGCTTGAGGCCTCGGGGTGTTTTTTTAAGAGCATGAGGTTGTTGGCGTCGAGTTCGAACCGGGTGGTGCCGTGGTACCGGAATCGGTAAGGATGAGTTCTCTTCCTCCCCAATTACAGGCCCAGAGGTCATCCTGAGGGCGCTTCTTTTGCAGGTTCAGGATAGGGGTATAACCGCGACCTCCTGACGCAAGGCTACCTCGGGCAAGATCTTCAGTGGCCAAACGTTTCTTCAGGCAATCCTCTTTGAAAACCAGAACCTGGTCGGTCATCAGGTGGATCTCCGGCAAAGAGTGACTGATGCGGGACAAAAGAATTTTACTTGACTGGGCCACCTGATTCTGCTAAGTGCTCAGATAGAGGCTTGCTAAATGAAAATTTAAAACCTTCCGTTGAAAACAAAATGATGTACGCCCCTTCCACCTTAATTAATGCTATCCATACTGGCCCGGCGCTTACCGGTGTGGTGCTTGTGGTGGTCGTCGTGATTCAAGGGAGCGGAGCGCCGTAACGGGAGGCAAGAGAAAACTCGAAAATTCAAACCCCTGTCGGCGCCCGCCGGCGGGGGTTTTTTTTGGTCCCGCCGATATCGCCGATCAAAAAAACAAAAAGGAGGACAGTACATGTATGCGATGACTGGGGCCACAATTATCATCAAATTGCTCGAACGTCAGGGCATAACGACCATTGCCGGTATTCCTGGAGGCGCGAACCTTCCAATCTACGATGCCCTTTTTGCAAGTCAAAAGATTCGCCATGTCCTGGCCAGACATGAACAGGGTGCCGGTTTTATCGCCCAGGGAATTGCCCGGGCCACCGGTCTTCCAGGGGTCTGCTTCGCGACTTCGGGACCGGGAGCGACCAATATCTTGACCGCTATTGCCGATGCCTATCTTGATTCTATTCCCATCATCTGCATCACCGGACAGGTGCCGCTTTCGATGATCGGCACCGACGCCTTCCAGGAGGTGGACACCTATGGGATGTCGATTCCGGTTACCAAACACAATTTTCTGGTGCGCTCAGCCCGCGAGTTGTTGCGGGTAATTCCCGCAGCCTTTCGTATCGCCTGTTCAGGAAGGCCTGGCCCGGTGCTCATCGACGTGCCGAAGAGTGTTCAGACAGAGACGATTGACTTCGAGCAATGGCCGGAGCCGGGACGACCAGAGGATGTTGTCATCTGTGAAGATGCGGCGCTTTTACGGGCGGTGTCCATGCTCGATGAGTCCCAACGGCCCATTCTCTATATAGGAGGTGGCATTGTCCATTCCGGCGCTGCCCAATGGGTGCGGAAATTGGCTGAAAAGGCCGAAATACCAGTAACAACCACCCTTATGGGACTGGGTACAATTCCAGTGAGTCATCCTCTGGATCTCGGTATGCTGGGGATGCATGCTGCCCGTTCCACCAACCTGGCCTTGGAGGAATGCGATCTGCTGATTGCAGCCGGTGTACGTTTTGATGATCGAGCCACCGGTAAAATTTCGGAATTCTGTCCCGGTGCCCGTGTCATCCATATGGATATCGACCCCAGTGAGGTGGATAAATTAAAAACATCTCATATCCCGCTGATAGGAGATGTTGGTGAAACACTTGCCAAAATGTATCCACTGGTAAAAAGCGGTGGTCGAGGGCGGTGGCTTGCAAGGATCAGGGATCTCCAGGAGAGATACCCGCTTGTTTCCGGTGACTCCCTCTCTCCCCGAAAGCCCTTTGGCCTTATCCTGGCAATCTCCGAGATGGTGGAGCGTGATGCTATAATCGTCACCGATGTCGGCAAGCATCAGATGTGGACGGCACAGGTCTATCCGTTTATGCGGCCCAGACAACTCCTGACTTCCGGAGGATTAGGAACCATGGGATTCGGCTTGCCCGCGGCCATCGGAGCCTCTCTGGCCTTCCCGGAGAGGCAGGTCGTCTGCTTCACCGGGGATGGAAGCCTGCAGATGAATATCCAGGAATTGGCAACCGCGGTCGAACAACAGGCCGGAGTTACGATCGTTATTTTAAACAATGGCTCGCTGGGGCTTGTCCGTCAACAGCAGGGTTTGTTTTATGAGCGCCATCATTTTGCCTCGGAATATCAGGTCAATATCGATTTTCCTGCCATAGCCCGCGGTTTTGGCATGCAAGCCTATGACCTGGGCGACGGGCAGACATCTCTGCAAAGCCTGTCTGGTGCTATCCGTGACCCGAGACCGTGTCTTATAAACGTCCCGATTCATATTGACGAAGATGTCTATCCGATGGTACCTCCCGGGGCAGCAAACAAAGAGATGATAGGAGGATATAATGAAGAATACGTCTGATTTGATAGCAGAAACGAATCACTGGAATTATCGGATTATCGTTTTGGAGCTGACTGTGAACAATCATCCGGGTGTAATGTCGCATATCTGTGGATTGTTCTCCCGGCGTGCCTATAACCTGGAAAAGATTCTCTGCTTTCCGGATAAAGGGGGACAGTTGAGCCGAATGTGGCTCCAGGTCAACGAGGAGGAAAAACTTGATCAGATAGTCAAGCAGCTACAGAAACTGGACGATGTTCGTGACGTCAGCTATTATCCGAAAGGGGCCGAACTTTTTGTAGGTATTGAAAAGGTACTCCATGCATAGACGGACCTGGTTGGTTCACCAAGGAGAATCGGAGAAGGGGATGCTGGGACAGGTAATTGGTAATCCAAGGTTATTTTTTTTGGGATGGCTTCTGTCGCTCCTTTCTCCGATCGGATGCGTCGTCGTTCCGGGATAGGGCGGCAATTTTTGAGATCAGGGTCTCATATTCATCTTCCAATGCCAGAAGCTCCATCATGATCGGCGGTTTTACTGAATGGGCCGGAAGTCTCTTTTCCGTCTCTTGGATTTTTTCTTTAAGCTCTTTTAGCCTTTCTTTCATTGCTGCCAGTGTATTCATAGCCATCTCCTGTTTTTGGGGTAGAATGTCCTCTGTTCAAGGTCATTAATTTTATCCTTGCGGCAGGGGCAACCTTTCCTGTCCATTCCCCTGATCTGGACGGCGATATTTCTATTCAGGTCTTTGAAGGAGAAGGGGTTTTCCTGGGGGAAAGCGACAGCGAGATACCAGCCCAAAAATACGACATCCTGATCTCGGCGATAAAGGAGCCCCACGGAGTTCGGGTGAAAACCGATAGGAGTCAAGTGGTAACTATTGCTCCGCCCATCTGATGTTCGGTTGGCATTAGAGCAGATTATGATTCTTCTTCATTTCCTCGTAGATCAGGGTCGAGACCTTACGAATAATATTGCCCCGGGTAATCATCCAGGTGCCATAATCCGATGGTCGTGATTGCCGTTCGATAATACCGACCAGTGCATATGGGTGTTGATGCCCTCGCCGGTCTCGGGGGACAAGGATACCCATATCGCCGCAGAGGTGGGCGGTGGTGCCGGTCTTGTCGTAAATCAAAGTCCCCTGCGGGATGGGGGTGCCGTCGTAGATGCGGTCCCTGCCCGGCAAGGCCATCAGGCGACGTAATTCTGAGGTATATGGGAGTTTTCTGTTCCAGAGCCCGTGGAGAAAACGAATGTAGTCCGATGGGATGGCGGTATTTTTATAGGTACGACCGTTCCGAGGGATATACTCCCTGATTTCGGTTTTCTTGAAAATGTAACTGTAGTTGGTTCTCAGGATTTTTTCACATTTGGCGGGGCCTCCGATTCTCCGCATGATCCAGTTGGCGGCTGTATTGCTGCTATGCTGAATCATGGCCTCCATTACCCTGCGGCTCTTTCTGGTGTATCGTAATTTCCCTTTCTTGACCTGGTCAAAATAGGCGAGGGCGATGAATGGCTTGATCATGCTGGCAGCCTGAAATACCCGATCGGCATTGATGGTGACGAGGGTTTCGTCCTGGAGCAGGTCATAGACGATCCAGCCGGTGGTTTCATCGTGTGCCAGCCTGCCCCTTTTCCGTTGTTTCTTGATAAATTGTTGGATATACGTGTCGAATTTAGAATTTTTCTTGATATCAACAAGGGGGGATGCCACCTTGTTGCCGGCGACGACATAGAGTTTTTTCTCGTCTGCCGCCACACGAATAACCGGTATGGGCTCCTTTTTTCTCTCGATGTGTTGAGGTTCTGTTGTCGCTTGAGTTTTTGCCACACCCGTAACGGCAACAGGTGTATTTGTATCCTTCGAGGCTCCGTGCTCAGCAGGTTGGCTATTGTCGGCGCCACCCGTTTCACTGGTGTCGAGATGGCTTGATTCACCATAGACAATGGTGTCGTTGTTCTCGGGAATTACAGTTGTCTTGATGTGCAGTCTTCTCAGGAGTCGGGCATGTTTTTGGGCGATTTTGTAGGTTGAGCGGATATCCCCGCGGCGAAGGAAAAGAAGGGCGTAGGAATCCTTGTCTATTTGTTCGATAAAGAGATTTTTGCCGACCTCCTGTCCCAGAACGCTGTATACCTGAGTGTATCTTTTTTCGAGGGCTTTAAGGTGGGGACCTACTCCGTAGCTTATATTGTATAAACGGAAATAGCCCTGGTCCTTCAGGGCATAACATTCATGCAGGCCCGCCTCTTTGAGCAGGACGTTTTGTCTAACGAAAAGCTGTGCCGAGCGTATCGCTGACCCGTTCTGGTCGTAAAGTACACCGAACTGGTCATCGCGGCCGACGATTATCAGCTTATGGCTAATCTCCGGCGGAAAGACCGATTCGAGCTTTTCTTTATAATCGAGAACATTTTCCAGGTTGGTATCCCAGAAATAGGCGATGTCGTAATGTTCCGCCCGCACCGGGATGGTGCGGATGAACAGAAGAAGTAAAAAGAGGAAGAAAACAGCTACAGGCTTTACAAAATGAATTGATAGACGAGGCATATCAGAGAAGTGTCGGTAGATAGAGATTGATTTGCGATCATGAGATCACCACTATTCTAATCCATTAATACAAAAAGTTCCAGAGCACTTCAGAAAACACCTCATTTTATTACAAGGATCTATCAAAACCATTTTCCCATCTGTCACCCACCCATGAAAATCAGCCTATCGGATTGGAAGGGTGTGGGTTGTTTGTTCCCCGGGTCTCTGCAGCCTGGACGGCTGCAGAGAAGCCCCCATGGATGGGTTTATGGCGTCCCGAGAAACGAGCAGTTCACTCCCAGGATCAGTAGCTGAATATGAGTGGTAATCGGTATTTAAAAAGAGCACTTTGCAACTGACCTGAGCTGATTCCTGTCGAATGTGGTTCAAACCGGGCGTCCGGCAACGATTGGTTGTGTCTTTAAAATCCTGTTGGCTTCTGCGAGATCGAAATCATCGGGATCGAAACGGTCGGCCCCGTACCACTTCGCCATCCGCTGATGGTGTTTATGGTGCGGATCGTTGATAATGGTCAGAAATTCCATATATCCCGGTACTCCACCGACGTTTTCCGGAGGGCATGCCTTTTCACCATCCAAAAGGGCTGGTAGATCCCGGACGTGGCCATTGGGGAGAGTCTGCTCCAATGCTATATCATGCTCCCAGCCGTCACCGAAATCATAAATGTAGGTAAAGCACCATTTTAGATCATTTTCCAAGGTGACGATTTGGTAAGCCGCCTCATCGCGTTCGCCAGTCTTTTCCCAGATCTCACCTCCCTCTGATGGACCGTAAAATACCTTTCCGACCAGAAAGCGATGGGCATGGATATCATTCCACCCCATACAGTTCTGTATTATGGCATGCAGTTGGGCAAGGGAAGTCTCGCCGGGTATCAGCAAGCGTCTCCAGATGAGGGGATCGGAAAAGGTCAGGGATATATTCAATTGGTAGATTGGAGCAGGATCTGCAAGACCGGTATCGGATGCGGTTTTCGATCGTCTACTGAAATCGCCTTTGATAATCGTTGACATGATGCAACCTTTTTGGGGTATATTTAAATGACTTTGAGATTGTTCGGTACGTTTTTCACTTTGATCAATTCTATCAAAAAACGGTTTGAAAAAACAAGCAGAGGCATCGTATTTTTCAAAGAAGATGTTGCTAAAAAATTCTCGCCATGGCCCAGCGCAAAGGAAAAGGCCAAGAAAAACACCGTTTGAACCGGTAAAACAGGGAGGAGAAGAAATGAAAGCTCCAAGAAAAATCAGAAAAATATTTACGAGTCAAGCAACCATAGAAGGGGCTGGGGTTCGATTGAAACGAGGGTTTGGTTTTGATGAAGTGCCGTTGTTCGATCCGTTCCTGCTCCTCGATGATTTTTGCTCCTGCGATCCGGATCATTACCTCAGGGGATTTCCATGGCATCCGCATCGGGGCATCGAAACCATTACCTATGTCCTGCAAGGTGATGTCGAACATGGTGACAGTCTCGGTAATAGCGGAGTCATTTCGTCAGGGGATGTTCAATGGATGACTGCCGGCAGTGGTATCATTCATCAGGAGATGCCCAAAGGGGATCCAGAGGGTTGCATGATGGGCTTCCAACTGTGGGCTAACCTGCCTGCGATAGAGAAGATGATGGCTCCCCGGTACCGTGATATCACCGCCTCCGATATTCCAGTGGTACACCTTGAAAACGGTACGGAGATACGGGTAATCTGCGGCCAGGTCGGTGAGATTCAGGGCCCTGTGGGAGATATCGTCATTGAGCCGGAGTATTTGGATGTACACGTTGCCGCCGGTACGGTTTTTGAGCATCCTACCCGGCTTGGGCATACCGTTTTTGCCTATGTATTCGAAGGTGAAGGAGCTTTTTCCGAGGATGAGGGTGCGACCCATGGTGACGGTACGGTGATCCTCTTTGAAGACGGGGAAAATCTCCAGGTTGCAGCCGGGGAGAAGGCGGTCAGGTTCCTCCTTGTTTCAGGAAAACCTCTTGGTGAACCGGTTGCCTGGCAAGGCCCGATCGTCATGAATACACAGGAAGAGTTGGAAACGGCCTTTGCCGAATACCGGAGAGGCACATTTATAAAAAAATCTGATTACCACTCATATCCGGCCCCTTCCATTCCAATTGGCTGAGTATCTGTGGTAATCAGAGAAAAATAAGGAGAGAATGCCTATGGTGAACTGATAGTGTGTTGCAGAAACAGGCCACAGTATGAGAGGCCAATTTTAAAAACTTAAAAACAATAATTCTCAGGGCGGGGTGCAATTCCCCACCGGCGGTATTCTCCATAAGGTTCGAAAAAGGGAGAGAGCCCGCGAGCGCCTGCTTGTTGCTTGTACTTGGCAGGGACAGCAGATCCGGTGAGATGCCGGGGCCGACGGTTACAGTCCGGATGGAAGAGGATAAAAACGTAAGTGTTGTCACGTTCGTTTTCCGGGAGGCGGGGAGGTTTACGCCCGACTCTGCGGACCATTCCGTATGCCCTGGTTCTGGTACATATGGAGGATACCATGAATCAGTCTTTACTTTCTCATTTTGGTGACCCGATGACGCGGGTCCAAAAAGCAATTACCGCCCTACAGGAAGGGCAGGGCATCCTGCTCGTTGATGATGAGGGTCGGGAAAACGAAGGGGATTTGATCTTTGCCGCCGAGCATTTGACCGATACCCAGATGGCCATGATGATCAGGGAGTGCAGCGGCATTGTCTGTCTGTGTTTGACCGAGGAGCATCTGCACCATCTGCGGCTCCCGCAGATGGTGGAATCAAACGACAGTGCCTACGGCACGGCATTTACCATATCCATTGAGGCGAAAACAGGAGTAAGTACAGGGGTTTCGGCCGCTGATCGGGTCAGGACCGTGAAGGCTGCGGTGGCCGATGATGCAGAGGCGGAGGACTTGAGCCGACCCGGCCATGTTTTTCCATTGCAGGCCCGGCCTGGAGGGGTCCTCAATCGTCGCGGCCACACTGAAGGCACAGTGGATCTGATGTCTCTGGCTGGTCTTAAGCCTGCTGGTGTCCTCTGTGAGCTGACCAACCCGGACGGGACGATGGCCCGACTTGCCGAGATCGTCGATTTTGCCCACAGGTATGGGATGACGGTCCTCACCATTGAGGATCTGGTTGTTTATCGGCAAAAGAAGACGGCTGGTGAATTTGCCGATCGGATAAACTGATGAAATAACCCTCGGGAAGACCGGAGTAGGAGGTGATTGAGAGAGAAAACTCCGGTCTTCCCGCGGATGTTTCATCGGCATTCAAAGCCTGTACGGCAGATTCTGAATCCTTTGGATTTTTCTATTTTATCACGTTGATTCCCGTAAGGTCTGGGCATCTTTTGGGACTTCCAGGTTGAGCGGCAAGTATGCACACAGGCAATGCAAATCCTGGTTTTGCCTCCTCTCCCGTACATCCGGTTCCAAAGCTCCGGAAAAAGATCGGGCGGGAATCGCAACACACTATCTCTTTGACTTTCCATAGCCTTGCCGATAGTATCGGAAATCTTTAAAAGATGCCAGCAAAAACATAAAATACTCGATAGAGATATGGCATTTTTGGTTCTTCCGAATTGAGCGTACCCCTCTATATCGTGGGAGGCGAAATTTATCGCTGGAGGACGCATTGCGGAGGCCCGCCTGGGAACCACAAAGGCCCGCAGGGTTGCGGACAGGACGTCCGCAACTGACAGCAGGCCAGGGACGGCCTGTCTGTCAGCCGTGGTGTACAGGCGATAAGGCCGGAGAGTAGTGTCTGGAAGCGATGAATTTCACCATCTTATTAATTTCAGCCTTTTTAAAAGTACGATTAATCCGGATGGGCCGCATTTTTCCCTGCAATTAGACAGCGGTCCCCCGTATAGCCTGTGGCGGGTGAATTTTGTAAATTGCCTGCGACTGGAGCTCTTGATTCAAGGAGGGAAAAATATAAAATACTTGGATAATTTTTTTCGTAACCATCCTCAATTCATAGGTGTTTAGGAGATTGTCAATATAGATAGCCGTTGTAGAATTACATTGACCGTGGAGGTCGAAAAAGGATAAAAAAAGAGTCGTTACAGCTATTCTTCAATTACTGCATGGAGTTTCACAAGGCATCCCTGAAGCAGTATCTGTGTCAAGCTGTCAGGGGCCTGACGTTTTTGTGGTGTTCTTTGCCGAGGAGCTACACTATGAAAAAAATAATCGCCCTTCTTCTTCTTGTTATAGCAGGATTTTTCGCCTATCAGTATTTCTTGAGATCCCCTCACCCCAATTCTACTGCTGAAGACGAAATAACATTCAACAATGATTTGCCCTCGGATGAGGGAATAGTGAATGTTCCTGAAAAATGCCAGGAAGGGGAAAAGAATCTGGAAGATGCGATATATGGCTCCGATGCCGGTAATGTTTCTTTTGCTCAGCGGAACACCGCCGAACGCAGGTTCCAGTCCTGTCTTAAGGATGCCGGTTTTTCAGACAAGCAGGTCAATGATGCGGTGGGGGAGGTCCAAAACCGGGTCAAAGGATATATAAAACAGGATAGCGGCGGGCAATAGGCTGATTTTTATAGGATGGCTCCGATCTCTGAGGTGTTCTCTCTCCCCCTGGAGGAGCAATAATGGCGAGTTCAAGGTGTGCATTCTCATATACGGCTGCATTGGCCGTCATTTTCTTCTGCTTTTGTATAGGAAGCTTTGTCTTTCCCGACCGTGGAGTCTGTGAAAAGAACGAACCGTCCGTCTCCTCCGGCCTGGTGCCACCTTTGGGAAGTTCGCTGCGTAAAGAAGTCCTGAATGCACTGCGACGGGAAATGATACGTGTCCATGGAATCAAAATGGTTTTTAGGGTCAGATATCTTAAAGTTAAAGATGGGTGGGCTTGGATAGAGACCCTTCCGCAGTCTCCTGATGGTTCGAACCAGTATGAGGATGTGTCGGCGCTTCTTAACCTTCAGGGCAGGAACTGGCAAGTGGTAGAAATGGCCTGTGCTGAAGAGGAGAATCCAGATTGCCTTACCAGTCGAGAATATTTTGTAAAGCTTACCGAACGCTTTCCGAAAGTTCCCATAGATATTCTTCCTATTCAGCGTGATTAGAATAAGAAGTGACAGCCTTAATTTATTTTTACGAAGTCGACAACAACAACTTTGCACATATAAATCTGGTTCTTCCGAATTGAGCGTACCCTTTTATATCGCAGAAGGCGAAATTTATCGCTGGTGGACGCATCGCGGAGGCCCGTCTGGGAATCACAAAGGCCCGCAGGGTTGCGGACAGGACGTCCGCAACTGACAGCAGGCCAGGGACGGACTGTCTGTCAGCCGTGGTGCACAGGCGATAAGACCGGAGAGCAGTGTCTGGAAGCGATGAATTTCACCATCTCATTACTTACAGCCTTTTTAAAGTACGATTAATCCGGATGAGCCATAAATCTTTTCAATGCCATGGAAAGATTCTTCTCCGTTTAGATGTGTTTTATTGAATTATCGGCCTTTGAGCTTATCGTTTGTCACTATATGGCCCAAACCGGATACTTTTAGATGTATCCTGGAAACGTCATCGGGAAAACTCATACACGTGGATTTGAAAATAGCTGTAAGCTGCTGTTGGGGGTATTGAATGACGAAAAAAAGCAGATCCCGAACCATTGCAAGCAGATTGTTCATTGTCGGGCTTGTTGCTCTTGGCATTTTGGCCTTTATCTATTTTGATCTTGGGCAGTACCTTTCCCTTTCTTATATCAAGGCCTCACAGGAACGGTTTCAATTTTTATACCAGGAACACCAGTTCCTGGTGATTGCTGTCTATATGGGAATCTATATTTTCGTCGCCGCCCTGTCTCTTCCTGGAGCGGCAGTGCTGACCCTAGCCGGCGGCGCCTTGTTCGGACTGGTTGTCGGAAGCGTGGTTGTTTCGTTTGCGAGCACCATCGGTGCCACTTTGGCTGCATTTGTTTCCCGTTTCATTTTAAGGGAATGGGTTCAGAACAAATTCGGGGACAGGTTTGTGGCAATAAACGAAGGTATTGCCAAGGAGGGGGCATTTTATCTTTTCACCCTTCGTCTGGTGCCGGTTTTCCCGTTTTTTATCATTAATCTTTTGATGGGACTTACCCGAATGCGGTTGTCGACGTTTTTCTGGGTCTCGCAGATCGGTATGCTGCCGGGTACAATGGTGTATGTCAATGCCGGAAAAGAGATAGCCCAAATCGACTCCCTGTCTGGAATTCTCTCGCCTGGTTTGTTGATTTCGTTCGTGGTACTCGGTCTCTTTCCGATTACCACGAAAAAGCTTCTGGCCGCCTACAAAAAAAAGTACGGCAAGGACGTGGAGGTTTCTGGGAACTGATTCCATACCTGAAGCCTTCCTGCTTTCTAAAGTTGTTTTCAACCCGCCAAAAGGATAAGCATGACTATTAAGAAATCCGTAACGATTGTAATCTTCGGGGCTTCCGGAGACCTGACAAGAAGAAAGTTGATGCCGGCATTGTATGAAAATTTCAGGAAAAAGCGTCTTCCGGAAAATTTCAGGATTGTAGGATATGCTCGTCGTGACTGGGACGACGAGCAGCTCAAGAACAGATTGGCAAGTGGCGTGCAGGAGTACGGCACAGGATTTAATGAGAAGGTTTGGGGTGAATTCTCCAGTTGTATAAGCTATTTGAGAGGAGACCTCAACGTCCTGGAGGATTTTAAAAACCTTCAATCGTATCTTGAAGAAAGAGAGCAGGAGGCGGCGGACCGCCTCTATTATCTGGCTGTATCTCCCGAATTCTACGGATCTGTCTGCAGCTTTCTTGCCGCTGCCGGTATGACTGCAGAAACGAAGGGAACCCGCAGAATTATCATAGAAAAACCCTTCGGGCGGGACCTTAACTCCTCCCGGGACCTAAATAACCGGGTCCATGCGGCTTTTTCAGAACATCAGGTCTTTCGAATAGATCATTATCTCGGGAAGGAAACAGCCCAGAACATCCTTTTCCTCCGATTTGCCAATACCCTTTTTGAGCCGGTTTGGAACCGTCGCTACATTTCCAACGTTCAGATTACCGTGGCGGAGAGTGTGGATGTAGGGCATCGCGGGGCTTTTTATGACAAAGCTGGGATTTTGCGGGATATGTTCCAGAATCATCTGATGCAGTTGCTGGCTCTGGTGGCCATGGAACCTCCAGCTTCACTGGAGGCAGATGCGATCCGCAACGAGAAGGTAAAAGTTTTCGGGAATGTTCGGCCTATCAAAATTGAGGACACTGTGCGTGGTCAATATGAAGGATACCCTTTGAGTGAAGGAGTGGCATTGGATTCACAAACTCCGACCTTTGCGGCGCTGAAACTCTATATTGATAACTGGAGATGGAAAGATGTACCTTTCTACCTGCGTTCCGGTAAGGCCATGCCGGGTAAAAGCAGTGCCGTCATAATTGAATTCCAGCCGCCGCCGGACGTTATCTTTCATCTGAGCAAGCATCGAGGATTCACACCGAATTATCTCTCCATTTGCATTCAGCCGGATGAAGGAATACAGCTACGGTTTGAGACGAAAGTACCTGACACGGCGGCCGAGTCAAAATCTGTCAATATGAGCCATTGGTACCGGGAGGCCTTTCCCGACATATCATTGCCTGACGCCTACGAACGGCTCCTGTTGGATGCGTTGAAAGGCGACGCCTCTCTGTTTGCCAGAAACGACGGCATCGAGGCTGCATGGCGCCTGATCGATCCCATTCTCAGAGGATGGGATCAATTACCACAATCGGCGCCCTTATATACATATTCGAAGAACAGCTGGGGGCCCGAGGCAGCAGATAACTTAATTACCAGAGATGGTCATAAATGGCGGATGAGCTGCTGCGGATTCCCCTGTAGTTGACAACTCGGGGCAGTGGATGATGCTTGTAGACACCATAAGGACCGAAAAAGGAGATTGTTATGAAAAAAGAGGCTGATATAGGAGTAGTAGGCCTTGCGGTTATGGGAGAGAATTTGATTCTTAATATGGCAAGCAAGGGATTTACGGTGGCCTGTTTCAACCGCACCACGAGTAAGGTTGATTCGTTTGTCGAGGGTCGCGCCGCCGGACAGGCCATCATCGGTTGTCATAGTGTGGAGGAACTTATCGGGGCATTGAAAAGGCCACGAAAAATAATGTGCATGATCAAGGCTGGGTCGGCGGTGGATTCATTGATTGCCCTGATTCTCCCTTATCTCGATGAGGGAGATATAATAATAGACGGTGGTAACTCACATTATCCCGACACCATCCGTCGTGCCAGGGAGGTTGAGGCCAAGGGCCTCTTGTATGTGGGGACCGGAGTCTCAGGAGGTGAAGAGGGTGCATTATTGGGTCCGTCCATCATGCCGGGTGGCTCTGGTGCAGCATGGGAGGAGATCCGGCCCATTTTTCAGAAAATATGTGCCCATACAGAGGATGGTGCGCCCTGCTGTGACTGGGTAGGACCAAGCGGCTCCGGTCATTTCGTGAAAATGGTGCATAATGGCATCGAATATGGAGATATGCAGCTCATCTGTGAGACCTATCAGATAATGAAGGACGGTCTCGGGTTGAGCAATGATGAGATGAGTGAGATTTTTTCTCGATGGAATAAGGGGCCTCTTGACTCTTACCTGATTGAAATCACGGAGCACATTCTCCGGCATAAAGAAGAAGACGGTCAGTCTACCCTTGATCTGATTCTCGATACGGCTGGCCAGAAAGGCACCGGGAAATGGACGGTATCTTCCGCTTTGGATGTCGGCCAGCCGTTGACCCTGATCGGGGAGGCGGTTTTTTCACGATGTCTGTCGGCCATTAAAGATGAGCGTCTGGCTGCCTCGAAACTCCTGGACGGACCGGCAAACACCTTCGAGGGAGAACGCTCTGTCGTGATTGACGACCTTGAACAGGCACTGTATGCCGCCAAGATCGTCTCGTATGCCCAGGGATATCAACTCATGAGAGAGGTGGCAGCGGAGCAGGGCTGGAAGCTGAATTACGGAGGTATTGCACTGATGTGGCGTGGGGGATGTATTATCCGTTCGGCATTTCTAGGGAAGATCAAAGACGCCTTCGATGCTGATCCGGAACTTGTGAATCTTATGCTGGTGCCTTTTTTCAGGCAGGCACTCCATAAGGCGCAGGACGGTTGGCGTCGTATGGTCGGGTTGGCGGCAAACCTGGGCATTCCGGTACCTGCGATCAGTGCGGCACTGAGCTATTATGACGGTTACCGTACAGCACGACTTCCGGCCAATCTGTTGCAGGCGCAACGTGACTATTTCGGTGCCCATACCTATGAGAGAATTGATGGAGCGAAGGGACAATTTTTCCATACCAACTGGACTGGTCATGGCGGATCTACGGCATCGACCTCCTATGATGTCTGACAATGCCGGAGATGATGGACGCCCCGAGGCTGGAAAAAAATAATTTGCCAGATGGTCACAAAACAGGAGCATAAAGCGGATGAAACGATTTCCAACCGAGCCAAACGGTTTTCTCCCAAGACAACTTATTGCGCTGATGGTGTTCATGTTCTTGTTGATATGGACAGGCCGGGCGTGGGCTGCAGATTTTGACCAAACCTATTCAGGCTATGATGCGCTGCTGAAAACCTACGTAAAAAACGGTCGTGTCGACTATCAAGGCCTCAAGGCTGATCCTGCTTCCCTCAATCGATATCTCGACAGTGCTGCCGCAGTTTCCCTGGCGCAGTTCAACAAATGGTCGGAATCAGAGCGTCTGGCTTTTCTGATCAATCTCTATAACGGATCAACCCTGAAATTGATCATCGATCATTATCCACTGGAAAGCATAAAGGATATCGGGTTCTTTTTTAGAGGTCCATGGGACCAGAAGATTGTCAGATTGTTTGGAAAGATCATCACTCTAAATGAGTTGGAACATGGGATTCTGCGCAAGCAGTATAATGAGCCACGTATTCACATGGCCCTGGTTTGCGCTGCAAAAGGTTGTCCCATACTCCGCAGTGAGGCATACCAGGCCGACAAACTTGACCAACAGCTCAACGATCAGTCCCGGAGGTATATCATGAGTTCCGCCGGACTTATGGTGGACAGGAAAAATAACGTTGTCTATTTTTCCTCTATTTTCAAGTGGTATGGGAAAGATTTTGTGGCTAAGTACTCACCGTCAACTGCATTCCCGGAACTTGATACAACCGAGAGTGCCGTGGCAAATTTCTGTAGAGGCTATCTTCCGGGTTCCGAGAGCGATTTCCTGAAAAAAGGAGGCTATACGGTAAAATATTTGGACTACGACTGGACGTTGAACGAGCAGCAAAAGAAGAGATAAAGCTTTTTACGAGGTTGTCAATCTTTATAAACAGGAAACGTTTTATCTGCATACTCTGCGAAGGAGAGTGAATGATGGACATGAACAATTCCGCCGATGAACGCATATCCCTGAACAACGCCGAGCTTGATGAGTTGCGTCGATTCCTTCGGGAGATCGTCGACCTTCGTGATCGCAAATATGGCCTTCTACCGAAGCTCTACGAGAGCTGTTTTGTCGGCAGTGAGGCGGTTGCCCGAATGATTGAAACCGGCATGGCCGCTGACGAAGACGATGCCGTTCGTCTCGGCAATGTTATGTTGCATAGCGGGATATTTCACCATGTCCAGCGAGCCCATTCTTTTAAGAATGAATTTCTTTTCTACCGCTTCGCAACTGATGAGGATCATGGCCGTTTGCCAGACGCGGTCGCTGACGGAAGTTCGGTGAAATGGTCAGATTTCCTCGGCATACTGACTTCAACGGCGGGCATGTATGGTTCCTTGCAGCCATCTCTGCCGGAACCTGATCCGGAACTTGCCAACCTTGACCAGATAGATCTTGAGACCATCGGTGTTTCTCCCCTGGACGAGCATAATGCTAGGCTCCTGGATAATGTGCATCCCAAGAAGTGGATTGATCCCGAGCCGAAACCTTCCTATAATCTGGTAGTGATTGGCGCCGGTGCCGGGGGCTTGGTCTCGGCGGCAGGAGCAGCTGGGGTCGGCGCACGCGTGGCCATAATCGAATCCCATCTCCTGGGCGGGGATTGCCTCAATGTCGGCTGTGTCCCTTCCAAGGCCTTGTTGCGCTGTGCCAAGGCAGCAGCCGAGGTGCGTGATGCCGCTCGTTTCGGGGTGAAGATTGAGGGAGAAATACGCGTTGATTTCGGCTATGTCATGGAGCGTATGCGCCGCCTCCGGGCTCAGATTTCCCCGGTGGATTCAGCAAAGAGATATTCGGAGCAGCTCGGGGTAGACCTCTTCATCGGCCGGGGGGTATTTACCGGTAAAAACACCATCGAGGTGAACGGCAAGTCGCTCACCTTTGCCAAAGCCGTTATCGCCACAGGAGGAACGGCCGCGATCCCTCATATCCCGGGTCTTGCTGAGGCCCCGTATTTTACCAACAATTCGATCTTTAATTTGACGGAATTGCCCAGGCGTTTCGGTGTGATCGGCGCAGGTCCCATTGGACTGGAGCTTGCCCAGGCTTTCCAGCGGCTGGGATCCCAGGTGACCATTTTCTCCCGTACGGACCGGATAATGCCAAAAGAAGATCCCGAGGCGGCGGAAATAGTTAAACGTTCGATGCAAAAAGATGGCGTCAGTTTTTGTTTAAACGTAAAATATAAGCGTGTCGAAGGAAGAATGGACGACGGATCGGTGCGCGTCGTGTTGGATGATAACGGCGCCGAGATCAGCCACGAGTTTGATGGGCTGCTGGTAGCCACCGGCCGGAAACCTTCCGTAAATGGGCTGGGGCTTGAAAAAGCCGGAGTGGAATTCGATGCTCGGAAAGGTGTGCAGGTAAATGATAAACTGCAGACCACCAACCCGGACATCTATGCGGTGGGAGATGTCGCCAGTACGTATCAATTCACCCATATGGCGGATTTCATGGCCCGCCTGGTAATCAAAAACGCCCTGTTTTTCGGGCGCGACAAAGTCTCCAATCTGCTGATTCCCTGGGCAACCTACACCGATCCGGAGGTGGCCCATGTCGGACTCTATGAAAAGGATCTCGAGGAACGCAAGATCCCCTTCACCACCTTTAAACGTGAATTATCCGATGTGGACAGAGGCATTGTCGACGGAGTTGAGGCGGGTTATGTCAAAATCCATGTTGCCAAAGGCAAGGACAGGATATTGGGGGCGACTATTGTCGGAAGGAACGCAGGCGATATGATCAGTGAGATCAGTGTCGCCATACAGGGCGGAATAGGGCTTGGCAGTCTTGCTTCGGTAATTCATCCCTATCCGACAACAGCAGAGGCCATCAGGCAATGCGGTGATGCCTATAACCGTGAACGGCTGACCCCGACCGTTAAGGGAATCTTTCATAGCCTCATGGCCTTGAGAAGATAGGCATTATACTCAAAAAAAATCAAATGGAAAAGAAAACGCCTATAAACAGGTTTGCAACACAACACAAAATGGGCATCGCCTTATCAGCTGAAATAGCCCGTTTGGCAGCGCAGGCCTCTACGGAGAAAGGTCGTTTCTTCCTGGCCCTTTCGGGGGGGTCGCTGCTGGATGCCCTTTGCCCGAACCTGACGGCACCCTCGTTGCGCAACCGAATGAAGTGGTCTGACTGGCATGTTTTCTGGGCTGATGAGCGGTGGGTCCCGCCGGAAAGTCCCGAGAGCAATTATGGTGTTGCCAGGAAAAGATTGCTTGATGCCGTGGATATTCCCGCGGCGCAGATCCATGCCGCAGACAGTGCCGTGCAAAGTCCTTCTGAGACGGCCCGGAAATATCAGTCTGCCATGAAAACGGCCTTTCAGACCAAGCCGGATGAGTTGCCCTGTTTCGATTTGATCCTGCTCGGCATCGGAGAGGATGGTCATACGGCATCCCTGTTTCCCAATCACCCGCTTTTAGAAGAGACAGAGCGGTGGGTGGTCCCTGTTCATGATGCCCCAAAACCACCGCCGCTCAGGATTTCGCTGACCTTGCCGGTCATCAACAACGCCCGGAATGTTTTTTTTGTGGCTGCGGGGTCGCGAAAGAAAGAGATTATCACCAGAATTCTGGACCCGGAAGACAAAAAACCAAAGCTTCCAGCCCAACGGGTAAGACCGTCAAATGGTAAGCTTGCTTGGTATATTTCAGACGGAGATTACAGGTAATCTTTTGTGAACACGGGGTGATTTTGACAACCCACTTGTTTTATCGTATTGTCTTGTCTTTCATGAAGTGCAGACAAATTGACACAGTGTTCATGAAAAATCCGGGTTAAAGCCGCCAGCCCCAATAGTTGAGGAAACGGGCGAAATCCCACATGTCAGAGTCTTCCCGCCGCCAGGGTTTCAGACTGGTGTAAAAGGGGGTTCCCGTCGTGGAGGGATCGGCATAGTCCTTGTCGCTTCCTATAAAAAGATCCATGCTGGGAAGACTTAACAATAAGGTCTCCAACGGCTTGATCGATCCTTTGACATGACCCTTCATCACCCCTTTTGTATAGTACAAACTGGTTGTTCCGTTCCCATCCGGCAGATGTTCCAGGTTGCTCATGGGGGCTATCTTCATTGGAATGATGCGGAAAGGAGGTTGGAGGAAATCGCGATCGTCGCGTATCTCCAGGTTCATGACCCGATGGACCTCCGGGCGGAGTGAGACCAGGATTCGAGGTTTGGATACGGCTGGGAACTTCAGGAGCGGAGGAAGCCGCTCGCCGTATACATCCAGGACCTCTCCGTTCCAGTCCTTTGGGTAGTCTTTCTTGGGAAGATACTGGGTAGGGACGATGGCCTTGTAGCAGCCACAGGTATGGACCGTTGTGACCAGCACAGGCAGATTATCGGCATCAAGGGTAACTACGACCAGCAGTCCGACGTTATTGCCTGCAGTCAGGTTAAAAGGAATGAGGCTGAAAGGAACCTCAGGGAAATGAACCCGGTAGATCAGATTGGTATAGGTAGCCTTGGCGGTTGAAAAGGACCGCCGTAAAAAATAGACGACCGGATGACGGGTATCGATGTAGATGTCCTCTCCATTGCTCTTCGGGCGAACCGTGGGGCGACCGATGCGGTTATAGGGCTTGGCATGACCATAAACTGCAAAGGCTGGTGCCCATTTCCCGACAGTTTTCATTGCAGGCGATTTGGCTTTATAGACCCAGAGAGAGGCTTCTTGGGGGAGAGGCTGATGGCCTGCACAGCCGAAGAGGAAAAACAGGAGAGCAAGTGAAAAAAATGATCCTATCACTTTCATGCTTGGGTTGACTCTCATCTCGGGCCTCTTGAATTTTAAGAGATGCTCAAGGAAGGATACTTTGAGCACACCAAAATATAGAAGGGTTGGGATGGCTTATGACGCCATCTTCAAATCAAAGGTTTTTACGGTTCATCCGAATGAAGCGTTCTTTTGTAAAGCTTAAAGTAACAATACGGCAGAGCGCATCGCTTCCGGACGCTCCTCTGCGGCCTTATCGTCGGTACACCACGGCTGACAGACAGGCCGTCCCTGGCCTGCTGTCAGGTGCGGACGTCCTGTCCGCACCCCTCCGGGCCTTATGTGGTTCTCCTTCGGGCCTCCGCGAGGCGTCCTCCAGAGACGCCCTCCGCCTCCCTCGTTATAGATAAGTACTCTTAATCCGGAAAAACCGTTTTTACGAGATTGTCATAGTTGAACTATAAGAACAAACGTCCGGTGGACAAGAGGTGAAGGTCGGAACAAATTGGTGCTGGCGGCAAAGCATACTATCGATCTTTGGTCGGTTCAAAGGTACGCATCGCCGACAGAAAATCCGGCAGGTCGCGGACCAGACGGAGCAGGCTGTGCCGATGCTCCCAGATCCTTTTGCGAAACCGTTTGCGCCACTTGGGATCGGAATAGAAGCGTTTGACATGGGCATTATAGAGCTGATCCAGCGCCTCCCAGGATTCTATTGCCTTTGGCAGGAAGACAAAGTTCAGGCAGTTCATCTTCCGCCAGTCCTCCTGCACCTGACCTTCGGCAAAGATGCTTTTCCAGACGGGAGCGCCATGAAAGGGGGTAAATTTGGCCATGTTCATGTCATCAAGTTCCAGGGAGATGACAAAGTCACTGGTCTTTTGGATGGATTCCACTGTCTCTCCCGGAAGTCCCATCATGAAAAGGCCTTTGACCCGCAAACCGGCCGCATGGACCCGGGAGACCGTATCCCGGACCTCGTCTAGATAGACGCCTGGCTTGTGAACCTCGAGCAGTGCCGGATCGCCGCTCTCGATTCCGATGGAGACCATCAGACAACCGGCGGCTTTCAAAAGCTTCAGGAGGGCATCGTCTGTATGACCCACCCGGACTGCGCAGTTGAACCGTACACCAAGCGGGTTCTGGATAAGCATTTCGCAGAGGGACTCAATCCGACTGCGGTGCAGGGTGAACAGGTCGTCGTAGATATTTAAATGCCGTACCCCGAAATCATTGTGAAGGTACTTCATGTGTTCATAGATGTAGGATGCCGAATTATATCGGTATCCTCGTTTAAAGACGGATCGGTCGCAGTAGGAACACTGGTAGGGGCAGCCCCGGCTGGTGATCATGGTCGCGCCGGGTGGCTTGATGTAGCTGAAGAGCGGCAAGTTGTATTTTGCCGGAAAACCGGGGAGCTTCTCGTACGCCGGAAAGGGAAGAGAATCAAGATCAGCAATATGTTGTCTTGGCTGGTTTTCCAGCACCGATTTGTTATTCCTGAAGACGAGGCCGCGGATGTCTTCGAGAGCTCTTCCCTCTGCCAGCTCCTCAAGCGTTTCCTCTCCTTCTCCGAGGCAGAGATAGTCGATCTCCTGGAAACGTTTTAAAAGCTCGCCACCCATTGCCGATACATGGACACCTCCAAAAACGGTTTGGATGTCCGGGCGAATCGATTTGAGACGTGTTGCCAGGTCGCAGGCATCTAGAAAACCCGAGGTCGTGGTGGAGAATCCGACTAAGGCGGGATCATGTCTCAGGATGCGCTGGATGGTCTGATCATGGCTTTTTGCCGCATAGGGTCCGAGACAATCCTCCACCTGGGTGGAATGCCCCTTTTTTTCAAGATAAGAGGCGATTGAGAGAAGCCCCAGGGGCGCCATACGATTGGCCGTGGTGCTGACATCTTTTTTTCCGGGGATCCAGTTGGAACCGGCGGGATGTACGAGAACAATGCGCAAGGCGCTCTCCTTTTGGTCGTCTGTTTAATGGGCTTGAAATTTTTACTCGCTACAGGTAAAAGTAGAGTCGATTTCCTTGTTTTCCTTCAGCAATCTTGCCGTTTTTTGCGCCTTCATCTTCCAGCTATGCATACTAGCAAATCGGATTCAGAAAACGCAACATCTAACATTCCGGGCAAACGAATAAGCACATCTTTGGCTGACGATTGGTCCTTTTTTGATAGGGTATACTGCATTTCTCTGACTCAGAGAAAAGATCGACATATTGAGGCGTTGAGGCAGTTTTCCGGAGTCGGTCTGGCGGAGAAAGTAGAATTTTTGATTGTCGAAAAACATCCGACGGATTGTGAACAGGGGATCTACGAATCGCATCTTCGCTGTATGGCCAAGGGGCTGGACAGTGGTGCCGAGCGTATCCTTATCTTTGAAGATGACGTGGTTTTTGAGGGTTTTTCGCCTGACCGCCTGAAAAATGTCACCTCCTTTCTTCGGGAAAACGATAACTGGCAGTTTTTTTTCTTCGGTTGTATGGTGCGGAAGAGTCAAAAAACTCTCTATCCTTCCATTGTCCGGATCGGCTACAGAAGCCTTGCCCATGCCTATGTGGTTCGTCGTGAATTCGCTGAAAACATGGTCCGCCATCATCCCTGGAAAAATGTCGCCTTTGATGATTTTCTAAGAGATCTTGAAAGTCCCCGGATGTATGCGGTCTATCCTTCGTTTGCTTTTCAAAGTGATGCCCCCTCCGATAATGATCCCTATCTCCCGCTGGATCGGTTTCGCAGGTTCTGCGGTGGTCTGCGGAATCTCCAGAAACGCAACGAAATATATCATCGTCATAAATGGTTGATCATCGGTTGCCATATTCTCGTTCTCATCGGATTCATGGCCTGGCTATGAGCGTCTCTGCGTCTTGTGGAAGGCCAACAAAAAAAAGGCCTTTCTCGCCGGCTGAATGGGTAGGGATCGCCGCCCTTCTTTTCTCTCCCCTGTTCTGGATGGTGGATCCTTGTTTGGCAATGGTTCCACCGGCCGGATTTCTCCTCCTCTGTTTTGTCATGCCCTTCTTCCCCGGGAGCACCTTTTTCCTGCCTGTAAAAAGCAGGGGAAAGACCGGGCAGCCTGTCGTCGGTCTTACCTTTGATGATGGTCCTGACCCGGTCTCCACCCCATCATTGCTGCGCTTGCTGGAGAAGTATGGGGCCATTGCCACTTTTTTTGTCACTGGTGAGCGGTTGAGGCGTTATCCCGATATCGGCCGGGAGATTATCTCCAGAGGCCACAGTATCGGCAACCATTCCTATACCCATGATGACTACCTTATGTTTAGAGGAACCAAGACGATAATTCGCGAGATTGAAAGTACCCAGGAGGCTTGCAGCAAACTGGGATTTCTACCGCGATTGTTCCGACCTCCGGTTGGGATAACCACCCCTCGTTACGCACCAGCCATCCATCAAACGGGGCTGCAGGTTGTAAATTTCAGCATCCGGGCCCGTGATATGGGAAACAGAAGAGTAAGAGGGCTTTGTGGGCGGATTCTTGCGAAGCTGTGCGCCGATGACATTATTTTACTGCATGATATTCCTCCCAGAGGGGGAGTCGACCTCCAGGCATGGCTGGATGAGGTCGAGTGTCTCTTGGCGGGGATTAAGGACAAGGGGCTTGCTATAGTTCCTCTCGAGGTTCTTATTGATCAGCCGGTGATATCCTCAGCAGATGAATTGCCGGTAATGGATGGGTTTTGATCTCCTCGCTGGGCGACGATCCAGAAAAGCTCGCTGTTGGAGGTGGGCGACACCCTCGGGGCACTAAAGCCGTTTGCACTCAGCAGTCCGGTCAGGAACTCGGTTGTTCTATAATTTGTTATGCAGCCGGAAAGCCTGGCCCTGAAGTCCTCGACTCGCCAGGATAACGAAGGATTTGTTACCGGACGGATGACGAACCTGGCAACCAGGAGGCCACCCGGCATCATCAGCTTTTGTAGTTTGATCAAGGTTTTTGCAAGTTGCCGGTCGTCGATGTAGTGCAGCATGTCCAGAAGCAGGACCAGGTCAGGCCGTTCTCCGATCTTCGGCAGCTCGGGGGCCGCACCTTCCATGATAGTCCCTCTCTCCTGTACGGCTATTGCTGCAACTCGAACCCTTTCCGGGTCGGGATCAATACCAACAACCCGTGCCTGTGAAAAATGTTCCAGGCACCAACAGGCCGGAACCCCGAAACCGCAGCCGATATCGAGGATGGTCTTGAACGTGTCGCTTTCACCCAGAATTTTCTCGAGGTCACGGAAAAGAGGGTCGTTCGTGAGCTTGAAGCGGGCAAACATCCGAGGATAGGTCTCCAGCAACCGGTAGCGTTGGAGAATGCGCTGTACGAGTGTCCCTTCCTGGTTTACGACGGTATTTATTGATTTGTAATAGGCTTCCAGCAACGGAGGAAGGAGGAGGATTGATCCCAGGAAGGAATAGCCGATGCCGCATAACGAGGTGATGCCGACGCTTCTCAGCGTGGAGTGTTCGGCAAAACAGAGGACGCCGAAACCGATCAGTGTCGAGGAGGCCGACAACAGGACCGCGCTTTTGACCAGAATGGAGGAAGGATGGTCGTCACTTCCATAGCGCCTGCGGCCGCAAACGGTGTAGATGGAGTAGTCGACCCCGATTCCCAGGATAACGACTGTCAGCATAAGCCCCGGAATGTCAAGGGGGTGACCGATAATGTTCAAGGTGCCCAGGGTGCAAATATAGGCAAAGACCAACGGAAGGAGGGTGATACAGGTCAGTCGCCAATCCAGAAAATACAGGAAGAGCATCAAGGTCACGACCACCGTCATGATGGCAAGTGAAGAAGTGTAGGTGGTAAACAGAATATGGCTGAGGAAGCCCGAGAAGTAGGTGGCATCGAATATCTTGCAGTTTTTGCTAAACTCCTTGATAAAGGCCTGGGCATTGTAGTGCCTGCCGGGAGTAACGGCAATGAACTGGGCCAGCCCGCCGCTTTGCGAGGCCGTAATTCCCAAGAGTTTGTCGTAGCGGGGGGAAAGCGGAGCCGGTTGCATCGGGGTGTCCAGGCTCAGTTGCGCGAAGAACGGGGCGAAGGCATCTTTTTTAAAACCGAGGGCGGTACCTGTCCCAATAAGTTCCGTCTTTACCTTTCCTATCCGCTCGGGGGTCCAGAAATGCTTCCAGGCGGCCCGGTTTTCGGCAGCACGTTCCTTGCCGGGAAAAATCATTGAGGGATTGAACACGGACCGTATTCGTTCCAACTGGATATTTTTTTCCATATCCACCAGGAGGTGATCGTTTTTCTTCTGAAGCGCATCCCTTGATGCCGCCGTGGTCATGAGGTAGACCTTGCGACTGAGATCACCCCAGACTTTCGAAAACATCCGGCCCTCTTGCTGGGTCTTCTTGCTGACTGTATTCATGTCACTGAGACTCAGATGAAAAACGGGTTTGGCAAAAAAGAACATGATGCCTGCAAACAACACCGCTGCCACAAGACCGGGTTTTCCGGCCCTGTAGAGCAGGCTGGAAATCCGATGGAGAGGTGGATTGCGCTTCCCCGACGGCGGCATGACCGGGAAGATTTTCGGGCAAACAAAGTAGATGAACAGATAGGTAAATAAGAGACCCAGGGCGGTAAATTCTCCGAGTTCGGCAAAAATGGGAAAATCGTTCAGGCTGAGGACGAGAAAGGAAGCAATGGTGGTGAGCACGGCGATGATGCCGCCGATCGCATTGACCTCACCTGCCGCCTGCTTTCCTTTGGTTGCCTGTGGTCTATCGAAAAACAGCAGGTAGGTTATGCTGAAGTCGTCCATAATGGATATGAGTGCTCCGGAAAAGCCGAGAACCATTATTGAGATGGAGGAGTGGAAGAGGGAGTAGACAAACAGTGCGGCCGCTGTCCCGGCCAGAGGGGGGATCAGGGAGAGCAGACTGAAAAGAGGTCTTGGGAAAGCCAGAATCAGCAGCAGGGCGATGCCGGCCATCGACAGTCCCAGGGCCAGTTGGACATCGTGGCGGATGATCTTTTCGTTGTCCAGGGCTGCCTGATAGGTCCCCGTGGGAGTAAGCACCACATGGATACCGGTAGAGGCAAATTTTCGATTAAGCTCGCGTGCGGACGTCGCAAAAAGCCTGGTTATCTGTCGTGCCGCCTCGGTATTGGAGCCGGCTTTTGCCGGCCTGCCGGTGAGGAGAAGGTGCCTGCCATCCCGGGAGATGAGGTTCTGTTTGTAGATGGTAGCATTATGTGATGGGGCGAGGTGAATGAGCCTTGCCAGCACCAGGTCCTTGAGGCCTAAAGGATCAACGGCGATATATGCTGACCGGCCGATGCCTTCCAGGCCGGTCATGCCGGTGACCACCTCATGCAGGCGACGGCCTACAGCGCTGCTTTGCAGGCGAGGCGCAACCTTGTTTTCCAGTTCTGCCTTTGAAAATAAAAAAGGCAGATGATGGGCAACCTGCTGCGCTATCTCCGGTATGAGCATGGCGACATCCCCCATGCCGATATCGGTAAAAAGTCCGCTTGCCCGCATCTTCTCCTGGAGGAAGGTGCTGCAATTCACCAGGAGATCCGGATCGTCCCGATCGATCATGATATCCACGGCCACCTGATCATGGATGGGATGGTTTTTAAATATCTCGAGTGCGTCGGCAATCACCGGTTCGTGGGCCGGAAGCGATCTTGCGATATCGGTGTCGATGTGCAGGCGGGCGATACCAATAACCCCGAAGCAGATGATAAGGGCTACGGCGGTAAGCAGCAGTGGTGTATGTATTCTTTGGGGTTTCATGAATTGAAGGGATCTGATAGGAAAATGCGTCTCAGATCCGGCGGATCTGTCTGTTGCTTTCTTCGATTGGGTAGTATACACTACCCAGGTAATGTTTACAGATGTTTTTCCACTTTCTCTTCCCACTTAATATGTGGTAATGTCACCAGCATGAGACGGTTACTCAAAAGAATTATCCTCTATTTTGCGGCAAAAGAATATGTCCGTTCGGCTATCAGGGAACAGGCCAATCTGGATGCCTTCAAGGAAAAGCCGACCCTGACGGTGCTGGCCGGGGTCTTTGCTATTGTTGTCAGCTTTCCCCTTGGCTGGCCGTCGGTTGCCGCGCTGGGCATCCTCTCAATCAAATATCATACGCCGTGGATCGCTGTGATCGGTGGACCATTGGTCTACGGTTTTTCACACCTGCTTTTCCTCTTTGGCATGTATCTTTCCGGCTCGGTCTATACTCTGATTTTCCTGCGTTGGCTGACCCGGATTACAATAGAGCGTGCCTTGGCCTGGATAAATCCCGGTCAGGTTGCGGATCCTGTTTCCTGACCCATCTCTTTAGGAGAGGATGTCGCTTTTATCCAGTCCGGCGGCTTGATTCGACCGTTGCTCACATCCCGCATTGTAAGACCTGTCAGGGTCTCCCTGATCCTGTTGCGACTATCGAAAATTTGCAGATCATAGACGAGTTCATCCGGCGAGAGTCCTCGCAGATGGACATCAACGCCGTATTCCTTGCCTGGTTCCGTGGGTTTGCTGATAGTTCTTGAGATAAAACCTACAGGGAAAGGCACGAAATCGATCAGGCGTTGGCCGTGTACGCAGGCGGCATGCATGGCTCCGTCGAGGGGAAAGGGAGATCCCACCGGTGTAAATTCCAAAGGAAGGTCGGGGGCACGTAAGCTGCCTCGGGCGGAGTCGTCCCAGAGGCTCACCTGCCCGTAAAGTGACCTGTACATCGGACCGAAGGGAACCAGCTCGCGGTAGATCCGTTCGGCGGAGA
The DNA here is from genome assembly GCA_963822095.1 of uncultured delta proteobacterium. GTDB lineage: Bacteria > Desulfobacterota > Desulfobulbia > Desulfobulbales > Desulfocapsaceae > CAWGGS01. The sequence goes on from CAWGGS010000044.1 coordinate 45,630, forward strand.
CCAAGACGATGGGAGTACGGGCGGAAGTGCTCGGTCGGGAAGGTAATGGCGTGATATCGGAGGCCTGGCCGAAAAGCAGCTCGCAGTGGCTGGTCAGCCGGGTCATGGTTTTGAGTTGCTTTCTCGTCAACAGACGGGCATGTATTCCTTGGATTGTTGCCTTGCCGACCTCGACCAGGATGTCGATTCGGTCTTGATTCGGCGGGATTTCGAGGAACTTTTGAAACCTGGCATTGTCCATAGCGAGGATATTCCCTGCAGGGTGCAGGTGCTGTACCGTTTGAGCCAAAAGGCGCATCGCCTCGACTGCCGGAAGGATCACCCGGCCGTTGAAACAATGGTCCCTGAGCCACGGCCGGATCGGCAGCCTCACAGGGACAGTCGTTTTCATTTGGGAAACTGCTGCCACAGCGCTACGGTCCTGGCGTCGATCTCCACGGGGATATTGTTGCCGTTGACCGCGCAGTGCCGGGTGAAACCGGTACAGGAGATTTCGCCTGTCTCCGCCCGGGTGATCAAATAGTCGAACTGTACCTTGACCAGTTCCAGTTTTGACGGTCGGGTGTGGATGAACATCAGATCGTCATAAAAGAGCGGCGAATAGTAGTTGAGTTCGGTCTTGATAATCGGGTAGATATAGCCGCTTTCCTCTATCTTCTTATACGGATAATCGGCGTTGCGCATCAGTGAGGCCCTGCCGAATTCGAAATAGCGCAGATAGTTGGCGTGGTACACCACCTGGGAGCGATCCGTATCCACATACAGGGTGCGCAACTCGCAGCGATGCCAGACGAGGCCTGTTTTTTGGTCACGCACATAGGAGGGGTCATCGAGCTGTTCGGGGACGAAGGGTTTGGGACGCATCACAGGCCTCTGAAAACGATACAACAGTTGGTGCCGCCGAAACCAAACGAGTTGGAGAGAACGATCTCGTGGGCATGTCTGCGGGCTTTGTTGGGGACCACGTCCAGATCGGTCAGCTTGGGGTCGGGGATATGATTGGCTGTCGGCAGCAGGATTTCCCGGCGCATGCCTTCAATGGCAAGAGCCGCTTCGACCGCGGCGGAGGCCCCGAGACTGTGTCCGACCTGGGACTTGTTTGCTGAGATCGGAATTTTGGACAGGCGGTCGCCGAAGACGGCACGCATACAGTCTGCCTCGGTGGTATCGCCCGCGGGGGTTGATGTGCCGTGAGCGTTGATGGCGTCTATATCCCTGGCATCTATTTCCGCATCTTCGATTGCGTCTCCCATGGCCCGGATGATGGTCTTCGAATTGGGTCTGGTGAAATGAACGGCATCCGAGTTCCAGCCGATACCGGCCACTTCCGCCCGGGGAATGAGTCCGTTGGCCCGGGCGGCCTCTTCAGCCGCCAGAACGACGACGCCTGCTCCCTCGGCGAGCACGAAGCCCTTGCGATCGAGACTGAAGGGCCGGGAGGCCTGAGAGGGGTCCTCATAGGAACGGTCTTTGGGGCCGACCTTGATGGTGGCCAGCATATTGGCAAAGCCCAGGATGATCTCCGGAGTAAGGCAGGTTTCTGCACCTCCTGCAAGCGCGAAGTCGCAGTCGCCGTCTCTTATCATCCGGGAACCTATGCCGATGGCGTGATTTCCCGAGGCGCATGCCCCCTGGGGTGAAAAGATCGGCCCGGTAAAGCCCAGCAGCATCCCGGCCTTCCCGGCGGGAAGATTGGCGCAGAGGTTGGGTAAAAGGTAGGGGCTGACCTTAAGAGGCCCCAGTCTCGTGTAGTTGTCCATGGCGATTCGATAGGCATCCGATCCGTTCAGGGCCGAGCCTATCAGACAGGCGGTTCGAGGTCCTGTTTCACCGTCGATGACAAGTCCCGCATCTTCTAAAGCCTGCCTGCACATCTCCATGGTAAGAAAGACGAAGCCCGCGTTCCACAAAGTGGCCTCTTTCCTGTTCACATAGGAAAAATCGGCAGGATTCCAGTCCGGAATCTCACCGACCACATTGCTGCGGGTCTGCACCTCGCATCTACTCAGACGGCGGAACCCGGCCTTGCCTGCCACGGCATTCTCCCAGGTCTTGGCAAAAGTATTGCCAAGTGCGGTGGCAGCGGCATAGCCGAGAACGACGACCTTTCTGTTGCGTGGCGCTTTCATTGCAGCCCGGCCTCTTGCTCGTGGTTGGTTTTCATAATCAGCCTATCCGTCTGAAGACGGCGCAGGCGTTGCAGCCGCCGAAACCGAAGGCATTTTTCAACACATGCTCCTGTTCAAGCGCGCGTGCACCTTCGGGTACGCAATCGAGGACTATCTCCGGGTCGGGTTGATAATTGATTGTCGGCAGAATCCGGCCTTCTTCCATGCCCCGTAATGCCAGGATGGTCTCGATGACGCTGGATGCTCCCATGGCGTGGCCGATTTGCGATTTGTTGGCACTGACCGGTGGCGGCACCTCACCGAAGACCGCCTTAAGCGCGTCGCATTCCACCTTGTCACCACTCCGGGTTGAGGTGGCGTGGGCGTTGACCGCGTCGATGTCGCCGACTGCAACCCCTGCATCCTTGATGGCCTCATCCATACAGCGATGGATGGTTTCCAGATAGGGCATGACGAAGTGGTGGGCATCCGAAGTCATTGACCAGCCGGCCAATTCGATGGCGTAGTCGAGGCCGTGGGTTTTGGCAAATTCCCTGGTGGTGAGAATGACGGCGCCGGCTCCCTCGGAAACAATAAACCCGCGGCGATTCAGGGAAAAAGGACGGCTTGCTTTGGCCGGTGCTTCACCTTCCTGGCCTTTTTTGGGATTAAAGACACCGTTCATGGTAAAAAAGCCGGCGATTATCGGCTCCACAAGAGAGCAGTCCACTGCCCCGCAAATGACCACATCGGCACGATTCTGCGCGAGCAGCATGGCGCCGACCAGCATCGAGGTCAGCCCGGTGGCACAGGCGGTGATGGTTGAGGTAATGGGCCCTTGGGCACCTGTATGCATGGCAACCTTGCCGCCGATCATGTTGATGCAGGAGTTGGGATTGGTGTACGGGTGCGGTAAGCGGTTTTCCGCCTGAAGTTTCCTGTCGGCAAGCAAAATCGCGTCAAGCCCGCCAACCGCCGAGCTGTAGGTTACGGCCACCCGGGGAGCAAGGGTTTTGTCGATTACAATCTTGCTGCGCTCAAGTGCCCGTGTCACTGACAGCATTCCGTATTTGAAGATCGGGGAAAACCAGGCCGCTTGATGCCTAGCGGAGAGAAAGGGGTATGGTTCCTGATCGATATCGGGAACCTGACCGGCGACATGCACCGGGAAATCGTCTTTTACGGCAAATCGGGTGAGCGGACCGATACCGCTCTCTCCTAAAAGAGCACGTTGCCACTGTGCATCCATGTCGCTGCCCAGCGGTGATATGGCGTCATAACCGACTATGACCGCTCTTTTATTCTCCATGAACAACCAAAGAGGATTTACCAGGGAATGAAACGATAGAGTTTGGCGAACATCTCGTAGACCTCGATCCAGTTCTGGAGATCTTGTGAGGTGTTCATATGTGCCCGTTTGTTGACCATGACCCAGCTCATATGGGCTGCCCCGTCTTTGCATGTTGAGCAGTCTCGGGTCTCGGAGGTACAGCAGCGGTGCATGGTCTTGAGATCCGAGGCCCAGCGTATGAAGTTGGTCAACCGTTTCGGACGGGGCTCTCTTTTATCGATGGGTTCAGTCACCGAGGGGCATTCCATCCAGCCGAAGGGCCTGCCGAACATGGCGCCGGTGGTGATGATCTTGTGGTAGTATTTGGAAGAAATGACCGTCTCGGGGTAGCTTTCCAGCATGGTGTCCATCTCGTCGCGCACGGCCTTCAGTTCTTCCGGTTTCCAGGAGAAACCGTCAACGCCTTCATCGTTGGAGAGCAGCTGCATGTGGACCTTGAGCCCGACATCTTTGATCTTGCGAATGATTTTTTCGGTCTGGCCAAGCTGTTTCGGGGTGATGGTATACAGGTAGTAGGCATTGGGGTCACCGCCGTAGTTGGCACTGGAGATGGCAAAGGTGTCCTTGCCTCGTAATATCTTTTCGTCTTCCTCGTCTCCCCACAGGGATATGCCGACCATCAGATCTGGAAAACGCTCTCGATCAACCTTGATGATGCCGTTGGTGGCGCAGAAGGTCGGCAGGCGTTTGTAAAAGGCCTCGATCCGGTCGGGGCAGAGGGTGGGTTCTCCGCCAATCAGGATGGCCAGGTTGACTCCACGGGTCATCTCGCGTTCGACAAAGTCTTCCCACCTGGTGGTGTCTTTTTCCTCTGAAGCGACGGTATGCTCACCGGAAGAAAAGAAAAAACATCCCTTGCACCTGAGATTGCAGCGATCAGTCACATCGTAAATGGAGCTTCTGATGTTGAGCCTGGAAATTTTTTTGTAGCGCTCGTACCAGTGGGCATCGAGCAGAGAGCTTACGGTTTTCATAATGGCGTTCTGGCTATTGGCCTCCTGGTGGATCGATCGGATGAGTGAGGAGATTGGCACCTTTCTCATATCCCCGCACCCAGACCGCAAGGTAGGTATCGACATAGTCCAGCCAGGCGGAAAAGGTTTTTGCATCTGTGGCATGGCGGAACATTCGCGCTGTAACCACGGCGCTTCCTGCGGCATAGTGCCTGCAATCGACGCAATCAGTATCCGGGACACAGCAGGCAGCGTCCCGATCCCACTTCAGGTCGGTTCGGTACTGGCGAAACGACCTGCCCAGTCCGATGGCGGTGGACGGATTCATGCGCGGATAGGGGCAGGAAAACAGGTCATGCAGCCCCTGCCGGTTGGTATGGGCGACAATATTATAATGGGAGAAGAGAACGGTCTGCGGAAAATCGACCAAGAGTCCGGCCATCATCTCTCCGGTACGTGCAAGAGACTCGGATGTGTGACGCAACGGACCATCATACCCGACGGGTGCCGAAAACATGTTGAACGTGATCTGCTGACCCTTCTCTGAAAGGGTTTGAGTAATTTCCCTGGCCTCGTCGATGTTGTGCGGGGTGAAGGTGTAGACAAAGATAGCCCGCGGATCTTCCTGGTAATTGTCCATCTGCCGCTGGAGCATATGTCCGGCCTTTCGTATCTCTTTGCTGGTCCGGTCGTTTCCCCAGACGGAGATGTGAATGCGGTAGTCAATATCACGGGGAATCGGCTGCAAGCCGTTGGTGGCAATTGCCCCCCATGGAATGTGTTTGTAACAGATTCGGCATAACTCGGGTACAAGTGACGGTTCAGCACCGGCCAGCACGGCAAAGGTGATGCCGCGCTTCTTTTCGGCCACCATCAACTCATTCCAGGCCCCCTCGTCCACGTTATCTTCGGCGAATTGCTTTTCACCGGTGAAGTAATAACACCCTTCGCAACGGATGTTGCAGCGAGACGTCATATCGTAGGTGGATTCCCGGAGGAAAAAATAGTGACGGACCTTTTCCCATCTCTTGCGGATTGCCGGCTCGGCAATGATGTCGGTGAATTTGCAGCTCTCCGTGGAGACTGTCTTTCCGATCATTTATTCATCACCACTCAGCTTGTCGCCGACATATTCGGCTATGATACGGATTGTGGTCAATTTGGGATAATCATCTTCATCAATCTGGATGCCAAACTCGTCCCTGATGACCAGGGCAATGGTCGCAAGGTCCATGCTGTCAATGCCCACCTCATCGACCAGATCGAGGTCGGGGTTGAAGGTGGTCGGGGTAACATCTTCCAGTTTGAGTTCATTGATGATGATTTCGGCGATGCGGATAATTGTTTGATCGATGGCAATGGTCATGATGTTTTTTCGAGTGATTGTTTTTCGGCCAAGGATATCGTGCCTGAGCAGACATCCTGCATTTCACTTGTTATTCTGAAGGTATACTGGTTCGTTTTTGCTTTTGTCGAGACGTGGATTTCAAGCCGCTCGCCGGGCTGAACAATTTTTTTGAACTTTACCCTTCTCAGTGCTTTTATGCAAAGATTTTCCTGTCTTGCTAGAGCAATAACCTCGGCTATCATGTTTAGCTGGGCAATACCCGGCAGAATGGGATTGTCGGGAAAATGACCCGTAAACCATGGTGAACCGTCACTGACAGTGACCTGGGCCGAAAGTGTACTGTCGGCATTTTTTTTCAAACTGAGCAAGGAATACCACATGTTAAAGTGTCATGTCCATAGTAAAATGTCAGGGTTTGCAATTCCACCGGACGTCGGTGTGCAAGCGACCGGTTTTTTCCATGAAATGTCATTGGAGATTGGTTCTGGGAAACGGTTTTCGGCGGACGGCTCGTGGGTAATACCCTGGTGTCTCAATTCGCCTGACGTGCAGCATCCGAGAGCAGTAAAGATAGATTGCGGTTTCATGAGCCACCCTCAAGTCGGATGTTTTGTGAAATCTTCGTTTCTACAGTGCCAAATATTCCCATAATGGGCCGGTAAAGCCACGCTTGTAAAGGGTACTCAGCGTCTTCGTCACCTGTTCGTCTTCGGAACCGGTCATCCAGTTTTTACGTCCTGCCGCCCGTTTATTGACAAGTGATCGAATTGCCTCTGACCCAATACCGTCCGGTTGATAAAATACGGGCTGCAGAAGATCTGTTTGAAGATCGATCTTTTTCTCGGCAAGGGCCATGTCGTAGAGGGTGGTTCCCGGATAGATTCTAATCCCTATAAAAAAGAAAAACACTGATTTTTTAAGATGTTCGATGGCATCGAGCGTTTCGGAAACTGTTTGTTCAGACTCTTTCGGACCGCCAAGGAGAAAATAATGGGCGACATTGAGACCGGCTTTCCTGGCCTGTTGGTGGGCGAGAAAGACGTCTTCCACCCGAAAGGGTTTGCGGTAGGACTCAAGCATGACCCTGGAGAGAGATTCGGTTCCGAACTCCACATGGCGGCAGCCGGCTTCGGCCATTATAGTAAAATACCTCTCCGGAAGCCGTATGGGTGCGAAAAAGGCACCCCAGGGGAGGGAAAGCCCGGAATCCTTCAACGCCTGGGCCACGTCAAGGCTGTGGCGCACATCGGAATTGAAGGCGGAATCTGTAAAAAAGAGGTATTTGGCTCCGGCGTGCGCAAGCTCCAGTGCAGTCTCGGCCACCTCCTGTGGGTCGATGAGACGATGGTTCTTCCCCTCGATGTGGGGGTAAGAACAGTAGATGCAGCGAAAAGAACATCCCCTTTTTGTTTGCAGGTTGAGCATCCCACCGTTTTGCAGGTAGTATGGAATATGGGCCGCGTCCCGGGAAAATCTACGATCTTGTCTTCCCTGCCAGGGGAGAGGTCTGTCGCTTGATTTTCCCACTGAAATCACCCCTGGGATTTCAGTGGGATCGCTGCCGGTGGCCAGAGCTTCCACAAAGAGGGCAAAACGTTCTCCTTCTCCGACAATACCGTAATCCACACCGAGCAAGGTAAGAATCCTCTCCGGCATTATGGTAAATCCGCTGCCCCCGCATACGAAAACGGCGGACGAGTGTTCTCTCAACCGTTGCACAAAGCCTGAATAGTTATGGAGAAAGTACAGGGGATCCCCGGAGTCGGTATTGTCGATGTTGCGAATTGATATACCAATGATATCGGGATGAAAGCCTTTTATTACTCCAAGCAGTTCATCCATGCTTAAGCTCAGCATATCAGCAATTCGTACCTCATGCTCTTGGGGTATGGCTCCGGCCACATAATCGAGACCGATGGGATACACCGGATACGGGGCCTTGAGTGTGTTTGGAGAGATAAGCAGGATCTTCATGGCTTATGAAATTCCATGGCGGTAAGGTAATCGCCGGTCCCAAGGACGAGGATTTTACTGCCGGACCCAAGCAGGATGTCGTCGTCTCCTATAATCGCACCGGGGATGCGACCGGCATCAAGATAGGCCGCGGCGAGCACTGCGGCCACTGCTGAGGCCGAGGCAAATTCGCCCAGGAGATTCCGATATCGCCAGAGTGGAACCCGTCTGTCGCTGGAGCCTAGAAAAGCCTCTACCTGTCTTTCTCCCGACTCGGACATTGAAGCGGGAATGCCTGCGAATACGGCAGCGTATTCGTCGATTGACCGTTTTGCCCCTCCCCATGCTTCGAGGAGTTTTTCAGGGGCATCTGGGGGGGCGTTTCGTCCATAAAAGAGCAGGCGGATCAAGCATCGTGCCTGCCTTTGGTCCCTGTTGACCAGCAGCGCACCGCCGCCGTCGGCCAGGAGGCTGCCCGGGGCGATGGAGGGATCCAGGAGGGGTGACAGGTGGTTGTGTCCTTCGTCGGCGCCCAGCAGCAGTGCAGACCCGCAATCGGCATCCAGCAGTTCGTTTGCCGCCAAAAGGGCCTGTTCAAAGGAATAGTCGCCGCCGCTTACGGTGATATTGGCGCCTGTGGCACCGAGGAAGATCGCGATCTGGCTGGCGGAGCTGTTGTGGACCGAGCCGATAAAGTCGGTGGGACTGGGAAACTGTTCGCCGGATTCGTTGAGACGGCCTAGAAAATCCGCCGTCTCCGACAGTGCCCCCCATCCGGTGCCCATGAACACCGACGAGGGTTTGTCTTCTGCCTGGGCGTCATCGCAGGCTGAGGATGCGAGAGCAAGCGATATACGGGCCAGGCGTTTGAGGCGCCTGATGAGTCGGGGAGGAAGGTTTCCCCCCAGTCTGTCGGTTGCAAGCATTCCGGCAACCGGGGCTCCGGTGCAAAGTTGAGCCAGTGTCGTCTCTTTCAGACCGCATCCGGTGAGACAGGCACTGCCGTGCACGGCCAAGGGACCGTTGGGCAAAGAGGCAGTGGCACCGGAAACCGTGTCCGATCTTCCGATGACCAGGGAGGCGTTGTTGCCACCGAAGCCGAAGGAATTCGATAAAACGGTTCGGACAGGGCTTTCGACCGGATTAACGACAGGATTCAGGCCGAGGGCAGGGTCCGGTTGCCTGCAGCCGGTGTTGCCCGGGATGAATCCATGGGATACCGCAAGTCCTGCCACAACAGCCTCGATCGCTCCGGCAGCAGCCAGACTGTGCCCCGTTGCGCCTTTGATGGAAGACAGGGGCGGAGGTGACGGGAAAAGGGCATGGATTGCTTTGGCCTCTGCGAGGTCGTTATCCACGGTTCCTGTGCCGTGCAGATTTATATAATCGACAGCGGACGGCCCGGTTGCGGCATCGGCCAGGGCGCTTTCCATGGCGATGAAGGCGCCTTTTCCTTCGGGATGTGGAGCTGCGGGGTGGTAGGCGTCGCAGGAAAGACCGGCTCCGAGGATGATGGCAAGAGGGTTTTCCGGGAGGATTGAAGTCAGCAGGAGCATGGCGGCCCCTTCGGCAACCGTGGTTCCCTGCCTTGAGGCGTCCAGAGGCCTGCATCCTCTTTGATCGACCAGCTGCAGCGAGTGAAATCCAAAATAGGTCAGCCTGCTCAGTGAATCGACACCGCCTGCAAGTATAGTCTCCATTTTCCCGGTACGCAGCAGGCGCACGGCCAGGGCGATGGCAGCAGCACTTGACGAACAGGCCGTGGAGGTGATAATCGCGGGTCCGGTACAGCCGCAGATTCCTGCTATATCTTCGGCGACACTTGAGAGGCCGTGATAGCGGTACCTTTTTTTGTCGGTGATAGATTCTCGTAAAAGGTGCTCCGTGGTCAGTATGCCGCCGGTGGTGCAGCCGAGTATCACCGCATCCGGCGGGTGGGGGCAGCCTTCCATGGCTATCAGTGCTGCTTCGCGTGCCAGCTGATGGGTTCTCGGTAAAGGCGACTCCGACTTCAGATCCGGGACTTGTCCAACCGGCAGGGGGGCGCCGTGGAGGAGGGCAAAAATCTTGAGTGGAGCGATGGCAGACCTGTTTTCCCGAAGGGCCTGTGCCGTTTCGTCAAGCCCCCTGCCGAGGGGACTTATGATCCCGGTGCGGGCTATGTACACCGGTTTGCCGGTCAATCTTTTCCCCTTGGTGAATGTTCCTGGATATAGGTTGCCAAGGCCGTGAGTGTAGAGAAGACTTTCTCCCCGATCTCCTGATTGTTGATCACAACTCCGTAATCTTTTTCCACCATGACGACCATTTCCAGGACATCGATCGAATCGATGCCCAGATCCCCTCCTACCAGTTGGTCGTTTTCGTTAAAATCGTCCGGGGTGACATCGGGGAGGTTCAACAAGGTAATGAGTTTGACTTTCAGTTCGGTGATGAGTTCGTTCATGTATATCTCACGATAAATTGTCGGCGGGTTCTCCCACTATTTTCAAGAGGGGTGCAATCGTTGATTGCCGATCTTGAAAAGATTTCGTTTCCGGATACAAGGACCCGGATTTGCCATGCTAATGTAGCAGATCCCAGGACCGGTTCCAATAGAATTGAGCCGATTGGGGTGTCGGAAAGCAGCGGCTATCGGCAAAAAGAAAGAAAAGAGCGAATTAAATTTATATGTTGCGAATCATTTGTCAATAAGATAAAGACAACCAAAGGTGAAAATGTCACAGGCCCTCTACTCCCCCAATCCCGTATGACAAAAGTGAATCTGTCAGAGCGATTATCGGATACCCGTCCAGCGGTGAATATATCGGATTATTCTATAGAAGACCTGCTTCCCCATCGCGGGGTTATGTTGCTCGTTGGTGAAATTCTTGAGGTTGACGAGCTGCATGCTGTGACGCAGAGTACGGTTGATTCCTCCTGGCCGATGGCCGACAGAGAGGGGGTCTCTCCTCTTATCCTGGTTGAATTGGCGGCTCAGACAGCCGGCGTGTGCAACATATGGGAGCGGATTCTACATGAAGGGCCGGGATCTAAAAAATTGGGCTGGCTGGTTGCAGTCAAGCGAGCGGATTTCTATCTTGACCATCTCTCCATAGGGTTGTCGATAACGGCCAGGGCTGAAAATTCCCATGCCTTTGATAAACTGCGGGAGGTGAACAGCCGACTTTATCATGGGGATCGCCTTCTCGCCGAGGTGGTCCTGCAACTGTTTCAGGCATAAGGAACATGGAAGACAGACAAAAAATCGCAATAGTCACCGGCGGAAGCGGCGGCATCGGCCGGGCTATCTGTGTTGAGTTGGCCCGTTCAGGCTGCCACCTTGTCATCAACTACATGCGGAACCGGGAAGGAGCGGAGAAAACTCTCGCACAGGTGCTGGAGGCCGGAGGCGGAGGCGAGATTCTCCAGTTCGACGTGTGTAACCGGGAGGCTACCGAGAAGCATGTTCAGGAGATAGGCGAGCGACTGGAAACGATTGACATCCTGATCAATAATGCCGGTACCATCGCCGACGGGCTCTTTATGATGATGTCCAAGGAAAATTGGCACAAGGTAATCGAAACCAGTCTCCACGGGTTTTATAATATGACCCGGCCGGTCATTGAACGCATGGTGCGAAAGCGGACAGGGACGGTGGTCTCCATCTCGTCGGCGGCCTCGTTAATGCCCAATCGCGGCCAGGCCAACTATGCTGCGGCCAAAGCGGGTTTGAATGCCGCTAGCAAGGCGGTGGCCTCCGAGGTCGCACGTCTGGGTATCCGGGTCAACGTGGTTGCCCCGGGCCTGATCGAAACCGAGATGATTAAAGATGCCCCTAAAGATCATATAAGGAGCCTGATACCGATGGCCCGCATCGGCAGGCCGGAAGAGGTGGCCCGGGTGGTGGCCTTCCTCTGTTCCGATGCCGCCTCCTATGTCACCGGACAGGTTGTGTCGGTCAACGGTGGGATGCTGTAATGCGAAGCCTTCTTTTCCTTTTCCTCTTCCTGCTCATCCTCCCGCTCTCCCTATCGGCAGCTCCGCTCAAAGGACGCGGGAATCTGCATTCGGTGCAGGCCGATTTCACCCAGGAAACGCATCTGAAGATACTCACCCGTCCTCTTGTCTCCCATGGAACATTCGCCTTTCAGGCACCTGAGTCCCTCCGGTGGGAGTATCTTGAACCCCTGCACTCGATCATGCTGATGCACAACGGCAGCATGGAAAAATTTATAGAAAAAGACGGACATCTCCAACAGGATAAAGGGATGGGGAACGGTTCCATGCAATTCATTCTTCCGGAGATCAGCAACTGGCTTGATGGACGTTTTGCCGAGAACCGAGTCTTTAAGGTTGCGCATAAAGATAAACGAACCATAGTCCTCACCCCGAAAGAACAGGGACTTGCCTCCGTTATCAGTTCAGTTGAACTCCATCTGGGACAACAGATGGGGGTGATGGACTCGGTGACCATCTTCGAAGGACCGGATGCCTATACCCGGCTGACCTTCACCAATATTGTCGTGAACCGGAAAATTCCGGAAAACACCTTTTTGCAATGATCAGCCGCATTTTTTCTTCCCTGATACTGGTTTTTCTGCTGAGCTCCTGCTCCGTGACGGCAAGAGTGCCCGTTCCAGGGATTGTTCCCGCATATAATGGAGACAAGGTGCCGGCGAGTATCCTCGATTCCTTCCCTTCGGGGCGATGGCGGTTTGTTCATTCCATGTCTTTTCATTTAGCGGCGGGGGGTGAGGGGACAGCTCTCGGGGTTGTCGCGCTGGACGGTGACGAGATTCGTTGCGCCCTGACGACGGTAGAGGGCCTGGTCCTCTTTGCGGCCCGGGAGAAAGAAGGAGAACCGATTCAGGTTAGTCGGGCAGTTTCCCCCTTTGACAAAAAAGGGTTTGCCAAAGGGCTTGTGCGGGATGTCCGCACCATTTTTGTAAAACCAAAGGGTACGGTCGAGTGCGGTCGGCTGTCCGACGGGACTCCTCTCTGTCGCTGGTCCTTGGCTGATCAGATAACGGATGTTTTGCCGAAAAAAGACGGCTGCCACACCCTGAACACTTACAGCGATGGGCTAAGAAGCAGAACTGTCGACACCCGATCCTGCACAGTCCTCGACTCGACGGTCATCCCCGAAGATATTGATCTGGTGGCTTCGGGAGCGGCCGGATATTCACTCAACATGCACCTTGTCAGCGCGGAAAAATTACCAGCCGCCAAATGATATTATCCATGAAATTCAAACTGATCTATCCGAAATGGCCCAAACTTTCCAGGCAGACGGAGTTTCATCTTCCTCCCCATGGCCCTGTGGTTTTTGCAGCCACCTTGCCGGAATTCGTAAACGTTGATTTTACCGATGAGAACCTCGAAACCATCGACTTCGACGAAGAGGTTGATTTCGTCGGTATCTCCATGATGCTGACCGTTCAGGTAAAGCGCGGTTGGGAAATAGCCGATATTTATCGCAAGAAGGGCATTAAGGTGATCTTCGGCGGGATCGCCACCATGCTCCATGCCGAGGAGACCATGCTCCATGCCGATGCGGTTTTTTTAGGTGAAGCCGAGAGCCGGATGGAGGAGGTCCTGGCGGACTTCAGGGCCGGGAGTCTCAAACGGTGCTATAATTTTCTTGATAACCGGCCGGATATATCGCTGGTCGGCCCGGCCCGGCGCGACATCCTCAATCGGCAGCTGTACAATCACAGGGGTGTCCAGATGGTCGATCTGATGCATGCATCCAGAGGTTGCCGTTTCAATTGCTACCCCTGTGCGGTTGCCTATCTCGGGGGCCGGGATTTTCGACCTCGTCCCATCGACAAGACCATTGAGGAGATGGCGGGAATTGACAACAACCGCTTGTTTTTAGTAGACAACTCTCTAGCCCAGGACACAGCATGGGAGATCGATCTGTTTACCGAAATGATTCCCTTGAAGAAGAAATGGTGCTGTCACCCGATCGAGGACAAGCCCGAGGTGCTCAATCTCGCCGCCCAGGCAGGGGCCTGGTATGTCTATCAGGCCGTGTTTGACACCTCCGACTATATCCGCGAGAGGATCAAAAGGTATCACGATCACGGTATTGGGGTGGAGGGGACAATCCTGCTCGGCCTCGATACCCATACCGAAGACTCCATCAAACGGTTGATTGATTTCCTGCTTGAAATTGAGCTGGACCTCGCGGAATTCACGGTCCTTACCCCTTTTCCCCATACCAAGGCCTTTGATGAGATGCAGAACCAGGGGCGTATCTTGACCTATGACTGGGACAGGTATTCGGCCGACCAGGTCGTATTCCAGCCACTGAATATGGCGCCCGAAAAATTGCAGGAGCTTCTCGACTACGCCTGGGATACCTTTTATCTCGACGAATCCCAGAATATCAAAATGGCGCGGCTCTTCCAACAGGTGATGCGTAAAGAGATGGCCGACAATACCTTCAGGCCCCGCAACAGGGAACTTGCCGGTAAAGTCTTCGGCAGAGAGCGGACTGGAGGGTGATGGAATGGATGCCGAAGGTGAGCTGAGGACCGCCATTTCCGCCTTGCTCGAAGGATCGCAGGTTACGGGAAGGGATTTTTGTCACGGTCAAACGACAGTCCATGAGGTCTATGGGATGGCCGCCTGGCTCCGATCAAATCTTACCAGAGGAGGGAAGAGAGCTGTCGTCTGTCTCGCAGCGGAAGACCGGGGGGTAATTGCCGCGGCTCTTCTGGCCTCGCTGGCCGGTGGACCGGTGCTGCTGCTCCCCCATGCCTTTTCGAGGCAGGCTCTTGCCGACGTGCAGCAGGCAACCGGAGTGGGAATGGCCATAAGCGATATTGACAGGGATTTTCCTTCCGGCATGGAAATAATAAGACCTGGGGCGGGAACCCGGGAGCCGGAGCTTTCGGGGTTTTCCGTCGACCCTGATCGGGAATTGCTCAGATTATACACGGGCGGCTCCACCGGAACTCCGAGGATCTGGTCAAAGACGGCAGGCAACATTTTTGCCGAGTCCTTGTTCCTGGCACGGAACTTTCGTGTTACGCCTGCAGACAGGATCGTGGCAACCATCTCTTCCTATCATGTTTACGGGCTGCTCTATTCGGTGACGCTGCCGCTGGTCTCCGGAGCCTCGGTCTTGCCGGGAACCCCGTCTTTTCCGGAAGAGATCATCCGGGCGGTTGACGATTTTCAGGCGACGATCCTGGTCAGTGTCCCGGCCCATTACCGGATACTGCGCGGCAAGCAGGCATTGGCTTCCTCCTTGCGGTTGGCCTTTTCTTCCGCTGGCCCGCTTGAACCTGAATCCAATGATGACTTCTGTAAGAGCAATGGAGTCGGTATCGTCGAGATCTACGGCTCGACCGAGACAGGGGGCATTGCCCTGCGCAATCGCTTTTCAGGGGAAGAGCGGTTTACCCCCTATCCGACCGTCGATTGCGAAGTCGTAAAGCAGCGGCTTCTGGTTCGTTCCCCTTATCTCTCGCCGGAGCTTGCTCGCAATGCGTTGGGATTTTTTGCCACGGGAGATAGAGTCGAGTTCGGTGAATCTTCGGGGTTTGCCCTGAAAGGGAGAGCCGACTCGATCACCAAGGTTGCCGGAAACAGGGTTGATCTCGAGGAAATAACGGCCTACATCAAACAGCAGAAGGGGGTTGCCGACTGCCTGGTGCTGGCCCTTGAGGAGGGCGGCGGACGCCAGCATCGTATCGTTGCAATTATCGAGGGGGAGGGCGTGAACATCGAGGCGATGAGGAAGATCCTTGCCTTGCGTTTCGAACCGTATGCCCTGCCGCGGATAATGAAGTCGGTCGGACGGATGCCGATGAAAGAGAACGGGAAATACGACCGAGAGCAAATACTTCGACTCTTTGAGCAATGAACGGACTCGACGAAGGATTTATCGCCGGATATGCCTGCCTGAGCGCGCGGGCAGACCTGCTCGACCGGATTAATGTCTTTCCGGTTGCCGACAGCGATACCGGGGTCAACCTCCGTATCAGCCTGGGCCCCCTTCATTGCTGCCACGGGAAAAGGGACCTCATTGCAGACAGCCTTTTTCGTTGCGCAACCGGCAATTCAGGCAATATCGCCGCCTCCTTCTTCAGCGAGTTTCTTCGCGCCAAAGACCATAGCGACCTGTCCGGCAGGGCTCGAAAGGGACGGGACAAGGCATGGCAGGCAGTGGCCGACCCTCGCAACGGGACCATGCTCAACGTCTTTGATGCCCTGGCTGAGATTCTCCCGCAGGCACCGCTAAACGAGGAACATTTCCCTACGATTCTTGCCACCTTGCAGGAAGTGGTACTGACGACGACCGGGGAACTGGCCGATCTTCGCTCAGCAGGTGTCGTGGATTCCGGGGCCTTGGGGATGTACCTGTTCTTTGACGGATTTTTTCGTGCCGTCACCGGATATGCCGACAATAACAGACCGCTCGCCGATATTTTCCCAGATTTGCTTGCAATTTCTCCCCACTTCCATCCGGAAGCGACAGATTCCTTTTGCGTGGATGCACTTATCAGGCCGACCAATGGTCAAGCTCTAGAACAAAAAACGGCCTCCGACCTGGGTGAGAGTGTCGTTCTCATTCCCGACCGGGAACAGGTTAAGCTCCATATCCATACTTCCGATCCGCAGGAATTGCGGCAGAAGATAAGTCGGCTGGGCGAGATCATCTCCTGGTCGGATCAATCCATGCACAACGACCCCGCAATCTGGCGACAGAACCTGCGGCCGGACTGTCTTCACATTATGACCGATGCCGCGGGTTCCCTGTCTAAAGAGCTGGCCAAAAGACACGGCATTACCCTTTTGGACAGCTATATTGTTTCGGATGATATTGCCCGTCCCGAGAGCCTTTGCTCCCCGGAAGGTATTTATAGCCGAATGCGGGCGGGGGAAAAGGTGACCACCGCCCAGGCCTCGCTTGTCGAAAGGCATCAGCTGTACCGGGCCGTCTGTGAACAGTACGGCACAACCCTCTATCTCTGTGTAGGTTCCGCCTTTACCGGGAATTTTGCGACAGCCGTGGCCTGGAAGGAAAAACATGATTTGGGCGATCTTCTCAAAGTCATCGATACCGGTGCCGCCTCCGGCAGGCTTGCTGCCATTGCCCTGCTTACAGCCCGTTATGCCCAGACCGGAAAGAGTGCCCACAAGATCATATCCCATGCTGAATTCCTGGTCGACAACTGCAGGGAATATGTGTTTATTGATCTCCTTAGGTATCTCGTGGCCGGGGGCAGGGTTTCGCGTACCAGCGGTTTTTTCGGTGATCTGCTGCATATGAAGCCGGTGATCAGCCCTTCACCGGACGGGGTGGTCAAGGTGGGCATGGTCCGTAATCGCGACGCACAGCTTGCCTTTGCCGAAGAGAGATTGCGAAGAGAGACCACCAAATCGAAAAAGGTGTTTGTACTGTTGCAGTACTCGGATAACGAGGACTGGGTGTCGGAGATGGCCCGGGAATGGATACCGGCCCGTTTTCCCGAAGTGGAGATTGCTGTGGAGCCGCTTTCGCTTACCTCCGGCGTACACATGGGACCGGGGACCTGGTCGATCGCCTTCGGCCCGGTTGTTTAATATGGTGGGTCTTTTACGAGCCCATCTATACGGACAGGATCACTTTTTACGAGATCATCTCCTATGAAAGTCGCCGTCATTATACCGGTATATAATCACCAGGAGCAGGTGGCGGAGGTCATCCGGGAGACTTTGGAGTTGCAGCTGCCGGTTTTTGTGGTTGATGATGGATCCACCGATGAAACCCCTGGTATTCTCGAGTCCCTGGAAGGGGTTACCGTTCTTCGCCATCCGAGAAATCAGGGAAAGGGTGCCGCGCTACTCACCGGTTTTGCTGCGGCGTCGTCAAAAGACTGCGATTGGGCCTTGACCCTTGATGCCGACGGCCAGCACTGTCCTGGGGACGGCAGCGCCTTCCTGGAGGTCGCCCGACGGGGCGAGAGAGTGATTGCAATTGGAAACCGGCAGGGAATGGCCCAAGACAATGTTCCCTGGACCAGCAGATTCGGTCGCTTGTTCTCCAATTTCTGGGTGTGGGCTGCCGGCGGTCCGTGGGTTAATGATTCTCAATCTGGTTTCAGGCTCTACCCTCTGCCGGAGGCCTTGCATCTAGAGGTCAGGGCACGGCGCTATCAATTTGAAGTCGAAATACTGGTGAAGGCCAAACGCAAAAATATCCGGACAGTCGAGGTGCCGGTTTCGGTTGTGTACCAACCCAAAGGGGTGCGAATCAGCCATTTTCATCCCTGGCAGGATTTTTTCAGGAATTCAGCCACTTTTTCCCGGTTGATCTTTTCCCGATTGTTTCCTGGTGATAGATGAGAATCGATTTTTACAAGCTGCTGGTGAAAACGGCCAACCATATAGGATCCTGGTTCTTTGTCGCCGTTGCCAGGGGTATTGCTGCAGGCTTTTTTGCCCTCCCCGGGCGCACCAGGGAGAGTCGCCGTCTGTATGCTTTGCTCTATCCCGAATGCGGCCGCCTGTTTCATCTGTGGTGCACCTTCAGGCAGTTTCAGAACTTCACGACTATCCATATAGATCGCTATCTTGCCAATCAGGGGCGGTCGATCGAGGTGGTCTCGGAGGGGATGGAGCAGCTCGAAGAGGTCATCGGAAGCTCCGGTGCCATTCTCCTCATGTCGCATTTTGGGAATTGGGAGATGGCGGCCCGGCTCTTGATGCAAAAACGCCGGGACCTTCGCCTGCTGTTGTATATGGGGGTCAAGGAGAAAGAGGGGGTGGAAAAAACCCAGAAAGAAGAACTGCGTCGGGCTGGTGTGACCATAATCGGTGTCGACCGGCAAGCTGGTTCCCCTTTTGCCGCAGTCGATGGTGTTAAACTTCTGCAGGAGGGGGGTATTGTCTCGATGACCGGGGATATTGTCTGGAGAGCCGACCAGCGTTGTCTTGAGGTGGCCTTTTTAGGAGGGGTCGCCTCCCTGCCCGAAGCCCCCTTCGTCTTCTCGCTGGTATCGGGTTCTCCGATATATGTCTTTTTCGCCTTTCGAGCCGGGGACGGCTACCGGCTGGCTTTATCAGAGCCAATATGGGTACGGGCAGCGAGCAGGGGGGAAAGGCGAAAGGCAATTGTCGAGGCTGCCCAGCACTATGCCGATCTGCTGGAAGACGCCTTGCGCACCCATCCGCTTGAATGGTATCATTTCGATCGCTTCGTTCATTTTCCGGCTTCAAAGGATGAGTCTTCCCGGTGACAACATAAAGAAAATGCTCGCCGAACCTATAATTTTCTTTTCTTTTTACAGGAAATAAGGGTAAGATTCCATCTCTTTGCATTTTTATCTTCTAAAACATGCTACCCAAACGACCTGCAATGACCAGAGATGTACTGCAAGAAAAAATCCTGACCATCCTTGTTGAAGATTTTGAGTTTGAAGACCCCAAACTCGATGATAATCTCAGAGATGATCATGGCTTTGACAGCATAGACGCCATCGAACTTCTGGGAAAAGTTGAGCTTATCTTCGGCTTTAACCTGACAAGAGACGAGAAGGAAAAGGCCATGGAAATCCGGACAATCAATGACATCCTCGATTATCTGGATAAAATCTGGGAAGGCCGTACCGGTTCGCCGATGCCTCCGTCCTGACGATGAATCGACGAGTCGTCATTACAGCCTGTTCTGCCATCACCCCGATAGGCTATGGGAAAAAAGACATCACCGACAGTCTGTTGCAGGGAAAATCGGGGATCAGACCCCTCCGTGATGATGGCCTGTTGACCAATCACATTCACTCTCGGGTATTCGGTACCGTCGATTATCCCATTGCCTATGGGTTCAACCGTTCCCAGCGGAAGACCATGGGCCCGGTTGCCTATTATGCCTGCCAGGTGGCAAAAGATGTCTTGTCCGCATCGGGGCTCTCCAAGGAGTTCATTACCTCCGGGCGTCTCGGTGTGGCCTTCGGATCTACCCATGGCAGCCCGACGGTTCAGCGGGATATCTACAAGACCTTCTTTATGAATCTGGACGAGGGACTGTCTTCCATCGGTGCCGTGGACTATCTCCGTTCCATGGTACATACGACAGCGGTGAACATTACCCGCATGTTTGGCATAACCGGCCGGGTCATCGCCTCATCGACAGCCTGCACAACCAGCAGCCAGGCCATCGGTTTCGGATATGAGATGATCAAATTCGGCATGCAGGATGCGATGATCTGTGGCGGGGCCGATGAGTACGACACCACCACGGTTGCGGTCTTCGATAATCTGCTTGCCTGTTCGGTTGCTTACAACGAAACACCGGAGCAGACGCCGCGCCCTTTCGACAGGAATCGTGACGGTTTGGTGGTCGGCGAGGGAGGCGGGGCGGTCCTGCTCGAGGAGTACGAGACAGCCAAGAGGCGGGGCGCACCTATTCTTGCTGAGATTATCGGGTTTTCCTGCAACAATAACGGAGGTGATTTGATTTTGCCGAATCTCGGCGGTATTACCTCCACGCTGCGTCTGGCCCTTGCCGATGCGAAGATCAACCCGGAAGATGTCGATTATATCAGCGCCCATGCCACGGCTACCAAAATGGGGGATATTATAGAATCCCAAGCCATTGAAAAGGTTTACGGCGCCAGACCTTTTGTCACCGGGCTCAAGAGCTACACCGGTCATACCATGGGAACCTGTGGGGTTATCGAATTGACTATGATGCTCTACATGATGGAAGAAGGGTTTATCGCTCCAACCCTCAACCTGGAAGAGGTGGATCCTCGCTGTGCCGTTTTACGCCATACTCCTGGATTGTTGAGAGAGAGAATCAAAACGGCTGCCTTGCAGAATTTTGCCTTCGGTGGCGTCAATACCTGCTTAATGATCAAAGACGGCCAGGAATAGGTTGCAGGATTCATGAAAAGCCGGAAAACCGACAGACTGGTCGATGTCGCCGTTACTTTGATATGTTGGACCTATTTTATCTTCGGTTTTCTTTTTTTCTTCTCCCCCTTCTATATCGTTGCCTCCTTCTCTGCTCGATCCGAATATTTCTTCCAAGGTCTGAACAGAATTTTCTTTAAAGGTTTTTTCTCTCTTCTGAAATGGATTACCCCTCGGCAGGGGTGGGATATCGACCCGGAGATTGCAGATATACGATCCTCGGTGGTCGTCTGCAACCATCTTTCCTATCTGGATCCGTTGTTGGTAATTTCCCTTCTCGGACAGGCAAAGACCATCGTCAAGCCGGTCTTTTTCTCCGTACCCATCTTCGGCTGGGTCCTTCGTAAGGCGGGATATTTTCCTGCTGCCGCAACCGGGCCCCATGCCGATGTCATGCTTGCGCAGATGGAGACTATCGGCAAATATCTAAGCAATGGGGGGAATCTCTTTGTTTTCCCCCAAGGGACGAGGAGCCGGGACGGGAAAATCGGTGTACTCAATCAAGGTGCATTCAAGATAGCCCGCTATAGCCGGGCTCCTGTCTATGTCTTGTGCATACGAAATACCGAAAACCTCTTTACCCCGGGGAAATTTTTCTTTTTTGCAACCCGACCCAACCGGGTAGGTATAAGGATTATTGATAAGATAATGCCGGAATCTTCCCCTCTGGGTCTACCGGATTTGCACGCCCGTATCCGCCGGGGAATGGAGAGCTGTATGGCTGGAATTGTCGAGGAAGGAAGGGTTGAGGCAGGTGAATAGGTTGCTGAAAGGCTTTATAGATTTTGAGGAGAAACAAACGGATGCAGCTATATAATCTGGAATTCACCGAAGCCGAGATCCGTGACGCGGTTGCGTCCGATCGTTTGCTTTCCCTGGAGATTGAATTCAGCAGGGAGTGCAATTTCAGGTGTGCCTATTGCTATCTGGAGGACAGGACGGCTGCTGCCGAGGAGATGACCCAAGAGGAGATCAAGGATGTCCTCATTCAGGCAGGAGAGCTGGGGGCCAGGAAAATTATCATACTCGGTGGTGAGCCAAGTATTTATCCGAATCTTGCCGAGATGGTGCGGTTTCTTGGCAGCAGGGGATTTGCGATCGAACTGTTCACCAACGGCAGCGGAGTGACACCGGAATTGGCTGAGATATTGGCCCAAGAACGGGTACGGGTGGTGGTTAAGATGAATTCCCGCAACGAAGCCATCCAGGATCGGCTGGCCGGCAAGAAAGGAGCCTTTGGGATTATCCGCAACGCCCTCGACAATCTCCGTCGGGTAGGCTATCCCTCGGAGCAGCTCTTTCTTGCCGTGGGAACCGTAATCTGCCGCCAGAATATTGAGGAGTTGCCAGATCTCTGGCAGTGGCTTCGCAAGCTAAATATCGAGCCCTATTTTGAGGTTCTGACCCCCCAGGCGAATGCCTTAAAAAATACCTGGCTCGACGTTTCCCCCGAGGAACTTCGGGCCCTTTTTCAACGG
This sequence comes from uncultured delta proteobacterium, assembly GCA_963822095.1. Taxonomy (GTDB): domain Bacteria; phylum Desulfobacterota; class Desulfobulbia; order Desulfobulbales; family Desulfocapsaceae; genus CAWGGS01. The sequence goes on from CAWGGS010000044.1 coordinate 67,712, forward strand.
TTGGCCGACATTGATCGAGAACATTTCGGTCGCAACTGGGAGCCGCAGCCTCCGCTGGCCGGGAACCGGTGCATGCGCCACCAGGTCTCCTGCGTCGTCAACGCCAAAGGCCAGGTTATGCCCTGTGTCGGGATCGATATCCCCCTGGGATCAATACGCGAGCAGCCGCTTGCCGAAATCCTGCATCACCAGATAATTTCCGATCTGAAAAACTTCAGGAAAACGATCAAAGGACCTTGCGCAAGTTGTGAAAAGAGTGAAGAATGCTATGGCTGCCGCGGTGCCGCCTATCAGATGACCGGCGACTATCTGGCCTCCGATCCCACATGTTGGCGTAACTGTGATAGGGGAGTAGAGAGGCCTGAAGATGGCGCTGATATGCCTCTGGAGTCTTCTTGAAAGTGGGGGACAGGGTATTAAAAGGTCAGTCCGATCAAGAATTTGATGGAATTGAGTGGAACATTGGGTTCGGCGGTGCCGGCATTGGAAATATGGTGGTAGCGTATTTCAAAAAGAAGGGACTGGGTGGTGGTGATGGGGTGGTCGAGTCCCAGTGCAAACTGATAATTACCGTTAAATCGGGTGCCCATGCCGGGTATATCCCCTGAACTGTATACCGGGCCTCCACCACCGAAAATGTAGGGACGCCACTGGGCGCTGGAGGTAAATGTGTAGCAAGCGAGAAAATTTATCCCGATCATTGAGGTGACAACCGGGCTACGGACCAGTTGTATCGGCAGCTCAAACAAGGTGGTATATTTTCCCTGGAGCAGCCCTGAACCGACATTGTCGTCCATCATAAGGCTATAACGGGGGATAAAGTCGATGGTCTGCACCCGCTCCGTGGTCTGCCCCCATCCCGGTATACTTTGTCCGTATCCGAGCAGAATCGCCTTGCTGTCCTGGGGACCGCCAAAGGCCAAAGCCGTGGTGGCGGGATAAAGCAGAAGAAGGAATACGGATACGGCAAAAACAAAATACCTGCACCGATGAAGCCGTGAAGCCGGAGGATTGAGAGATGACGGTGCCATTGCAGATATCCCCTTTATGAAGATGAATCGGTGAAGCAGGCCACATCTGTTGGAACCGCCTGCTCTTTTAACATTCCTGTTCTCAAATAGATGTACCGGAGGAGAAGTGCAAACGCAAGATTATTAATTAAAAGTTAGCAATCATTCCATCAGATACCAGCCCCGCTCTCGCCGGAGTTATGGGAGTGCGCCGGTGAGAAGATGGGGGCTGGAAGGGTATTGATTTTATGAAAACAATGGCTGCTACAAAGGTTCTGATCATCGGCTCGGGAATTGGCGGGTTAAGCATTGCTATTATTTTGTCAAAACTCGGTTACGATGTCACAGTCCTCGAAAAGAACGGTCTGCCCGGCGGGATGATTCGCAGTTATGTCCGTGAAGGCGTACACTGCAATGTCGGTCTGCATTACCTGGGGGCCCTGGATGAAGGGCAGGTCTTGCGCCGGTGCTTTGACTACCTGGGGATTTTCTCTGAACTGTCTCTGGCGCGAATGGGTTCGGATGGTCCTGTTGACCGTTACCTGTTTTCCGATAAAAGGCTGGGGATCGATTCCTTTGATGTGCCCGTAGGGCTCACTGCTTACGAAGACTCTCTTCGGACGGCATTTCCCACCCAGCACCGGCAGATCACCACCCTCATGGGCATGCTGTGCCGCAATGCCGACCGGTTGGATAATCTTGATTTCCTCTATTCGAAAAAACCGGTCCAATACTGGATCGAGGAGACCGAGCCATTAGGCGAGATTTTTGACGGTATTGGCTGTGGTCCGGGGCTGCGGGCGGTTTTCGGTCTGCCTTCGGTACTTATAGGTGTGCCGCCTGCACAGTGCCCGATGTTTTATCATACCATGACCATGGCAGGGTATCTGTTTTCCTCCTGGCGTTTGACCGGCAGTGGGGCACAGTTGGCCGACACGTGTGTCCGACGCTTGGAATCCCTGGGAGGACGGGTACGGACCGGAGAGGTTGTTACCGGAATCAGGACGACCGCCGGTAGCGTAGAAGGCGTTACCCTGGCATCGGGAGAACAGCTGGACGCTCCCTTGGTCGTTGGTGCCATCCATCCCAGAGAGATTGTCAAACTGCTTTCTCCGGAACATGTTAAACCTTCCTATCGGCGGCGTATCATGGCCCTTGCCGACACCGGAGGGATGGTCGCGGTCCATGCCCTTGTTCCTGCCGATAAGCACCCTCACATCTCCCATAATCTGTATGTTGTCCAAACGCAATCCAACGGTGACGCCAGTGACCTGCTTTATCTGCAAATACGGCCCAGCGAGCTGGCAGGTCAGAATCTGCTGTCGTTGATCACCTCCGGACATGACAGTCTATGGAGCCCCTGGCAACATACTCTTAGTGGTAGGCGAGGTATGGGATATATCCAGGCTAAAACAGACCTTGCCTATGAACTGATTGTCCAGGCCGAGCAGGTAATCGGTCCTTTGACGGACGTACGCCTGCTGGACGTTTCAACCCCGCTGACTCTAAGAGATTGGGTCAACAGCCCCGAAGGATCTTCCTATGGTGTGATGCGTTCGACCCGGCAGCTGCTTTCAAGCGCCTTTCTTAATCGTACTTCGCTGCAGGGATTGTTCCTGGCGGGTCAGAGTGTCCTGTCTCCTGGTGTGTTGGGCACCATTTTAGGATCGCTTGTAACTGTGCAGTTTATTGTCGGTACCGAACGTTTCAATAAAGAGGTAAAGGTCTGAAAATTTCTTGGATAACGTCGTTGGGTTCCGTCATTATTCAGACCTCTCGTTCCTGGATTCTCTTGGGATAACTAGCCTCTTTGTTCTTTCAGGACCTCGCTCAGTTGTTCGGTATGGGTTTGGAGGTGATAGACACCCAGGCCTTTGAGCATGGCTCCCAAGGTCGGATGCTCTCCCAACGGCGATTCCTTGAGTTTGGGTACGTGGGCACATTGCACGAGCTGTTCGTCAGAGAGCTTTTCGGCAAATACGGCTATTGCCTCATAGCTTTTTCCAACCTCTTCGAGAAGATGGGTAAAAGACATTTGCGCTCTTTCTTCCGAAAAAAATGGTTTTCCGGGGTCAAGCTCAATTGTGGGGGTATCTTTATCTATGAAAATTTGCAAGAGATGGAGATAGGAGGAGGGCTTGGGGCCGATCAGGTGTGAGAGAATTTCTTTAGGTGACCATCGACCTGATGGAGCAAGGTTTGATGTCTTCTCATTAACCCCGGCGCACACTTTCTGTAATTCAGCCAGTTGCTGCCTGACCTCTTGGGCAAGTTGGGTTCCGGTGAAGGTTTCCATATCTGAAAACTCCTTATTAATATTTGATTACCACTAATGGTCAGCTGCAGATCCGAATAGATCCCTCCTTTCCTTTCCAAAAGTCTCGGTTTCAGGGGGAGTCAGATTTTAACAGGATCAGCGTTGTTCCCATGATTTCTACAAGATCCGGCGATTGTCAGAAAAAGTCATGTCGTACTTTCCTTGTCAATAGAGTAATGCAGGGGTGATAGGCTTGCAAGGAAGAGCCACGATTACGGATTCGACATCGAAGGAGGGATAGGTGCTGCATTCTTTCTTAAGATTGCTCTTGACAACATTCACCAGTATCTGCAATGAATGAGAGGAGATACGTAGTATAGGAAGTATCATAACACACGGGTTTGCCACCACCATTTGTTGTCCCCTTTGCGAGCTTATAATTCGGCCGTGGGTATCGGGTTGTTGGGGGAAGAAAATTCACAAATAGTGTACTATACATATCAAGAGGAATTTTTTGATGCCAATGTAAGTTTGTTGTAATGAATAAAAGATCGTGGCAACATATCTTTTTATTTTGAACCGGTAGGAATAATTTTATGGACGGACGTGCAATAGCAGGTAAAAGAGTTCAGAGAGTCATAACCTACTCGTTCCTTTTAGCAGTTTTAATAGTGTTGTATTCTACAACCCGGGTCAACTATCTGCTCTTTCACTCTCTTGCGGAAATATTTAGTATAGTAGTTGCCTTTTCCATATTTGTAATATCTTGGAATTCAAAGAGATATATACAGAATCCCTATTTATTGTTCGTTGGGATCGCCTATCTGTTCATTGGTTTTTTAGACCTAATGCATACGCTTTCCTACAAAGGGATGCCGATTTTTCCGGATTACGACTATTACGCAAACCAGCTTTGGATTGCTGCTCGCTATATGGAAAGCATCACATTCCTGGTGGCCTTTATCTTCCTGCGGAGGAATAAAATGCCCCAGGAGAACATTGTCTTTGCAGCGTATACGGGTATCACGATCCTCATCACAACAAGTATTTTTTACTGGAAGACGTTTCCAATATGTTTTGTGGCCGGCAGCGGCCTGACGCCTTTTAAGAAGAACAGCGAATATATCATCTGTCTCATACTGATTACGGTGATTATCCTTCTCTGGTCAAACCGGGAAAGATTTGAGAAAAAAATATATTATCTGCTCCTTTGGTCGATTATCTCAACGATAATCTCTGAAGTAGCGTTCACCTTCTACATCAGCAATTACGGATTTTCCAATCTGGTAGGGCATTATTTCAAAATTTTGGCATTTTTCCTGATCTATGAAGCTCTTATAAAAACAGGAATCGAAAGACCGCTTGAGGTGATTTTCTTAGATCTTGACCGGGTAAACAAGAATCTCAAGAAAGAAAATACGATTCGTTTACAAACGCAAAAGGAAAAAGAGAAGCTGATCGATCAATTGCAACAGGCCTTGGAAGAAATCAAGACTCTCCACGGTATTGTTCCTATCTGCTCAGGCTGTAAAAGAATACGAGACGATGAAGGTTTCTGGAATCAAGTTGAAGTCTATGTACAAAAACATACCGAAGCCAAATTCAGTCATGGGCTGTGCCCGGATTGCGCTCTGCAACTCTATCCCGATCTTTATCTGACCGGGGAAAATGATGAGGAGAAATCAAAGAACCCGGGAATAAGCGGATGACTACCACTAAAACCACCCGTAATTGACATTTTGGAAGAAAAAGGGATGAGTAATGAGATTGGTTGAAATTCTATGCACATGCTTGGTTATAACGATGCTGATCTGCGCGGGATTTGCCAAAGCGGAAATTTATAAATACAGAGATAAAAATGGTGTAATCCATTTTACGGATAGTCCGGTTGGAGTTCCCGCTGATAAGAAACCACAGATTTATAAAGAGATAAGAAACTCCGGACAGCCTGGCGATGCAAAGGATGGTTTAATAGACGCAGGCGTTGCCTATCGTGAGAAAGACTATCAAAAGGCGATCGTATTGTATACTCAAATATTTGAATCTGAAAAAAAGCACCCGGTTCTTAGCATAACTAATTGGCGCATTGTTGTCGACCATTTGGGGACGAGCTATGGGCATATTGGCAATAATTTGAAGGCAAAGGAAATATTTGAATATGGAATATCGAAGGACAAAAAATATGCCCTGTTTTATTATAATCTGGCCCGTGTCTATGCGGAAATGGATGATTTCGTGAAGTGTATCACAAATCTGAGAAAGGCATATGAATACAAGGAGGGCATGACCCTCGGGGAGCGGTTTCCGGACCCGGCAACTGACCCGTCTTTTTCTCGTTTTATGAAAAGGGAGGTGTTCAGGAGGTTGGTGGAACAATCAAGGAAATAGCCAAGAGCACACTCTCTGGATCAGTAGCTGAACAGTAGCGGTAATCAGATTATTTTTGGTTTTTTCGGATTAGGAGTACGTATCTATAACGATAACGCGGGAGGCAGAGTAGCGTCCGGAAGCGATGCACTCTGCCGGATTGTTCCTTTACGCTTTACAAAAGTACGTTTCATTCGGATGAACCTAATTTCGAATTCCTTCCTGGAAGGATTGTTGGGGGGCAGCCTATACTCTTCAATTCTAGTGCTTATCGTATGCCTGATAGCAATATGCGTAAGCTTTGCCCAGCAATTTCTTGGTTTCGGTTTATTACCCCTATGATGCAGGAGAAGAACATCTTCTCCTGGGATACAGTATGGTTTGTATTCAATTCACAAGATCACCCAATAAGGGAGAAAGAAACCTTTACAGTATCCCTCACAGGAAGGAGGAAGTTCATGTCTAAAGAACAAAAAAGTAATAGAGAAGGAAAGAAAAAACCGGCCATGACCGCCAAAGAGAAAAAGGCAGCGAAAAAGTCAAAAAAAGAATCCGGGGATTTCCTGATTAACGACAGATCCAAATAAGTGATGTTGGGATCCTCTTGAGACAGTTGAAAATGTTTGGCACCGGCATAGATACAGTGCTTCTGTACTGGCTCGAAAGAATCTTGCGGATGCTCAACCAACTTCTCTGAATTTCTGCCCCTTTTAATTTGAAGCGGATGGCGTGAACAAGATGATAGGCCAGGACAGTTATAAACAGATGTCCGGAAACCCGTTTTGCTATCTGACGGTGAACCGGTCGTAGACCGAGCATCGACTTCAGCGAATGAAAAACAGCCTCGAGGTCTGTTTGCACCCCGGCTTTATTTTAAGGCACCACAAAAGCTATTCGAGAAAATCACTCCTGACAACATGCCGCTCCTTTGATGGAGTGAAAGTCACAAAGTCGGCGAAATCCCATCGAACATGCCCATGATACAGAGGCGGTCTGGCGTTATGGAGTTGAACCGTATCGGGGCGCAGCCGATGTCTACCGCCTGTCTGGATGGAACCCTCAGGGTGGATGGTGGCATGATCCCCTTGGAAAGAGGCCTGATTAAGCATCGCATCGTGGTCAGGATGAAGGGCAAGGCCTCGGCTGATAAAACAAGAAACTCTTTAGATAAGAGAGAGTCGACTGGCGCGACCAACATTGAAAAAGGTTGATGCCTGGCGATGCCTGGCTGTTTTTTGCCCCGCTGCGGTGGAAAATAGTTCTGGAAACTGCTCATGTTCCCTGATATGCTTTATATATTAACTGCATCACAATTCACCACTTCAAAATGAATTGGCCGGAAGAATGCACAATCACATCCGAGCCTGTTTCGGCAAAAGACAAGCAATGGTTTGTTGGTATCGGAGGTCAAGATGACGCCCAGAAAAAACAAGATAGCCGAAACGGCTGCAGCGACATCCAATGCCGCACCCGCCACGACAGAGCCGGTTGCAGAAAAAGCCTCTAAGACCCAAACAGCAGCCGGGAGCACCGAAGCCTCATTTCCCGTAGTCGGCATTGGAGCATCCGCCGGAGGGCTGGCGGCCTTTGAGGCATTTTTTTCCGGTATGCCGGCTGAAAATGATCCCGGCATGGCCTTCGTGCTGGTTCAGCACCTGGCCCCGGACCATAAGAGTATCCTCACCGGCCTCATCCAGCGCTACACCCGGATGAAGGTCTTCGAGGTCACGGATGGGATGGAGGTTGCGCCGAACTGTGCCTATATCATCCCGCCGGGGCGTGACATGGCCTTTTTGAACGGTGCACTTCAGTTGTTTGAGCCCTCTGCTCCCCGGGGCCGGCGTCTGCCCATCGATTTTTTCTTCCGGTCGCTGGCCCAGGATCAGCGGGAAAAGGCGATCTGCATCGTCCTGTCCGGTACCGGCAGTGACGGTTCCCAGGGCGTGCGTGCAATTAAAGGTGAGGGCGGCATGGTGATGGCCCAGGCCCCTGATTCCACCGGATACGACGGTATGCCGAGAAGTGCCATTGCCACCGGACTGGTCGATTATGAGCTGCCTCCCTCCGAAATGGCCGCCCAGCTCATGGCCTATGTTGACCACGCCTTTGGCAAGAACCCCCACCTGTCCCGCTCCTCAGTGCCCAGGATCGAAAACGTGCATAAGAAGATTTTTATCCTGCTGCGGGCCCAGACCGATCATGACTTTTCCCTCTATAAGCCGAGCACGGTCAACCGCCGCATCGCACGTCGCATGGCCGTCCACCAGGTTGAAACCACAGACGATTACGTCAAATATCTCCAGAAGACACCGACCGAGGTGGACGCGCTCTTCCGCGACCTGCTTATCGGTGTGACCAATTTCTTCCGCGATCCCGAGGCCTTTGGCGCCCTTGAAGCGCAGGTTATTCCCAAGCTCTTAGAGAATAAGCCGGCGGGTGCGGTGATCCGTATCTGGTCGCCGGGGTGCTCCACCGGTGAAGAGGCCTATTCCCTTGCCATTCTCCTGCAGGAACGCCTGGAGGAGCTGAAACAGAACTACAAGGTACAGATCTTTGCCACCGACATCGACAGCCAGGCGATTGACACGGCCCGCAAAGGTATCTACCCCGCAAGCATAGCCGCCGATGTGGCTCCTGAACGGCTGTCTCGATTTTTTTCTGCCGATCCCGACTCTTACCGCATCCATAAGAGCATCCGGGATATGGTGGTCTTTTCCGAGCAGGACATGATCAGAGACCCGCCGTTTTCCAAACTCGATCTCATCAGCTGCCGCAATCTCCTGATTTATATGGGTGGGGAACTGCAGAAGAAGCTGATCCCCCTGTTTCACTATGCGCTGAAACCGAGCGGTTTTCTATTCCTGGGCACCTCTGAAAGCGTCGGGGAATTTGGTGATCTGTTTTCCGTGCTGGACCGAAAAGCCAAACTGTTCACCCGGATAGAGGATATTCACAGTGCCGGACGCTCAGCCCTCGGCCGATTTGTCCCACCCATGATGACGAGGGAGGAATCAATCCTGCGAACTATCGAAAAGACAAGCGTCCCCGGAAAGCTGTCGCTGCGTGATCTCACCGAACGAGCACTCCTGCAACAGGTGGCCCCAACCGGTGCGCTCGTCAACAGCCGCGGCGACATCCTCTACCTGCATGGCCGCACCGGCATGTATCTGGAACCGGCCCCGGGGGATGCCGGCATCAACAACATCGTAAAGATGGCCCGGGAAGGATTGCGTCATGAGCTGGCGAAGACCCTGCAAAAGGCGGTGGGAACAAAGAACATTTCACGCTCGACTGGCCTGCGGGTCAAGACCAACGGTGACTTCACGACAGTCAACCTGACCATCCGCCCGGTGGTCACCGGCCCGTCCACCACCACCGATAATCCTCTCTTCCTCATTATGCTGGAGGAGGAGGTGCCGGCTGCCGGCAAAGAGACAGGCCATCAGAGCAGAAAAAAAGCCGGTGCGGAGGAACTCAAGGCCAGCATCGATATCGCGGCGCTCAGGCAGGAATTGCGGGCCAAGGAAGAATACCTCCAGGCAGCCAACGAGGAGTTGGAGACCTCCAACGAGGAGCTGAAATCTTCCAATGAGGAGATGCAGTCGGTCAACGAAGAACTGCAATCCACCAACGAGGAGCTGGAGACCTCCAAGGAGGAACTGCAATCAGTCAACGAGGAACTGGCCACGGTCAACGCCGAGCTGCAGACCAAGGTGACCGATCTGACGCGGGCCAACAACGACATGAACAACCTGCTTGCCGGGACCGGCATCGCCACCATTTTTGTCGATCACAGGCTGCGCATCCTGCGCTTCACCCCCACCGCTATCCGGATCATCAATTTGATCCAGAGCGATATTGGGCGGCCCGTGGGGCACATTGTCTCCAATCTGGTCGGCTATGGGGAATTGCTCACCGACGTACAGGCCGTATTGGACACTCTGGTTGCCAAGGAGATCGACGTGCAGACGAAAGAAGACCGTTGGTACACCATGCGGATTCAGCCTTACCGCACACTCGATAACATCATCGAAGGTGCAGTGATCAGCTTTATCGACGTTACAGAGAGGAAGAAGACCGAGGCCGCTCTGCAAGCTGCGAGGGAAGACATCCGAACCCTGCGCGGCATTATTCCCATCTGCTCTAACTGCAAAAAGATCCGCGATGACAAAGGCTTCTGGAGCCAGGTGGAAGCATATGTCAGTAGCCGTACCGATGCTAAGTTCAGTCATAGCATCTGTCCGGACTGTGCAGAAAAACTCTTTCCCGGGATTGACCTGGATGAGGAAAAAGACCACGGAAAATGATGACTGACATGGGAATCAACCGAGGTGAACCACATAATCGAAGGTGGAGGCTTTCAGTATGAGCAGTGATCGGTCCGCCGGGAAAACGAAAGAAAATATCAAGAAACTTGGGCCGTATATCCAAAGGGTCCATTCCTATCTTGAGGTTTTTGACGATATCCTGGGTTCGATCCGCGAGCCCATCGTGGTGCTCGATTCCACATTGAAGGTGGTCAAAGCCAACCAGGCCTTTTACCGGACCTTCAAGGTCGATGCCGAGGCAGCGGAGGGGACCACGATATACAAACTCGGCAATCGGCAATGGGATATTCCGCAGCTGAGGAACCTGCTTGAGGATATCCTGTCCAAAAAACAGATGGTCAGCGATTTTGAGCTGGAACATACCTTTGAGAGCTTAGGTCCGAAAATTTTGCAGGTCAATGCCGGATGGATCGCCAAAGAGGAAAACCAGGCCCGGTTGATCTTTTTGGCTATTTCCGATGTAACGGAGCGGGAATATTATAAACGGGGTCTCGAGGAGCTGGTTGAAAAACGTACGGCCGATCTCATTGCAGCCAGGGAAGAGGCGGAGAAGAAGAAACAGATCGCCGAAGCGGCTCTGAGTGAAATAGAAAGCCTGAAAGATCAGCTGGAAGCGGAAAGAGCCTATCTGCAGGATGAAATCAAACTGGAGTACAACTATGAGAATATCATCGGCACTAGCGACGGGCTGAAGTATGTTCTCTACAAGGTTGAACAGATTGCCGGCAGCAATACGACGGTCCTGGTTCTCGGGGAGACAGGGACCGGCAAGGAGTTAGTCGCTCGCGCCATTCACGGCCATAGCCTGCGCAAAAAACGGGCCCTGGTAAAGGTAAATTGCGCCGTACTGCCGGCTAACCTCATCGAAAGCGAGTTGTTCGGGCATGAGAAAGGTGCCTTCACCGGGTCGCAGTCCAAACGTCTCGGCCGATTCGAGATTGCCAACGGCACCACCCTGTTTCTCGATGAAATAGGAGAGTTGCCCCTGGATCTGCAGGCCAAGCTCCTCCGAGTTCTCCAGGATGGCGAGTTTGAACGGCTGGGCAGCTCGCAGACCATCAAGGTCGATACCCGGATCATTGCCGCTACCAACCGCAACCTGGAAGAAGAGGTCCGCAAAGGAAATTTCCGCGAGGATCTCTGGTATCGCTTGAGTGTTTTCCCCATTACCGTGCCGCCGCTCAGGGACCGGTCGGAGGACATCCCTCTGCTTGTGGATTTTTACGCCATGAAGATTGCCAAGAGACTGGGCAAGACCATTCAAATCATTCCGTCAAGCGTAATGCATTCCCTGCAGGACTACCACTGGCCCGGCAATATCCGGGAGCTGGAAAACGTCCTGGAACGGGCGGTGATTAACTCATCCGGCCCCAAGTTACGTCTCATGGACGAGCTCAAAAAACGAAACGAAGAAGTCCTGCCAAGCCGAAAAAAACTGCAGACAGTCGAACGGGACTATATTCTTCAGATACTGGAACAAACCCACTGGAAAATTAGCGGAAAACACAGTGCGGCTGAAATCCTCGGTCTGGATCGCAGTACCCTCCGCGCTCGCATGCGTAAACTCAATATCCGGAAATAGTACATTCTCCTCCTCGCAGAGTGATCTCCAGACCCAGAGGTGACGGAGTTTCCTCCCCACCATCCCCCTCCCGCCACGTTTGGTCATATATGACCATTTGGGCAGATATGACCGAACTCCTGGGCTTTTATTGTCGGTCCGATATAGGCCATTTTGAAAAATTATCCTTAAATTACAAAGTGATGATTTATAGAGTACGATTGCTCACAATCTGGCGTAATGATTGCTTCGTCTATAAGAGACCATTCCCAAAGTCTGCAGGAACGCATCACCGGTGAAAGATGGAGCTATGAAGAAATTTCAAGAACATTCCAACAAATAAAGGAGAAAAATACCATGAAACTTTATCGCTTTATACTGGCGGCAACTGTGGTTTCTCTGTTGTTCGTCAGTGTTCCTGTGTTCGCATCCGGAACGGACGACAGCATCGAAGCATCCGTAAAGCAGTCGTTTGTGTTCAAGACCTACCTCAAGGATGACGACGTTACAGTCCAGTCCAAGGATGGTGTTGTCACTTTGACCGGAACTGTTTCCGAAGGCTCCCACAAAACATTGGCCCAGGAGTACGTCGCGAGCCTGCCGGGAGTTAAATCCGTGGAGAACAAGCTGAAAGAAAAAGACGAAGTCCCTGCTGAACAATCAGATATCTGGCTAATTAGTAAAATAAAAGCCACACTTTTGTTCCATCGGAATGTGACGGCCACCGAAACTGAGGTCTTAGTAAAAGATGGGACGGTCACCTTGCGGGGCAATGCCACCAGTGCAGCCCAAAAGGACTTGACAACCGAATATGTTAAGGATGTGGAAGGTGTCAAAAATGTTATTAATGAGATGAAAGTACCATCCACTGCAAAAAAGGCTGGCGAAACAAAGATGGGCGTCAATGTGGATGCGATAGTTGAAACAATTGATGATGCTTCCGTTACCGCGCTGGTCAAATCGACCTTGCTGTTCCATCGATCAACAAGCGCTGTGAATACCACTGTCGAGACCAATGGCGGTGTGGTTGACCTGGGCGGCACAGCCGAGAATGCAGCTGAAAAAGACCTGGTCACCAAACTCGTGAGCGATGTGCACGGTGTAAAAAAGGTTATCAACAATATGACCGTTAAAGGAGCCAAACCCACGACCAATTGAGGTCTGTCAGCCCAACGTCGAATCTTTCATTCGAAGTCCTGCCGTTGGGCGGTTTTACCGATTTGAAAAACGGTTCAGCCAATGAAAGTGTGCGCGAACGGAAAGACAACCGCTCGTGTTCTCGGATCCGACAATCCAGCACATTCGCTGACATGAACAACCGAATCGTAGGTCTTTTGATAACCGTATCCCTGTTCGCGGTATTTGTCCCTTGAGGGTAGTACCGACGGTCTTGCCTCGAGGTGCTGAGGTGGTGCCACCGGATTGATCATGCGAGTGGAACGAGGCTGCGATCTTTGTCGGGGTTGGACATAATACGTGATTTCCCCAGTGAAAAGTATATGAAAATTACAGTCCGCAAAATGTGCTGCATCTTTATCCTGGCCGTGGTGCTCGCTGTTCCGGATGCTTTGTGGAGCCAGGAGGTCTCTGCTCCCCTTGTACGTCCCAAATTGGCCAAAGCTGTCATGTGCGAGTCCATCCAGAAATTTGCTCCGATCAATCCCGCAGTCGTTTTTTCCATCGATCTGGGCCGTGTTTCCTGTTTCACGGAGTTCGACCCCGTGGTGAAACAAACCACCATTCATCATAGATGGTATCACAGAGATAATCTGATTTCGGCAAAACAGTTTACGATCAATCCGCCCCGGTGGTCGTCATTTTCCAGCATGCAACTCAGGGATGCGGACAAAGGACCATGGCGGGTTGACGTCACAGATGAAAACGACAAACTCATGTATACATTGCGATTCAGCATAACGGATTAAATTCATGGACCCGTTGATACAGGCACTGACCGGTTTGCGGTGGCAGGACATCGTCGATATCCTGCTCAATAGCTATATTTTGTTCAGGCTGTACGTGCTGTTCAGGGGTACCAATGTGGTTCGGATGGTTATTGCCATTGCGATGCTCTGGATGTTGGAACGAATGGCGATGAATATGGGGCTGATTGTGACCAGCTGGGCGATGCAGGGCATTATTGCCGCTGCCGCCCTGATAATTATCATCGTATTTCGCAATGAAATCGCCAGTGTTTTGCAAACCCGCAGCCTCAGGTCCTTCTTTTGGGGAATACCCCAGCGCCAGATACAGACCCCGATAGATATCATTGTGGAGAGTGTCTACGAATTGGCCAACCACAAACTGGGTGCCCTGATTGTTTTGCCGCTGAAAAAAGGCATCGAATCGGTGGTCCACGGTGGCGTTCCCTGGCAGGGGAAACTTTCTCGTGAGATGCTGCTCAGTATTTTCTGGCATGGCACACCGGTGCATGACGGTGCCACGGTAATCCAGGGAGACCGTATCGTGGAAGTCGGTGCCATTCTTCCCCTCTCAAAAAGTCACGATCTGCCCTCAAACTTCGGTACGCGGCATCGTGCCGCGTGTGGACTAGCCGAGCAGACGGACGCCTTAGTTATCGTGGTTTCCGAGGAGCGTGGTGAGGTTACGGTGTTTAAGGAACAATCAATTATCACCATCAAGGACAGTGTTGAACTGGATCGAGTGCTGCGTGAACAGGCCGACCCGGGACCTGTAAAAAATGGAGCGAGAAGTCAGGCAATGGAACTCAGTATAGCCGCGACGATCTGTCTGGTTGGTATAACCGGTATCTGGTTCAGTTTTGCCCGGGGATTTGAGACTTTTGTAAACCTTGTGGTTCCGGTGGAGTTTATGAACCCGGGGGCGAAGATGGAGCTTTTGGCAACATCGGCGAACAGCGTCAAGCTTCAGCTCAGCGGGTCGGGATCGCTGATCAAGACCCTTCGGCCAGATCAGGTGAAGGTCAAACTCAATTTGGACAATGCGGTTGTCGGCAGCAATAAGGTCACTATCACCAGGGACAGTATCGTCCTGCCACCGGGTATTCAGCTTAAGCAGGTAGAGCCCCAGGTACTCGAGGTAAACCTCGACGTTCCGGTTCAGAAACAGCTGCCCATTCAGGCGGATTGGACCGGTAAATTGCCGGCCGGTTTTATCATGCAGGAGGCCCACACGATTCCTGATACGGTAAAGGTGGTGGGCGGCAGCCTGGCTCTCAAGGACATTCAAACTCTCTATACGGAAAAGATTCCACTGGAAAACATCACCACCGGCAGTAAGGTATCCGTCGGCCTCGTGCTCCTGCCTTCATATTTGAAGCTGGACGATGAGTCCCAAAATCACGTTGAGGTAATCTACAAAATAACCAGGAGGCCGCCTCCCCCAGGCGATGTGAGTAGGTAAGACCTGATTGAATATATTGTTCAAATATTGGAACAAATCCGCTGGAAAATGAGCGAAAAACACAGTGCGGCTGAATTCTTGGTCTGGATCGCAGTACCCTCTGTGCTCGCATGGGTGAGCTCAATATAAAATCTGATTACCACTGAAACTCAGCCTATCGGAAAGGAAGGGAGTGAGCTGTTCGTTTCTCGGGTCTCTGCAGCCTGGACGGCTGCGGCGAAGCCCCCAGGGATGGGTTTATGGCGTCCCGCGAAACGAACAGCTCACTCCCTGGATTAGTTACTGAACATTAGTGGTAATCAGAATATAAAAAGAGTACGTTCCTCATCTCCAGGGAACCTGTCCACTACCCGCAAATGGTCATAAATGACCATTTGCGGGTAAATATGACCAGTGCCCTGGGTCGCACACGTGGTCCCGCATCCATCTTTTGGGAAAATATCTCTTCAATAACAAATGGATAGCTTGGCCAGGTCGATTATTGAACATATGGCGCAATGATTGCTTTTGTAAATACATCAGAAGTACAATTTTTATAACCTTCGCTCGAAGACGGAGATGCCGCCCCGTAGTTCAAATTTAGTGTTTCCCGTATACCGGGAAATATCCTCAGCGGAGGAGAAGACCTTCCGGAAAGCAGATGTCCTCCGTTACATCTCATTAACGAATGACCTCTGCGGATCGTAGAGCATCGGCCCGTTTTTCATGCTCTTCTCACAAGGAAAGGATGGAATTATGCCAAAATTTGAATTTAAAAAAACTCTAAGTCCCGATTTCGCAGGATCGGATTTTTATGTCAAACATGGCCTGGAATTTGACGAAGAATTTTATGAAAGAACATGCGGCATCAAACCGTCCAGGGAAGTGTGCAGACAAATTCAAAAAGCTGTCGATGATCTGCAGCATGGTGAGTGGTTGCATATCAGCCATGTTGGAGGATAGAAATGAAAATTCTGGCAACGGATGTATACAACGGCAAGAAACGAACCATAACGGGAAAATTTGAAATGGACCACATTTCTTCATCCTCTGGGCTGCCGGCTCTGGTGATTGAGGAATGGGGCGGCAAGGTGATGTCCCATAAACAATGGATGCTGGATAAATGTGAGATTGTCGAGATAGATGATGAAGAGCAGGACTTTTTTAACCATTGGCGCAGCGCATTGGGATATTAAGCCGCATATTTATCGTGATTCCTGTTGGCTGTCGGTGCATTCTTTCAAGGACCTCAAGGTATGAAATTTATAGATATGATTTTTGTGCTCTATTCGATAGCGGAGCGTATCGAGCTGCAACCGGACCCCAACCGAT
>CAWGGS010000045.1:0-38302 GCA_963822095.1 uncultured delta proteobacterium
TAGGCCGCATAGAAAATGATACCTACCTGTTGGATATGCGTACGGTGCAGGATGATGAACTCGTTGAATTGTCATCTTTGCTGATAAGTTTTTTCAGCCCTGAGAAGGACACGCAATGAGTTCCTTCCCCTCAATTTTTAGAAACAAACCGCTTTGCGAAAATGATTTTAGACGATTTTCCCTCCTGTTTTCCAGAATACTCAGGAATAAAATTCCCACCGGATCGGAGATACGTTTTATCCTTAGAGGTTCAAATCAATTACAGTCTCCTGAAGAACCTTACCTAAAAAAAGCTATAGAACAGACATTATTGCAGGCGGAGCAAAATCCCGATGCCGTATCTGTGCACAATGACGGCTTCCTCCTGCCATTTTCGACTATTGACGGGCTTGTTGTTGCAGCTGTTTTGGGTGTGGATCCTTTTATTGTAAAAAAAGCCGACCTGGGCTGGTTGATTGATGTGCGCAATAGTGCTCTTTCTGAATTCGCGGTTCTAAAACATGAACGGATAGCCTGGAATACCGATCTGTTGAATATGGACAACCTTAGGGATCTCCTTGAAATCTTAAACGATACAGATGATTTCATTCTCATGTTGGTAGAACTTTATCCTAAAGCAAGATCTTCAAAAGAAGCAATTTTATATGCACGTAAATCAGCTCTATCCTTGGTTAATTTCTCGGAAAACCGATTTTGGGTGCATGATTTGGGTCATGGACTCTTTGCCTTGATCGCAGAATCGAAGGAGTTTGTTCCTCATTTCGGGGCCCTGTTGCTGTCATGGTTGCGCAAAGATGGTTTTCCCCGGGTCCATATTGGTTATAGCCGAAAAAAAAGCGCTGATGTGGTTTGTTCCGCCCCCCAATCATTGTTCGATCAGGCCTGGAATGCCTTGCAGACCGCCAGGAAACGGGGGCCTTTCAGCTTCTGTGATTTTGCTCTGCTTGATCATCCTGAACAGCATCCACTGCGTCGCCCATCGAGGTCGCTTGTGGCAAAATTCTCCCGAAGGTGGAGAGATTCAAATCGCTTCGCTCTGGTTCAGTTCCAGGTGGATAAAGCCTTGGCCGGCAAAGTAAGCTCGTGTCTTGATTCCTTTGTCGAAGATAGAGGTGTGGACGAGAAGAAGGACCTCTATGTATTCCTTGACGGTATGACCTTGAAAAAAGCCCAAAAATGGACGAAAGGGAAAATGCTGGAGATGAAAATCCCCAAGGGAGAACCGTTTCTGGTCGGGATCGGTGTCTATCCGTATGCCGATTTTTCCAAAACTGAGATTCTATACAACTGCCGCAGAGCCATACGGCATGCCGCATTTTTTGGTTCTGGGAGCGTTGCGGTCTTTGATGCCGTCAGTCTCAATATCAGTGGGGATATTTTCTACGGAGAAGGAGATCTGGCGAGCGCTGTGCGAGAGTACCGGCGGGGGTTGGTGTGCGATGCCGATAACATCAATCTTCTTAACAGTCTTGGGGTTGCATATGCAATGATGGAAAAGCATCGTCTTGCCCATCAGTGCTTCAGCAAGGTTCTTGCAATTGATCCCGATAATTTTATGGCCCTCTATAACCTCGGTCTTGGAGAAAAGCTGCTGGGAATGCGGGAGTCGGCTGTTACCAGATTTGAGAGGGCGATGACCGTGCTGCCCCGGGATTCCGAATATATGGAGAGCATCAATGATCTTCAGTTCCAAATGGGGAATCTCTACTGTTTGACCCAGAGCTTTGAAAAAGCAGTAGATGTACTCTTGCCTTGGTATCGCAAGGCGGAAGGTACAAAAAAAGCCGGCTATGCCTGTCGTCTTCTTGGGAAGTCGTATTATGGAATGAAAAATAATACTGAAGCCATGGTCTGGTTGCAACGTGCTTTGCAGTTCGATGGTTTTGATGCGGAAGTAATGGGGATATTAGGTGAAGTATACCTCGATCAGGGAGAGGGCGATGAAATAGCACTGTCGCTTGGTGAAAAAAGTGTCGAATTGGATCCAATCGATGTTCGATTGAAATTGCGTCTGGCAAAATCCCAGAAGGCCTGCGGAAAATACGAGGCCGCACGAGCCACCCTGCGCCCTTGTCTCAAAAAAAGGGAGACTAAAGCTGAGGCGCAACTTCTAAATGGTTTGATTTATAGAAAAGAAGGGCGATTGCAAAAGGCAACAAGCTGGTTTACCAAGGTGACAAATCGAGATGACACTCCTGTTTCGATTGCAGAGGAGGCCAGATATTATCTTGAGGCGGACAGAGATGAGTAATAAGGAAAAGTCTGAAGAAAGAAGACGAATTAGGAGAGAACCGAAATATATCCTCGATAACACTGTAGTCGGGGATTCCTGGAGAATGTTCAGGATCATGGCCGAGTTTGTTGAAGGATTTGATGCGATGTCGGCAGTGGATGTTCCGGCAGTGACTATTTTTGGTTCTGCCAGGACCAAGCCGAGTGACCCCTATTACAAGTTGACCGAAACCATTGCCTTCGATCTGGCTAAATCAGGCTATGGTGTAATAACCGGGGGCGGACCGGGAATCATGGAGGCGGCCAATAAAGGAGCCACGGATGCCGGTGGTATCTCGATTGGGTTGAACATCAGCCTACCCCATGAGGAGGCCGCTAACCCATATACAAATTTTCCCTTGAACTTTAAATACTTCTTTGTTAGGAAGGTCATGTTCATGAAATATTCCATGGCCTTCATCTGCATGCCTGGCGGTTTTGGTTCACTTGACGAACTCTTTGAGTCGTTGACCTTGATTCAGACCGAACGGGTAAAACCCTTTCCTATTGTTCTGGTTGGGAGTTCATTTTGGAATGGACTTGTTACGTGGATTAGAGATACACTTGTGCAGAAAGGAAATATCAGTAAAGAGGATATTTTCTTGTTTGAGGTGATGGATGAGCCATTGGATATCGTCAACTATATAAAGAACCAAGTATTACTATAAGATCGGTTTTGAAATCTGACAGGGGAAGAGATTATGGCCCAGATTGATGCGTTTTTTAAACTGATGAATGATGAAGGCGCTTCCGACTTGCATATGGTTGCGGATCAGCAACCGATTCTTCGTATCCGGGGCGATATGGAGAGAGTGAAATTTAAGCGGATGGGCAACGATGAGTTACGGAACATGCTCTATGAGATCTGTCCAGAGGAAAAAATAAAGGTCTTCGAAGAGAATGGTGATGTAGATTTCGGTTATGAAATACCGGGTCTGGCCCGTTACAGATGTAACTTTTTCCAGCAGAAATTCGGGATAGGGGCTGTATTTCGCGAGATCCCCAGTGAAATCATGACGTGTGAACAGCTCGGTTTACCGAAAGTCATCGCCAGACTTGCACATCTTCCAAAGGGGATGGTTCTGGTAACCGGTCCGACCGGCTCTGGTAAATCAACGACCCTTGCCGCCATTGTCGATGAAGCCAACAAGATCAGAAAAGATCATATCCTGACGATTGAAGACCCCATCGAATTTGTCCACACCAGCCAGAAATGTATCATCAATCACCGCGAGGTGGGCACCCATACCAAGAGCTTTGCCGCGGCTCTCCGTGGCGCTTTACGTGAAGACCCCGATGTTATTATGGTTGGTGAGATGCGTGATCTGGAAACCATTTCTCTGGCCATGGAAGCGGCAATGACCGGACATCTGGTCTTTGGAACCCTGCATACCATAAATGCGATGAAAACGGTGGACAGGGTGATTGAGATTTTCCCCGCCACTCAACAGGGCCAGGTTCGCTCAACCCTTGCGGATGCACTGAAAGCGGTTGTCTCCCAGACGCT
Organism: uncultured delta proteobacterium; assembly: GCA_963822095.1. Lineage (GTDB taxonomy): Bacteria > Desulfobacterota > Desulfobulbia > Desulfobulbales > Desulfocapsaceae > CAWGGS01. The sequence continues at coordinate 3,779 of CAWGGS010000045.1, forward strand.
GTTTAAACGGGTAGATATTAAGGGACGGTGTGCGGCTTTAGAAATTCTGATTGCTACACCGGCTGTTCGGAATCTGATCCGTGAGGGGAAGACCTATCAGATACTGTCCGCAATGCAGACAGGGAAGAAATTCGGCATGCAGACACTGGATGATGCAATTATGGAATATCTTGAAAAGAAGATGATCAGTCCAGATGAGGCGTATTCCAATTGTGTTGAAAAGGCCAAGTTTGTTAAATATCTCAGAAAGCCCCCATCTGATTTTACAGAGGTGTAAACAACGCCAGCACGATCAGACTAATTGGTGCACCTGAACTTTGGAATTTCAAAAGGAAAAAGGACGCATTGCCTCTCTTTGCTTCCCTGATCTTTTTAAATGGAGGTTTCTACGAAGCACCGGCCGTGCCATGAAGGAGTACGAAGTATTCATATTTTGTTGTGGATGGCCGGTCTGGTTTAGCTATGCTGGTCAGGGGGGCTGTCGTGTAGGAAGAGAACCTGATACCTGATTGGTGGGAGTTATTCCGTCGCCAGTTGCCACGGAAAACCGAGTTCCGTCGGTTGTTATGACCACACAACCCGAGAGAGCTGTTGTCAACATTTGTATTCCCAGCCGCTGGGATTTTTCTTTGAGATCACGGGCCGGGAAGATACCTTTTTTCCTGCGTCCCGCCGACACGATCAAAAAGTCTGGATCAACGGTCCTGAGAAAGTCTTCGGAATTCGACGTGGAAGATCCATGATGAGGCGAGAGCAAGACATCGGCCGATATGTTTTCAGACTTCATTACCAACAGCTTCTCAACTCTTTTGTCAATGTCTCCTGGAAACAATGCGGCAAATCTGTGGTCTGTGAATTTAATGATGAGGCCCTTCTCATTTTCTGAAAGCCTGCTTGAGGCAAGAATACGATTCCGATCAGTTTTCCTTAGGTTTACCAGCAGAGGATTGGCAATGATTGAGAGTTTGGCACCTTCGACTGAAAGACAACGATCATTACCTTTAGAAACATGGATGGCAAGCTGAAGGTCCCTGGCTATATTCAGGAGTTTTGTGTAGTTCGGGTCATGCCCTGGAGAACCGTTTATCCAAAGGGATTTGGGACTAAAATGCCTGATAATGAAAGGGAGACCGTTGTAATGGTCGGCATCGGCATGGGTAATGATTATCGAATCAATGGATGTAATCCCTTTTTTCCAAAGAAAACGGCTGATGATTTGCTCACCTATGTCGAATTTTGGTGATGAGGGACCGCCACCGTCTATAAGGGCTCTTTTGCCGGTCGGAAACTCAATCAGATTTGCGCTGCCTTGTCCCACATCAATGACTGTAATTGTCGATTTCTCCTTGAAATGTTTGAGTAATTCCGCTGGCGGCATTCGAAAGAGGAAAATCGTTATCGCAAGTGTGGTCCAGGAAAGCCGACGCAGGTTTTTTTTCGAAATGGGGCTCAAGAGCAAAATCAGAAGACAGCCATAATAGAGAAATATCAATACCGGCGATGGTGTCGGAAGCCAAAGAGCCTCCAATGGTACTTTCTGAAATAATTCAATTGTATGGATTGATAACGAAAGCCCCAGTGAACCCAGGTGAAGAAGGGATACGGCAAGAGGCGGGTAGAGAAATATCAGGGGGCAGGCAATAAACCCCAAAGGAAGACTCCAGAAGCAGACTAAAGGTTCGACCACAAGATTGGCAAACGGGCCTGCCAGCGAGAGTCTGTTGAAAAAATAGAGAATGAGGGGAGCTGTACCGATGGTGGCCGAGATGGAAATCATCAGGGCGGCAATTGTCCAATTTTTTAGACGGGTAGAGAGGGGATGAGGATACCTGTCTTGTGGTTTATTACAAGACATGAAACGCAACAGTTTCGGAAAGATTGCGGCAATAGACGCGACAGCTGCAAAGGTAAGTTGAAAGGAGGCTGAGAAAAGTGCTTGCGGGTTCCAGACCAGCAAAATGAGCATTGCCAGTGCCAGGGTTGCGAAAATCGACCTTTGCCTGTTGAGACAGAGGGCAAAGACCATGACGATACTCATCAGCAATGAACGGATGACCGGTATGTTGGCACCGGCAAGGAGAGTATAATAAATGAGGAAGGGAAGGCAGGCTGCTGCAGCAATCCGTTTTACATCGCTGTGGAGAATGAGCCATGTCGAACGTTTTAAGAGCCAGTAGAAAGCTGCAAAGAGAAAAACACCGATTATGGACATATGCATTCCGGATATTGATAAAATATGCATACATCCTGCTTCCTTGAAGAGTTCAAAGAGATGGTTGCTTATTCCGGATCGGTCTCCAATGAGGATTGCTTTGTAGAAACCTGCCAGCTGTGGGGAAAGGGTGTCGTTGATGACCGTTCCGATCTTTACCCGCATGCGTTCCGAGGCAAAACGGGCAATATTTTGCAAAGACGGTTTTGATGAAATGTTGTGGATGAAGAGCGGGGAACTGATAAATCCGGTAATTCCGATGCCTCTTTCTTGCAGGTACCTTCTATAATCAAAACTACCGGCGGTCATCAGGTTATGCGGCCGATCGAAAATTGCCCGAACAACAATCCGGTTGCCAGGCAAGACTGCCTGGGGCCATGGGGCTTTCAAGCTTAAAACTACTCTTCCCGTCGTGGGGACAAAAGTCGTTGTGTCTTTTAAACGTAGGGACCTGCAGTCGATTACGGCTTTGCTGGTTTCACCGTTAAATCCCTGTCGACTTATAAGAGTTCCTATAAGGACAGCCTCTTGTTTCTTCTGCACCAGAAAAGAGATATCGGAGGTTTCAAGTACCCTGTGACCTGGTTTACTGCCATAAAAGTTACCCAAAACCGTAAAGAAAAGGACGAGCGCTACAGTTGCAGAAAGGCGCCGGTGAAATCCGGACAGGATAATTACTGCAAGGCCAAGAGCAATGAGCAAGAAAGTCTGCCATGGCGTGTTCCCAGAAAGAGAAGAACCGGCAATTCCCACCGCAAATGCGAGGGTAATGGAGCAGAGGAGATTGTCATAAACAAGTTGGAGGAATCGCTTCACAAAAAATTCCTGATCATCTGCAGGTGTTTTTCGGTCACACCCTGTTTTTCACGAATGTATGATTTGGCTGCAAGGCCCATTTTGTTTCTGAGTTCGCCATCCTTCAATAGAGCATGCAAGGCCTGGTAGCAGGAGTCAGAATCGTAAACACGGATTGCGGCTGTTGAGGCCAAAAGGTCTTCTGAAATCTCGGAGAAATCCTCCATGTGAGGACCGAAAAGTACGGGGACGCCGGTTATTGCCGGTTCGATGGGATTATGACCACCTGCTTCGACCAGACTCCCACCGACGAATGCAATATCACAGGTGTGATAGTATTCGACAAGTTCTCCTATGATGTTAAGTATATACACATTTTTTGAAGAGCTTTGCTTTCCTTCTGAGCGGCATGCGGCCGTAAAGCCTAAGGATGTGGCCAAATCGAGAATTTCTTTTCCCCGGTCTATATCTCTGGGGGCAATAACAAAAGATAGATTGTCATATCTTTCCATGAGCTTCTTGAAGGCGAGGAGCAGGATTTTTTCCTCACCCCGGTGGGTGGAGCCGGCAACAATTCGGATACCTGGATTAATTTTGATATTCCTGTCACTTTTTCCTTTGTCGCCGGAAAGATCGTATTTGAGATTTCCTAAGGTAACAACCCGTTTTTCATAAACACCCAGTTCGATCATATTCCGGCGATCCCGTTCAGTTTGCATGCAGAGTAATGAAAAGGAGGAAAAAAGTGGTTTGAAAAAGAAACGAAAATTTTTGTAGGCATTCATTGATTTTTCTGAAATACGACCATTTACCAAGAGGGCCGGAATGTTTTTGTGTGCCAATGAAAACAGAAGATTCGGCCAGAAATCCGTCTCCACCAGGATAAAAAGATCAGGGCGGATTAATTGTAAAAAATGTCTTGTAATCGGAAAAATATCTATCGGAAAGGGAATTAGGCTATCGACATGGGGGACAATTATCTCTTTTGCCAGTTTTGCACCGCTTCTGGTTGTTACTGAAAAGATGAGAGAGGCATCCATGGTTTCCCGAATTCCTTTTACCAGGGGAAGGGAGGAGGTCACTTCGCCTACCGATAGAGCATGGATCCAGATAACTTTGGCTTCTGATCTACGAGGGTTCAGTAAATTTTTCAGATTTCTCCCAAGACGTTGTGGAATCTGGCGACGATACTTGGGGCGAATCACCATTGCTGCAAGAAGAACAGGTCCCCAAAGAGGCAGAAGCAGGAATTGCAGTATATTATAGAAAAAAATCATTGAGGAGTTCTCTCCTTATTCATACAGGAAATGTATGTCATGGCAGATTCGGGCCTGAAGCGATCCAGCAGGCTGCGGCCTCGCTGACACCACCATCATTGTTTGATGCGACGACAGGAAAGAATGCATGCATTTGTTTTGGACTATTGGTAACAATGAAGCTTTTACCCGCCCAATGGAGAAGGTCTTCGTCATTAAAGTCATTGCCGACAGCGCAGACTTTTTCTTGTGGAATTCCAATTTGTTGCGCCAACCACTTTACGGCTTTACCCTTTGAGGCATTCGAGGAAAATATCTCTACCCATATCGACCTGCCGTCCAAGGGAGATGTAGCCTTGATCACACTGAAATTTCTCAGGTCTTCGGTAATTTGTGCTGCAACCTCATGAGCCCAGGAGGGAAGGATGCAGAGCACTTCAGTTGCACCGTTAAATTCTTCGATCTTTGGAGAAGACACGGGCGCAGCATAATCCTTATACATCGTAAGTCGGGTATGAAAATCAGTGTTTTCTTGTTTATATGGACTAAAAAGGAAAAATTTAGTATCGGGAATGGGACGATGAATCATGAAATTCAAAGAGGATTTTTCAAGGTAGGTCAAAATAAAAAATACGTCATCAAGGTTTAAGGAAAGGCTTTTAACAATTCTTTTTTCCGGGAAGTCCATAATCCCGGCACCGGTCGAAAAAATGATATAGTCAAAAGGCAGAGGCGCCCCTTTAATTGATGCATACAATTGGATAAACAAATTATTGAAGGAAAAGTTCGACCTTCCGGTGGCGGCAGCAACGAGATATCCCTGCCTTCGAAGGTGATCAAGGGTTAAAAGGTCGTTTGGGGAAACCTGTTTTTCATCGGTCAAAAGCGTTCCGTCAAGATCTACGACAAATAGGCCTTTTGGCGACCTTCCTCGTAAAGCGTTGTCTTCTTTTTTCAAAAAATATTCTCTTATGGACAAGGTCTGAGGTTTTTTCGTTTTTGTACCCAATGTTCATTTCCTACCTAAACGCAACTTGGAGTCAGGATGCAACAATTTTTTATCACAAGTCAGACAATCATGAGCACCTGCGATAGGTATTCCTCCTAGGGGTGCAAGCTTTTTGTAAAAAACAAGGGCATCGATAACAACAGTATAATAATGGGCTCCATCACATTTGACATTATCAATTAAAGGAAAATATCCTTACGGCAGTGGGTTAAGCCACAGGTTATTGGGGGATAACGTTGACCAGAGAGTGACGGTAATTGGAAAATAGTTTATATTTTGGTTCATCCAACTCAAGCGTACTTTTCTATAACCCATGGAGGTGGAGATCGTCGTTTGCGGGCGCATCACGGAGGCCCGACTGGGAAGCATACCAGGCCCGGAGGGTTGCGGATAGGACATCCGCAACTGACAGCAGGCCAGGGACGGCCTGTCTGTCAGCCGTGGTTCCCAGGCGATAAGGCCGCAGGGCGGCGACCGAAAGCGATGATCTCTACCGGGTTAATTCTTTCAACTTTTCCAAAGTACGCAAAAACCGGATGAGCCTAAATTTTATTGAATAAATGAGTGAAGCGTCCAGGATCCTTTGGGGTGTAACTAAATAACATTATAATGAATATTATTTTGCTCAACAAAGAAGAGATACGCCGGAACACGGTTAATCTTACGGATCGTCGTGCATCGCATATAGTAAAGGTTTTGAAGTGTAAAGTGGGCGATACGGTTCGCGTGGGAATCGTTAATGCTGGAAAAGGGAAGGGGACGATTCTCAGTCTGAAGGAAAAAAGGCCGCACTGCGTCGAGCTCAGCCTGGATATTTGTGATAAAAAAGAGTCGATTCCACCCATTGATCTGCTTTTGGCTCTGCCTCGTCCGATCATGTTGAAGAGGATATTCAGTCAGGCGGCGGCTCTGGGTGTCGGGTCCATTACTGTGATCAATGCCAACAAGGTCGAAAAGAGTTTTTGGGAAGCCGGCCTGTTAAAGGAAGAATCGTATCGTGAACATCTCTTGCATGGGCTTGAACAGGCTATGGATACCCGGTTGCCGAATGTTTCTTTTTTTAAGCGATTCAAGCCCTTTGTTGAGGATATCCTGCCGGAAAAAATGGGGAAATATTCGCAATGTCTCCTGGCACATCCCTATGGGAACAGGGGCCTGAAGGATGTTATGGAGAAGAAACAGGGAAGGGTTCTCCTGGCGATTGGTCCAGAGGGAGGCTGGGGCGATTATGAGGTGGGAAGATTTTTGGAAAAAGGGTTTTCGGCCTTTACCTTGGGGCCACGTATTCTTAAGGTAGATACGGCAATTATATCTTTGCATGGGCGAATATCGGAACTGTTGGAATAGCCGAACTTTAAAAGGACACTGATTGTTTGAATTCGCCTTTGTCTTTGAGAAATCCTCCTTGAGATTTTGGCTGAAACAAGGTAACACGTTTGAAGTTCGCATCCGGCCCGAAAGGCGGTCGATAGAAGAATATTTAAGATTAGGGAAACAAAATGTATAGAAATTTCAGAATAGTACCCAATATAATTTTTGGACGGGGTTCTTTTAACCAACTTGACGACATTTTGGGGGTAAGGAGGGGTCGGAAAGACTCTTATGTCGTTTTCATCATAGATGATGTGTTTAAAGGAAAAGCATTGGAAGGAAGGATTCCGCTACGAGGGAAGGATTTGCTCCTGCCCGTGAATGTGGATGATGAGCCCAAGACCAAATACATTGACCAATTGGTTGCAGAAATACGTGCCTATGACCCTGTCTGCCCTGATGGCATTGTTGGGATCGGCGGCGGCAGTACCATGGATATCGCCAAGGCTGTATCGCTTCTGCTGACCAACCCCGGATCGGCGGCAGATTATCAGGGCTGGGACCTGATTAAACAACCGGCAGTCTATCATGTTGGCATTCCTACCTTGTCCGGAACAGGGGCCGAGGTGTCGAGGACCACGGTCCTTACCGGGCCGGAGAAGAAACTCGGTATCAATTCCGATTTCACCCTGTTCGACCAGATGGTTTTAGATCCGGAGCTTATTATAGATGTGCCGAAGGCCCAATGGTTTTATACCGGCATGGACTGCTATATTCACGATGTCGAGTCGCTGCAGGGAACTTATCTGAACGAATTCAGCAGGTCGTATGGAGAAAAATCTCTCGATCTCTGTCGGCAGGTCTTTTTAGGAGACCATCCCGATAAGGATGACAAACTGATGATGGCATCGTATTTTGGCGGCATGTCGATAGCGTACTCGCAGGTTGGAGCTTGCCATGCCCTGTCCTATGGTCTGTCTTTTGTGCTTGGTACCCATCACGGAATCGGATGCTGTATTACCTTTGATTATCTGGAAGACCTGTATCCTGAAGGGGTAAGGGAGTTCAGGAAAATGATGGAGAGACATGACGTTACCCTGCCTAGAAACATTACAAAAGGTCTTGATGCAGCGGCAATGGAAAAAATGGCAACCGTTGCCTTAGGTCTCGTGCCGTTATGGGAAAATTGTCTTGGTAAGGACTGGCAGAAGATTATGACCCGTGATCGGATTCTGGAACTCTACAAGAAAATGTGATTGATAGTAAAAAGTCACCTGTGCTGCCTGCCTGGAAATTGGTACCAAGGCCATGGATGTGTGACGTTTTGAGAAACTGCTTGATGCCCTCGAAAACCGTTTCGCTAGAAGTATTTTGCTCGAACTGGGTGGAATCGTCTTTCCTTTGCCTTCTCACTCCTTGCAATGCTTTCTGCAAAAGCTTACTCTATATATAATACAGACAATTTAGAATTTGATCGAGGTGATTCCTTGAAAGGGATTACAGAAAATAATTGATGGAACCCTTGCTTGCCTTTGGTGACAATGCTGCAGATTATGGTGGCAGAACAAGGTGCCTTTGCAGGGAGATTTGGGGATTCAAGGAAACAAAAGAATGTTGGATTACGCTCTTTATTTGCTATTTTCTATGGAGAATTTATGATGAAAAAAATTATTTGGTTGTTGGTTCCGGCAATGCTTCTGGTGTTAACCTCCTGTGATCAGGGGGTATACACTAAAGGAGTGCAGGGAGCAGGTATGGGAGCGGCTGGTGGTGCCATAATCGGTCAGGCTATCGGTAGAAATACCGAAGCGACTCTGATCGGGGCTGCGGTCGGAACGTTGCTCGGTTATATCGTCGGCAACGAGATGGATAAGTATGATCGGCAACAGTTAAATTATGCCTATGAAACCGGGCCATCGGGACAGCCTTCATCCTGGCAGAACCCCGACACAGGTAATTCCTATCAGGTCATCCCACAACCGGCATATACCCAGCCTTCCCACCCCGATACACCGTGCCGTCAAGCCGAGGTTCTTGCCACCATCAATGGCAGGACTGAGAAAACCTATACAACCGCGTGCAGGAATAGTTCCGGACAGTGGATTTTACAAAACCGGTAGAAAAGTAGGGTCAAGCGATGAAAAGGGAGTGCCGTATTGCCCATTATTGGAAATTGTGTGGGGAGTGCGGCATTCATAATTGATAATCTGATGACCCTTGAAACTCACCCTATCTCACCCTATCGGAATGGAAGGGAGAGACCTGTGGGATTGTTTTATGGTGTCCCAAGAAACAGACAACTCACTCCCTGGATCAGTAGCCAGCCGAAAAGACATCGGAGCGCAAGATGCGGCATCCAGCTTCACGTCTCATCAATCCTCAAATTAATTCAAATATATCCTGGCATCTTGTAGCCAGAGAATTTCAGGTTTGGATGCTCTGCTGGACAGTGCTGATGGCCCTTGTGATGTCGGCTGCTGCCTGTCGCGCCGAGAATCTGATGGTCGGACAATTCGGCAAGGAGGGACTTGCCGGATGGACGCCCAAAGTCTTTCAGGGTGAAACATCTTATAGCCTGGTAAATGTTGAAGGAAGGGTGGTGATACGAGCGAACAGCAAGGATACTGCGTCCGGCCTTGTGAAGAAAATTACATTTAGCCCCACTCGCTATCGATATTTGAAATGGTCATGGAAGATCTCCCATACCCTTAAAAAGGGCAATGGAAAATTTAAGAGCGGCGATGATTATGCCGCCCGGATCTATGTGGTTTTTCCGGGATTTTTTTTCTGGCAGACGAAGGCGATAAACTATATTTGGGCTAATCGCTTACCCAAAGGAAAATCTTTTCCCAATGCTTTCACAGATCATGCAATGATGATCGCTGTCGAGTCGGGTTCAGAGTTGGCAGGTCGTTGGCAAAATGAAGAGCGTGATATTTTGGCTGATTATCGGAGCGTATTCGGTTCGGAGCCTCCCGATGCGGAAGCCATCGCCATCATGACTGATACCGATAATACCGGTTCCAGCGTCACTGCCTGGTATGGAGATATCACCCTTTCTACAGATAAATGATGGAAAAATAAGACAAAGAATTCGCCATCAAGATGTACTGCTCCGAGATGCGACTAGAGCGTCGCGGATACAAAAAAGGACACAATGCAGACAAAAGATGAAAAAAGTATACGGAAATACCATTCCTAATGGTTACGTTTGAGTACGAGAGGGAAGAGATTTTCTCCGTAAGGAGATCAAAGCTGATGCCAAATAACTTGATTATGTCGAAGAAATAGGAGTGATAAAACCTCGTATGGGTCTGATCGGGAAGAACCGTAGGCCCTTTAAGGGAAAATGAAACAAGAGGTGATAAATGAACATCGAAAACCCTGATGGAAAACGATATCTTGAAGAACTTTATGTCCAGACAGGGGGCAAAACGGAAATTCAGGTATCGATGTTTGATGTGGGTAAGGGTATAGGTCTGGAAAAGTCCGAGGCCGGTTTGATAGCGGAAGAACTCATCATCGATGGATTGGCTGAACTGAAAAGTCTGTCCGGTGGCGTCGGCATCACCCTTCAAGGCGTCGCAATGCTTCAGGGGACTGAGGGTGGTCCGGTCTTTGACGAGAGTGGTTTGCAATTGGGAAACGGGAGAATTTTAGAGGACATGGGACGTCAGGCTGTGGAAAACGTCCTTGCGGATATACGGGGATCTATTGTATGCGCTCAAACAACAATCGGGAATTTGGAAGAGGTTATTGCCGATATCAAAACCATCGAGACCCAGATGCTGTCCCCTCAACCAAAAACCGCAATCATCCGCGAAGTCCTGCGTTCATTGCATCAGGTTTTGGATGAATTAAAAGCTGGGCCTTTGGCGGAGCACGTCAATGCCTTGATTCTTTCTTGAAACCGGCCCTGTGAGTATTGTACTGAAATAAGAAAAACGTTCTGACTCAGCGTGAATAATTGGAGTGGCCTTGTCCTGTATAGCATACTGAAAAAGAGTGAAAGTTGATTTTTTTCAGTATGCTATCGTGATTGAAAATATTGAACTAAAACTGTTCTTCTTCCGTTGACCCCTTTAAGGCTCCCACTGAACTTTCTCCCTCGGTAATGGTTGTCACCACCCGATCAAAATAACCGGTGCCCACGAATTTCTGGTGGCTGGTTGCCAGGTACCCCTCAGATCTTTCATGTTTGAATTCTTCTTGTTGAAATTTTGAATAAGCTGCCATGCCCTTGGTTTTGTAACTACGGGCCAGATCAAACATTCCAAGGTTCAGAGTGTGGAAACCCGCCAGTGTCACGAATTGAAATTTATATCCCATTGCCGCAAGCTCCTTTTGGAAAGTTGCGATTGAGCTTTCATCGAGATTGGCCTTCCAATTAAATGACGGGGAACAGTTATAGGAGAGAAGCTTGTCTGGGAATTCTTTCTTGATTGCTTCGGCAAAAACCTTGGCTTGGTTCAGGTCGGGTTTTGATGTCTCACACCAGATGATATCAGCATAGGGCGCATAGGCGAGTCCTCTGGCAATGGCGGCATCAACGCCTCCTTGGATATGATAGAATCCTTCCGATGTGCGTGGCTGGTCGAGAATAAAAGGAAGGTCCCTTTCATCGATGTCGCTGGTCAAAAGTTTGGCTGCATCGGCATCGGTGCGGGCGATCAGAACCGTCGGTACGTCGCAGATGTCTGCAGCAAGACGTGCAGCTACCAGTTTGGTGATGAATTCTCTGGTGGGAACCAGTACCTTCCCTCCCATATGGCCGCATTTTTTGGCAGATGCCAGCTGGTCTTCAAAATGGACACCGGCAGCACCGGCGTCAATCATTCCTCGCATCAGCTCAAACGCATTCAACGGGCCGCCAAAACCGGCTTCGGCATCGGCGATAATCGGGGCGAACCAGTAAGGGCCATGTTTTCGGCAATCCAAGACCTGGATCTGATCTGCTCTGCGCAAGGCATTGTTGATACGCCGTACAACGGAAGGAACACTGTTTGCCGGATACAAACTCTGATCCGGATACATTTCTCCCGCCAGATTGTTATCGGCTGCAACCTGCCAGCCACTGAGATATATGGCCTTGAGTCCTGCCTCGACCTGTTGAACAGCCTGGTTTCCGGTCAAGGCTCCCAGGGCAGGGATATATTCCTCGGTCTGAAGGAGATGCCATAATCGTTTTGCCCCCACCAGGGCGTATGTATAATCCACCTTCAAAGTTCCACGTAAAGCAAGCACCTCCGAAGCTTTGTAGGGACGGACGACTCCTTTCCATCGAGGATCGGTCTCCCATTTTTCTTCCAGAGCATCAATTTCAGTAAAATCAACCTCATGACAGGTGAGTTTTTTCTCTAATTCTATGGCTTTTTCTTCTATTGTCAGCATATCGGGCTCCCTTTATCGAATTCCATTCGGTCTGAGTTCAATACGTTAATATCATATCAAATTATCGTATGCTTTGAGGGTCAAAAATTCTTCAAACTCATTTTGTGAAATTATTTCTTTGAACAGATTTGCAGCCTTTGCATAATTGCCATCGTCGAATGCTGCCTTACCGACCTGCGCTTGAATTTCATTCAGCTCTTCCGAGACTGTTTTCTCGAACAGTTCGCTATCTACCTTTCGTCCATCTTCAAGGATACCATCAGGCAGATGAAGCCACTGCCAGACCTGGGCCCTCGAGATTTCAGCAGTAGCAGCGTCTTCCATCAGGTGGTTAATGGCAACGCATCCGTTACCGGAAAGCCAGGACGCCATATACTGAATGCCGACGCTGATATTGGTGCGCAGTCCTGCTTCGGTAATTTGTCCTTGCGGTGGAAGAAGAAGGTCTTCTCGGGTCACCTGGACATCGTCTCGTTTTTTGTCGATCTGGTTCGCTCCAGGCATCAACCGGTTGAAAACATCTAAAGCCACAGGCACGAGACCGGGATGTGCAACCCAGGTTCCGTCATGTCCGTCGCCCGCCTCCCGTGTTTTGTCATCGCGCACTTTTTGAAAGGCTTTCTCATTGGCCTCGGGGTGGCCCTTAATCGGAACCTGGGCAGCCATACCTCCAATTGCATGCGTCTCTCTTTTATGGCAGGTCTTTATAGCGAGAAGAGAATACGCCCGCATACACGGACTTGTCATGGTTATATCCGATCTGTCGGGGAAGAGATACCCCGGAACCTTGGTGAAGCGTTTGATGAAACTGAATATGTAGTCCCAACGCCCACAGTTTAGACCAGCCATATGTTCTTTTAATTCATAGATGATTTCGTCCATTTGAAATGATGCAAGAATAGTCTCAATCAGAACTGTGGCCTTGATGGTCCCTCTCGGTATGTTGAGGTCTTTTTCCGCCTTTATGAAGATAGCATTCCACAAGCGGGCTTCAAGATAACTTTCCATTTTGGGAAGGTAAAAATATGGACCTGAACCTTTGTCGATGAGTGTTTTGGCATTATGAAAGAAGAAGAGTGCAAAATCAAATATACTTGCTGAAACAGGCTCGCCATCTATCAAAACGTGCTTTTCGAGTAGATGCCAGCCTCTGGGACGAACGATAAGAGTGGCTGTCTTCTCCTTGAGGAAATAGTTTTTCCCTCCTCCACTAACAATCTGGATGGTCCCGTCGACTGCATCTTTCAGGTTAATCTGACCCTGTATGGTCCCTTCCCAGGTAGGTGAGTGTGAATCTTCAAAATCCGCCATAAAAGTAAAGGCACCGGAATTCAAGGCATTGATGACCATTTTCCGTTCAACAGGGCCGGTGATTTCCACCCGTCTGTCCTGAAGGTCCTCAGGGACAGGATCGGCCGTCCAGGATGCATTCCGGATATGCTCGGTTTCAGGAGGAAAATCAGGGAGTATTCCTCTGTCGATATCGGCTTGAATCTGTTGTCGGCGTTTGAGAAGTTCTCTTCTTTCGGATTCGAATTCCCGGGCGAGACCCCCGACGAATGTAAGTGCATCCGGTGTGAGAATGCTCTCAAATTCAGAAGACATTGGTGGTAAGACGGAAATTCCGTTGTGAGTAAATGATGATCTCATAAGCGGCTCCTGTTAAGGTTATGTAGAGACCTAAAAACTTCTGCCGGGAAGGTAAAAAGGATTTTAGATAGTATTGATACTAATTATTTATAATTTAAATAATGCGCCTCTCTAACCATGTCAAGACGATAATAGTAATCATTTGCAAAAGGAAATTGAACGACTTTGAAAAAATCTGATTACCTTTGACATTCAGCCTATCGGAATGGAAGGGACTAAGCTGTTTGTTCTTCAGGTCTCTACAGCCTGGACGGCGTATGCGTTGCCCCCAAGGATGGGCTTATGGCGTCCCGTGAAACGAACAGCTCACTCCCAGGCACGGCAGCTGAACAGGAGTGGAAATCAGATTATAGAAAAACGTATAAGAATGAGAAACGCTGTAATGGGATGTCGAAATAGCCGGTGCTCTCCTTTTGCCAGCAGGTGTACAGGAGAGCATCGGAAGAAAAAAGGCTATTGTTTGTTGAGTTTGAGAGTAAGTCGTGCGGCCAATTCATCAAGAAATTCTGTCGAATTCAGTACTTTGACAGCAGGTGGGTCGCAGATAAGGGCCAGATCACCGGTCATATACCCCTCTTCAATGGACTCGACAATCGTTTGCTCCAGGGTGTTGGAGAAGGTCACCAGCTCTACAATTCCATCCAGCTCACCGCGTTTACGCAGGGCGCCGGTCCAGGCATAGATAAGGGCAACCGAATTGGTAGAGGTTTTTTCACCCTTCAAGTGTTTATAGTAATGCCGCTGGACCGTGCCATGGGCAGCCTCAAACTTGAACAGACCTTTGGGGGAAACCAGAACCGAGGTCATCATTGCCAGTGAGCCGAAGGCGGATGCCACCATGTCGCTCATGACATCTCCATCGTAGTTTTTACAAGCCCAGAGCAGACCTCCTTTGGTTTTCATCATCCGGGCGACGATATCGTCGATCAGCGTGTAAAAGTATTCGATGCCTGCGGCCGCAAATTTGGCCTTATATTCACTTGCAAAGACCTCTTCGAAGATGTTTTTAAAGCGTTGATCATAGATTTTGGAAATTGTATCCTTGGTGGCGAACCAGCAGTCGATATTCAGGTCCAAGGCATACTCGAAACAGGCCCTGGCAAAGCTCTTTATGGAAGCATCGGTGTTATAAATGCCCTGCAGAATGGCTGGACCGTCAATTTCGACAACCGTTTCACGCAGCACTTTGCCGTTTTTATCTGTGGCAACGATTTCCAGTTTACCGCCTTCCTCGGAATAGATTTCCGCGTTTCTGTACACGTCTCCATAGGCATGACGGCCGACAACGATCGGCTCCTCCCAGTTACGTACAGCCGGTTTGATATTCTTGACCATGATCGGTCTTCGAAAGACGGTCCCGTCCATGGCGGCCCGAATGGTGCCGTTGGGTGATCTCCACTGTTGTTTCAGTCCATATTCCTTGACACGTTCAGCATTAGGAGTAATGGTAGCGTTTTTGACTCCGACACCATATTTTTTAATGGCCTCGGCAGCATCGAGTGTGATCTGGTCGTCGGTTGCATCGCGTTCTTTGATGCCGAGATCATAATATTCAGTTTTAAGGTCGATGAAAGGCAAAATCAGTTTCTCTTTTACCAGCGGCCAGAGAACTCGGGTCATTTCATCCCCATCGATTTCCACCAAAGGTGTAGTCATTTGTATTTTTTGTATCATAATTAAAACTGTCAGTAGTGGTTGAAGTGGACATGTTGATACACAACATGGTTGGATAATGTCAGTCTTATATCAGATATCGTTGCAAATGTATAGGGTGTTCCCCTGCAATTGATAGCTTTTAGACATGAACTCCAGTTGGTCACAAAAAGAAGGGAAAGGGATTTGATGGATTCGAACAAAGATTGGATGTGTGAGGAACTCCTTGCTTGGTTTAAACGCACTTCCAGGGACTTGCCCTGGAGGAAGGACTATGATCCCTATCACGTCTGGCTCTCGGAGATTATGCTTCAGCAGACACAGATGGATCGTGGTGTTCTTTATTTTCATCGCTGGCTGCAACGGTTTCCGGATATTGCATCAATTGCCGTTGCAAAAGAGCAGGAAGTCCTCAAGTATTGGGAGGGCCTCGGTTATTATGCCCGGGCCAGAAATCTTCTCAAAGCAGCGAGAATTATGGTCGAACGTCACCATTCTCAGGTCCCGAAGCGTTATGATGCCCTGCTCGCATTACCGGGAATCGGGCCCTATACAGCTGCGGCTATTGCAAGCATCGCTTTCAATCTTGACTTTGCCGTGGTCGATGCCAACGTGGAACGGGTCCTCGCCAGGCTTTTCGATATCGATGGGCCGATTAAAAATCCTAAAATAAAAAAAGAGATCCGAAATCTGGTTGAAATGATTCTGCCTAAAGGTAAGGCCAGGTGTTTCAATCAGGCGATGATGGATTTGGGAGGGCTCGTTTGTACGCCGAAGAATCCTCTTTGTAAAAAGTGTCCGGTGGCTGCCCATTGCCAGGCACTGCAGGCTGATCGGGTTGATCAGCGACCGGTTGTGAGTCCTACAGGGAAAATCATTCCAATAAATATGGCAACAGGGGTCCTTGTTCACCAGAGGAAAATTTTTCTACAGCAGCGTCTGGGCGATGATGTTTGGGGCAGCCTCTGGGAATTTCCCGGTGGACGTCTGGAGAAGGGTGAGCCTCCCCGTGAGGCAGTAGTCCGTGAGTTTTTTGAGGAGACCGGTTTTCATGTGGTAGTTACTGACGAAATTGCTACAGTGGTTCACCATTACATGCGCTATAAGGTAACGCTGCAAGGCTTTTTCTGCCGGTTGACTGGAGAAAAGACTGAACCGGAGTTGAATGCCGCCCAGGACTTTCGCTGGGTCAGGCCCAAAGAACTTGCCGATTACGGATTTCCTGCCGGGCACCGAAAGTTGATAGACCATATGATTGCAACCTGTAAGGATCTATTCCTGTGAAGCTCTTTTCAGAAATCCTGCTTATCGTCCTGCCCGTCTTTCTGGTCATTGGTATAGGTTCGGCCCTGAAGCTGACACCACTGGTAAATGCTGATTTTCTCTTTCAGCTTAATCGGTTGGTCTATTATCTTGCCTTACCTTTGCTCCTTTTCTACAAGATATCAACCGCCGATTTTTCATCCAGTTTCAATGGCCCCCTGGTGACCGGGCTTATGATCAGCATTTTTGCGGCCTTTGTGCTATCCTACGGTTACGGTGTCCTGCGATCATATCCTGCGTCGGTACGGGGTACTTTTTCCCAGGGGGCCTTTCGCGGTAATCTGGCCTATATAGGATTGGCCATGGTATATAATGCCTACGGTGAAAAAGGGCTGGCCTCAGCGGGAATCCTGTTGGGATTTTTAGTGCCGACAATGAATTTTTTTTCGGTCCTGGCGCTCCTTATGCCCTATCGTAACGACGGGAAGAAGGTGGAAACGGTTCTCTGGCTCAGGCAAATCTGCGGCAATCCTCTGATAATTGCCTCTTTTACGGGTATTGCCTGGAGCTTTTTCCATCTCCCGATGCCCGGAGTTGTAGACTCTTCGCTTCATATTATAACCGGGATGGCTCTGCCTTTGGCACTTCTGTCCATAGGAGCTTCGTTTTCTTTTTCAAAATTACGTGGTGATCTGAAAATCATCATGTTGGCGACGAGCTTTAAATTGGTTGCCCTTCCGTTTCTGGCCGGCGTGATCCTCGTCGTCTTGGGTGTGAGGGGACAGGATTTGGCAATAGGATTGCTGTTTGCCGGAACACCGACCGCGACTGCCGCTTATATAATGGCTCAGCAGATGCAGGGAGATGCTGAACTTTCTGGATCCATCATCATGCTTTCCACCCTGCTGTCGGTTATTACTTTTTCAATCATTCTGTATTGCCTTAAGACGATGGGATTGTAATTGTACTGTTAAAAGAAGAAAATTTTGCTGCAGACCTTCTGCCATCTGTTCAATAGAGCGATTGGGGTTTGCGGCATTGCCGGGACTAACACAACATACCAATGATTAATTCCATCGTAAAAAGGTGAAAAAAATGAAAGAAAATAAGATAATGGAAGTTTTTTCCGACTATATATGACCGTGGTGTTATTTCATTACCGGGCGTATTGAAAGGTTACGAAAAGAGTTTGGACTACAGGTGAAAGTCCGCTGTTTCCCCCTCCACCCCGACACTCCCCAGGAAGGTCGTTTCCTGAAGGATCTGTTTGGAGCAAGCCCTGAAAAGATGGCAGAAATGCTTGAGCATCTGCGTCAAACTGCCGAGGCGCTTGACCTGCCCTTTGCTACAAGAACAATGACATATAATAGTAGACTGGCACAGGAATTGGGGCTTTGGGCTGAAGAGAAGGGCAAGGGAGATGCTTTTCATTCGGCAGCTTTTGATGCCTATTTCGCAAAAGGGTTAAATCTAGCGGACCATCAGGTCCTGTTCGATCTTGTCCAGGGGGTAGGGCTATCTGCTGATGAGGCTCGAGTGGTCCTTGCCGATCACTCTTATGCCGAAAAAGTAGATAGGGATTGGGACGATGCGCGGTTGAAAGGCATTACGGCAGTGCCGACTTTTATTATGGGACAGTATAAATTGGTTGGTGCTCAAAGCTATGAAAACCTTGTTAAATTGGTACAGGTTAACGGGCTAGTTTAAAAAAATCATATATCCGAGCCTTTTGCAAAATGGTCCTCTGGGAGTCTCGTTGGCTCGCGTACCGGTCCAAACTCAGCGTTATTCTAAAAAATTTCTCCTCGGAATATCATCTATATGCCTGAGGTAAAATTTTTTGCATGCCTTGATTTTGGACGAAATTCCTCATTTTGCAAGAGGCTCATCCTTTTCCAAATAAAAAAACAGGTGTTCTGGAATAGCGGAATGCCGGAATACCTGTGTATCCCCTCCCTTCGATTGTTCCCGATATCGACAGCCTACATGATGCATTGGTGGAATTCGTTATGATAACTATTTTGTATCTTACGGTATTTGGAACTTCTTTATTTTTTTTGTCATATACAATAATCTTACAATTTTGCAAAAATGTTTCACATTGTATATCTTCAAGAATATAATCCGATAAGATATAGTGAAATACCTTTTGATCTAATCACGTCCTGCTGAACCCAATACGGTTTGCCGGCAATCATGTCGGGGGAAAGGTGAGAGTACTGAGAAGTATTCTTTAAAAACGTTGGAGAATTATTTTTGGGAGATCAATATGTTGAACCGATTAACCGTTAAACAACGTATGTACCTGATCATCACTTCGATATGCCTCCTGTTTGTGGTCATGGCCTTTTTTGCCCTGAAGATCGGAACTGTATCAAGAGACGTTGGCATCGAAAAGGCCGACAAGATTATGCTTGATGATCAGAAGGCAAAAATTCAGGTAGCGAGTCATGCAATGGCCATTGCAGTTGGTCATGTCCTTGAGGGTATGACAGATAACAAGGCAAAGATTGAGATGATCCGGAAGATGAATGACGATATCTCTTATGAAAAGGACAAGTCCGGATATTTCTTTGTCTATGAGG
Organism: uncultured delta proteobacterium; assembly: GCA_963822095.1. Taxonomy (GTDB): domain Bacteria; phylum Desulfobacterota; class Desulfobulbia; order Desulfobulbales; family Desulfocapsaceae; genus CAWGGS01. The sequence goes on from CAWGGS010000045.1 coordinate 22,904, forward strand.
GTACCGTCAACATATCGATCCCTCCCAAAAAGGAAATTCAGGGAAAAGACCTTATAGATTTAAAGGATAAAAATGGTGTGTACCTGATTAAAGAACTGAGAGATAGAGCTAAAGAGGGTGGAGGTTTTGTTCGATATGTATGGCCGAAACCGGGAGCAGGAGATACACCCAAGCTCAGCTATGCCGAGATGATCCCAGGAACCGACATGTGGATCGGAACAGGAGTCTATATCGATAATATTGACGCAAATAAAAAAGAGATGAGCGAGGCGATAAGCTCCAAGACCCGAACAAATTTCACCTACATGATGGCCATTGCAGGATTGATATTTGTCGGAATTATCACTCTTTGTATGTTTATCATTATAGGTATTTCCAAATCATTGGGTACGATGGTCGCCAATTTCCAGGATATAGCCGAAGGGGAGGGGGATCTCACCAAACGAATCACCATCCATTCAAAGGATGAGATTGCCGATCTGGCACGATGGTTCAATTTATTCATTGAGAAACTTCAGGGTATAATTTCCATCATTGCTCAGAATACTGCCTCTGTGGGTAACGAATCCCGGAACCTCTCGGATATTGCCGGGAAATTAGCCGAGAATGCCGGCCAGACTTCTGCTCGTTCTGTAAATGTTGCAACTGCTGCTGAAGAGATGACCGCCAATTTAAATAATGTGGCGGCGGCAATGGAGGAATCGACGACTAATACGAACATGGTTGCCAGTGCCGCGGAAGAAATGACTGCAACAATTACGGAAATTGCCAAGAATGCCGAATCCGCTCATAATATTTCTGAAAAGGCCGTGAGCCAGGCCGAAAAAACCACGGAGCGAATGGCCGAACTTGGCGCCTCGGCCGATGCCATCAGCAAGGTCACTGAGACTATAACCGAGATCTCGGAGCAGACAAATCTTCTTGCCCTCAATGCCACCATCGAGGCGGCCCGGGCCGGCGAGGCAGGGAAAGGTTTTGCCGTTGTTGCCAATGAGATTAAAGAGTTGGCCAAGCAGACGGCGATGGCAACCCTGGATATCAAAAAACAGATTGACGATGTCCAGAGAACAACAACCACTAATGTCCAGGAAATACAGGATATTGCCAATATTATCAATAATGTAAATGAAATTGTTGCCGTCATATCCGCGGCGGTTGGTGAACAATCATCCGCAACCCAGGAAATTGCCAATAATATCAATCAGGCGGCGATGGGTCTGACTGAAGTAAATGAAAATGTCAGTCAGGTCACCATGGTGTCTGGGACGATTTCCAAGGATATTTCCATGGTCAGTACCGCAGCCGATGAAATAACTGCTGGAAGCTCTCAAGTAAATACAAGTGGTTCTGATCTTTTGAAAATGGCAAATGAACTCAAAAAGATTGTTGACAGTTTTAAAATATAGATGTTCGGATCTCTCTTCTGGTGGGACAGCATGCAAATAGATCGGGAACAGGTCATCCGTGCTCTGTCGGACACGGTTGATCTAGTCGGAATTGATGAGGTGCAACATTGTAAGAGAGTCGCATATATAGCTCTCATCTGTGCCTGAGTCATGGGGGTGCCGAAACAGATGGAGGCGGAGTTGTACCGACTGGGCTTGCTTCATGACTGCGGTGTCTCTTCAACCAAGGTTCACAAAAAGCTAGCGATGAGCCGGACTGAGAGGATTAGCACATCCACTGTCGGATAGGATCCGAGAGAGTGAGCCAGGTGAGCCATTTTGCAGGCCTGTCGGAGCCTATTCTCTATCACCATACCAGATGGGAGAAGTGTCACACGTTGCCGATTTCCTTGAAAACCAAAAGAAAAGCCAACATAGTCCGGAATCCGTAGTGATCGATTTCGACATGGATGAATTGCGGTCGATCGCCGCACTTTTTGCCCAGGTTGTCAATGCCAAAAGCAGGTATACGGCGGAGCATTCCTGTGGTGTGGCTACACTTTGTCGGCATCTTGCTAAACGATGCTTGTTGAACGAATCGCAGTGCAGCAAAATTGAAGTTGCCGGCTTGCTGCACGACCTTGGGAAGCTGCAGGTTCCGGATACGGTTCTTGAACGACAAGGTGTATTGAGGTAATAATGGATTTTCTCCGCAGGGGACGGGATGCAGGTCAGCTTGATTCCAAACTGGTTCGGCTTGTTGAATCCGAGTCGGAAAGATGCCATCAGATTGCATCTGCCGCCTGAGTCGGCTTTCTTTTTCCGCAACTATTCGCTATAATCAGAAAATTTACCGATTCTGATCAATCCCTGATAAAATCTTTGTGCTCAAGAGTGCATCCCCGTTGGATATAGGCCCGGCTTTGTCCTTTGAGAGGAGGTGCCGGGGCTCAGTGAAAAGGAGTGTTCCATATGCAAGGCAACTGGCTGGAGACCTGGCTCAGCACATCCAAACTCTCTCCAACGACGCTCGAAATTCTTAATTTCACGATTATCTTTCTTTTTGTTTTTCTTGTCGCCACAACCGCAACCTATATTGTCCGACGAACACTTCTAAAATATATTACCAATTGGATCAGGAACAATAATCACGAGTGGGATGATCCGCTTGCCAACAATCGGCTGCTGAACAAGGTAAGTTGGTTCGTTCCGATTGCGATTTTTTCCCTGTCCATAGATACCTTTTTTGAACCAGGGACATCCTGGGCGATTCTTGCTAAGCGGATGCTTACCACAGGGTTTGTGGTTGTCGCTGTCGTAAGCCTTACTGCGCTTCTGACGTCGATCAATGAAATTTATACCATCCTGAAAAAAGATAAGAGGAGCACCCTGCGAGGGTATACCGATGCCGGCAAGATAGTTGTCTATAGCCTGGGGGCCATTTTTATTATCTCCATCTTTACCGGGAAATCTCCCTGGGGTATTCTCTCTGTTCTCGGTGGTCTGACAGCCGTGACCATGTTGGTCTTCAAGGATTCGATTCTTGGCTTCGTCGCCTCGATCCAGTTGAACTCCACGGATATGGTGCGCATCGGCGATTGGATCGAGATGCCGCAGTATGCAGCCGACGGCGACGTAATCGATATGTCAATTCATTCGATCAGGGTTCAAAACTGGGACAAGACCATCACCACCATTCCTACCTATGCCCTGGTGGCCAATTCGTTCAAAAACTGGCGGGGAATGTCCGAATCGGGAGGGAGACGGATTAAAAGGGCGTTATCCATCGATATCCAGTCCATTCGTTTTTGTGATGAGCAGATGCTCGAGAAATATTCACGTATCGGTTTGATAAAAGACTATATTACCGCAAGGCAGCAGGAGGTCATGGAGTATAACAGTAAACACAGCTTTGAAAAAAACCTGGCTATCAATGGCCGCAATCAGACCAATGTGGGTATCTTTCGCGCCTATATCATCGCTTACTTGAAAAACAATCCAACAGTCAGCCGGGAAATGACCTTTCTTGTTCGCCAGCTGGCGCCAACGGATCGGGGGCTTCCCATTGAAATATATGTTTTTTCCAAGGATAAGGCTTGGGCCAATTATGAAGCGATTCAGGCAGATATCTTCGATCATCTTCTGGCTGCCGTTCCTGAATTTGATCTTCGAATTTTCCAGAGCCCAAGCAGCTATGATTTTCAAGGCCTTGGCCGCGTCACTGCTGGGCAAAGGGGCTCCTAAGCTCTCTTCTTAAATTTAAAAATAAATCATTTCCTACAATCTCCTCATTACCTTCATTCAGAGGATGGCTGAAGAAATATTCATATGACTGGCCTGTCAATGTCCCATGGTTTCGAAGTACCAGGAAACATGGTAACCATTGAAAATTTGCAGCGAGGAGGCAGGTGGAGAATTATTATGAGGTCATCATGTACATGCATATAAAAAATCTCCATCTTGACAACCTTGAAATCGATGATTTTACAACCCATCCCGGAGAATCCTGGTGTTTTTATGGTGAGAACAAGTCCGGAATCGACGACCTGGTCGAGTTGTTCATGGATAAAAATAATGAGCATTCGGCCGATATCCTGAAACTTCCGAATAATCTGGGGATTCTATCTTTTCAGTCCCAGCAGGAGATCTTTGAGGAAGAGTTGAGAAATGATGATACCGATATCCTCAACCGAATTGACCGGGGAACCCTGGTTCGTGATTTTATACCCGATTATGGTACTCATCTTCCTCTTATTCACACTTTTGGATTGGATCGATGCCTGGATGTGGGGTACCGGCAACTGAGTTCCGGACAGGCCAGAAAACTCATCCTGCTAAAGCTCCTTGCCGGTGGTACAACAACTCTTGTGATCCAAAACCCCTACGACGGACTCGACGAACAGAGCTGCCTTGAATTGAATCAGGTGCTTCAATGTCTACCACAGCGGAACATTCAGCTGATCATTACTGTGAGCTCTAAAGGTGACATCCCAATCTGGTGCAGCCATGTTGGGATAATCGTTTCAGGCCGTCTTGAAAATGCCGGCCCAAGAGAAGAAATGCTGCCGTTTTTATATGGCAAAGTGGAGCCCGGGGAGGATCTTCAGAAAATTGAAAAGCTCTATAGCGGCCGGGCCGTGAAGAACAAAAAGGGAAGGGAAGAACTCGTCCTGTTAAAAGACGGTGCTGCCGGATATGACGGGAAGAAGCTTTTTGCAGGGCTTGATCTGGTCATGAAAACCGGTGACCATACCCTTGTGACCGGGCCGAATGGTTGTGGGAAGTCGACGCTATTAGACATTATATGCGGAGATAATTCTCAGTGCTACACCAACAACCTGTGGATTTTGGGCAAGCGGAGGGGGACGGGCGAGTCAATATGGGATATTAGAAAGCATATGGGTATTATCTCTCCGACGCTTCATCGAGAATACCGCGTGCCGGGGAGTGCACTTCATGTCGTCCTTTCGGGATTATATGACTCCATCGGCCTCTACAAAAAGGTACATGAGCAGGAGATCAGGCTTGGGTTGCACTGGCTCGATTGGGTCGGGCTTCGCGTCAAGGCCGATATCTCATTTAGGAGCTTGCCTTTTGCACAGCAGCAATTGGTACTGATAGCCAGGGCGCTTATTAAAAGTCCCAGGCTTCTCGTCCTTGATGAGCCGACCCAGGCCTTGGACGATATTCGCAGGGGGGCTCTCCTTGATCTTCTTGAACAAATTGCGGAACAGAAACTCTCCACAATCCTTTACGTTAGCCATCGAACGGATGAACATCGGCCGTTTTTCAAGCAGCGAATCCGGCTGGAGTCCTATGCGTTGTAGCAGTCAGTCTTTTTTACTGGATGGCAAAATGTTTAAGTGATCCGGAAGTCCCTTGATGTAAAGATCCTGTTTCGCGTAGGGGATCTCAATGTTGCTTTCGGCAAATTTCTTGTAAATCGAATCGTTGAGATTATCCATGGCCCTGCCCCGGAGTTCAGGGGCTTCAACCCAGCAGAGAAGTTCAAAATCCAGGCTTGAGGCGCCGAACACTCGAAACCGAACCCGAGGTTCGGGAGTCTTGCAGACATATATGTCTTCCTCTGCAATGGTGAGAAGAATTTTCCGGACAAGATCGATATCCGAACCGTAGGCAACGCCGACTTTTAACCTGATTCGTAACTTGTTTGTGGGTCCGCCCGATTGGTTGATGATGGTTGTATTCCCGATGATTGAATTGGGGATGGTGATCTCAACATCATCTCGAGTCAAAATCCGGGTGCTGCGCAGGCCAATCTGGATGACCTTGCCTCGATCTCCGCGATCGAGAACAATGTAATCTCCGACCTTATATGGTGCGTCTGCCAGAATAAAGACCCCGGAAAAGAGATTTGACAGGGTGTCTTTTGCCGCAAAACCAACAGCAATTCCTGCAATGCCTGCCGAGGCCAGCCAGGCAGTCATGTCGATTTTCCAAATCACGAAGATTGCATATATTCCGCAGCCGATGATGAATACCTTGGCGATATTATCAAAAAGGGTCAGGGTCCGGTTCTGGATAAAGGTGTAGGTGTCCGAAAGACCTGCCAGACGTTTGAGAACAAGAGTTGCCAGCCTTATAAAGAAGGTGACCCAGATGATAACACCTATGGTCCGTATACATCTCCCCGACAGCAGGGCTATGTTGGCGGAAAGAGGCATTATACTTAATCCTGCCGAGATGCCCGTCGCCAACAGGGTGTAATAGACGGGGGAGCGGAGAAGCCGCACAATCTGGTCGTCGAAATCGTAGCGAGTTGCGGCAGATAGGCGTTTGAGAATCTTGAAAAGCAGCCAGGTGAGAAGTGAGGCTATTATGAAGGTTATAAGTATGATCAATACCCCTCGCATCCAAAGATTCGTCCTGAATACAGGTATTATTGGAGTGAGAAAGGAAACGATTTGTTTTTCGATTGATGGTTCCTGGGCCGCATGTGCCTTAATTGACGAGAAGGTCAGAATCAGCGAAATGATTCCGAAAAGGTGGAGAGCTCTTTTCAGGACGGAAATTGATGACACGATACCCTCATTCATAATGACAGTGGATTGCAACTCCCAGACTAGGAGTTAATGACTCCGCCTCAAGTGAACCCAGCGCCTGCCGTACAGGCATAACAGTGATCTCCTGCTTCTATCGGTATTCCAGGGGGAATCTTAGAGATTTTTGTGAGATGGATCTTCTGGCCGCTAAAAGGCAGATCCACGGCTTGGTTAAAATCGCAGTCATAGAGATAACCATCCCAGGAGACGCTGATAAGTGTCCTGCACATCAGCCCCTTTACGGTTGCCGGATTAAATCCTGACGACAGCTTTTCCATGTACTGAGCGAGGTTTCCCGAACTCTCCAACCAGGAACGAAATCTGCCGAGTGGAATGTTGGCAAAGGTGAAAAGATTTGTGAAGTGAACACCCCACTTTCTTGCCAAATCCTGTTTAAATTTTTTTTCGGCCCGACATTGGTCAACCGGCATAAAGGCTCCGGTCGGATTGGAGACCAGATTCAATTTGAGGTCGCTGTCCGGCATCCCGTACCCCATGGCATTGAGGCGGTGGAGCATTTCTACACTGTCCAGCCATACGCCTTTGCCTCGCTGTGCATCCGTCTGATTGGCGTTGGTGGAAGGAAAAGAGGCTGTTAAGACAACTTTTAGTTCCTTGCAGAGATCAAGCAGATGTCGGTAATCTTCCTGAAGAAGGAGGACGAGATTTGTGCGCAGGATAAGGTCGTTTACCAGAGGTCGAAGTTCAAGCAGGAGGTAATCGATATCAGGGACCAATTCCGGAGAGCCTCCGGTTATGTCGGCTGTTTTAAATTGGAATCTATTTGCAAAAGCAATTACCTCGGTCATGGTATCCTTATCCATGACCTCAGTCCGTCCCGGCCCTGCGTTGAGATGGCAGTGTCGGCAAGTGAGATTACAAAGACGTCCGACATTCACCTGAAGGATTTCGGCTCCGTCGCGATGGAGAAGGAGTTTGTTCTCAAGGAGCTTTTCTTGAAATGTTTTATCCATGGATCAGTAGCTGAACATTTGTGGTAATCAGAATTGCAAATGAGGCTTTTTAAAGAAGACTTACATGGATACCTTTTTGCAATTATTGATCATCTGTACACCGTGGACCAGCGATGCTCCGCCACGAATAGCGCATGAAACGTGGACCGCCTCCGTCATTTCTGCCTGGTTTGAACCTTTTTCCAGGCAGGCAGAGGTGTAGGCGTCTATACAATAGGGGCATTGCACGGCATGGGCCACAGCTAGGGCTATCAAGGCCTTTTCACGTTCGGTAAGTTCCCCTTCGGCAAAAACAGAGGCGTAATAATCAAAGAATTTCTTTGCCATCTCCGGGGCCTCTTGGCCAATATCACCAAATTTTGCCAGATCGGAAGGGTTGTAGTAGGTGTCCATGATTTCCTTATGACGTCAAAAGGTTAATAAAATAATTCCTTTGATTGCCGATATACTTGTTGCTTTCAGATCCTAAATTCAATCTCCACCGGGCAGTGGTCCGAGCCCATGACATCTTTTAGAATTGTCGCCTGCTCAACCTGCGGGGCGTGAGCTTTATCGACACAAAAATAATCTATCCGCCAGCCTATGTCCTTGGCCCGGGCATTGAAACGATAGCTCCACCAGGTGTAATGGCCAGAATCCTTGTTAAATATTCTGAAGGTGTCGACAAAACCTGCCTCCAGAAAGGTGTCCATCCACTGCCTTTCTTCAGGGGTAAAACCGGCGTTGGTTATGTTCTTGTCCGGATTTTTCAAATCGATTCTTTTGTGGGCGACATTGTAATCTCCACAGAGCACAACGGCTTTGCGTTTGGCTAGTTCCGTTGCAAACGCGAGTAATCTCGCGTTAAAACGGAGCTTGTAATCCAACCGCTTGAGACCGTCGGCGCTGTTAGGGAAATAACAGCATATAAAAAAGAAGGTTTTAAATTCAAGGGTCAATACCCGGCCCTCACAATCAAATTCCTGTTCTCCGATTCCCATGAGGACATTGACCGGTTTCAGGCGGGAGTAGATGGCTACTCCAGAATAACCTTTTTTCTCGGCACTATGCCAGTATGATGTGTAGCCGGTAATATTCTTTAGCTCGGTCGAGAGCTGATTTTCCTGAGCTTTCGTTTCCTGGACTGCAACGATATCGGCATCAAATCCTTGCATGATGTCGATAAATCCTTTTTTTTCCACTGCCCGGATTCCGTTAACATTCCAGGAGACAAACCTTTTGTTATTGCGGCTTGGGGGCTTGGCCGTGCCTGCAATTCGGCGTGGGGTAACGCCTTTTTTGGGGCAACTTGCGTCGAGTGGACAGCTATCACAGTGAGGGCTTACTGGTCGACAGACTGATTGACCAAAGGCCACAAGTAGAGAATTGACGGTGAGCCAGTGTTTGGCCGGCAGCTTCTCCCGCAGTGCCATTTCTGTCTCAAGGGGTGTGGCACTCGTCACATATCCCCATATGTTCATAATTCTATGTACATGGGTGTCGACGCATATGGCAGGTTTTCCAAAGGCGACAGCCACAACGAGATTCGCCGTCTTACGTCCAACCCCCGGAAGCGTGATGAGCTTTTCGACTGTGTCGGGGATGGTATTGTTGAAATTTTGTAGCGCCTCGGGTAAACGGGACAAATATTTCGCTTTATTTTTATAGAATCCAACAGGATAAATGAGTTTTGCTATTTTGTCTTCCGGGAGGGAGGCCAGCGATTGGAGATCAGGTGCTCTGGAAAAAATCCTGGCTGCGGCAGCGGCGGTGGTTTCGTCCTTGGTCCTGGCTGATAGAATTGTGGCCACAAGAACCTTGAAAGGGTCTTTGGTCTGGACCGCAATCAGATCGACAATCGGGACCCGTTTGTTTTCCACTTCCTGGGCGACGGATTTCAGGTAGACATCGATGTCGATGCTCATACGTTCTTGGCGATTATTGTGAATTATTCTTATGTGTCAATTTTTCAAAATCATACCGACTCTTTGTTCAACAGTCAAGCCTGACTTGTCAACATTTTTAAGATCAAGGATGTTTGGCGAGAATTTCAATGTTGAAAAATAATCTTCAGCAGTTTCAGCCCGTCGAATCATCTCGACGGTGCCGTCCGTTCGCAACAGGAGTTCTTTGGGCCGAAGTTTTCCATTATAGTTAAAACCCATTGCATGGCCATGGGCACCGGTGTCATGAATGATAAGGACATCGCCGTCATCGATGGAGGGAAGCGTTCTCTGAACAGCAAATTTGTCGTTGTTCTCACAAAGTGACCCCACCACATCGACAACCTCGTGGCGTTTTGCGCTCTTTTTGCCCAGGACCTCGATATGATGGTAGGCATCGTAGAGAGCTGGGCGCATCAAGGCCGACATGGATGCATCCACGCCGATATAGGTTCTGTAGATGTCTTTTCTATTGATGGCCCGTACTACCAAAACGCCGTGTGGGCCGGTCATGTATCGTCCGCTTTCCATATATAATGCCGGTGTATATCCATTTTTCTTGGTGAAGGTTGCAAACAGGGCTGTGACGTCCCTGCCAAGTGCCTCAAGATCCAGGGGAGCCAATTCCGGTTCATACGGAATTCCCAACCCGCCTCCTATATTGATAAAGTCGAAGGTAATATCGAGATTTTTCCCTATATCTTCGGCGAGTTCGAGCAGCATTGCCGTTGTCTGTACCATATAGGTGTAATTGAGTTCGTTGGAGGCAAGCATCGTATGCAGGCCAAAGTGCTCAGCCCCCCGACTTTTTGCAAGGCGGTAGGCTTCAAAGATTTGTTTGTGACTGATTCCGTATTTGGCTTCAACCGGCTTCCCGATTATACCATTGCCTGTCCTGCGGGGGCCTGGATTGTATCGAAAACAGATGAGCTTGGGTATCGTGGGTACCTTGGCTATTAAGGAGATGTCGTCAAGATTAAGAATACACCCACAGCCCTTGTCTGCTTCCCGGAAATCATCCAGACTGGTGTTATTGGAGGTGAACATGATGTCATGGCCGTCTGCTCCGATGCTGCGGCATAGTTGCAGTTCAGTGATCGAACTGCAGTCAAACCCGAAGCCCATGCTTTGCATGATTGCAAGGATTGCAGGATTGGGAAGAGCCTTGACAGCATAATATTCACGAAATTCCGGGATGTTGAAAAAAGCCGTCTGGAGTGTTTTTCCAGTTTGGCGGATTCCAATTTCATCATAGATGTGGAAAGGTGTTTGATAATGCTGGATGATCTTGGGAAGAAGGGGGTAAAGATGGTCTTTAAATGATTGAGATATAGGCATAATAATACACGCATTTGGCTGAGACGAAGGTCTATTTTTCGGGATGTACGGATTGTCGGATCGGGATGCGGGCTGTTTCTTTAAATGTTTCCAGGACCGGGAGGGTTCGTGTCGAAACAATATTGGAAATCGACAAAATTTTTTCTCTGAGGATGCTGTTTAATTCCAAGTTGTTGGAAACACGTACTTTGATCAGGAAACCGTCTTCACCCGCCACAAAATGAACTTCCTGTACCTCAGGGATTTCTGCAAGCAGGTCTCCGATTGATAATTTGCTTTTTACTGACTGTCGGACTGTGGCAAGGATATAGGCTACCTGGTTTCTGTCAAAACGCTTTGGGTTTAAACGGACCTCATACCCATCGATATACCCCTGGCTTTCAAGTTTACGGATGCGTTCCAGGACTGCGGAGGGTGCGAGACCAATCATTCTGGAGATTTCGATATTAGGAATCCTCGCCTTTTTTTGTAAAATCTTCAGTATGGCAAGGCTGGTTTCATCAATCATAATGCTATTCCTCCTAAAAAAAATATATTCTTTGAAATTATAAATTTCCAGAACAAAATTCTATATAAACATATTTTCAGAGAATATATCGTGTTTCACCAAGGGTTTTTTAATATTCGGGAGAAGCAAAGACACTGGTTGGTCGTTCTTTGTCGCCATTTGGACGGAAAGGCTCCCCTAAAAAGGAAAATTCTTTGAAGCAGAGGAAATATTTGCAAGTTGATAAAAATAGCAGCTTGTTTCTTGCAAATACAATCTGGAATTTGTAGAATGTTCATAACATAAGAAAATGACTTTGTAAATTCGTCGTTTTTTCTTCGACCCATAGCATTAGAAAGAAATAGAGAAAGGAAGGAGGGTTCAAGTTATAGCTCCAAACCTGATCAGGTAACATGTCCTTATGGGGATTCTTTTTCCTGCAGATCAAAGGGAAATGCTGCTTGAGATTTTGTTAAGTTTCTGTTATGAGAACTAAAAAAGAACAAAAGGTGGTCATTTATTGATCGCTGGGAAGACTCTGCTCCCTCTAAAAAAGGACTTGGCTAACAAAGATTCCATTTCTTGGCGAACCGACTTTTGTTCCAAGGATTTTCCATTGACCAAAATGCATTTGTGCGGTAACTGATAATTTTTCATATTAGATAAAAGGGAAGGTCAGGCCGTTGAATATGGGACGGTGTTGAAATTTTATGTTTGCAACAGGAGATAAAGAATGGATTTATCATCCGGTGGCGTAGCTGCAATGGTTTTTAAGCCGGTTATTCGTGGCGACCTTGGAAAACTGTCCCTTGATGGACAAATGTTAAGTGTTTTGATGGCATTGGATGGCCAATTGACAGTTGAACAGGTGGCCCGGAAAATTGGGATCAGCCTGGATGATATTCGCGGAGTGATAACCAAGCTCTCCAATCTGAATTTAGTTCTGAATATTGAACGAGCAATCAGTATTATTGATGAGGACTTCATGCAGGTTCTGATTGCCAGAATGTCGATGGCCATCGGTCCTTTGGGCGAGATAATCGTTGAAGACGGGTTGGAGGAGCTTGGTTTTAATAGAAATAACTTCCCTTCATTACGAACCGCAGAGCTCGTGAATTACCTGGCCCAAGAGATTCAGCGTGAGGACAAACGTATTGAATTTAAGCAGGCAATGCTGAAAAAAATTAAAGAAAAAGGGTATTAAGGGGCTGTCAGCCCCTTAAAGAAGAAAAGCCAGTCGGTTTCACCAGAGGGCTTGTCGGTGACAAAGGGTTCTCGGTTTTAAAGGTTGAAGGACGACCGATTCAGTTACAATAATTGCGGACAAGGAGTGTATCTATGATAGTCGATTGTAATATGTGCGGTTTAAAATATAAGGTTGATCCCTCGAAAATCAAAGGAGATCAGGCTCGACTTACTTGTAAAGGCTGCTCTAATGTGATCATCGTAAATAAGCAGGACGCGATGGAGTATTCATCCTCTCCCGAAGCATCGGGAAGAGGATTTGACGCCTCAGAAAGTCAAAGTGAACGATCACTCTACGATCTCGGTTCGGAATCGGAAGGGAAAACCGATGAAAAAGGGGCGCAGGTTCAAAAGAGATCCGGTTTGGGTCTAACCTCCAAGGTAATTATGTTGATGTTGTTGGTCAGTCTTATACCTGGTATTGCCTATTTTGCCGTTACCTTCACGCAAACTAATGAACGCATTAAGGAAGAGACGGGGAGGGCCGGGCTTCAGGTTACCGAGCTACTGACCGATGAAGTAAACCAGTGGGTTGATAAAAACGTCCGGGTTCTGAATACCCTTGCCGGTCTGCCGGAAATGCAGACGATGGATAGAATGACCCAAGAGGTCATGTTACGAGAGGTGCAAAAACAATATCCCTGGATGTATCTGGTATTCACCCTTGATCCAAACGGTATGAATGTTGCCAGAAGTGATACGGAGGGGCTCAAGGACTATTCGTAATAGAGAGTATTATAAAAGTATAAAAGACGGTAAGAGTCTAGCGTGGCAGAACTTGATCGGTAAGACCTCGCATAAGCCTGCCTTGGTCGTGGCGGTCCCGATTAAAAAAGACGGTCAAATCGTCGGGGTACTGGCATCAGCAATGACCCTCGACGCAATAACCAAAATCGTAACCAATTGGAAACTTGGACAGACAGGTTATGTTTTCATTGTAGATCAAAACGGAAAAGTAGTTGCCCACCAAAACAAGAAATTTGTCCAGGAACAGAAAAATTTAAGCAGTCACCCCTTGGTCAAGGCTGCGCGCAACAATGTCATGGGCATGGTGGAATTCAAAGGTCTTGACGGAAAAGATTCGATAGGTTTTGCACGAAAAACGGATCTGGGATGGACCCTTGCCGTACAACAGAATAAAAATGAGGCCTTCGCCGCGTTGAAAAAGGCCCAATCCACTGCCTTCCTGCTCTTTGCTGCAACGATAATAAGTATTCTGTTTATTGCCTATTTTGCGAGTCGTGCCATTGTTACACCAATACGCAAATTAACCGATGCGGCAAACCGCATAAGTGTGGGAGAATTGTCGGTTGAGATTGAAAAGGACAATTCTCCCACACTTATGCGGTTTGCCGCATCGGTTAATTTGCGTATTGGTGTAACAATGGCACGACTCGCAAAATAGGCAATAAACAGAATACTTATTATCGTTGCAGCAAAGAGCAGGAAGGCAGTGGATTGGGCCTTTTTCAACGCGGCGAAGGCCTCATTTTTATTCTGTTGTACGGCAAGGGTCCATCCCAGATCCGTTTTTCGTGCAAAACCTATCGAATCTTTTCCGTCAAGACCTTTGAATTCCACCATGCCCATGACATTGTTGCGCGCAGCCTTGACCAAGGGGTGACTGCTTAAATTTTTCTGTTCCTGGACAAATTTCTTGTTTTGGTGGGCAACTACTTTTCCGTTTTGATCTACAATGAAAACATAACCTGTCTGTCCAAGTTTCCAATTGGTTACGATTTTGGTTATTGCGTCGAGGGTCATTGCTGATGCCAGTACCCCGACGATTTGACCGTCTTTTTTAATCGGGACCGCCACGACCAAGGCAGGCTTATGCGAGGTCTTACCGATCAAGTTCTGCCACGCTAGACTCTTACCGTCTTTTATACTTTTATAATACTCTCTATTAGAATAGTCCTTGAGCCCCTCCGTATCACTTCTGGCAACATTCATACCGTTTGGATCAAGGGTGAATACCAGATACATCCAGGGATATTGTTTTTGCACCTCTCGTAACATGACCTCTTGGGTCATTCTATCCATCGTCTGCATTTCCGGGAGACCGGCGAGGGTATTCAGAACCCGGACATTTTTATCAACCCACTGGTTTACTTCATCGGTCAGTAGCTCGGTAACCTGAAGCCCGGCCCTCCCCGTTTCTTCCTTAATGCGTTCATTAGTTTGCGTGAAGGTAACTGCAAAATAGGCAATACCAGGTATAAGACTGACCAACAACATCAACATAATTACCTTGGAGGTCAAGCCCAAACCGGATCTCTTTTGAACCTGCGCCCCTTTTTCCTCGGTTTTCCCTTCCGATTCCGAACCGAGATCGTAGAGTGATCGTTCACTTTGACTTTCTGAGGCGTCAAATCCTCTTCCCGATGCTTCGGGAGAGGATGAATACTCCATCGCGTCCTGCTTATTACGATGATCACATTAGAGCAGCCTTTACAAGTAAGTCGAGCCTGATCTCCTTTGATTTTCGAGGGATCAACCTTATATTTTAAACCGCACATATTACAATCGACTATCATAGATACACTCCTTGTCCGCAATTATTGTAACTGAATCGGTCGTCCTTCAACCTTTAAAACCGAGAACCCTTTGTCACCGACAAGCCTCTCGTGAAACCGACTGGCTTTTCTTCTTTAAGGGGCTGACAGCCCCTTAATACCCTTTTTCTTTAATTTTTTTCAGCATTGCCTGCTTAAATTCAATACGTTTGTCCTCACGCTGAATCTCTTGGGCCAGGTAATTCACGAGCTCTGCAGTTCGTAATGAAGGGAAGTTATTTCTATTAAAACCAAGCTCCTCCAACCCGTCTTCAACGATTATCTCGCCCAAAGGACCGATGGCCATCGACATTCTGGCAATCAGAACCTGCATGAAGTCCTCATCAATAATACTGATTCTCGTTCAATATTCAGAACTAAATTCAGATTGGAGAGCTTGGTTATCACTCCGCGAATATCATCCAGGCTG
>CAWGGS010000046.1:0-18347 GCA_963822095.1 uncultured delta proteobacterium
GCCCTGGTTCTGGAGGGAGCTTCTGCGATATGCGGTAATGCTCAGGTCAGTGACGACGATCTCCAAAAAGCGATGGCCATCTTCAATGCGGTCGGAAATTCAGTTATTCTGGAAGAGCATTTTCTCGATGCAGTAACGGGACTCAGCGGCTCGGGACCAGCCTATGTTTTCACCTTTATTGACGCCTTGATAGACGCCGGCCTGAAAATAGGGCTGCCGCGACATGTTGCCCAAACTCTCGTTGTGCAGACCCTTCTGGGGTCTGCGAAACTGCTTCAGGAGACCAATGAGCACCCTGCCATGCTACGTTCCAAGGTTACCTCTCCCGGAGGAACGAGCATTGCCGGCCTTCAGGTTCTTGAAAAAGCAGGATTCCGAGGTATTATCATGGAGGCCGTTGAAGCGGCAACCAACCGTTCAACCGAACTGGGAAAAAAATAGATGAAAACAGGGGTGTCTCAATTTCGAACTGTATCCGGTTTTTCTGTTAAATCCGCAGGTATCATCACCAAAAAAGACGATAAACCGGCTTCCTTATTCGCAGATAAACTGGGACTGTGGCTTAAAAAGAAAGGAATAAAATTTGATCTCAATACTATCTCAGCGACCATGGATATCCTCATTATCCTGGGGGGAGATGGGACGCTTTTACATATCGCCGAGGAGGCGGCACGTCATTCCATTCCTGTTATCGGTATCAACCTGGGACACCTTGGGTTTTTGACTGAATTGACCCAGAACGAGGCGAATGAAGCCCTGGAACGCATCATTTCCGGTTCCATCTCCGTCGAGAACAGACTGATGCTCAAGGCAGGCCTGATAAAAAACGGCACAAATCAAGGATATCGGTATGCTTTGAATGACGTGGTTCTCAATAAAAATTCGTTGGACAGAGTTCTTCAGCTAAGAGCCCAGGCCGGTGAGGAGTTTATCACCACCTATAAAGCTGATGGATTGATAATATCGACTCCCACCGGATCAACAGCTTACAATCTCTCGGCCGGAGGACCGCTGGTTTATCCCGGCCTGGCATCTATCCTTGTGACGCCTATCTGTCCATTTATGCTCAGTTCAAGACCGGTGCTTTTGCCTGCCGACGTCACCATCACAGCCCGGTTCGACACCCAGAACGACACAGAGGCCAATATCATTATCGACGGCCAACCGAGTTGGATCCTGCAAAAAGACGACATTCTCGAAATCGAGGCGGCGGAGCATCCGCTCCAGCTCATCGTCTCTCCCCACAGGGATTATTTTGCCATTTTACGAAACAAGTTGCGATGGGGAGGAATTCAGGATACGGAAGAGAGCAAAAAAGGAAGCGGATGACAACCGATAAAGTCATTTTACCGCTGCCAGTTTTTCTTCCCAACGGAATACACAGGAATCATCTTGTCATAACCTTTGCAGACTCTATGAAACGGTTACTTTTTTTTACTGATTCCGTACTTCTTCATTTTATATTGGAGGAGACTTTTTGTGATGCCCAGTTTCTCCGCAGCTCGTGATTGAACATAAGCAGTGTCATCAAGGGCCTGTTTCAACATTTTCTCTTCAATTGCATAGAGGACGTCATTGAGTCCGACGGAATCTGGAATCAGTTGGCTAAGATCCATCCCCTGACTCCAAGATGCCTGGTTGTCCATATCCACCGATTCGGGTTGAACATCGCCTGGCTGGATACAGTCATCGTCACAGAGAATCGCCGCTCTTTCAATAGTGTTTTCCAGCTCCCGGATATTTCCCTCCCAGGGAAGGGTCATTAACAATCTCACCGCCTCATGTGCAATCGTAAGTTCCTTTTTATCCAGCCTTTCAGCAAATTTCCGGATAAAATATGCTACGAGCAACGGCATATCGTCCCTTCGTTCCCGCAGGGCCGGGAGTGAAACGTGAATCACATTCAGACGATAGAAGAGATCCTCACGAAAACGCCCCATGGCAACCTCCTCCTTTAAATCCTTATTGGAGGCACTGATGATGCGGACATCGATTTTAAGGGTTTTTGTTCCCCCTACTCTTTCGAAACTCTTCTCCTGTAACACCCGAAGCAGTTTGGCCTGCAGTGCCAACGGGATCTCACCAACCTCATCGAGAAAAATCGTACCCTGATCGGCCAGCTCGAATCTGCCTTTGCGCATTCCCACAGCCCCGGTGAAGGCTCCCTTTTCGTGCCCGAAGAGTTCACTCTCCAGAAGATTTTCGGCCAATGCAGCACAGTTTACCGGAATAAACGGATATGGCTCGCGAGGACTGTTGAGGTGAATTGCCTTGGCAACCAGTTCCTTGCCCGTGCCGCTCTCTCCTGAAATCAAAACCGAGGCTGGAGTAGGCGCAACCTTTTCTATGAGTTCATAGATCTGCAACATACGCGGGTTTTTTCCCACCATGCCGCTAAAATCCGCTCTGCTGTGGATTTCTTTTCTAAGCCTCGTATTCTCCTTTATCAAGGCATAATGCCGGACTGCCTTATTGATATTGACAATGAGTTCATCATTAGAAAAAGGCTTGGCCAAATAGCTGAAGGCTCCAGCCTGCATGGCCGTCACAGCTTTTTCGACCTCTGCATAGGCTGTTATGATTATAACCGGGATCTCACTCTCTTTCTTTTTGGCCTCCTGCAGAAATTGCAAACCGTCCATCCCCGGCATCTGCATATCGGTGATAATCAGGTCAAGATCCACTTCCTTAAGGACGCCAAGTCCCTCTTTCCCGGATGGAGCGGTAAATACCTCAAATCCTTCATCACGCAGGAGCTCGGATAAGACTATCAGGTAATTCGGTTCATCATCTACAACTAGGATTGAATGCATGCTCATATCGTCTCTTCTCTGCCATTGTTCTTTACTGTCGCAAGCCGCGTTTTTAATATTTCAATGAGGCTCTGTGGAACCCTAAGTTTTTTTCCCCCGGCAAGATGTGACCCGGGCCTGATATCCCCATGATAATCACTTCCACCGGTATAGAAAAGCTGATATCTATCGGCAATCTGTCTGATTTTATTTCGAATACTGGAAGACTGGGTAGGATAGAACAACTCAACGCCATCAAGACCTTGGGCAACGAGCTCTGCCAGTATGGTGGGAAAATGCTTCATTGCGGGATCAATCAGAACGGGATGGGCAAGTACGGCAAGTCCACCTGCCTTTTTGATCATGCCTATTGCCTCTTCAGCACTATATACAAAACGAGGAACATAGGCAGGAGCACCTTTTTTCAAATACCTTTCGAAGGCCTCGGTTATGCTCTTCACTGCACCTTTGGCCATTAATACCTTTGCAATATGAGGCCGACCAGTCTGTCCAATTTTTGAAACTTTTCGTACCGCTTCAAAGTTTATCGATATGCCGAGATCTTGCAATGCGGTGACAATTTTTAGATTACGCTCATCACGGGCATTTTGTAACCGGGAAAGGCCTGTCGTCAGAAAGGAATCGTTCCACCTCATCCCATATCCCAGAATATGCAGATAGGTATCGTTATGGAGCGCACTTAGCTCCAGACCCGAAATAATTTCTACACCCGCATCCTTACCCGATTCCAGAGCTTCGGGGGTTCCGGCCATGGTATCGTGATCAGTCACCGAGATAGTCTGCAGGCCTTTTTGGGCTGCAAGGGCAACGATTTCGCCAGGAGTCATGGACCCGTCGGAAAAAACAGAATGGATATGTAGATCTGCAGACATGTATTCCTCAAAATATATATTTTCGCGGACCATTTTCAATGCCTATATCATTATCCTACAACTTTTTTCTTCAGATTGCCGGTTTTTATCCGATATAGTTCACACAGTCATAATCATGTTCCCTTCGGAGTTAAAGACATGCGTGTATTCTTATTTGTCGTAATGACCCTCATCCTGTTTAGCGGCTGCAGCCGAATTCCCGAGCCGACAGGGTTTCTCTACAGTTCCCAAAGCAAGTTGCAAGCTGCTCACCACTGGGACGTCCTGGCTCAGGATATTGCCAACCAGATAAACAATGAACTTGTCAAGGACAACCTTCTTAACACAGCTGTATATGTTAAGAAGACATGTGGCGAAGACGATCGCTCATGTAATCCGACAGAAACCAGCCAATTTGACGAGGCGTTTCATGATCTCCTGGTAACCGAACTGGTACGCTACGGTATTCCGACCAGTGTTCAGCCGGACCAGGGGACAATCAAAGTAAACTACAAGGTGCAAACAGTTTTTCATCAAAGCGATCGTGTCCGTTCACTCGCTCCGGGTGTCATCACCGGTCTGACTGCTGCCGTGGAAGTGCTCAGAAACGCCTCAAGTGAAGTTGTGGCGGTTGCAACAGCCGGGGCAGTTGATTGGGCAAGCTCCTCATATGTCAAAAACGGCCATTATGAAGTCATAATTACAACATCGATGGCACGTATGAGAAAATATCTGTTCAGATCATCCAATATCTACTACATAAACGATGCTGATTTCTGGCACTACCAGCAAAGAAACACAAAGGCAAAAAAGATGCGGCTAGTCGGCTCGGATTTTGCCGCAGCACTGCCTCCCAAACCTAAAGCCCCTTTAAAACCGGCAGACAAGAGCCTCCCAAAACCAATTAGAGATATATGAAACACTCCCTTATTCTCATTATTTTTCTTGCATTTTCTCTGTCCGCGTGCACCTATTTCAACGGGACAAGACTGGAAGGTCTTCTCGGTGCCGACGAAAATTTGATTTCGCTTTCCTATAGTATGGCGGACAATCTCGAGGAAAATGCAAATCCAAGGCTCATGCCCAGGAACCCGGAACAGCCGATTTTGGTCACCACCTTTGTCGACAACAATGATCTTGAACAGACATCACGTTTCGGGAGAATCCTGCAGGAACATATTTCGTCAAGATTTGTCCAGATGGGCTATACGGTCAGGGAAATCAAGATGAGAAAAGACCTGTTGATCAGAAAAAAATCAGGAGAAATCCTGCTTTCAAGGGACTTGGAGCATCTGAAACCGACTCTTTCGGCCCAGGCAGCACTCGTCGGCACGTATTCATTCACCAACAGGATCATGTATCTGTCTGCCCGTCTTATCGACCCGGAGACCTCCGCCATCATTTCCTCGGTTGACTACAAACTCGTTATGGATCAGAATATGCTGGCCATGTTCGGTCTCAAAATGGCGGGAGACGACCCCTATGCCATTACCCCTCCGCGGCAATCAGTAATCAACAAGATATTTTATTGATCGACGTCCTCCCCCTAAAAAGCATCATCTCTTTTCCAAACCCTCACGGTTCAGGATCCGAATAATCCGCCCATCTACGGCAATCAATCCTTCTTCACTCATCTTGGCAAATATCCTGGAAAGCGTCTCCGGGATGGTCCCCAGAAGACTGGCAAGTTGACCTTTTGATATCTCCAGTTCAACCATCTCATGGGCATTCTGTTCTTCCATCAGATAGAGAAGATATCCGGCAAGCCTCTCCGGCACCTCTTTTAAAGAGAGGTTTTCTATCTGGGTGGCAAACCGCCTGAGCCTCATTGAAAGAACCGCTAACATATTCAATGCTATCGAGGGCATTTCATGCACGAGCGCCATGAATTTCTCCCTCGAAAAAAACAGAACAACAGATTTAACAAGGGACTCGGCTGTTGCCGGAAAAGGTCGCCCGTTGAATACAGGAACCTCTCCGAAAGGTTCTCCAGGACCGAAAATATGCAAAATCTGCTCTTTTCCGGACAACGACATCTTGTAGACTTTAATCTTCCCAGTCTCCACAATATAAAATCCGTTCCCTATATCCCCTTCAAAAAAAATAGTCTCGCCCCGGCCGAAATTCTTTACCATGACGATACCGACTATATGGTCCAACTGTTCGGGAGGCAGTCCATTAAAGAGCGAACTCGCGTTTACCGCTTCTCTTATCCTCGTTTTTTCCATAATTCACCATGGGATGGATTGTTGATCAAAAGATAACCGCATAAGGACTCAGGGCAATCTGCACCAGCTATAATACAAAACAGCCCTCGCAACCACCCTTTTCTCCTGTTTTTATATCGAAAATTTTCTTAGATTAATTATTTAAACATTTTTCACAAATTTTTCTTTTTTGGGGCGATTGATATTTACTTCCACGGCAAGGATAGATATTATTCTCACTTCACGTGTCTGCTGATTTTTTTCATCCACCACAGGTAACTAGTTAATTATGAAATGTTTTTTCCGCTATACAGGTAGCGTTTTCACCTTCATCGCAAAGATTCTCTCTTTTTGCAGGCATACGATACTCAACATTCTGCTTCTTCTACTGGTTGTCGTAATCGTCCTGTCCTTGATCCCGAGCTCGAAAGAGTTAAAGATACGTGACAAGAGTGCCCTCATTCTCTCTATTATCGGCAACGTGGTTGAAGAAAAACAAGTCACCGATCCGGTAAGCGAACTTTTGGGTGAAACCGTAGGACTAAAAAATCTCCCTCGGGAAACCCTTTTCCAGGACATCCTTGATGCCATTCATTCCGCTACCGACGATTCTCGAATAAATTGCCTCGTTCTTGATTTGGACCGAATGGGAAACGTTGGGCTCAACCAACTGCAGACCATAGGCAAGGCGCTACAGAAATTTAAAAAAAGCGGAAAAAAGATTATTGCCTCCGAAGATTATTTTTCGCAAAAGAAATACTATTTGGCCTCTTATGCCAATACTATCATCTTGAATCCGATGGGCGCTGTCGATCTGCACGGATTTGGAGTGTATCATCTTTACTTCAAAGATATTTTGGATAAACTGGCTGTCCATGTTCATGTCTTTAGGGTTGGAAAATACAAATCAGCGGTTGAACCGCTCATCGGCAATGGAATGTCACCGGAGGTCAAATCCCAAAACAGCCAATGGCTTAGCTCTCTCTGGAAAGCTTTCACCACTGATATCTGTCGTAATCGAGCACTGGCCCCGAATGCAGTCGATGACTACATCAACACTATTTCACAGAAGCTTTCAGAAACTGGTGGTGACACAGCACTCCTGGCAAAGAAAAGCGGCCTTGTCGATGAGCTGAAAACCAGAGATCAGGTACGTGACTATCTCACCAAATTGACGGCTCCCGATCCTGATACCGATTTCAGGCAGGTCTCGCTCAGAGACTATCTCAAAACCCTTACCCCATCCTATAGAGAAAAAGAAAAATCAGAAAACGAAATCGGCATAATTGTTGCTGAAGGAACCATCTTCAACGGCGACCGGCCCACCGGTGCAATCGGTGGGGATTCTCTGGCAGCTCTTATCCGTAAAGCCCAGACCGATGACAGGATAAAAGCGGTCGTGCTTCGGGTGAATTCCGGCGGAGGCTCGGTGTTTGCTTCGGAGGTAATACGCCAGGCTTTGCTCTCTTTGAAAAAAAGCGGCAAACCCTACGTCGTCTCCATGGGTTCAGTAGCCGCTTCAGGGGCGTATTGGATTTCGGCCGATGCAAATGAAATCTTGGCATCAGCCACCACCATCACCGGCTCCATCGGTATATTTGGTGTGATCCCAACATTTGAAGGAACTTTAGATAAACTCGGGGTTCATTCCGACGGAATAGGAACCACGAATCTCGCCTCTGGCCTGGACCTGACGCAACCCTTTTCGCCACTACTGGCGAAAACAGTACAGCTATCCATCGACAGAGGATACAATAAATTCCTGTCCATTGTTGAAAAAGGACGAAAAATTTCTCCCGTATCCATGGATGCTATAGCCGAAGGTCGTGTTTTTGACGGGATAGAGGCACGGAAGATAGGGCTGGTGGACAAAATAGGAACCCTGAAGGATGCTGTTGCCGCCGCGGCTCGTATTGCCGGCCTCAAAGAGTATTCAGGACTCTTTCTCCATAAACCTCTGTCGCTTGAAAGCAGACTCCTGCAAAAGTTCGGTGGGAAAATCGTTGTCTTGATGAAACCCTTTCACCTGTCATCCAGCCTGGTTGACAGGCTCGTCAAGCTTACGGCTCCGCTGGATGATTTCTTAAACTTAAATGATCCCAATGGAATGTATACCCTTTGGGATATCAGGTTTCATCTGTGATACCTTTTCGGATCATGCCTGGAAACCGATATTTCTTGTAAGAGTTGCGGATGCAACCTCGTTCAGTATTAATTCCGACCATTCCCATGACGTCTGAACGATCTTGAAGCCGACCTCAAGGAATCGACTGTTGGAAACCGTCTTTTTCCAACACGGCACCACGATCAATCTATAATGTTTACCATGACCGGAGACAACGGTGATATAGTTTTGGTTGGATGCCGAAAAATTTTGCGGGAGATTTTCCATCATGAAACCGTTTGAAGAGACATTCTTTATGACCCCTTCGAAAACGAAGTTACCATCGGCGATGTCTCCGGTAAATCCTTCTACCTCGACACGAGGATCCTTCCTTTTCACATAAAGCATGCTGGCCGAGATTGGTTGTTTCTGTTTTCCGGTGGATCTTTTCATTTCTCGCCCCTTAAAATAAATGCAACCTCGGATTTTCGTAGTTGGAGTCTACTTTATTTGCAAGACAGGGGTTGTAAATAAAGTCAAGTTATGTACATGACCTGTTATAAACCAGGTAGAATTAAATCCACTATTCGTAAGGTCAGATCATTCAGACAAACTCCCACATACGTCATATTTACCCATATTTCACATTATCAGCAATTGTGTTTTTATTGCTAGTGAAAAAACCAATCCATTGACACGTACTCTTTCAATCGCTTGACAATGACGGCACGAAACGGTAATAGAAGAGATTGATTGCTCAGGTACGTAAAAATATCGTTTTGATATATTAACGTATAATAGGGAACTTCGTGGAAATCGAAGACGGGCCCGCCGCTGTAACCGGGGACAAACCCTGCACTTTGCCACTATTTGCCACCCCTTATTTAGGACGCAGATGGGAAGGCGCAGGGGGAGAATGATCCGGAAGTCAGAAGACCTGCCTGGGTACAAATATCATATTTTCGTGGACGGATTATATGATACATGATTTTTGGATAGTTTGGGAAATCCCGGATCGATTTTATTATTGGTTCGGGTTTTTTTTGTCCGGACCGGATAACCAAGAGACCAATGAAACCTTTTACCAAATTCGCATTGCTGTTTTTCTTCTGCTTCGTCTTTTCCATCCCTTCTGCCTTCGGCGGTAAAAAACCAAAAACCAATTCACAGGCAATCGTTTTTGCAACATTTGGAACAACCGTCCCCAGAGCTTTGAACGGCATAAGCCATATTCGAGATAGAATACAAAAACGTTTTCCCCATACGGAGGTAAGAATTGCCTTTACCTCAAACATAATACGCAGAATCTGGCATAAACGTGAGACCGATCCCACATATCACCAAAAGAATCCGACAGTCCCAAAGGAATTTTTTAAGATTAAAGGTCCGCTGGCAACCATCGCCGACCTGCAGGACGAAGGGTATACCACTATCGTCGTCCAACCAGGTCACATAACCATGGGCGAGGAATATCTCGATCTTGTTTCCTATATAGAAGGTCTCAACGCCATTTCGACAATCAAATCAAAAAATCTCCCTTTCAAAAAACTGGTTATCGGTCGACCCGCCCTGGGTGCCATGGGACCGCAGCATCCGTACTCCAAAGACATTCTTCAAGCGGCAAAGTCACTGGCCGGCGATGTGCAAGAGGCTCGGAAGACACATTCGTCCCTTCTCTACATGGGCCACGGCAATGATTACTTTCCATCCAGCGGCTCGTATCTCCAGTTTGTCGCAACTATGAATTCGCTCTACCCATCGACCAAAACCTATTTTGCAACCGTTGAGGGTTTTCCTTCTCTTGATCTGATCATAAAACAAATGAAGAGGGACCAAATCAAGAAGGTTTTACTCAAACCTTTTATGACTGTGGCAGGTGACCATGCCATCAATGATATGTCCGGTGACAGCCCAACAAGCATGAAATCCATCCTTACAAAAGAAGGTTTTCAGGTGACGCCCCGCCTGCAGGGACTGGGCGAAGAAGATGGATTTGCCGACATCTTTGTTGATCATCTGGCCCAAACCGCCTCAGACAACGGAATCATCCTTAAATAGGTGTTTGTAGTGAGACACGCTCTGATCATTTCCGTGCTGGCTGCCCTTCTTGTGATAACCATCGTATTGGCCACAGGAATGGGATTTTTGAAAATCAGTCCGGCAGAAGTCCTGCAGGTTCTCACTGCAAAGATTACCGGAACCAGCCTGCCAGCATCAATGAACCCGGTCTTCGGGTTGGTGGTCACCGATGTGCGGTTGCCTCGGATCCTGACCTCGGCAATCGTCGGAGGGGGCTTGGCTGTTGCCGGTGGGGTCTTCCAGGCCATACTTTTAAACCCCCTGGCAGATCCTTACACCCTGGGAATCTCTTCAGGGGCTGCCTTCGGTGCCTCTCTGGTACTGTTGCTGACGATTGTCGGCATCACCATCCCGGCATGGGTGTCGGTGCCTGTTTTTGCCTTTACCGGAGCGATAGGAACCCTTTTCGCCGTCTTTTCCTTGGCTTCATCAGACACCAGACTCTCTTCAAACACCCTGATTCTCTCGGGAGTGATTGTCGCCTCCATCCTTTCTGCGGGTATCGGTTTCATCAAATACCTGGCCGATGAAAAAGTCGGGATCATAATTTTCTGGCTCATGGGAAGTTTCGTTGGAAAATCCTGGTCCGATGTCGCACTCACCTCAGCATTCACCTTGCCAGGACTTCTTGTTATTTTTTATTATTCCCGTGATCTCAATATAATGGCATTAGGTCCCAGAACGGCACAAACCCTCGGGATAGAAACGGAGAAGACCAGAAAGATCCTCCTTGTATGGGCATCGCTGATTACGGCCATCGGGGTATCGGTCTCCGGGATCATCGGCTTTGTCGGGCTCATCGTCCCTCACCTGCTACGACATTTATTTGGGCCGGACAATCGTCTTCTTCTGCCTGCCTGTTTTTTTGGCGGAGCTATCCTGCTGCTGTGGGCGGATACCATTACCAGAGCTTTGCTTCCATCCGAAATTCCGATAGGTATTTTGACCTCACTTATCGGCGGTCCGTTTTTTTGTTATATATTCCGGAAAAGACAACAGGGAATCAGATGATGAAAAACGGTGCCGAAATTGTGTATACAGTCCAGGATGGATGTTTCAGCTATCGAGCGACTCCTGTGCTGGAATCGATTAACCTCTCACTTGAAAAAAGAAAATTTTATGGATTGGTCGGACCCAACGGCAGCGGTAAAACAACCCTGCTCGATCTCTTTACGGCCACATCCAGACTCGATAGCGGGACTATTACATTCATGGGCAAACCATTGGAGACTTATCCCAAGAAAGAACTTGCCCGCATGCTTGCCCTGGTTCCCCAGGATTTTATGCTGGGGTTCGACTACACAGTATTTGATATCGTTTTAATGGGACGCCACCCTCATATCCCACGTTTTACCAACCCATCGCCACAGGATCTCGCCCTGGTTGACAACGCAATTAAAATCATGGACATAGAAGAAATGCGCGACCGAAAAGCAACCGATCTCTCAGGAGGTGAAAAACAGCGAGTGGTCGTTGCCAGGGCTTTGGCCCAGGAAACCGAAGTTATCATCCTCGACGAGGCGACATCTAATCTGGATATCCGTCATACCATTGACATAATGCAGATTATTTCCGACCGAATTGCCCAGGAAGATGTGACGGTCATCGCCGCCATACATGACCTTAATCTGGCCGCATCCTTTTGCGATGAGTTAATCGTCTTGCTGGAAGGTCGGGTCGTCGCCTGTGGTCCTGTAGCAGATATTGTTGACGAACAACTTATTCGCAGGGTATTTGCTGTCGAAAACCATGTCTATATTAACCCCGTAACCAAATCACCGCGTATTGAATATGAGTTTAAAAAGAAATCAGCCTGAAGTTATTCCCCATCATTTGAAAAATGCCTGGAAAATGGTATTTACCTTGACCCTGATCATCCTGGTATCCGGACTCACCGTACAAAAGGCCCAGGCAACCGACCTGACCGACCAGGACGGGGTAAAGATACATTTCGATCGGCCTTTCACCCGGATCATCTCTTTGTATGGTGCCCATACGGAAAACCTGGCTTCGCTTGGGCTTGACAAGGAGATAATCGGCAGGACCAGAAGTGACGACTATCCTTCCGACATCACACAAAAACCTGTTTTCAGTGATAGAGACAACCCGGAAAAATTCATCGCGGCACGGCCCGATCTCATCCTCATTCGCCCAATGATCTCCCGTGGCCATCCCCAATTGCTTTCCGAACTCCGTCGAGCAGGAATAACGATAGTCTCCCTGCAACCGACAAGTGTCCAAGAGATGTACTCCTATTGGAAAGATCTTGGTCTCTTGACGGGCAAGATCAAGGAGGCAAACGAGATGATACTGAAATTTAAATCAGAGCTTTCCAGAATAAAAAAGAGATACGCCAATATCCCCGAATCAAACCGACCAAGGGTCTATTTTGAAGCCATTCATGCCAAAATGCGTACCTTCTCCCCCGATTCCATCAGCATCTTCAGTCTCACAAGTGCCGGAGGAGTCAATATAGCCACCGATGCGCATCAAAGACATGGAACGAATATAGCAGATTATGGCAAAGAACGCCTTCTTTCTCATGGGGCCGATATAGATGTATTTCTGGCCCAGACCGGGCGTATGAACCGGGTCGATATATCCGCTATCATGAATGAACCCGGATTCCAATCAATCAAGGCTGTTCGCAACAATAAGGTCTACCTGATTGACGAAAAACTGGTCTCACGACCAACCATGCGTCTTATTCAAGGCATAAAAAAAATCAATGCCTTGCTCTATCCCTCATCCAACTGATGGGAAAAAATTTTAAATCCTCAAATTCTTAGATTAAACCGATGAAACCAACGCTCTATATTGTAGGAACCGGCCCGGGTGATCCCGAATTGCTCACAATAAAAGCAGTCAACGCCTTGAACAGATGCCAAGTACTGGTTACCCCAAAAGGTTCGCCAAACGGAAACTCCACAGCCCTATCAATTGTCAGGCAGGCTATAGACACTTCCGCTAAAGAAGTCGTTGAGATGTATTTCCCGATGAAAAAAATACACATCGGCTCTGAACCGGAGACAGAGATAAAGGAGGCCTGGCGAGATGCAGCCCAAACCGTTTTGTCTCTCATCGAGCAGGGAAAGAATGTCGCTTTCCCGACCCTTGGTGACCCGGCTGTCTATTCAACCGGTTTCTATCTCTATGAAAATGTGTTGGAATTAAAACCAGAGACTGAAATCGTTTTCATCTCTGGCATTACTGCAATGAGTAGTTGTTCCTCGGCAACCGCCATCCCGGTCTGTCTCGGCGACGAGATGCTGGCAGTCATCCCGGCGACCTTTAAAGATCAACGGTTGCGACAGACTTTGGAGACATTCGACACCATCGTTTTAATGAAAGTGCATAAGGTCCTTCCCCATCTTTGCAACCTTCTTTCTGATCTTGAATTAATCGACAAAGCTGTATTGGTCGAACGGGCCGGTATGGAAGACGAACGAGTAATCTCAGACATCAGATCGATTTCCGCGCCACCCCACTATTTTTCAACCATTATCGTCCGAAAAAAAGCACGATCCCAAAACTGATGGCCCGACGGGAAGCGGATCCTCCCGGGTACTATGCCGAAATACAACTTTCTGATTACCACTAATGTTCAGTAACTAATCCAGGGTGTGAGCTGTTCGTTTCGCGGGCACGTTATAAACCCATCCCTGGGGGCTTCACTGCAGCGGTCCAGGCTGCAGAGACCGGAGAAATGAACAGCTCACACCCTTCCTTTCCGATAGGCTGAGTTTCAGTGGTAATCAGATACAACTTTTACGTTTTTCGGTATGCCAAACAGATTTTTTTTGTTTTTTTTCTCTATGTTAAGGAATTCCCCTCTTAAAGGGCAACAGGACACGTCTGTCCTTACAATGTCTTTTCTTCCTCACCGTCTTTCAAGCTTGTATTGACAGCCGTCTGTTTTTTTTAATACTATCAATAAAACTGTCTTTTTTTGTTTTGGACAGGCATATTCTCTATTCCACTCCTCAAAGACCAGCAAAATTATATGAATCCAGACACCTCCTGCACCGCTGCAATCCGTCTACGAGCCATCGCCATCCTCCTGTTGTTTACAACCCTTATAATGCCGTCTTTTCCAGCTTTAGCCACCTCGGCAAAAAAGACAGGGGCTCCCGATTCGCTCCAGAAATGGATCCCCTGGGTTCTGTACAATCAGGAAGACAAAACATGTACCCTGCGTAGCGACGATATAACGAGGAGATACTGTAGCTGGCCTTCGAGGCTGACTATCGAACTCACGGATTCAAGGGCAGTGTTCAAACAGGAGTGGCTTATAGAAACGGAATCTCTTGTTCCTTTACCCGGAAATTCTACCCTCTGGCCGGAATCGGTAAAAGATGGGAACACCAACATTTCCGTTATTGACCACCATAAAATCCCCTCTGTCCGTCTGAAACCGGGACACCATGTCCTTACAGGCAACCTTGCATGGAAAAACCTTCCGGACTCGATCAGATTACCACCATCAACCGGCCTGGTTAAAATCAGCAACAAGTCAACAAAGATCAGCCAACCATTCCTCGACAAAGAAGGAAGATTATGGTTGAAGTCCCTTACATCTCAACCCCAACATGAGCTTGATCAAGCCTCGGTTCAGGTCTTTAGAAAAATCCGGGATACAATCCCTCTCCTGGAAAATCTACATATTATCTTGACTGTCTCTGGAACTCCCCGGGAAATACCGTTGGGGATGAAGATGACACGGGATTTTCTCCCTCTGCAAATCACCTCCCCGCTTCCTGTCCGTATTGACGGCCACGATCGACTTCTCATCCAAGCCCGACCGGGGCAATGGTCTATCGACTTGGTCTTACGAAGCACTTCCTTTGTTTCCCCAACTAAACTGTCACGGGGAAACATAAGAGGCCTCTGGCCGGAAAATGAAGTATGGGTTTTCGAGGCATCCCCTAAGCTTCGTCAGGTGCATATCGAAAACGTCCGCTCCATCGATCCGTCACGGACCGGACTTCCCTCCGGCTGGCTCAAACTCCCTGCCTTTTTAATGGGGCCAAAGGACGAGATGCATCTCATCGAACGAAAAAGAGGAAATTCAGAGACCATGTCCGATAGTCTGAAAATTTCCCGCACTCTCTGGTTAGACCAGACCGGCAAAGGGCTGACCTCGCATGATGTTATTTCCGGTACAATGACGAAGGGATGGCGACTCAATGTGGTCCCAGGGCAGATTCTTGGCAAGGTGGATGTGGACGGTATAAGCCAACTTATCACCAAACTCGCAGGCTCCGACAAGATCGGGGTCGAGGTCCGTAAAGGAGCTCTATCGCTGACCGCCGATTCCCGTATCGAACAACCGGTTCACGCGATATTTCTCTCTCTACCCGCTCTTGGCTGGGACCATACATTCCAGCATCTTTCGGCAAATCTCAACCTGCCTCCCGGTTGGAAGCTGTTGACCTCTTCAGGTGTCGACAAGGTCCCCACCTGGCTAAACAGCTGGACCCTGCTGGACATCTTTCTAGTCCTGATTACCAGTCTGGCTACTGGAAAAATATTGGGGAGATATTGGGGGATGCTCACCCTTATACTTCTGAGTTTGATCTATCACCAACCGGGGGCACCAATTTATCAATGGTTGCCGCTCCTTGCCCTGATTGCAATAGGCAACAGGATCACCTCGGAAAAAAGAAAAACCTTGGTCCGAATCCCGCTTGGTATCGTGTTGCTCCTCCTTGTCCTGCAAACCGTTCCCTTCATGGTCAAGGAGGTCCGAATCGGTATTTTCCCACAGTTGGAGAGGGGGCCTTACTTCCAGCTTGCAGCTACAGATAATTTGGCAGCACGAGATTCCGCTCCCTCGCGATTTCGAAAAATCGGTACGTTGAAAACGAAATCACCAATGCCTGCCAAAAGGATGTACAGCCTGCAGAGGACAGTCCCTTTAGCTGAAAAACTCTCCTCAAGTCGTACCAACAAAGAGATGCAAATCGATCCCCGGGCAATGATTCAGACAGGTCCCGGACTGCCGGATTGGCACTGGCGAACAATACCCATGAGCTGGAACGGACCAGTAACTCCCCACCAAAAGATACATTTAATTCTCCTTTCTCCCTGGATCAACTGTATCCTTGCCTTCCTTCGAGTGTGCCTATTGGTCCTTCTGGCGCTGGGTTTTCTCAAAAGAGCCCTTTTGCTCTTCGGCTATGACAAAACGTCCAATCTTTCTTCCGTGCGGCCTTTCCTGTTCGTCTTTTTCATACTCCTCTCAGTGTTCGGTACTCCAACCCTATCAAAGGCTGAAATCCCTACACCGGAGATCCTTCAGGAGCTGCAAAACCGTCTGTTGGCCAACCCAGTCTGCGGTACTGAATGTGCAAGTCTCGATTACTGTCTGCTCTTGAATCAAGGTGACACATTTAAGCTCGGGCTGACTATACACACTCAGGCCGAAACCGCCGTGCCGTTGCCGGGAAACAATCGTACATTTTCCTCCATTCTGGTCGATACTGTTCCCGCCAAGGGGCTTCGCACCGACAATAATATCCTGTATATACTACTGCCTGCAGGAATTCATCACCTAACACTTGAAAAAGATTTAAAGGATCTCAACACTTTCAGTCTCAGCTTTCCACTTGTCCCCCATCGTGTTCAGGCAAAACTTATCGGTTGGACAATAACCGGACTCCATGCTGATGGGACAATGGAAAGACAGATCAACCTGAAAAAATCAACCGCAGTAAAGGAGGGCAACCATAACGCACCCCTTCCTAAAACGACAGAGAATCTTTCTCCGGCTCCATTTTTCCAGGTCATTCGGACCCTGCATCTCGGTCTGAAGTGGTCAGTGGATACCCGCGTGGTCCGAAAAAGCCGCGACAATATCATTACAGCTGAAATACCTCTGCTTAAAAAAGAGATGCCGACGACAGAATCTCTTTTTATCTCAGATAACAAAATCCAGGTAAATCTCGGTCCGAAAAAACAAGTCTTTTCCTGGCACTCAGTCTTGCCTCAAGGCAAGTCCCTTACTCTTTCTGCTGCAAAAACCACAGACTGGGTTGAGGTTTGGTATCTGGACATCAGCCCTATCTGGCATGTCACCGACACTGGACTTCCTGCTGTAAGCACCACCAATACAGCAGGGCTTCGTTTCCCTGAATACCATCCATATCCTGGAGAAAGTCTGACCCTGGCCATATCTCGACCTGTCGGGGTACCAGGGCCGACCATGACCATCGACTCCAGTCGTCTTACTGTTCTTCCCGGGATAAGGGAAACCAATTGCACCGCAGATCTTGACCTGCATGCCAGCCGGGGAATGGATCATACCATCCACCTCCCTTCCGGCATCAGCCTTCGAAAGGTCCTGATCAACAATAAGGAATATCAGCTGCAACCCAATGAGGGGAAGCTGACACTTCCCATTCTACCAGGCAAGCAACATATCCAGCTACACTGGCAAAGCAAGAAAGGAATCTCGACCAAGACCCTGTCACCCCGCATCGACCTCGGGATTCCCAGTGTCAATTCGACTATCCATATGACTCTTCCTTACTCCCGGTGGATTCTGCTTACCGGAGGTCCTAAGATTGGCCCTGCCGTCCTGTTTTGGGGTGAAGTGATTGTACTCCTCCTCCTTTCACTTATTCTTGGGCGAATACGGCTTACTCCGCTTACATCGCTGCAATGGTTTCTCTTAGGGATCGGACTCAGTCAGGTAAACGTTCTTTACAGTGCTTTTGTCGTCGGCTGGTTTCTTCTCATGGGACTTCGTAAATCAAAAGGTCAGACTCTTTCCTCGCCAAAGACGTTTAACCTTCTACAGATCTGTATCGTTTTAACCTCGATTCTGGCCTGTATCTCCCTTCTGTATGCCGTACAAAAGGGTCTCCTTGGCTATCCTGATATGCAGATTGGAGGCAACGGATCTTTCAACCATTCATTGAACTGGTACCAGGATAGAAACCTCCCTCTCCTTCCTCAAGCATGGGTAATCAGCCTGCCATTGTTTGTCTATAGATCTCTTATGTTGTGTTGGGCGCTTTGGTTGGCACTTTCTCTTATGCGATGGTTGGGTTGGGCCTGGACCAGTTTTACCACGGGCGGAATCTGGAGAAAAACACCTACACGCTCTGATAGTATGAAAATTGATGCCATAGACGATAAAGGATCGAGATCAATGCCTCAAAAGCAGGAATTAGAAAATAACGATCTCCCTATCTCCGACGTTGAAGAGTCAGGAATCCGAAAAGAATCCAGGTTTCGACGTTTCCTGCACAAGGTAAAGTCTCCTTTGAAGAGATAGGTGCAGAAGAGG
>CAWGGS010000047.1:0-45162 GCA_963822095.1 uncultured delta proteobacterium
TCAAAGCCGATCTTGCTGATTGCCTCCTTTATTACCTGGGTATCCACCTCGCCTTGATAGGTGGCTTCGCCTTTTTCAAGGTTGACCTCAACTTTGGATATCCCGGGTATTTTCTCAAGAGCCTGTTTGGTGGAAGCCACGCAGTGCCCACAGCTCATTCCTTTGATTTTCACTGTTGCCATTGTTAATCTCCAGCTGATGACGTATTGTTCTTCCCGAGGGAAAAAGGGTTCCCGTTCGTCCCTTCGGTGATTATGTTGTTACCACACATAGTAGTACCCCGGTAGAGAAAAATCAAGCTGTCACGGGGTGTTGTTTAAATATTTTCTTAAATAGTATTGGGGGTTTTACGAATTAAACGCCAATGAAACAAATACGAACCGATGTAAAAGGGATGCATTGTGCATCATGCTCATCACGAATCGAACGCGTTGTCTCCGGAATGCCCGGTGTGGAAAAGGTGTCGGTTAATCTTGCCACGGAAAGCATGGATCTTTCCTGGGATGAGACTGCTTGTGACTTGGATGAGGTCTCAACCAAGGTTAAGGATCTTGGGTTCGAGTTGCTTATAAAAGAGAGGGACGAGCAGACAGAAACTCCTACCCTGGATTTGGCAATCAGCGGGATGCACTGTGCCTCCTGTTCAAGCCGGATAGAAAATGTTGTGGGAAAGCTTGACGGTGTTGTCTCTGTAAGCGTCAACCTGGCAGCGGAAACCGCGAAGATAGTCTACAAAAAGGACATCTGCAGTCAGCGAACGGTCCGTCAGGCTATAGTGGATCTCGGTTTTGATTCACGACCGATCGGTGGCCGGGCCGATGAATATGCCCAAAAAAAGGAAGAAAATGCGGCTCAGCTCCAGGCGATGAAAAAGAACCTGATCGGGTCTTTGCTCCTGGTGATTCCGCTTGTCTATATTTCCATGGGGGAGATGATAGGATTGCCGCTTCCTTCTCTTTTGAATCCCCACCTCAACCCGATAGCTTTTTCTTTAATCCAGTTTCTGCTGGTCCTCCCCATACTGTTTCTTGGGAGAAACTTTTATATCATAGGAATTCCGGCGCTTTTAAGAAGAGTCCCCAACATGGATTCTTTGATTGCCGTCGGTACCGGGGCAGCCTTTATCTATTCAACCTGGAATTTGGTGGAGATCATAACGGGAGTCGATCCGTCAAAAGCAATGGATCTTTACTTTGAATCGGCAGGGGTTCTTATCGCTTTGGTTTCACTCGGAAAATACATGGAAACCAGATCGAAATCCCATACTTCCGATGCCATATCACAACTTATGCAGCTCACCCCTGAAACGGCGATCCTGCTTACCGATGACGGCGGACAACGCGAGATCGCCTCAGAAGAAATTGAAGTGGGGGATCGTTTGCTTGTTCGACCTGGAGAGCGTATTCCGGTAGACGGACGTATAGAAAAAGGCAATTCTGCTGTTGATGAATCGATGCTTACAGGTGAAAGCCTGCCGGTGACGAAAAAGGTCGGGGACAAAGTGATCGGAGGCACCTTGAATAAAAACGGTGTGCTTCGGATCAGTACTGAGCAAACGGACGAGAATACAATGATTTCAAGGATCATTCGTATGGTTCAGGATGCCCAGGGTTCAAAGGCTCCGATTGCCGGAATGGCCGACAGAATCAGCCTCTATTTTGTCCCCGCCGTTATGCTTGTCGCCGTCTGTACAGGGTTTGCATGGTATTTTGTCGGAGGAGTAGCCTTTACCGTGGCCCTCAGATTCTTCATCGCGGTTATGGTCATTGCCTGTCCCTGCGCCATGGGCCTTGCAACGCCGACATCCATAATGGTCGGAACCGGACGTGGCGCTCAGCTCGGGGTCTTGATAAAAAGTGGGGAAGCCCTGGAAAATGCAGAAAAGATACAGGTGGTCTTGTTCGATAAGACAGGTACTTTGACCTATGGAAAGCCGGAGGTTACTGATATTGTAAATTTCTCTGAGGTCCTTTCCGAAGATGAGATCCTCTGCCTTATCGGTTCTGCGGAGCGGTCTTCCGAACATCCACTGGCCGAGGCCGTTGTCGCAAAGGCCGAATCGGCAGGAGTGGAGATGGTGCAACCCGAATCTTTCGAGCCATTACCGGGTAGGGGAATCACTGCCATTGTGGATGGAAAAAAACTTCTTTTCGGCAATAAGGACCTTCTCATAGCCGAAGGGATTGACATACCCAAAAAGGATGGAAGGGAAGAGACGCTGGCCGGTCAGGGGAAAACGGTTCTCTATCTGGCCGTTGATGGCGCCTTCGCGGCCTTGCTGGCAATTGCCGACAGGCTAAAAGACGAGGTCCCGGCAGAGATAGCCCGGATGAAAAGGATGGGGCTGCGTTTGATCATGCTCACCGGCGATCAGGAGATTACAGCCAAAGCCATAGCTCAACAGGCGGGTATAGACGAAGTCGTCGCCCAGGTTTTGCCGGAAAATAAGGAGAAGAAAGTCCGAGAGCTCCAGGAAAGCGGACTCAAAACGGCAATGGTCGGAGACGGTATCAATGATGCGCCTGCCCTGGCACGTGCCGATGTGGGTATCGCCATGGGGACTGGAATCGATATCGCCATCGAATCAGGGGATATCGTGTTGATGAAGGGCAATCTCGAAGGCGTGATCACAGCCTTGTCCTTATCGCGGGCAGTCATGAGAAACATCCGGCAAAATCTTTTCTGGGCCTTCGGGTACAATGTTATAGGAATACCTGTTGCAGCAGGCGTGCTGTACATATTCGGAGGTCCCGCCCTCAACCCTATGATTGCCGGTGCTGCGATGGCCATGAGTTCGGTGTCGGTGGTCAGCAACGCATTGCGATTGAGATTTTTCAAAAGTCCATCTCACCAACTCCGATGACTTTTGTGAGTCCATCAAGGGGAGGGGGGCTCAATGTTCCTCCAACGAAGGGTCCAGTAGGTGGAAGATAGTCCTGACCCTTTAAAAGAAGGCCTTTTTTTACCGGGAAAGCCGAAAATCCCTGGATTTCCCGCCTTTTTTTTTCTTGACTTTTTCTCCAAAAATTATGTATATACTCTGACCTGAATGAATGCCGATTCATTAGTTGCCGTCCACTCGTCTGTTGCGGCGTAACCTTTGTTAATATAAAAAAAAGAGGGAATCTATGTCTAAATTAGTTGCACCCCATGGTGGAAAAGGTTTGGTATGTTGTCTTTTGGAAGGCAGTGAGCGCGAAGCCGAGTTGAAAAAAGCTGCCGGTTTGAAACAGATCGAGATTTCCGCCCGCGCCAAGGGCGATCTGATTATGATGGGTATTGGCGGTTTCAGCCCCCTGGACGGCTTCATGACCAAAGCCGACTGGAAAGGCGTTTGTGAGAATTTCCAGATGGCGGATGGTACCTTCTGGCCGGTTCCGATTACTCTTGATGTAAGCGCAGCTGACGCCGAAGGTATTGCCGTTGGCAGTGAGATAGCTCTTGTCAGAAATGGTGAGACCTTCGCTACCATGAAGGTCACCGAGAAGTTTGCCATGACCGCTGAAAACAAAAAATGGGAATGTGAGAAAGTGTTCCGCGGTGAGGGTGAGGATTCTGTTGGTGATAAATTCTGGCAGGTTGCAGAAGAGGATCATCCCGGTGTTATCATGGTTATGGCTCAGAAAGATGTCAATATCGCCGGTCCTGTAAAGGTCCTCTCCGAAGGCAGCTATCCGAAAGAGTATCCAGGTGTCTACCTGAAACCTGCCGAAACCCGCAAGATGTTTGATGAGCGCGGTTGGGCAAACGTTGCTGCTCTGCAGCTACGTAACCCGATGCATCGTTCCCATGAGTATCTGGCCAAAATCGCAGTCGAGGTATGTGACGGCGTTTTGATTCATTCCTTGATCGGAAACCTGAAACCGGGTGACATTCCTGCAGACGTTCGCGTTAAAGCAATCGACATCCTGATCAATAAATATTTCGTTAAAGAGAACATCATCAATGCCGGTTATCCGCTTGATATGCGTTATGCCGGTCCTCGTGAAGGCCTTCTCCATGCAACCTTCCGTCAGAACTACGGTGTCAACAATATGCTGATCGGCCGTGACCATGCAGGCGTTGGCGATTTTTATGGTCTGTTCGAGGCCCAGGAAATCTTTGATCGCATTCCTACAACCGGTGATGAAGGAAAAGATCTTCTCTGCAAACCTATGAAGATTGACTGGACCTTCTACTGCAAAGAGTGTGACGGTATGGCCTCTCTGCGTACCTGTCCCCATGACAAAGCCTCCCGTGTTATCCTTTCCGGTACCAAGCTGCGCAAGGCTCTTTCCGAGGGTGCAGAGATCGTTGACCATTTCGGTCGTAACGAGGTTCTCGATCACCTGAAAGTATACTACGCCAGCCTCACCGAGAAAGTCGAAGTAAAAATGCAGGGTGCCGCTTCCGGCTCCAGCATGTAATATCAGACTGTTTTCAGTAGTCCACAAAAAGGGATACCGCTGAGCGGTGTCCCTTTTTTTTTGGCCTAAGAAGTGGTAGCCGAAGCCAAGCATCTGGTATAATGACCACTGGATGTCTCTCTTAATTCTCTACATCCTTTTCTACGGCGGAGTTTCAATGACAACCTTGAATGTTGGTTTGGGAAATCGTAGCTATCCGATTTTTATTGAAGACGGATATCTGCAAAAAGTCGGTGTCGATCTAGCCGAACGCAAGGTGGCTGCAAGATACTGTGTTATCGCTGATGATTGCGTTGGGGAACTGTATGGCAATACCTTGCTTGATTCCCTTGCTAGCGGAGATATCAAAGCCGAAATGATTACTTTTCCAAGGGGAGAAGCCAGCAAGACCCTTACGACCATATCCAATCTTGCAAGTAGACTTGCCCAAAAGGGGATGGGGAGAAAGGCTGGGCTTATCGCTCTTGGGGGAGGGGTCACCGGGGATATTACCGGTTTTCTGGCGGCAACCTATATGCGTGGCATCCCCTTTGTCCAGATTCCGACATCCCTGTTGGCTCAGGTGGATAGCTCTGTCGGTGGGAAGACAGGGGTTGATATTCCGGAAGGAAAAAATCTGGTTGGTGCCTTTTATCAACCCCAGGCTGTGTATATAGATTGCAGAGTCCTGTCCACTCTCCCCAAGGAGGAATTATTAAGTGGACTTGCTGAGGTGATAAAATACGGTGTTATTCGTGAGCACGAATTCTTGAATTTTCTCGATCAAAATCAGCAGAAAATATTTGATCTCGATCCGGAGATCATCAGCAAAATGATTAAGACCTGTTGCAGGATAAAAGCAGATGTGGTTGAAGCCGATGAAAAGGAGGCTGATCTGCGACGTATCCTCAATTTCGGCCATACCATAGGCCATGCAGTTGAGGCAGCTTCTCATTTTACTATTCGTCATGGCCAGGCAGTTGCCATTGGAATGGTGGCCGCTACCAGGATATCCGTTGCCAAAGGGATTATGGATGCCGGTGAAGCAGAATGGATTTGTTCGATAATCAAGAAATTCGAGCTTCCCATGGAGGTCCCGAAAGATTTGGATAGAAAGGCCATAAAGGCGTATTTGTTGACGGACAAGAAGGCCGTCGAAGGCCGTCCGTTTTTTGTGCTGCCGACGAGTATCGACCGCATTATCATTACCGATGAGGTCTCCGAGCAGCAGGTAGACCAGGTTCTGGGTTGAATGAATCAAGAATTACAAATGGATATATTGTCATGCCTATCTATGAATTTTACTGTGATCACTGTAATGTAATTTTTAATTTTTTTTCCGGGCGGATAGACACCCGGACGGTTCCTGCTTGTCCAAAATGCGGCCGGGAAGAAATGGAAAGACGGATTTCGACATTTGCCACCATCGGTAAGGCCAAAGAAGAATCCGATGATCCGTTGGCAGGTCTCGACGAATCGAAAATGGAGCGGGCCTTTGAATCGCTGATGCGAGAGGCCGAAGGGATGAACGAGGACGATCCCAGGCAGATGGCGGCGCTCATGCGTAAGTTCACCGACAAGACAGGCATACATCTCGGGGGTTCAATGGAGGAGGCAATCTCAAGATTAGAGGCAGGCGAAGACCCGGAACAGGTGGAACGGGAAATGGGTGATATCTTGGGCGGAGAAGAGGACTTCAGTCTCGAAGGCCTGAAAAAAAAGGTTGCTGCAGACCGAAAAATCCCTCAACATGACGATACGCTCTATGAGCTGAAGTAAGAGTACAGAGTCTAAGGGGAGGAAAACCGGACCAACTTTGAAACTATCTGTTCTGTCGGTGCTTAATGAACCGTGTAGGTGTCATCCGGATCGATGAAATGGCGAATTTTATGGGCCATCTCTTTTTCGGCAATGGTCTTGTAGGCATCTTCCGCATCTATTCCTAATGCGTTAGCGATTGCTCCTATATCGTAGCAGGGTTGTCCATCTTCGGTACATTTTCCGGCTTCCAGGTCCGGAAAACACTGCTGAGTCGCAATTCCCGATGCATGGAGCAGAAGAGTCTGGACGTCGGGCGGGCCGTAGAGCAGCAGCCATTCCACTGCTTCGGCCCAGAGTTTTGCATCGACTGTAGGATGCTGCAGTACTTTCAGGGCGTTTTCCAGTGTCCAGTAATCCTTGAATTCCATATCTGCTCTCCAACGGTGTTTTTTACTGTCTCAATGAACTGTCATATACTATAATCTACAGAAAAGCTTATGCAATTGAAACTTACCAAACGATGAGGTTTTCCGATGAACAGATTCAACGGCGGCATCTTTCTAGAAAATATCGAGTGGTTTGACGAGACAGGCCAAGAGCTTGTCCATCGGTTACCGGAAACCGGTTCCGGAGAGATTAAACACGGCGCACAATTGACCGTTCGAGACAGTCAGGCCGGTGTCTTGTTTTACAAGGGAAAGGCCTGTGACGCATTCGGTCCCGGCAGGCACACGCTCAGAACCGGAAACCTGCCCATTTTAACCAAGATCCTCTCCATTCCCTGGCGAGGAGACAGTCCACTCCGGGCCGAAGTTTATATGGCCAATCTCAAGTATTTCACCAATCTGAAATGGGGAACGGTCAATCCCGTTGCTTTTCGTGACAAGGAATTGGGACTTATCCGATTACGTGCGCACGGCATGTATAATATTCAAATCGTTCAGCCGGTCTTATTTATCAACTCCATGGTCGGTACCATGGGAAAATATACGACCGAGGATATATCCTCATACCTGAAAAAAATTATCGTTTCCCGTCTGAATGATTTTCTGGGCGAGCATCTGGATTCGCTTTTTAACCTGCCGGGAAAATTTGATGAATTCTCCGCCGAACTACAAAAAAAACTTGGCTCTGATTTTGCCCATTTCGGCCTTAAACTCAGCGATCTTTTTATTACCTCGATCACACCACCGGAAGAAGTGCAGAAGGCCATAGATGACCAGAGTAGAATGAATACCATCCGGGATATGGATAAGTTCATGAAGATGAAGGCTGCCATGGCCCTGGAGAAAGCTGCGGAAAACCAGGGTGAGGCAGGAGCGGGTGCAGGGATGAGCATGGGTTTTATGATGCCTGCGATGTTTGCAAAAACTTTCAGCGAGGGTGGCCGGAGTGCGCAACCTGCGGCGGGGGAGGTTTGCTCGGACTGTAAGCGGGAAATCTCCGCTGATGCCAATTTTTGTCCCTACTGCGGACATCAACAGGTTATCCATACCCAATGTGAAAACTGTGGCAAGAATCTACCGGCCAATGCCAAGTACTGCTCCAGGTGCGGACATGCCACAGGAGGCAAACCCGAGGCCATAATCTGCCGACACTGCGGCGAGAATAACCTGCCCGGTGCAACCTTTTGCAACAATTGCGGAAACCGGGTGAAATAAGAAAAGGATCGGAATCGCCTCATGGATTTGACTATTGAACAGAGCTGTCCTTCCTGCGGGGCCCCGATCACCTTGCATGAGGCCGACAGACTGCTCATTTGTCCCTACTGTGATGTCGGAAACTACCTGATTGCAACGGCTGGTTCGTCACGATTTGTCCTGCCCGATAAGGCTCCGGAGAGCATCGACCGTGATAAGCTGATGTATGTGCCGTATCTTCGTTTCAAGGGCACCGTCTATTCCTGCCGCGGCAGGGAGGTTGATTACAAGGTGGTCGATACCACCCATCAGGGAATGAACATCTCCTCGGTCCCGGTTTCTTTAGGATTACGTCCCCAGGCAATGCATGTTTTACCCGTGACCCAGTCCGTTGCCGGCCTTTTTTTCAGGCAGATGGAAAAACCTGCCGCAGTCTTTGCCAAAGCCTGCGACCTGGCATTACTTTTTGAAAAAGATTCCAGTGAATCGCTCTATCATCGTGCATTTATCGGAGAAACCATAAGTTGTATTTATCTCCCTGGTTATTTTCAGGATGGAAATTTTTTCGATGCAGTCCTGAATCGGCCTGTGGGGTCGGCGGCATCTTTTTCCAGTGTTATGCAAAATAGCGTACGGTATAATTTGTCGTGGTCGCCGCATTTTTTGGCGACCATTTGCCCCCATTGTGCCGGGAGGCTGAACGGTGAAAAGGACAGTCTGGTGTTGTCCTGCCCCAACTGCAATACCCTCTGGTCGGAGCAAAAAGGGAGGTTTGTGCAGGTTCGCTGGCAGGTTGTCGATTCAAATAGAGGTGGAGAAGAGGGGCTGCATCTGCCTTTTTGGAAGATCAAATCCAAAACCCGCGGGATCAGGCTCGAGAGTCTGGGAGATTTCCTGCGGTTGACAAATCAACCGGTGGCGGTAACCGGGGAACATGATCAGCACGATCTCTCTTTCTGGATTCCGGCCTTTAAGATTCGGCCCAAATTCTTCCTTCAGCTAGCTAAAAGAATAACGATCTCCCAGGAACGTATCCCTGAAGGAACAGGAGAATGCGCTAAGGACAT
This sequence comes from uncultured delta proteobacterium, assembly GCA_963822095.1. GTDB lineage: Bacteria > Desulfobacterota > Desulfobulbia > Desulfobulbales > Desulfocapsaceae > CAWGGS01. The sequence continues at coordinate 8,854 of CAWGGS010000047.1, forward strand.
GTTTCCGGTGACCCTTCCGGCAGCAGAGGCGTGTCAGTCGCTTAAAACCGTGCTCTCGCATATCACATTAAATAAAAGAAATTTCCTGCCTCAACTCCCCTCTATTTCCTTCGAAACCGAACAAACGCAACTTGTCTATCTCCCTTTCACCTATTCCGGACACGATCTGGTTCAGGAACAGACCACCGTCTGTGTAAGCTCCACGGTGTTGCATTTCGGTCGAAATCTCTAACCACCTAATCTCTTTAATCGATTAAAAATGATAAAACACCAGCAATTTATGCAAAAGGCCCTCATGGAAGCAAAACAGGCTTATGCCAGAGGTGAATTCCCGGTGGGATGTGTTATCGTTCACAAAAATCGAATTGTGTCTGCAGGAAGCAGAGAAAACAGTATCGGCAAGACAAATGAAATGGACCATGCCGAAATCTTGGCTTTGCGCTCACTGTACCAGGGCAGTTTTGATGGAGAACCTGCCGATTTGACGGTCTATTCAACCATGGAACCCTGCCTGATGTGTTTTTCGACCTTGATTGTAAATGGAATTCGTCGCATTGTTTATGCCTATGAAGACGCAATGGGAGGAGGAACCAATGTGCCGATGAAGGTATTGAACCCCCTCTACAAGGAGATGGAGATCACGATTATTCCCGGTATCTTGCGCCGGGAAAGCCTGGAGATTTTTGCTAAATTTTTTAATCGTCCCGATAACCAATATCTCAGCGATTCGTATCTGGCCAGGTACACACTTTCCCAACAGAGCAAGGTCAAAAGATTGGAATAAATGGAACAGAGAGCCCGAACCGTAGGCTTTAAGGCCGGCGAGAGAAATGTATTTTTTCATATCTTGACAGCATGTAACCTTTCCTGCAAGCATTGTTATATCAATCCTGAACAACATGGTAATCTGCGGGTGTCTCGGGAGCAAATGGACCAATGGCTCGAGCTGTTTGCCGATCCGAAAAAGAAAAGCAATCTCATTTTTTTGGGCGGTGAACCGACCCTGCATCCAGATCTGGTTCACGGAATTAAAAAAGCCAAGGAACTCGGGTACTCGGTAACCGTGGACTCCAACGGCTATCTCTTTCATGATTTTCTGGAAAAGATTGGTCCCGAACAACTGGATTATCTGAGTTTCAGCCTTGACGGGCCCGACAGCATGGTCAATGACCCCATTCGAGGCGAAGGTGTTTTTGCTGTCTGTACAAAAAATCTTCGCCGGGCTGTGGAACTGGGGTTTAATGTCAGTGTCATCTATACTGTCAGCTGCAGGAATATTGATCATCTGGAAAGAATGGGAAGCCTGCTCAACGAACTCGGCGTAAAAAGATTTTTTATCCAGGTCATCGGTCTGCGGGGTAAATCGGCTCGTCCTGAAGGTCAGAAATCTGCAATTTCAGAAGAACATGTATGGCAGGTTACAAGAGAGAAATGGCTTGCGGTGGTGCCGGAGGTGGCAGAGAAAATTGCTTCCCGTGGGATCCATGTAATCTACCCCAAAGTGTTTCTAAGTGATGAGGAAACCTTTGAATGTGCCGGGCTGGAGGCAGAGAACTATTTTATTTTTCCTAATGGACGGGTTTATAGGTGCCCGCTGTGTGAAGATTATCCGATCAATGCACTGCGCATCGAGCAGTGCCGTCTGGTTGCAAATCCAGGTCTGAATGAGGATAAATTTTTTACGCTGAAGATCCCTGAGGGTTGTGTCATGAATAAGCTCCTGCAACCTGATACTCTTGCCTATCATCAAGGGATACCTGACTATCGGATATCCTGCTGCCTTCTGAAAAACGAGATCGGGGGAAAGTAGAATAGCACCTCCCATCGTTTCATTGACATCTGCTGTTTCTTTGGCATACATCAAAGTCTAGAATCCTGCCATGCTCCATCAGTCACACCTCCCAGAAAACCAAAATGGGTGGAATTTCACGATGATTGAATCTTAAAATGACTATAAGCTTTGCCAGTCGACAGGTTGTCGTCTTTTTTGTTCTTCCGGAAGAGTACTCATGTATAACGATAACGCGGGAGGCGGAGGGTGTCTCTGGAGGACGCCTAGCGGAGGCCCGAAGGTGTTCGCATCAGGCCCGGAGGGGTGCGGACAGGAGGTCCACACCTGACAGCAGGCCAGGGACGGCCTCCGTCAGCCGAGGTGTACCGGCGATGAGGCCGCAGAGGAGCCTACGAAAGTGATGCACTCTGCCGGATTGTTCCTTTCAGCCTTACAAAGGTACGCTTCATTCAGATGAATCGTCTTTTTGCTCTTCTTCCTTGCGTTTGCCGAGAAAGGAGCTGAGGAAAATTCCGGTCTCATACAGGGCGAAAAGAGGCAGGGAAAGGAGGCCCGTGGCCAAAAAATCGCCGGTGGTGAGCATGAAGGCAAGAACAACGATCACGCCATAGAAATACCACCGTTTTTTCCGGAAATAGACGACCTGTACCAGGCCAGCCTTGCCGGCCATAACCATCAGGAAAGGAATTTCAAAGGAAAGGCCGAAGGCGAGCATTGTCCTGGCGACAAACGTCAGGTACATACCGAATTTCGGAAGAGGCTCAAGACTCGGGCTTGCATAGCTCATGAAGAATGCCAGCATTCTCGGCATTACCAGAAAAAAGGCGAATGATGCTCCGCCCAGAAAGAGAATGCTGGCCCAAAAGACGACAATGATTGCCAGTTTTTTTTCATCCTTCCGGAGCCCCGGTGAAACAAAGACCCAGAGTTGGTAGAGAATCACCGGAAAGCTGGCAATAACTCCTATTAACAGGGAGAGCTTAATGTAGGAAATAAAAGCTTCGGGAAGATTGGTATAAACCAGCTTTTTGATATAGGGGCTGGCCTGCAGGAGGGGGGCGATGAAAAATCCGGTAATCTGCTCAGAGAAGATATAGGCGACGCAGGTCGTAATTATGACCGATAAAAATACCTTGACGATCCTTTTCCTGAGCTCAAGGTGGTGAGGTCTGAAAAATTCAAGGCTTCTTTCCAGCATCTTCCGCCTGTTTTTCGTCATTCATTGCCGAGGGTTGTTTTTCTTCCTCGGCAAGGTCCTTGATTTCATCCTGGGGTTCATCTTCGGCAACTAAGGGTTGCTGAATCTTGGTCTCTTCGGTTTCCGTCGCCTTTTGCTCAGTGTCGGAGGCATCAGTAACGGTATAGGGGGTGTCGAGGGGAGTGTGGCTTTGCCAGTCGATGTGGGCCGATTCGGCAAGTTCTTTTTTAAGTGTTTTCACCGCGTCGATATCTGGACGTAAATCCTCTAGCATACCACCTTCTTGAGTGAGCTCGTCTTTTAACCCTTCTGCGGTTTTCTTCAGTTCCATGACCCCTTTGGCAATGGAGCGGGCAAGCTCCGGAAGTTTATCGGGCCCCACGACGATGAGCGCCAGGCCTAGGATCACGATTAATTCAGGCAAGCCGATGCCAAACATATTTAAATCCAGTTTCCTAAAAAAATATAAACACCAACATCACAAGGCGAAGGTGCTCAACTAATTGATCATGCAAAAAAACATGCTTGTATTTTAGCAGGTTATGCTCGTTATTTAGCACTTCGTGCTCTTAAAACAATCCACATGTATTGATGATATGTACGGCATTTGACCGGTTCTGTCAATCTCTGCCTTTTTCTCCTGGTAAGGGCTGTGTTTGTCCAGGACTTCCATGTAAAAAGACACCTCGTGTTTTGCACTTTCAAGAGGCTTAGATTAACCTGCAAATTTCATAAAAAATATAAGGAAACTGATAATTAGCCATTAAATAATAAATGGTTACGTCATATTTTCCTGTCATTTTAAAAGAACGCTCTGCTACTAACCTTATCTGATCATCACATGTGAGGTTTACCTTTTAGACGGATCGCTTTGCCCCGTCATCCCCTCAAGGCTTTTGAGAAGGGTATACACGAGTAATGCCTTTCGCAAGTCTTCATGGCTTGCAGGTCATTTCAAGCTGTGAAAGGGTGGTTAAGATGCCTGATTTCGAATACCCTGTCCAAAGTCTACCAGAGAGTTGGGAAACAATTTGTCGATTTCCTTGATATATTTATATTTTTGAGCGATTGACAATATTGCGTGAGTTGACTATAATTGCGGGTTCGTCTCTTTTCAATTGAGAATATGGAGGTGTAACATCGTAACATTATGTCTATTAACCTCACTGAAAAGAACGGGACATTTTAATACTCCTCCCATGGAGAGAAAAGATCCTTCAAGAAATGATTTTCCTGAAAGAAGATGAGAAAATCATTTGTAGTGTCATGGCAAGTGTCAGAAGGCATAAGATTTCACCCATTTTGGTTCCATGCAAGGCACAACAGAAGGAGCATAGCCGCGCAATGTGACGAAGGAGTAACGAAGTCAAGGGGCCCAAAAGAGAGGCAAGCGGAGCGCAGCAGAGACTCCGGACAAGCTAGGTTGATGGGGCTTGCCAGGGCACCAGATCATTAAATGTATTTATCTATCTTTTTCAGGAGAAGGTATGTCCAGTGTTGTTGTAGTTGGAACGCAATGGGGAGATGAAGGTAAGGGAAAAATTGTCGATCTTTTAACCCGCTATGCCGATTATATAGTCCGATTCCAGGGGGGAAACAATGCAGGGCATACCCTGGTAGTTGAAGGAAAACAGTACATTTTTCATATTATACCATCGGGTATCCTCTATGAAGATAAGACCTGCATGATAGGCAATGGTGTTATTATCGATCCGGCGGTTCTCTTGAAGGAAATCGGGACATTGAAGGAAAAAGGACTGCCGGTAACCTCGGACCGATTAATGATCAGCGAAAAAGCGCATCTGATCATGCCCTACCATACAAGTATCGATAAGGCCCGCGAATCTTCCCTGGCAAACGGGAAAAAGATAGGGACAACCGGTCGTGGAATCGGTCCGTGTTATGTGGATAAGGTCGGCCGTACCGGCATAAAAATGGGCGATTTGCATGAAAAAGGGTTGTTTGAAGATAAGCTTCGTAGCGCCCTTGAAGAGAAAAATTTCCTTTTGACCAAACGGTACAACTGTGAGCCATTGTCATTTGAAAAGATTAATGACGATTTTCAGGAGTATGCCGAACGGCTGCTTCCTTTTGTCGGTAATGTTTCGGTTGCCCTTGATGTTGCCAGGAAGAGAGGGGAGAATATTTTATTCGAAGGAGCCCAGGGGACCCAGCTCGATATCGATCATGGGACCTATCCTTTTGTGACATCTTCGAATACGGTTGCCGGAAATGCCTGTATTGGCTCAGGGTTTGGACCTGCACATATCGATTCCGTAATCGGGATCTTAAAGGCTTACACAACGCGGGTGGGAGAGGGACCGTTTCCGACCGAGCTTCATGATACTGTCGGGGATGAATTGCAGAAAAAGGGAGGGGAGTTCGGAGCCACAACCGGAAGAAAACGTCGATGCGGATGGCTCGATGGAGTTGTCGCCTCCGATGCGGTTCGGCTCAATGGTCTCACCGGGCTTGCTATAACCAAACTTGATGTTTTGAGCGGGCAGCCTAAACTGAATATTGCGACTGAGTATGAGGTTGAGGGTGAAAGTTTTTCAACCATGCCTGCAAGCATTACCCAGGCGGCCGCTCTCAAGCCTGTTTATGAAACAATGGATGGATGGACGGAGGAAATTGGTGGAATACGCGAATTTGCTGATCTGCCGAGCCAGGCAAAGGATTATGTTAAACGCATCGAGGATATGAGCGGGGTTCCCGCAGTTATTGTGTCCGTCGGTCCCGACAGGGAAGAGACGCTTCTTCTACGCAATCCTTTCGACAAATAGTTCCAAATTTCTATCAAGAGGTTACTGAATGGCTAGAATTACAGTTGAAGATTGTCTCGATAAGATCGGTGATCATAACCGTTTTAATTTGATTCATCTTGCAGTTAAAAGGGTGAAGCAACATCGTCAGGGTGAGCCTTTCCTGGTCAAAGGAAAGAACAAGGAGATTGTCATGACGTTAAGGGAGATTGCCGCCTCTGAGGTTACGTTTGATAATATTGATGGACTTCCCGATATGTATAAGAAGAATAAAAATAGTGAGGATTCCCCCAAAGAGACGGAAGCTGTCTGAGAGCTTGTTTCGATTTGGGGGATTGTTGGATAGAAATGCCTAGAGATTATTACGAAATTTTATCAGTTGGTCGAAACGCCGGCAACGGTGAGATAAAGAAAGCCTATCGCAAGCTGGCCATGAAATATCATCCGGATCGTAATTCCGGCGATCAGGATGCAGAGGCCAGGTTTAAAGAATGTACTGAAGCTTATGAGGTGCTGAGCGATTCCAAGAAACGCCAGATATATGATACCTATGGGCATGATGGACTAAAAAACAGTGGATATCGGGGCCCGGGGAATTTCGATGATGTTTTCTCCAGTTTCGGTGATATATTCGGTGATCTATTCGGTTTCGGAGGAGGAAGGTCTCAAGCCCGGAGAAACAACGGTCCGATAACCGGTAACGATCTACGTTACGATCTGGTCATATCCTTCATGGAGGCGGTGCATGGAGGGACCAGGGAAGTGCAGTTGACCAGACGTGATACATGCTGGACCTGTGAAGGCTCCGGGTGCCGCCCTGGACATAAGAAGACCAATTGCCCGACCTGCAACGGCCGAGGACAGGTTATCCGGTCGCAAGGGTTTTTTCAGGTAAGCTCAACCTGCCCCAGTTGTCATGGAGAAGGACAGATAGTCACCGACCCCTGCAATGATTGTAATGGTGTTGGACTTATTGAAAAGAGCAAAAAAGTCTCGATTAAGATTCCGGCAGGGGTCGATACCGGGGCGAAAATGCGCCTGCGCAATGAAGGTGAAGGCGGCCGAAATGGAGGCGGTGCGGGTGACCTGTATGTGATAATTCATGTTGAAGAACATGAGTTTTTCAAGCGGGACGGTGATACAATCTATTGCCGCTTGCCTGTGTCCATGGTCAAGGCGGCATTGGGTGGCGTCGTTGAGGTACCTACAATCAATGGAAAGCGTGATTTGAAGATTCCCGAGGGGAGTCAAAGCGCCCAGGTCTTCACCCTGAAGAAAGAGGGAGTGCAGAGTCTTCGCGGCTACGGGCGAGGTGATATGGTAGTCGAGCTTCAGGTGGTAACCCCGAGCAAGCTCTGCGAAGAGCAGAAGGAGCTTCTGCGGGAGTTTGAAAATCTTTGCCGGAAACATGGACAGGACAAAGAACAGGAAGGCTTTTTTTCCAGGCTGTTCCATGAGGTTATAGGAAAGAAGTCAAAAGAGGCCGAGTAGAATATGGGCTCTGAACAAAAACCTGCTTTCACCCATTTTGATGAAATGGGAAATGCCGTTATGGTTGATGTGGGATCAAAGGCTCCAACGTCGAGAACAGCGGTTGCTTCGGGCTGCATAACGATGAGTAAGGATGCCTATGATCTGGTTAAGGCCGGTGGCATAGTCAAAGGAGACGTTCTGGGTATCGCCCGGATTGCAGGTATAATGGCTGCCAAAAAAGTTCCAGATCTCATTCCGTTGACCCATCCCCTGATGGTTGATAACGTCAACGTTGACTTTATTTTTTTTGATGAGAATAGTATGATCGAAATCCAGGCGAACGTCGGGATTTACGGTAAAACCGGCGTGGAGATGGAAGCCTTGACTGCGGTTTCCGTTGCAGCGCTGACCGTTTACGATATGTGCAAGGCTGTTGATAAGGGTATGGTTATAGGCGATATTCGCCTGTTGAAAAAGACTGGCGGAAAAAGCGGAACCTTTCTCCGCCCAGAATAAATTCTCACCTGTCAGTCAATATTTACGTAGCGCAATAAGGAGGCCGGATGGAGAAGGAACTTCTCGAAAAATTCAGGGTTCAACTTGAGGACAAGCGGGACGGTATTCTCAATGAAGCCGGAAGGACTTTATCTGAAATGACGGATCAAAATTCGAATGTTCCGGATCCAAATGATCGGGCGAGTATCGAATCGGACCGGAGTTTCGAATTGCGAATCCGTGATCGAGAACGCAAACTATTGGGCAAAATCGAAGAGGCTCTGGAAAGAGTCGAGGACGGGACTTTCGGTATCTGTGATGGTTGCGGTGAGGATATCGGAATCAAACGCCTGGAGGCCAGACCCGTGACAACTCTTTGTATAGACTGTAAAACCTTACAGGAAACAAATGAAAAGGCCCAGGGGCAATGACGTGCTATGCCGGAGCTTAGAAAAGATCCGATACTTGGGCGTTGGATCATAATTTCCCAGGAACGGCGGAAAAGGCCTACCGATTTTATCGTTGAGGAAATTCCCGGGACAGGTGGGTTCTGTCCGCTCTGCCCGGGAAATGAGAGCACTACGCCTTCCGAGGTTCTTGCCTATCGATATGATCAGAGGGATGAAAAAAATTCCTCCAACTGGCTGGTACGGGTTGTACCGAATAAATACCCGGCCCTGGTGATCGAAGGTGGCCTTGATAAGGAAGGAGAAGGCCTTTATGACCGAATGAACGGGATCGGTGCCCATGAGGTCATTATCGAGAGCCCGAACCATCAGGATGTCTTCTCCTATTTACCTACTGAACGAATGGTATTGGTGTTCAAGGCCTTCCGTGATCGTATCCATGACCTGGGAAATGACCCCAGGTTCCAATATGTCATGGTGTTCAAAAATTTCGGGAAGGCCGCGGGAGCCTCTCTTGAGCATTCGCATTCTCAGCTCATCGCCTTGCCTGTTTTGCCACGGATGATCGTTTCTGAGCTGGCAGGCGCGTTATCGTATTACAAATATAAAGAACGGTGCATTTTTTGCGATATTATCCGTCAAGAAATTCAACAGGAAATCAGAGTCGTCTGTCAGAACGAGCACTTCATTACTATTACCCCGTTTGCTCCACGAACCCCGTTTGAAATGTGGATTCTGCCCAAGGTGCACTCTTCTTCCTATCAGAAAGAAGATGATCTGAAATTTACCTACTTGACGGATATTTTCTCAGAAAGCCTGCGGAGGCTCGATGCCTGCATCCCCAACGTGCCCTATAACTTTGTCCTGCACACCCAGCCTTTGCACTCGGCGGAGATTGAACATTTTCATTGGCATTTCGAGATCGTCCCGAAACTGACCTCCATTGCAGGTTTTGAGTGGGGCTCCGGTTTTTACATAAACCCGATGCCCCCTGAGGAAGCAGCTATGTATTTGCGTGAATCTCTAGAACATAAATAAGTAAGGAGAATTGTGTGAAAAAGATACTGCTCGTAGACGACGAAGAAAGCATCCAACTTCTGTATCAGGAAGAATTCGAGGATGAAGGATATACTGTGATTTCGGCCTTGAACGGTGAAGAGGCCCTAGGAAGATTCAGGGATAGTTCCCCGGATCTTGTGATTCTGGATATACAGATGCCAGGAATGAACGGGATAGAGGTGTTGCGACAAATGAAGATGATCGATTCCACGATTCCTGTAATCCTGAGCAGCGCCTACCACGAGTATAAACAGGATCTTGGTGCCTGGGCCTCTGATGAGTATGTCGTAAAGTCGGCCGATATGGATGATCTGAAGAGAGCGGTTCGCCGACATATTGGTTGACCATGTTTACTTCGGGTGATAGAGAATGTTATCTGGTGGTTAAGGTGGGGCTTATCCACGAGCAGCAGACCTGTAACGGAAACCGCTTGGATTTGTGGATAAGCCATTCCCCCTGCACGAATATGTAATAACAGGTACATCAGAAACTCAATAGAATAAGACTATTCACCCAATCAGTATGATAGACATACAAAGCCAACTCGATCACCGCCGTATTGATATTAAAAAAGTTGGCGTAAAGACAATATGTTATCCTATAACCCTTCTGGATAAGGCCCAAAAAAAGCAACATACGATTGCGACCGTCAATATGTATGTTAACCTTCCACACCGGTTCAAAGGGACACATATGAGCCGGTTTATCGAGATCCTGAATCATTTTTATGGGGAAATCGATCTTAAAAGTTTTCATCATATCCTGGAGGAGATGAAGAAACGTCTTCAGGCGGAGGCGGCACATATTGAGATTTCGTTTCCTTACTTTTTAAAAAAAGATAAAGACTCTGAATTGTTGCAGGCCTGTCGATATGAATGCAGCATGCATGGCTCTCTGGGGGATGCCGATGAATTGGAACTGCAGTTTGTGGTCCCGATTTCATTGCCTGTCAACGTACAAAGGGATGTCGGTCTTCCAAGTTCACTCGGACATTGGGGAAAGGCAGTCATTGCAATACGGTTTCGAAACTTTGTCTGGATAGAAGATCTGATCATGCTGGTCGAAAACGGCATTCATGATCTTCTGAAGATGGAAAACGGGTCGAATAATGATATTTCCCTCTCCGTTGAGGGACTTACCAGTAAAATATCCGAAAAGCTCTGTAGCAAAAATGAAATTAAATGGTATTCGGTGACCGTTGAAAATCTCGGTGAAGGCTATTCGACCTTTGCAACTACGGAATCGGGAAAGAAGTAATCTCCAGCAGGTTCTGTTTGGCAGCCGAAATCAATTATGCCGGAAACATCGTAGCTATCTGTTTCCCGGAACAAACAAACGACGTGTACAGCAGTGCAGCGATAACCTATAACCATTATGAAATCAAGACATGAGCACATTACTCTTTGAGATTGGAACTGAGGAGATACCTGCCGGATTTCTCCAGTCGGCCCTAAAACAATTCGAGGACAATTTTACCAGGAAAGCTGCGGAATCCGCACTTTCGCATGGCAAAGTCATGGTTTTGGGAACACCAAGGCGGCTTGTGCTGATGGTCGATGAACTTGCAGACAGGCAACCTGATATACGCGAGGAAATCATGGGCCCTTCAGCTAAATCTGGCTTGGATCCAGATGGCAAGCCGACCAAGGCCGCCCAGGGGTTTGCCCGTTCGAAAGGAGCCAATATAGCCGACCTCAAAGTAGTCTCAACCGACAAAGGAGAGTATCTGGTACTGATCCGTGAAGTTCAAGGCAGGGCGACAACGGAACTGCTGCCCGATATGTTGCGGCAACTGATTCTTGAATTTTCATTTCCGAAATCGATGCGATGGGGAGTCAATACAAATACCTTTGCCAGGCCGATCCAGTGGCTTCTGGCGTTGTTTAACGATACTGTCATCGATTTTTCCCATGATGGGCTGATCACATCCAACACCACTCGAGGACATCGGTTCCTGGCCCGCGAGACTTTCGCGATAAAGAGTTTTGGGGGTTATGAAGAACAGATGAGCAAGGCCTTTGTCCTGGTTGACCCTGTAAAGAGAAGAAAAGAGGTCATTGCAACCATAACAGAGGCGGCAAGCACCTCGGATATTCTTGACGATGCCCATGTCGCCATCGACGAGGAGTTGGTGGATACGGTTACCAATCTGGTCGAGTATCCGTATGGGGTGTGCGGCACCTTTGATCGAAAATTTCTTCAAGTACCCGAAGATGTGTTGATCACATCCATGCGGGAACATCAAAAATACTTTCCGGTACGCAATTCAAAAGGACAGCTGTTGCCGGGGTTCGTTGCCGTTAACAATACCCGGGTGAAGGATACGGCGATTACCAGAAAGGGACATGAAAGGGTTTTACGGGCCCGTCTCGAAGATGCCCTGTTCTTTTTCAATTCGGATAAAGAGGTTCAACTGGAGCAGCGGATCAGGAATCTCAGCGGTATCATCTTTCAAGCAAAGCTTGGCACCATGCAGGAAAAAACGGAGAGAATCGTCAAACTGACCCGGATACTGGCAGAGATGCTGGCGCCGGATACCCTCCAGGACGCCTGCCGGGCCGCAGTCTTGTCAAAGACCGATCTTCTGACTGATATGGTTGGAGAATTCCCCTCCCTGCAGGGAATTATGGGAGAGGCGTATGCGGCGATAGAGGGAGAAACCCCGGCGGTTTCCCTGGCCATCAGGGAGCACTACATGCCCAAGCGGGCTGGCGCCGAACTGCCCTCTTCCGATGCCGGGGCGATTGTCGGCCTTGCCGACAGGTTGGATACCATAGCCGGGTGTTTCGGGATAGGACAGATACCGACCGGTACTGCCGATCCTTTTGGATTAAGGCGACTTGCACTTGCGGTCTTGCACATCATTGAAAGCCGGGGGTTTAGATTGTCGTTGCGTGAAATTATCCACAAAGCCCTGGCGCTCTACGGAGATAAGGTCAATGGAGGAGTGGAAACCGTCGATTCAGTACTCGGTTTTATTAAAGGACGGTATTTTAATGATGCCGTGTCAAAGGGATGCGATGCAGGTGCAGTCGATGCTGTGATTTCGGTGACTTTTGATGATGTCAAAGACTGTTCTGAGAGGATTGAGGCCTTCGTTGCCATCAAACAAGACGAGGCCTTCAACGTTCTTGCCTCCTCGTTCAAACGTATACGGAACATCACCAAAGAAAACCGGGAAACCGAGGTCGATCCGGCGCTTTTCGAAAAGGAGGCTGAGAGCGATCTTTACAAACTCTTTTGTGATGTTGCCACCAAGATGCGCTCCTTAATCTCCGAGCGGAAATATCTCCAGTCACTGGAGGTTATGTTGCAGATGAAACAGCCTGTGGATACCTACTTTGATGAAGTCATGGTCATGGCTGAAGACCCGGCTGTCCGTGGCAACAGATTGAACCTGCTGACGGCCATCGGTGAATTGATCCTGCAGATTGGCGATATAGCAAAGATGCAGCAGGCATGACAGGTTTTCGGTCCGGCTGGAACCCGTGAAGGGGGAGCTGGACCCTTACACCCTTACCCTTAATCGGTGCGGTATTTCCACTGTATAAGGAAGGGCGGGTAGCACATGTCGTCAAAAACGATATCGGCAGGAGTCAGTTCCCGAACCATGTACTCCGGATCAACGTGGCTATGCTTTGGCACCCGTTGGGAGATGAATCCCGTCTTGAAGACGATGTACTTGATTGAAGGTTTGACCTTTTTTGCGGCAGCCTTGGGTTCATTGGGAATATGAAGAGACTCTGATTGGCTCTGTTGTTCATCCGCATCGTATATGTTCATGATTCCCTCCCCTAGTTAAATGCAGGGAATCCGCAGGGCTGCAAAGCGGATTCATCGGTGATACATTTCCACGGCATCTTTTCTCCTTCCTGTCACTTCTCTGTTTAAAAAAGTTTATCAGCCCATGTCTTGCATGTAAATGGATAAATCTATCTTTTTTCGAACGGTAGGCCTGGACAGTATATTTCTTCTTTTAAGGTTTTCCTTTTAAAAATTTTCTAACCAATCGGAAACCCAGGACCGATACGGCAGCAAAAAAAAGTAATGATTCGTCATTCTGGTTATGTCGTATCATGGGAAATAACCAGGCGGCTAAGGGTGTATGGCTTGCTTTTCTCCTCTTTTCAACATATTGTTTGAATAGATGCAGTGAATGAGAAGGGAAGATTGTTCCCTGAAAATATACGGACAGTCATTACTCACTGAAGGTATCCGCGTGGCTTCCCATTCGACCTTTCCGTTACGAAGAAAACACCAAACCGGACCGGCTCCCGTTCCGGATGTTAATGTGGTCTTTGTTGGTGGAGGAAAGGGCTGTTATGATATTTTGCAGCTCTTAAATACCTATAAACCTGCCAAATTTACCCCACATGTCTTGGGAGTGGCCGACCCTAATCCAGAGGCGAAAGGGCGCAAGTATGCAGATGAATTTGGTATTGAGACGGTGGATGATTATCATAGCTACCTTGTGGATGATCGCGTCGATCTGATAATTGAGTTGACCGGCAAGGATGAGATCCTGGCGGATATTCATGCCGGGAAACGGGCGAGGATAAAGGTGCTCGATCACCTGGCGGCCCTGTTTCTATGGGAAATAGTCGACATCCAGGAGGAGAAGCTTCGTCTTGAGAAAAAAATATCAGACCTCGATACCATGGCAGCAATAGGAGAAATTGCCTACAAGCTCACCCATGAACTGAGAAATCCTCTGCTGATCACAGGTGGACTGGTTCGCAGAATGATGACCCGCATTGATCTTCCGCATGGAATCCGTAAACGATTCAAGCATATAGCTGGTCATGTCCTGCATATGGAGAATGTGATCTCCGATATCTGTGACGTGATCCGACCGCTTAGGCCGCATTACAGGCTGACCGACATGAATGAGTTTTTTGAGCATTGGTGTCAGACTGTTCGTACCGAGGCGCGTTTCGTCGGCGCCAGCGTCCAATTCACCATTGAGAAGGATTTGCCGACAATGTATATAGATCCCCTGTTGATTCGTCAAGCCCTCTGGCATGTCTTGGAAAACAGCCTTGATGCCATTGCTGAACGGGAAGGAGTTATCTACATCGATGTCCAGATTTGTTGGGATATGATTGCCATCCAGTTGTCCGACAGTGGTGAAGGATTCCTCTGCATTGGTCCTTATCAGGCGGTTCAACCTTTTACAACCACAAAGAGCGGTAGAATGGGGCTGGGGTTAGCCCTTTGTCGACAGATCATCCTCGACCACGGCGGTGAGTTGAGGATAATCGAGAAGGCCGACGGCCATAGCCTTGTCTATGTTGAATTGCCTATAACCTATGACAAACCTGCCAATAGCAGACGTATCCAAACAGGGGGGAAGTCCTTGACTTCGACGTAATGCGTGCTGTTTCTTCTTTTCACTGGCCAAAAACGGTTTTGGTAAGAAGCCTTTTCAGGTTGCAGTTTTTTTTCTATCGACAAACTCAAGAACGACTGATGGTACTCGCATGAACAGGACAGAACTTCGCTCGGTTTCCGCCATTGCTCTGGTGTATGGTCTGCGTATGATTGGGCTAGCCATGGTCATGCCCGTTTTTATGCTGATGTCAACGCATCTGAAGGGATATACCGAAAGCCTTGCCGGCCTGGCGATAGGCGCCTATGGGCTTAGCCAGGCAATGTTGCAAATCCCCTACGGAATACTCTCGGATCGTTTTGGGCGTAAACCGATGATATGTATCGGCTTGGTTGTTTTCGGCCTCGGGAGTCTCATCGCCGCCTTTTCTGTTACGATTTACGGAGTTATCCTGGGACGATTTTTTCAAGGTGCCGGTGCCGTGGCCGGTGTGTTGATGGCGCTTGTCAGTGACGTAACCAGCGATGAAAGTCGAACCAAGGCCATGGCCACCATTGGGGTCGGGATAGGGATTGCGTTTTCCTGTTCTCTTGTTCTCGGCCCCTTGCTAGGTCATGCCTTTGGTCTGTCCGGAATCTTCGGATTAACCGCGATATTTGCCGCCTTCGGAATACTTGTCCTGGTCTTCATCGTGCCCTCTCCTCCCAAACAGGATGTACACCCCGAGACCGAGCCTGTATTTGGGCAGGTCTGGAGCGCGCTGCATGATACCCACCTGTTGCGGCTTGATTACGGGGTCATGACTTTGCATGTGGTCCTGGTCGCGTTTTTCGTAACCGTTCCGTCGATACTTTATGACCAGTTGGGTATTGCAAAACCGCATCACGCCTGGGTCTATCTCAGTGTGGTCATCCCTGCTTTTCTGGCCATGGTGCCTTTTATTATTATTGGCGAGAAAAAAAAGAGGATGAAGGAAGTTTTGGGGGGAGCGGTGGCCCTGATGGCTATATCCCTGGCTTTATTGGCCAGGTGGCATACGTCCTTTACCGCGGTCTGGGTTTTTATCTTCATGTTTTTTATGGCCTTCAATCTGCTCGAGGCGGTACTTCCCTCGCTGGTGAGCAAAGAATGCAATGCCAGGAGCAAAGGGACCGCCATGGGGGTCTATTCAACCTGTCAGTTCCTGGGAGCATTTGTCGGCGGGGCTTCCGGCGGCTTGATTCTTCAACATTGGGGGACTGTTCCTGAACTGTGGGTCATGGCAGCGGTTCTGCTGATCTGGTTGGCAGTGGCTCTCTCCATGCCGCAACCAAAATGATTACACGAGACAAGACTTGAAGTAACAAAAAAAAGAAGGTGATACGAGGAACAAGACCCAAGCGATTAACGACCAAGGAATGTTCACAGAGAAGCCTACTGTGAGCCTACTCCTAAAATGGCCTACAGCAGCATAGAAGGGGAAACACTCGAAACAACAAAGACGCAACCCCTTGCAAATCAAAGAGTTACGTCTCTATTTGTTGGTGCCTCGGGACGGACTCGAACCGTCACGGACGCAAGGTCCACGGGATTTTAAGTCCCGGGTGTCTACCAATTCCACCACCAAGGCAGGGTGTGTTTTTTTACCATAAGAGGTCTGAAGTTGTCAATTAACAAAGACCTGTCTTGTCTGTTGTTTTCACTGAAAACGAAACCAGGGAGTCCTCATTCATAGAAATTGTTTATTGGTTGCCGTTGGCTGCCGATTTGACGATGTCGTTCATCTCCCGTACAGCTTTCTCAAGCCCTACAATTGCTGCCCGGGCAATGATGGCGTGGCCAATAGACAGCTCCTCGATGGTTTCAAGGGCCGCGATTCGGGCAGTTGTCCGGTAGTCGAGACCGTGACCGGCATTCACCCGCAGCCCCAGATCGAAGGCCTCCTGTGCAGCAGAGGCGATCAATTCGAATTCCTGGTTGCGTTCCTTTTCGTTCTTGGCATCGCAGTACCTTCCGGTATGGATCTCTACAAAGGTTGCACCAATGTCATGGGAGGCCTTTATCTGTTTGGATTCCGGGTCGATAAACAGGGAGACGGGGATATCCGATTGGCTCATTTTTGCTATCGTTTTGGCAAGTTTCTTTTTCTGCCCCGTGATGTTTAGGCCGCCCTCCGTGGTTAGCTCCTGACGTTTTTCGGGAACCAGAGTCACCATGTCGGGCTTGATGGTAAGAGCGATATTGATGATCTCTTCGGCAGCGCCCATCTCCAGGTTAAGCTTGGTCTTTACTGTCTGTCTCAGCAACTGGACATCACGGTCCTGGATATGCCTTCTGTCCTCGCGAAGGTGGACCACTATTCCCATAGCCCCGGCCAACTCACAGACAGCTGCTGCCAGTACCGGATCCGGCTCGGAAATACCTCGGGCCTGACGGATGGTGGCAATATGATCGACGTTAATGGCGAGATGGGTCATTGGTGTACTCCTGTCTTCATGTAGTCTTGATATGAGGTCATTTTCCATCTCTTCCATGGCAAGGGCCTGGGCCTTGGATTGCTCGTGATCGAAACCTAAAAGATGGAGGAGACCATGGGTAATCAGCCAGGTGAGTCTGCAAAATAAGGTTTGCTGACCGGATATTGCCTCACCAGCTGCTGTGTCGATGGAGATAATAATATCTCCAAGTTCTTTGATCGGTAAAGAAAAAACTGAGGCATCCGCACCATCGACAAAGGGAAAGGACAAAACGTTGGTGGGGACGTTTTTGTCCCGATACCGGCTGTTCAAACGGATCATTTCGGCATCATCGATCAGCAGGATGCTCAGATTATGATCCGTCTTATCTACCAGTTTAAGGAGTCTTTCGGCGACTTCTCTGATCGATCGGTCGCGGATTTGCGCATCTGTTCTACCGGATTTGTCGGTAATATAAACGGGCATGAGAAAGTATTTGATTGGTAAAACGTTTAGGGACCAAGAGATGTTTTTCTGCAGTTGCTTTATCTATTTAGTCTGAATTCTGATTTTGGCTTTGCCTTACGGACTGGCCCCCTACAGTCATTAACCTTTAGCCTAATCACCTTCAGTCTACGACTTCTTCTCGTAGGCCTGGATTATTTTCTGGACTAAAGGATGACGAACCACATCTTCTCCTGAGAATGTACAGAATTTTATGCCATCGATCCCGGAAAGAAGCTGTTTGGCTTCCAGAAGACCCGATTGTTTCGGAAAGGGAAGATCCACCTGGGTGCTGTCACCGGTAATGACGGCAAAGGAATCGAAGCCGATCCTGGTGAGAAACATCTTCATCTGTTCCCTGGTCGTATTTTGTGCTTCATCAAGGATAATGAAGGCATTACTCAGGGTGCGTCCCCGCATAAAGGCCAATGGGGCAATTTCGATGACCCCTTTTTCAATCAGATCTTCACTTTTTTCCGGACCCAGCATATCGTTGAGGGCGTCATGCAGAGGACGGAGATAGGGATTGACCTTTTGGGCCAGATCTCCTGGGAGAAAGCCAAGTTTTTCTCCTGCTTCGACGGCCGGCCTGGTCAGGATGATCGATCGGACCTGGTCGCTCATATAAGAGGAAACGGCCATGGCCACGGCCAGATAGGTCTTTCCGGTTCCGGCCGGTCCGATGCCAAAGACGATATCGTTTTGTCGAATTGCGTCGATATACAGCTTCTGATTCCTGGTCTTGGGCGATATTACCCGGTTGCGGGTTGTCACATAGACCTTGTCGAGAAAAATCTTGTCCAGATTCGCGTTCCGAGATGATTCCAGGATGCGCAGGCCGAAGGCGAAATCCGAGGAGTAGACCGGATATCCCTTGCGAATCAGCTCATAGAGTTGGCAGAGGAGATCAGCCGCCAGGTCTACTTCGTGTTCGCGACCTGAAATATTGAGAGAATTTCCCCGGACGTTGATTTTAACTCCGGAACTCTTCTCGACAAGCTGAAGATTCTTATTCAGGTCGCCAAAAAGGGAACCTGCCATGGTGTTGTCGGTGAAGTTCAGGTCACGACTGAATTGTTTGGGCATGTTTATTTGGCCGATTTTTCCTTTTTCAGTTCTTCGTTGATGATTTTCTGAGTAAATTCGATTGAACGATTTCTAAGCAGCCGTCCATTAATGAAGATGGTCGGTGTCCCGGTTACTCCGGCTTCTTCCGCATCTCGAATATCGCGGATGATCTGTTGCTCTGTCTTCGGAGAAGTCATGTCGACTTTAAACCGTTTCATGTTGAGTTTCAGGCTGATTCCTATGTTGTCTATCACCTGGGGAGTCAACGTCTTGGTCGCAAAAATTCGATGGTAGAATTCCCAAAATTTGCCCTGCTCCTGGGCGGCGATTCCTGCCCTTGCCGCATATTCCGCATATCTATGGGCGCGAAGCGGCATGTTCTTGAAAACCAGTTTTACGGTGTCCGGATTGTCCTTCAGGATTTTATCCAACAATGGTACCGTATGCTTGCAGTAAGGGCACTGGAAGTCGGAGAATTCTATGATGGTAACGGGAGCATCTTTCTTTCCTAAGAATGGAGAGCCTTTTGTATTTATATCAAGTATAAAATCAACTGCAAGAGAGGTAAATTTCTTTTGGTCGGCATTAATCAGATAGAGATTTTCCCCGCGGGGAGCGATGTCGATAGCCTTTACTCCCGGAGCAACGGGGATCGTCCCTTCAAGCTTGCCGGTGTTATCGTATATGACGACCTGATGCTGATCCGTTAAAATGAAGACATGTTTTTGGTCCAGGGAATAGACAATATCAAGAGGAGTTGCCGACAGATTCCATTCATGTTCCAATTGCCAGTCAATCTTTTGAGATTGCGATTTCTCTTGGGCAGCCGATGAATATTGTGCCGTAAGGAGAAGGACAAAAGAGAGCATACTCACTGCAATGTATCTAAACGTCATGATAACCTCGTGGGGAAATGTCTAAAAATTGCTGGTTTGAGCCAAGCCAAATGTCGGGTTCTGCAAGGCCGCTAATAAATAATTGCCTTCAAGTAAGAAGGATAAGAGATAATATCCATTGAAAAAACATTTGGCAAGAAACGAATGAGATCAGAGTCGGGAATGCGAATTGTAACAGCTTATTAATAATTCGGTATCCTTGAAAGAAGAGGGATGCTCTCTCTGTTTTTATTGACACTGTGGAAACAAAACAGCTCCTTGACGGCATAGAGGATGTGAATTATTAGTGACAAGCTAACGAATGCACATATTTTAACAGCGTTTCTTGTTTTATAGTTGGCAAATATTGGAAAAAGATGGTAGTGTTCGTTGTTTTGGTGCAAAAGTACCTGAAATCAAAGCGTTGCGAGGGTGGCGAAATTGGTAGACGCACCAGACTTAGGATCTGGCACCTCACGGTATGGGGGTTCGATTCCCCCCTCTCGCACCAGACATTACATGCTTACTGTAAAGTAAAAAATAGAGCACTGGAGAGTAGATTATTTTCTTATTTTACTGGAAGGTTATCTCATACAGGAACTTTTCCCTCTGAAAGGGGGACAAAAAAGAGTCCCGTTCTTTTCTGCGGGGTTTGGATATAAACACTACATCAATTAAAAGGATGAACAGATGGAAGTAATTGTTGAAGAGGTCGGAACTCTTACCAAAAAATTAACAATCACTCTGCCTGAAGGTGATGTCCGGAAGAAACTGAATGCGGAATATGACAAACTTCAGAAAGAGTCGAAAATGAGGGGGTTTAGACGAGGAAAGGTCCCGCGCTCCATTATCGTCAAGACATATAAACGGCAGGTGGAAGGAGAGGTTGGTGAGAAACTGGTCCAGGATACCTATTTTGAGGCCGTTGAACAGCAGAAATTAGAGCCGATTGTTCATCCTGAAATATCCGAAACTGTTTTCAATGAAAACGGGAGTTTTACCTATGTTGCTCAGGTGGACACCAAACCGATATTTGAGTTGGGTGAGTATAAAGGCATAGAAATAGAAAAACCTGAGACAGAGGTTACCGAGGAAGAGGTTGAAAAGGACCTGGCGGCAATCAGGAAGAATATGGCAGCCCTGCGCTCAGTCGATGATCGGCCTATTGAAAAAGGTGATGTGCTTATCGTTGACTATCAGGGGTTCCATAATGGCAATGCTATCAAGCACGTAAAAAACGATAATTTTTCACTTGAGGTCGGTTCAGGAAAAATGGGACCTGAGTTTGAAGAGAAACTTGTCGGTATGAACAAAGGAGAGGAGGCTGATCATGAGGTGGATTTCCCTGAAAAACACCCAAATCCTATCCTGGCTGGCAAGAAAGTCAATTTTCACGTGATGATCAAAGATGTCAAGGAGCGGGTTCTTGCCGAACTTGATGACGAGTTTGCAAAGGATGTCGGTAAGGAGTTCAATACCTTGGAAGAGTTGAAAAACACTATCCGGGAACGCCTCCTGAAACAAAAGGAAGAGAGCGCTGACGGTGCATTCACCGATCGCATCATGCAGAAGTTGCTCGAAGGGTATGATTTTGAAGTTCCCAAACGCCTGGTCCACTTTGAAGCCGAGGAGATGGTAAAGCAGACCGAGCAGCAGTTTGAAAAATCCGGACTCAATCTCGAGGCCGCAGGTTTGAATCGACAAACGCTTCTTGAAAACAACGAACCGGTTGCAATTCAGAGAGTTCGTGGTGATCTTATCTTAAAGAAGATAGCCGAGGTCGAGGAGATCAAGGTCGGTGATGAGGATATGGAACGCGGCTTTAAACGCATCGGTGACCAGTACAATATGTCGGTTGCCAAGGTGAAGGAGTTTTTCCAACACCGAGACGATCTCTTGCCGTTAATGAACGAGTTGTTGAATGAAAAGGTGCTGTTGTTCCTTCGTGAACAGGCCAAGATAGTTGAACCTGTTGTAGATGCTGATGCAAAAGACGAGGAAGGGACCTGAAATATCAGAATTCTTTCTTGTTTTGAAAAAGAAATGTCCGGTCTGGTTTAAGGAAAATGTGGTGATGTGGAAATGACGTTCCGTTTTGCAGGATAATCATTTCATGAAGAAACGTATCCCGCACATTTATGCGGAGTTTGCTCACAATGAGTCCGGATGATTCGAAATTTGCGACTGCAGCAGGCCTTGCGCTTCCTGCAGTCTTGCTTTTTTAAGGAGTAATACAATGAATCTTGTTCCAATGGTGGTTGAGCAAAGCCCTCGAGGGGAAAGGGCATATGACATCTACTCCCGTCTTTTAAAGGAGAGGATTATTTTTTTGGGTTCGGCAGTAGACGATGATGTGGCAAACGTTATCATCGCTCAGTTGCTCTTCCTCGAGGCCGAAGACTCGGAAAAAGATATTACCTTTTATATTAACTCACCCGGAGGGGTGGTGACGGCAGGGCTGGCAATATATGATACGATGCAATATGTTAGAAATGATATTGCCACCCTGTGCATGGGGCAGGCTGCTTCTATGGGTGCATTGCTCCTTGCAGCCGGCACTGCTGGGAAAAGATATGCACTGCCCAATTGCCGGATAATGATCCATCAACCATCCGGGGGATTCCAGGGACAGGCAAGCGATATCGATATCCATGCCAAGGAAATCCTGCGAATGCGGGAAGATTTAAACCGGATTCTTGCCGAACATACCAAGCAAACTATGAAAAAAATCCGAGTTGATACCGAACGTGACAATTATATGAGTGCAAAGGAAGCCCTGAAATATGGTATAATAGACAAAATGCTTGTGAAGCGTGAAGGGCAGGAATCAGGCGAGGAAAAAGAAAAATGAGTGACATTGAGAAAAAAGAACCTGATTGTAATTGTTCTTTTTGCGGTAAAAGTCAGGAAGAGGTCGACAAATTAATTGCCGGCCCCGATGTTTTTATCTGTGACGAGTGTATTGAATTGTGCAATGAGATCGTCCACGATGATTCGGAATCAGGGGCAGAGGATAAAAAAAATTCGATTCTAGCCTCTTTGAAACCGATGGAAATAAAATCACGTCTCGACGAGTATGTGATAGGACAGGAATATGCCAAGAAAGTACTGTCCGTAGCCGTTCATAATCATTATAAACGTATTGATGCCCCAGTCGATGACAGTGAGGTCGAACTCCAAAAATCGAACATCATCCTGATTGGCCCCACCGGTTCTGGAAAGACCTTGATGGCCCAGACCCTGGCCAGAATCTTGAATGTACCTTTCTCGATGGCCGATGCGACTACCTTGACCGAGGCTGGATATGTCGGAGATGATGTGGAGAACATCCTGGTCAATCTCCTCCAGGCTGCCGATTATGATATCGAAAAGGCCGAACGAGGGATCATCTATATCGACGAGATCGACAAGATTGCCCGTAAATCCGACAGTCCTTCGCTGACTCGCGATGTCTCCGGAGAGGGCGTTCAGCAAGCCTTGCTGAAGATCATTGAGGGAACTGTTGCCTCTATCCCGCCGAAGGGTGGGAGGAAACACCCGCAGCAGGAACTGGTCAAGATCGATACCACCAATATCCTGTTTATCTGCGGGGGCGCTTTTGTCGGCCTCGATGCGGTTGTTAAACGGAGGACCGGCACTAAATCGATCGGATTTGGTGCCAAGGTTGTCGGTGAGTCTAAAAAGAAACTGGGTGAACTGCTTGCCTCCGTTCAGACGGAAGACCTCCTGAAGTTCGGCCTGATCCCGGAACTGGTTGGCAGGCTGCCAGTTATAGCGACCATGGAGGAATTGCTTGAGGAAGACTTGGTGCGGATTCTGCGCGAGCCGAAGAACGCGCTGACCAAGCAGTATCAGAAGTTGTTCGAATTCGAAAAAATCCAATTGCGCTTTACCGAGGGGGCGTTGACAGCCATTGCCCGAAAGGCCCTGGAAAGAAAATCGGGAGCGCGTGGACTCCGTTCAGTTATGGAGAAGGCCATGCTTGATGTTATGTATGACCTGCCTTCCAAGAAGGATGTTCAGGAATGCGTGATCAGTGAACAGGTTATCACCAACGGAGATTATCCAGTTGTTCTGTATCTGAACAACTCGGAAGAAAGGTTGAAAAGTGCTTGAGTGGGGCGTGGGTCCCGACCAGGAGTTATATAATGGAAAATGAGAAAAGTGTTACAAAACTATACCCATTGATGCCTCTAAGGGATATTGTGATTTTCCCCCACATGGTGGCGCCATTGGTGGTGGGACGGCCCAAATCCATTAAGGCGTTGGAAGATGCCATGGACAAACGGACCGAAATCTTTCTGGTAACCCAGAAGGATCCGACCGTCGACGAGCCCAAAAAGAATCAGATCTATACGGTGGGAACACTTGCCGTCGTGATGCAGTTGCTCCGCCTTCCCGACGGAACCATCAAAGCCCTGATCGAAGGGAAACGCCGGGGTGAGATCATCTCCTATGTCCCCAATGACCACTTTCTCCAGGTCGAGGTTCGGGAATTTGTCGATTCACCGAGCACATCTGGAGAAGTGATGGCCTATGAGAGAGAACTCAGGAAGTTTTTTGACGAGTTTGCTTCCATAAATAAAAAGATTTCCAAGGAGGTTGTTAAATCGGTCAACGGTATCGAGGACCCGGTGAAACTGGTTGATATCATCTGTGCCCATATGCCTCTGAAGGCGGACGAGAAACAGACGGTCCTGGAGGCGGAGACAGTCGTACTTCGTATTGAAAAGGTCCTGGAGTATATCTACCGCGAGATCGAGCTTGCAGAGCTTGAGAAGGCCATCAATGCCAAGGTCAAAATGCGGATGGCCAAGACTCAGAGGAACTATTACCTGGGAGAGAAGGTACGGGAGATCCAGTCCGAAATGGGGCATGGCGAAGATGGCCTGGATGATATAGTCGAGCTGGAAAAGGTTATCGAAAAGAAGAAGATGCCTGCCATTGCCCGCGAAAAGGTTACCAAGGAACTCAGAAAACTCAAAAGTATGCCGCCAATGTCGGCCGAGACCACCGTTGTTCGGAATTATATTGACTGTATCCTGAGCCTGCCGTGGAAGAAAAAAAGCAGGGCCGGGATAGACATCAACCGTGCTGAGGTGATTCTTGATGAAGACCATTACGGCCTGGCAAAGCCCAAGGAGAGGATCGCTGAATACCTGGCCGTGCAGGCACAGGTGAAAAAGATACGCGGTCCGATACTTTGTCTGGTTGGCCCTCCTGGTGTCGGCAAAACATCAATTTGCAAGTCCATAGCCCGGTCGATGAATAGAGAATTTGTCAGATTGTCCCTGGGAGGGGTGCGCGATGAGGCGGAAATACGCGGACATCGCAGGACCTATATCGGTGCAATGCCTGGAAAGATTATCCAGGCGATGCAGCGGGCCAATGTTGCCAATCCAGTTTTCTGCCTCGATGAAGTCGACAAGATGTCAATGGATTTTCGCGGAGATCCCTCCTCTGCTCTGTTGGAAGTCCTCGACCCGGAGCAGAATGTTGCCTTCAATGATCACTACCTGGATATTGATTATGACCTGTCCGAGGTCTTTTTCATCACTACCGCCAATACTCTGCACAGTATTCCGGTTCCGTTGCAAGACAGGATGGAGATCATACAGATAAGCGGTTATACTGAGGAAGAGAAACAAAAAATTGCCGAAGGTTTTCTTATCCCGAAACAGCTTGAGGCAAACGGCTTCAAACCTGGCGATATTTCGCTTACCGAAGGAGCAGTCCTCGAAATCATCAGGCGGTATACCAGGGAAGCCGGTGTCAGGAACCTTGAGAGGGATCTGGCCTCGATTTGCCGGAAGGTTGCGCGTGATCGTCTGAAGAAGAACCAGAAGACCAAGAAATACAGGATCAGCGCCCAGTCTGTGGTCAAATATCTGGGAACCCCGAAATATCGATACGGTCTGGCGGAAAAAGCTGATGCCGTGGGCTTGACGACGGGGCTTGCCTGGACCGAAGTAGGTGGTGAATTGTTGCAGATTGAAGCAACATTAATGCCGGGTGGGCGGCAAACTGATCATAACCGGAAAACTTGGGGATGTGATGCAGGAGTCTGCCCAGGCGGCACTTAGCTATGTGCGTTCCAGAGGGTCCATGCTAGGCCTGGAGAGCGATTTTTACCAGAAGCTCGATATCCATATCCATGTTCCCGAAGGTGCCATTCCCAAAGATGGCCCGTCGGCGGGTATCACCATTGCAACCACGCTGGCGTCAGCCCTTATCAAAGCACCTGTCCGGCATAAGTTGGCGATGACCGGTGAGATCACCTTGCGTGGCCGGGTACTGCCGATCGGAGGGCTGACGGAAAAGCTGCTGGCTGCCAAACGGGGCAATATAACCGATGTGTTGATACCCAAGGACAATGAGCGCAATCTCAATGATGTTCCGGTAAATATCAAAAAAAGTCTGAAGATCACCTTGGTTGAACACATGGACGAGGTCCTCGAACATGCCATCATCGTCAAGGAGGGTGAGAATCTTTTTAAAGGGGTTGCAGGTGGCGCCGCATTGACTGAAAACTCCGTGGGTGAATTGGATACACGACATTAAAAGAGCATATTCCCGGTTGGAGCCGGAAAAAATATGTTTGCAATCATTGTTTTGAATAAGTTTTGGTAGGGAGCTTTTTTGCTTGACGGGTCAGAGTGAAATTGGTAAATAGTCTTCCACTGTTGATATGGGAGGGCGGGTAGCTCAGCTGGGAGAGCATCGGCCTTACAAGCCGAGGGTCACAGGTTCGATCCCTGTTCCGCCTACCACAGTACAAAGTTCTTTTTCGGGGTCGTAGTTCAGTTGGTTAGAATGCCGGCCTGTCACGCCGGAGGTCGCGAGTTCGAGTCTCGTCGGCCCCGCCAGCAATAAAAGGGTTACAGCTAAGAATGCTGTAACCCTTTTTTGTTTTTCCCACACTCTTCTCCACATCAGCATAGATTTTTTTGGTAGGTTTGTGGCCATAGCGTGAGATTTGAAATCGACTTGTTGGATATGATGTAGGTGGTGCGCTACGACGCTGCTGCACGAAAGACGAGGGTAGGTATCTCGAAGCCGGTTTACATGAGCAAGCTTTAGATCACCTTAAGTTGATATGGCAAAACCTCACTGAAATCATTATTTTGTTTCAGCAGTAATAGTTTCATTTACTTGGTAGTAAGGGTAACCGAAAATGGAGGCAATACGGTTAAATTGATAACTGATCCTAACTTTTCGTTTTCCCAACATATCGACCGTAAATTCAGTTGGGAGCCCCTCCTTTTTTAAGTCAATTGTCAATTCTTTTTGGATCATTCCATCATAATATTCAAACTTCTTAATATTGTTGGCATGAGTCTGAAGCAGGATAGCTACCTCTTTCTTTTCGAGTAGGATAGAGCCGATTTGCCAAGATACCGTTACAATCGCAGCAAATATAACAGCATATATAATGTTTCGAACCATAATATCACATTCCTTGTGTTATTGAGTTAACTGAATAATTTATCAGCAATTAGGAGGACTGCGTAATGTCGGGATCTGTCTACGGTTTATTAAATAATATCAAACTTGTAACTTTCTCAAACGTTTGATTATAACTTGAATGTGATTTTATTATTGCCTTTTATCTAGTCTGACTATGATTTACTCATTCAAACCAAATCCTTCGATTAGCGTGTAGTATTGGCCTTTTGCTTAAAAAATTAATCGGGATCAGACCCCCTTTGAACACACCCTTTGAATACATGGAGATGGTTTATACCACCGCACTTGATGAGTTAGGCGGGTTCAAAGATGGAAGAAAAGTTGTTGCAGATCATCAAAGCGCCTGTTGGAAGAACTTCAAGTCTTCTGGTCGACTAAAATAGATAGAATTTTGGTTACACCATTCAGGTTAACCATCTTTTATGAATATCCAAATTATTACGTCGGCTATTTCCTTACCGCGGGCGGGTGGCGGGCAAGCAAGGTCAAGCCAGAGATAATCGCGTTGCCGAAGGCATATTTCGTCGGAACCTAAAATTTTTTCTCCCAGCGTCCGTCTTCTTTCTTGATTAGTCGAGTTGATTGGGAAAACCATCGGTATGCCGAGTGGCCAGGGGGGGCGATCAGTGATGGCTAACCCTATCCGCGATATGTGTCAATTTCTTTACTACCGTTCTGGCTCATTAGTTATCACATTGATAACTGGTAATCCTTTTATCATTTCGGTCCTTTCCTTTCCTGCTATATGAGAAAGAGAATAGTGAACCTTCCTCAAAGATATGGACACGAAGTTAAGCCACTGTTATGAAAATGACAGGAGGAAGACATGAGTGTTCAACAAAGAAGAAAATACGATTCTGAATTTAAAAGAAATGCCGTACTGTTGACGGAAGAACCAGGAAGAACAGTCCCTGAAGTTGCAGACAGTTTGGGAATAACGAGTGATCTCATATACCGATGGCGCAGAGAATTTCGAAAGAATGGTGAAATAGCATTTCCAGGTTATGAGAAGATGGCACTGACACCCGACCAAAAACGCATTCGAGATCTTGAAAAGAAATTGAAAGATGCAGAAATGGAGAGAGATATCCTAAAAAAAAGCCATGGCCATCTTCAGCAGGACATCGAAATGAGATATCGCTTTATGCAGGAAAACCGCACCTCATTTCCGGTGGTGAAGATGTGCCGCATCCTGAATGTTTCATCAAGCGGTTTTTATCTTTGGCAAAGGGCCCCATTTTCTCGACGAAAGAAAGAGACCATGTAGATCAGGAAACGAATTGCCTAGCTTTACCGGGAACACAAGGGAATGGCCGGCAGTCCTCTGATATCCGCCGATTTGCGTTCTGAACCTGGTTTTGCGACGGTGAGTAAAAATAGAGTTGCTCGTCATATGAAAGAGATGGGTCTTAAATGTAGAACCCTGAAGAAATTTGTTGCTACAACCGATTCCAGGCATGCGGAGCCCGTATCTCCTAATCTTTTAAACAGAGAGTTTTCGGTGGATTCTCTGAATAAGGTTTGGGTAAGTGATATAACGTATCTGAAGGTTGGCCAGAAATGGCATTATTTGACAGTATTTATAGATCTTTTTTCTCAGATTGTAGTTGGCTGGGATCTGACTGAATCTCTTGACCGTCGTTCCATGCTGTATGCCTTCAGAAAGGCCCTTTGGCGAAGGAGACCAGAAAAAGGACTTCTTGTTCACAGTGACCGCGGCGTTCATTATGCCAGTGGTGATTTTCGGAAGTTACTCAAAGAGCATCACTGTGTTCAAAGTATGAGCAGGAAGGGGAATTGCTGGGACAATGCTGTGGCAGAATCATTTTTTCATACGCTGAAAACCCAACTCATTTATCATGTGCGATTCAAAGAAAGAAGAGAAGCCGAGCAGGCCTTATTCAACTAAATAGAGGTCTATTACAACCGTAGAAGACGTCATTCGACGATCGGGTACAAATCTCCGGCAATGTTTGAGACAGATTGGATGAATATGAAAAATGTGGCTTAACTGATTGTCTATTATTTTGGGGAAAGACCATTTTTCGTTGATGTTTTCAAATATATGAAGCAATAAGCGCAGGATTGCGTTTTAGATTGAATTGAATTAAAGTCACACTCCTTTAAATAATAAATTTAAATAACCCCAATTATGTATTACCCAACCAGTAATGAGAGATTTTTTAGATTTGAACTAACCCAGGATTTTATAATTAGAACGTTATTGATATGCGAATGATATAATTCTGTAAGCTGCAAAAATTAATTCAATTTTTAAAGTGTACGTAACAGAAAATATGTCAAAAAATTATGTAACCGAATAGGTTGTTGAGACAAGTAAATTAATATGATTCTTAAATTATTTGAATTTCTATCTGTAATTTTGGACCAGCGTCGTCTCATTAGAGAGTTAGCCATACGCGAAGTGATAAACCAATATATCGGATCATTTTTGGGTATTGTATGGACGTTTATACAACCAGCTGTAATGATATTTGTTTTCTGGTTTGTATTCAGTGTAGGGTTTAAATCAAGACCGATGAACAATGTACCGTTTGTCGTATGGCTTACCGCTGGAATGGCCCCCTGGTTTGCCTTTTCGGATATCGTAATGGGATCAGCCGGTGTTGTCGTTGCAAATGCCCATCTCATAAAGAAAACAATATTTCATTCTCAGATACTTCCTGTTGTTAAGCTCCTTTCTTCCTATGTGACCCATGTGGTTTTCATTTTCGTTCTTCTCGTGCTTATTTTATTCCAAAGGATGCCGTTTAGTTTTTATTATTTTCAATTCTTTTATTATCTTCTGTGCATGTCGGTCCTGGCGTTGGGGATTGCCTGGATTGTTTCCGCTTTGCAGCCATTTATCCGTGATATTGTACCTCTTGTTGGTATCATTATACAGGTTGGGTTTTGGGCAACTCCTATATTTTGGGATATCACCATCATGCCTGCAAGGATTCAGACATTATTAAAGATCAATCCGATGTTTTATATAGTCCAAGGGTATAGAGATTCGTTTATCTATTTTGTACCTTTCTGGCACCGACCTTGGTTGACGTTGTACTTCTGGGTTATCGCTTTATTAATCTTTTTAACTGGAGCAGCAGTTTTCCGGAAACTTAAACCGCAGTTTGCCGATGTGTTATAAATATGGATTCGAATATTGCCATTGATGTTAGAAATCTGACTAAAATCTATAAATTATTTAACAACAATAGAGATAGACTGAAGGAGACATTTCATCCATTCAGGAAGAAATACCATCGAGTTTTCAATGCGTTAGATGGATTATCGTTTCAGGTCGAGCAAGGTGAGGCCGTTGGGATCATAGGAAGAAACGGGAGTGGAAAATCCACGTTACTGCAGATTATTTGCAGTGTTCTACAACCCACCAATGGTTTTATAGAGGTCAAAGGTAGAATTTCTGCTCTGCTTGAGTTGGGGGCAGGATTCAATCCTGAATTCACTGGCAGGGAAAATGTGTTTTTAAGTACGGCCATTATGGGGCTGGAAAAAAAAGAGGTAGAGGAGAAATTTGATAGAATTGTAGAATTTGCCGACATAGGAGAGTTTATAGATCAACCCGTTAAGCTGTATTCCAGCGGTATGTATATACGATTGGCTTTTGCCACTGCTATCAGTGTCGATCCTGAGATTTTAATTGTAGACGAGGCCTTGTCAGTTGGTGATATCTTTTTTCAACAGAAGTGTATAACGCAGATGAAAGAGATGATGAGCCGATGCACGATCGTATTTGTAACCCATGACATGCAAGCTGTAACGAGTCTTTGTAAGAGGGTGATATTACTTGAAGGTGGAAAGAAAATATTTGAAGGTGCACCTCTGGCCGGAGTTTCCCAATATACAAAAATTCTACATACGGAAAGGTTTCAGAAAAAGCTCAACGCATTGTCCTCATCTTCAGTGGTGTCTGGCAGAGATAAGGCATTGGTCGGTAAAAAGAACGGCGAGCAGGAAGGATGGATTGAGGTTCCTGAAACATCGAAGGGTGGTTCCAACGAGATTGAGATTCTTCGTGTAAGGCTGTTAGGGGAAGATCTCAATGGCAAAGAGACGGTCATAGCAGGAGAAATCCTTGTTGTTCAGATGGAGGTCGATGTCAAGGTAGATAAAGATAATGTTATATTTGGCTATACAGTCAAAGACAGGGTGGGGAATGCGATATTTGGTGAAAATACCTGTTCTTCCTTAACGGATAAACTGTGTTTAGCCACTGGCAGGCATCTGGTCTCTTTCCGCTTTTCCTGGCCTGAAATTCATTCGGCAACGTATACTTTTACCTTTGGAGTGGGAGAGGGAATGGACCCGTTCGTTCACACTGTTCATTGTTGGGCGCATAATATGATTTCAATCTCCGCTTTAACGCCCGGGAAAGGAGTGCACGGCATTTTCAACAACCAGATTATTGAATGCACCATTGGCGATTCTGCTTCATGATTGAGCAAAGAGATGATTGCAGAAACAAGGGGTCTGTCACCTGAGAAATTAACCGAAGAAGTAAAAAAACTTCTTGCGACTGCAGACTGCAGTCCGAAAGTCGTCTGCTTTGATTTTTTTGATACGCTTGTCACCCGTTCAGTCATTCCCGAGACTACGAAGCGTCTTGCTGCAACCCAGTTGAGTTCTCTCTTGGCGTCTGGCGTTGACGGCGCCATTCTTTATGGCCTGCGAAGAGAACTCGAAGCTAAAATGTGCAATGAAAATGTTGGAAAAAATCTGGATGCCGATTTTAATCTCTATGAATTCGCTAAGAGATTTTTTCATATTCTATCAGACATTACCACGCTTCCACCATCTATGACCGAGAAGGATTTTGTCGAGATTGTGGCTGATATCGAAGTGCAGATGGAAATATCTACCCAAAGAATCTGCCCTGTGCTGTTCGACCTGCTGGTTGATGTCAAGAAAAGTGGGATTACAACCTGTCTGATTTCTGATTTTTACCTGCCAGGACCTCATTTTAAAAAGATACTGGAATACCACAGCCTCGATGCCTATCTGGATGCAGTATACGTTTCAGCAGATTACAGCCTGACCAAAGGTCATTCCGGCCGGTTATATGGACAGGTATGTCAAGATTTGGAATGTGCTCCCTCGCAACTGGTAATGATTGGAGATAATGAGCATGCAGATTTCGATATGGCTCGTAAAGGAGGTCTTCGTGTGTATCATCTTGATCACATGAAGCGGAACGATTCAAGTGAGGATGCCAGTAGGAGGAAAGACTCTGGAACGGGCACAGTTGAGAAGAAGTTTCTTGATCAAATACAAGGTGAGAAGAATATATGCTTCCCGGAGATGGCCCTGAGCCTGTGGCTATTTACCCACAGACTCTTTGAGCAGTTGGTACGAGATCAGGTTTCGGAGGTCTTTTTTTGTTCCAAGGAAGGGGAATTTCTTCGTCGTTTATTCCTGGAATATCAACAATTACGTTTCGGCAGATATGTAATCACTCCCCATTATCTGCTGGTTTCGAGGAAGTCGACCTACATCTGCTCCTTGAAACCATTGCCGGAGGAGAATTTTTCGCATCTTTTTACTCATTATCAAAATATATCGTTAACAGAATTTCTTCAGAGTCTTAATTTTTCGCACAGGCAAACCATTGAACTCTGCCGGCAGTACGATCTCGATCCCGATTATCGTTTCCAGCAACTTTCCCAGCAAAAACAGTTTAAAATGCTCCTTGATGCCAAGGATTTTCAGGAGCTTTACGAGACTCACAGAAAAGAGCAGCGTGAAAATTTTCATCGGTATCTTAATCGCTTCAACCTGGAAAAGAAAAAAAATGAAATATGTCTGGTCGATGTCGGCTGGAAGGGATCCATTCAAAACAATATATATTTTTCCCTCAAAGGAGAGAAAAAGGTTCGTGGTTATTTTCTTGGTTTGTTAAGTCCTACGGAACTTTCTGGAAATAATAGTAAAAAAGGCATCTTGTTCAGTGATGTCCCATGCAATAGCCCCTTTATTCATGTTTATAACAATAATCGTTCTCTCTTTGAAATGGTGTTGGGGGCAAGCCACGGAAGTGCTGACGGATATTTTACAAAACAGCAGTTCCAAAATTGCAAAGAAGAAAGACAAAGCACGAGCTTTGTAGATGATAATCTTCCCGAAGATCTGTGTATAACGGTACTGGACCTGCCCAAAGAAAGAACCCTGTTTGAGCGGGATATTCGACCGATCCAAGAAGTGCTTTTGAAAATAAATAGAGAACTGACGAAGCTGTATGTGCTGGCTGGAGGGTATCTGCCTGATGATGAATGGTTTGCCCGTCATCATGCAAGGATGGTATTTGAACCTACGAAAAAGGAATTGGAATTTTATTCACGGCTCTATCATTTGGAGAATTTCGGCCTTTTCGAGTTTACCGATTTTCGGTCGGCTGAGAAAATATCACTAGGAAAAAGAATAAAGAATCTGAAACTCTTATTGCAAAATCCGACAGGAGTGCTGGAAACAGGGGTCTGGCCCCCGATAATACTGAAAAGGTTGGGGCTGGAATTTTTACAACCCATCGATGCCAGGAAAAGGTATCGAAGGATTTTCGGTAAGAATTCATGAAGATCGCATTTCTCCTTTGCTCGCCTGACATTAACGGCGGAACGTATGTGATCTTCGAACATGCCTCCAGGCTTGGTCATTTGGGGCACACTGTCTCCAGCAATACGTGGTTCTGCCCTATACCTTCAACGCGTACAGTTGCGTATTGCTTATGCGGGTGCGACTGCCATCGTAATTGACGTGAAGCGGGCCGGCCGCGTTCTTAAGCCGCTTGGTTGTGACCTGACTGACCGCCGTTCCCGAATCGAGCGAAGCAAAACCGTCCCTACGCAGGGTGGCCAGCCCAACCGCACCGTGAATGGGGAAGACGTCGTGGTAGTCAGGTGAGCCAGTGTAATAGACCTTGATGGTGTCACCTTCGACCAGGACGGCACTGGTATGAGTAAGTACCCTGGTCCACAACTGGGTGAAGGGCCGTTGGCGAGGATAATAATCGCCCTTCCTCACGCAGCCAGTGCTCGCCGTCGCGGCTGGTGACCAGTTCGCAGAAGACCGGTCCATGGAAGTAGCCGCGGTCGTCTTCGGCCCGAAAGATCCACAGCATACCGAGATACATCGTTTCGTAGGGGATGACGGGACAACCATAGAAGTGCGTGCGCTGAATGGTGTCCGCTTCAACCCAGCGGTCGTCAAAATCATCCGGGGCCATGACGAGTTCCGGTGGCGGCCAAGAACGAAGGTCTTTGGACGCGGAAAGGCCGACACAGCGCCGCCTGAGGCCGCTGACGTTGCGATCGCCTTCACGTAACCACGGTACCGGCCGGTGCGGGCGTCGTAGTCAAAGTTGCCCACGTCGACTCCCGCCCATGAGCGGTGAGGTGTTCGTCGGCGTTACCCAGTGAATGCCGTCTTCCGAGAAACTCAGCGGGTGTCGCCGCCCTTCACCCCGGGCCATGTCATGTAGCGACGTTTGTGGGTCGGGATTGGACGGCGTATAGATCGGGTGGACATGGATGGGCAGAGAGTTGTTCCTTCGAGCGAACCGTCAATCCCAGGAGAACCAGAGCCCAAGATGGGACCGTTCCCAGTGGATGCCGTCCTTGCTGGTCGAGTAGAGAGGCAGCTTCCACCCAGCTTCTTACGCACCTCGGGAGTCACCCAGCAACCGTGCCACATGCGGTAGCCCTGGCCATCCTCGGTCGGCGCAGGACGACACCCGAGGTGACCACGTGGTCCATCCAGGGCTTGTCCGCGACCATGATGGGGTTTCCGGGGTGCATTTCAAACGGATGATAAGTGCGAACCACGTTGGCTTTGCTTGCGACAAGATAGTCGTCCACGAAAAGTTGCCAGTCCCCGGTCAAGTCGCCCATGGACTTCCCGGCGTTCGACCGAAACGAACCGAGTCCGTATGAAAGCAGGACAATAATAATGGCCGTGAGAAAACGGTTTCGCTGATATCTCATCTGGAAATAATTTGGTGCTATGAGGGTTCGCTATTTTCGGAACTCGATGGGCTGCCGTCGAATTGCTTTTCATCGAGTTCGAGAACGATATTTTCGAGCGCCGGTTCTCCCGCTCGCAAGCACTTTCTGGCGCTTACTCCAAGCTCGCCGTGCGGGACCGGGGGGACACACCTTTCACAAATTCTTGGCAGACGGTCTCCCAGAAGAGTGTCCCAGCTTGGCTTCAGAGAACTACTTTCGCCACCCTCCAGAGGCGCATGTTCTGCGTTTCCCAATGCGCCGAGCAGCAATCCAAACCGAGCACGATGATGATTCTCTCACCGATTCCATCTTGTTGGATTTTCGCAGTCCGTGAACGAACACGAAGAATGCCGAACCCGGAGGTCCCAGGTTGGCGAATAGGGAGATCCGATTGCGGGGGGTCAGCTCTTGAGAGAGCGCCTTCGGCGGCGGCGGCATTTGGTTGAAGACGAGTCTTTCCTTGTCAGTCAGTGACAATGATCGGTTCGCCCTCGTGCAGTTGCCCGCGAGGATTTCCTCGGCCAGCGGGTCTTCGAGGAATCGCTCCACGGCGCGGCGCATCGGACGCGCGCCGTATTGCGGGTCGTAACCTCTTTCCACGAGAAATTCCTTGGCCTTGTCGTCCAGTTCCAGTTGGAGGTTCTTGTGCCGCAGCCGCGCCAGAACCTTTTCCACTTCCAGGCTCAAAATTGTGATGAGGTCGGGCTTGGTGAACGAACGGAACACAATCACGTCGTCGAGACGGTTCAGGAATTCGGGGCGGAAGGTCTTCTTTGCCTCGTCCATAATCCGCTCGCGCATCTTTTCGTGGGCGGCCTCCTCATTCGCGGGAGCGAAACCCAGCGTGCCCTGCTTCTTGATGATGTCCGACCCGACGTTGGTGGTCATCAGGATGATGGTGTTGCGGAAATTCACCACGCGGCCCACGTTGTCGGTCAGCTTCCCTTCCTCAAGAATCTGCAACAGCATGTTCCAGACATCCGGGTGGGCCTTTTCGATTTCGTCGAACAGCACGACGGAATACGGACGTTGCGAACCGCCTCGGTGAACTGGCCGCCTTCCTCGTAGCCGACGTAGCCAGGCGGTGAACCAATCAGGCGCGAGACATTGAATTCCATGTCAAGCTTGAAGAAGGTTTTCTAATTTGTGACGAATCGAACATTAGATAAACCATATGCAGAAGAAATGGCTTTTGTTCGCCCTATGTGGAGTGGTAAACACCATCGTACCCTTGTAAAGGGGATAAGTGTATGGTTACTTTAGTTTGGACAGACGGTACAACCGTTATTCCTATTGATTTTAGAATTTATAACATCGATGAAGACGACAAAACAAAGAATGACCATTTCCGCGAATGCTTGACAAAGCTGAAGAACATGGTTTTAATCCCAAATTTGTTTTGTTTGATACATGGTACGCAAGTG
>CAWGGS010000048.1:0-73203 GCA_963822095.1 uncultured delta proteobacterium
TTTTTTTTGGAGATGTTATGTACGCCTAAACCATCGTATTGACTCTGTCATGGTAAATCACCTCTGATTGCATATCGCAGGCGGAAAATCTATTCTGAAATTATATATCTCCAATGTCCTTACTCTACTATATATTTCAAATTTGAGGTGTCGAGCACATCACCGATATTTTTGCTTTGTAAAGACCAGTTCATTGTCTTTTTGCTGTAATTTGACGGCAATCGCACCACGCTGCGATGAACAGGAAGTCGAAGATAATGAAGGAAGCGAGTCCTTGCGGCAGCATCCCGATTTGCACGGCAATCCTTTTGTCACCAGGAACAGACCCAAATAAATTTATCCTTCCCAAAAGGATAAATTTACGATATCCTATCCTCCATGAAAAACCACTTCAGGTCGATAATCCGCCAGAAGATCGTAGATTCCCTGGCTGCATCGGTACCAAAGCTTACGCCGCGAGATGTCTGGCTGCCGTCAGTACCGGGTAAGGCCGTTGCCGTGATTGGAATGCGACGGGCAGGGAAGACCAGTTTGCTCTGGAGGATTTTGGCTGATCGGCTGTCCTGCGGTATGCCGCGTGAAGGCCTGCTCTATTTCAGCTTTGAAGACGAGCGCCTGGCCGGTTTGGAAGGGGAAAACCTGGACCTGATGGTAGAAGAGTATTATCGCCTGCATCCCCATATGCGGGAACGGCAGAAGACCGTCTTCCTGCTCGATGAAATCCAGGTGGTTCCCGGCTGGGAGATTTTCGTCCGGCGTTTGCTGGACAGCGAGAGGATCGATCTCTTTATCTCGGGTTCTTCCGCACGACTGCTGTCACGAGAGGTTGCCACCAGCATGCGAGGACGTGCAATGGAAGCAATCGTCCAGCCCTTCAGCTTTCGTGAGACTCTCCGGCATGTGGGACAGGAACCCGGCACGTCTGCTGAACATCTGACCAAGAGCGAAAAATCCTTGATTGACCACTACCTGCATGCCTATCTAAGCCAGGGTGGTTTTCCCGAGGCACAGGGTGTGGATGTGCGCAATCGCTCAGAGTTATTGCGAAGCTATGTCGATCTCGTCCTGTTGCGCGATGTCATTGAACGAAATGCGGTCTCCCATCCTCTGGCCCTGCGTTGGTTGGTGCGACAACTCCTGGGCAACGCCGCAGGGATATTCAGTATCAACAAGTTTCATGCCGATCTGAAATCGCAGGGCATGGCTGTGGGCAAAGACACCCTTCATAGCTATCTTGCCGCTCTAGAAGATGCCTTTCTGCTGCAGACCGTAACCATTGATGCCGATTCTGAACGCCGCCGCCGCGTCAATCCCCGCAAGGTCTATCCTGTTGATCCCGGCCTTATCCCACTTTTTGATCGCTCAGGAAGGAGTAATATTGGGCATGCCCTGGAAACGGTCATCTTTTGGGAACTCCGACGTCGTGGTGCCCAAATCTCCTATGTGCGTACGTCTGACGGTTTTGAGGTGGATTTCCTTGCCCGTGAGGCGGATGGGTCCGAGAACCTGGTCCAGGTCTGTGCCAACCTGGATAACCCCGAGACCTTCCGACGGGAGATCAGGGCCTTGGAGGATGCTGCAGCAAAACATCCCCGCGCGGGCAACCTCCTGATTACCCTTAACAAACCATCTTCACCGGTATCGCCCGATGGTGTTCGCGTAGTCGAGGCCCGTGACTGGTTATTGGAGGAAGGTTCTTGATGTGTGGAAGCACGGCGGAAATCCGGCCAAGATGACAACTCCGGTTCGATCCGGCTAAAGCAGTTTCTCAAACACTCTTTTGGTCACAATCTCTTTGCAATGCCTGTAGATTCCTTATGGATCCAACATACGACAATGAAACGTAAAAATACATTATTTCAACCAAACCGACCAGTAACGTAATCTTCGGTTTCCTTACGCACAGGATTCATGAAGATGGTACTTGTCGTCCCAAACTCCATGAGTTTTCCTAGATACATATAGGCCGTATAATCGGAAACCCTTGCGGCCTGCTGCATATTATGGGTAACGATCACGATAGTCAGCTTACCCTTCAACTCTTCGATCAATTCCTCTATCTTGGCAGTGGCTATGGGGTCCAGGGCTGAACAGGGTTCATCCATCAAGAGGACATCCGGTTCCACAGCAAGGGCTCGGGCTATGCAGAGTCGCTGTTGCTGTCCTCCAGACAGAGCAGTTCCCGGTTGTTGCAACTTTCCCTGGACCTCGTCCCAAAGAGCAGCATCCTGCAAGGCCTTTTCCACCCGCCCTTCAATCTCACTGGGACTGTAGTTATTATATAGCTTCAATCCATAGGAGATATTATCGAAAACGCTCATGGGAAAAGGGGTAGGTTTCTGAAAAATCATTCCCACTTTACGGCGAAGATGAAGCGCGGGTATCGAAGGATCCAGTATATTTTGTCCATCCATCAGAATCTCGCCATCTGCACGGAACCCTTTGTAAAGTTCATACATTCGGTTGTACGTGCGAATATGAGTCGATTTTCCACAGCCAGATGGTCCTATGAAGGCCGTAACCTTTTTAGAGGCGATATCCAGTGTGTTGTCATACAGGGCCTGCTTATCACCATAATAAAAATTGAGCCCTCGAACCGAAAGTTTAATCTCTCCCATCTCAAGCTTTTGGTTCGGTCCCAACTCCATTGCCGAAGTATTTTTTTGTGTTCCTGTCACGTGCCCTGTCTCTCCTTGTCGATACATCACTTGATTCAAAGTGTTCTCCTCTTTGCACGCAAAACTACCCGCGTGAAAACATTAACGGCCAATACCGATATGGTGATAATAAAGGCTGCTCCCCATGCAAGACTATGCCAGTCATCGTAAGGACTCATCGCATAGTTAAAGAGGACGACCGTGAGGTTGGCCATCGGCTCATTCATACTGTGCATCCAGTAGGGACTGTTTAAGGCGGTAAAGAGCAGCGGTGCGGTCTCTCCGGCCACCCGGGCAACGGCCAGCATAACACCGGTAAAAATTCCGGACGCAGCCGACCTGTAGATGATTTTCAAGGTCATCATCCAGTAGGGTGAGCCAAGGGCCAGGGCGGCCTCTCTGATTTCCGGTGGTACCAGCCTGAGTATTTCCTCGGTCGTACGACTGACCACAGGCAACATGATGATGGCAAGGGAACAGGCACCTGCCCAACCGGAAAAATGATGCATTGGTTTGACTAATACCAGATAAACAAAAACACCGATGACAATGGAAGGAGCCGACACAAGGATATCGGCAAGAAAGCGAATCAGATATCCTATCTTAGTATCCTTTCCAAACTCCGCCAAATATGTCCCCGACATCATACCAAAAGGCACTGCAATACAGGCTGCTCCCACAGTCATCAGCAATGTACCGACTATGGCATTGGCCAGGCCACCACCTGCCACGCCTGGCGGAGTCGGCAGCTTGGTGAAAAAATCCCAGTTTATCGAAGTTACCCCTTTCCAGGCAACATCGCCTAAAATCCAGGTGAGCATGAACAGGCCTGCAACTGCCGCCATTGCTGAGAGAGTCAGAACAACCCGGTTTAAAATTTTCCGACGAGTAAGAAGTGTCATTATACCCTCCCCGACTGACCACGTTTCAGCCATATCTGTGCCAGTCCGAGAATGATGAAAGTAATCAAAAACAGAACCAGTCCTAATTCGATCAAGGATGACAGATAAACCGCGCCATCAGCTTCGGTAAACTCATTGGCTAGAGTCGATGCGATCGAATTTCCAGGTGCAAACAACGACCAGGAAAGATGATAGGCGTTTCCAATGACAAAGGTTACCGCCATGGTCTCACCCAGAGCACGACCCATTCCCAGGAAAACAGCTCCGGCAATACCCTTTCTTCCATAAGGAATCATGATATCCCGTACCACCTCCCAGGTAGTACAGCCAAGCCCGTAAGCAGCTTCTTTCAAAGGTTGCGGAACCATCAGAAAGACATCCCGCGTCACCGAGGCGATAAAAGGGATAATCATCAAGGTCAACACCAGGCCTGCGGTCAACATACCAATACCCATGGATGGACCTTTAAAAAACGGCAAAAAGCCGAGTGTTTCCTTTAAAAAAGGTTGAACGTAATCGGACATCAGAGGACCGAGTACAAAAAGCCCCCACATGCCGTAAACGATGGATGGAATTGCTGCCAGCAGTTCAATGGCGGTACCGAAGGGTGCCCGCAGCCAATGGGGTGAAAGTTCAGCCAGAAAAAGAGCAATACCCAAGCTTAAAGGTATAGCGAAAAGCAGGGCCAGAAAGGTGGAGAGCAAGGTGCCGGCAATGGGAATTAAAGCCCCAAACTGCTCATGAACCGGATTCCATGTTTTTGAAATAAGAAAAGAAAAGCCAAACTTCTGAATGGACGGTTGAGACTGGTGCCAAAGAACCATGATAATCGCAATAAAGAGAACGGCGATAAAGGAGGCAAATGCCGCAGTCAAACAGCGAAATATCAGGTCTCCCCATACTTTTTTTTGTTTCATTTTACGTTTTTTTATTTTCTGTACAGTCTGTTTATATGCAGACCTTGTTTTTTATCGAGCTCATAACCCAATTATTCCAAGAACAGATATAAATATAAACGGAGGACTGCACCTCAGGCACTCCTCCGTTTGCTCAGCAACCCAAGACTTTCCAGGGTATTAGTATGTTTTCGACTACTTATGCAGTGGAAAACACCATTACGGCCAGATAGCTTTACCGTTTTGATCTTTCAATTCTTTTTCCCAGGTCATCTCGACCATCTTGACAACCTTCTCCGGCATCGGTACATAATCCAGAGACATTGCTGCCTTTCCTCCGTTCTTGTAACTCCAGTCAAAGAATTTCAATACGTCTTTCGCCTGTTCAGGGTTGGTCTGTGTCTTATACACGAGGATGAAGGATGCGCCAGTGATCGGCCATGAATTTGCTCCCGGTTGGTCGGTCAAAACCATGTAGTATCCTTTTGCATGAGCCCAATCGGCTCCTGCTGCGGCTGCCTGAAAGTTCTTAGCAGTCGGCGCCACATACGTGCCGTCATGGTTTTTTAACAGCACGGAAGCCATCTTGTTCTGCAAGGCGTAGGCATATTCAACATAGCCGATGGAACCATCTACTTTGCCGACGAAGGCTGCAACACCTTCATTGCCTTTTCCACCAACTCCTACCGGCCATTGAACAGCCTTGTCGTTTCCCACCTTCTCCTTCCATTCTTTGCTGATCTTGGTCAAATAATTAGTAAATATCCAGGTCGTTCCGGAACCGTCAGCACGGTGGACTACGGCAATATCCTCAGCAGGAAGGGAAAGTCCGGGATTGTCAGCGACGAGTTTTTTATCATTCCATTTGGTGATCTTTCCAAGGTAGATATCCGCCAGATTTTCTGCCGAAAGTTTGAGTTGACCGGCAGCAATTCCCTTGAGATGAACAACCGGCACGACTCCACCCATGATCATCGGAAACTGCATCAACCCTGAAGCGTCTAAAACAGCCGGTTTCAGCGGGGCATCAGAGGCACCAAAGTCGACGGTTTTGGCCTTGATTTGCTTGATCCCGCCACCCGATCCGATGGACTGGTAATTCAAACGTACTCCGGTCTCCTGATTATAATCATAGGCCCATTTGGAATAGGCCGGATAAGGAAAGGTGGCCCCTGCTCCGGTAATCGTCGCTGCGCCCCAACAGGGAACGGTCAGGGTAACCACTGCCACTGCGGTAAAAAACGCTGTTTTGATACTCATTCTCTTGTGCATGTTATACTTCCCTCCCATCAATAATTGTTAAACAAAATATTGCCTTTGAATTCGGTTCTTAGTTGCAACATGCACAAGATATCCTGGTATTGTTAAGAATCGGTTAGCAACAAATTAATTTCGAATTAACAAATAAGGTTCATCCGACTCAAGCGTACTTTTCTATAACCCAAGGAGGTGGAGATCGTCGTTCGCGGGCGCATCACGGAGGCCCGACTGGGAAGTATATCAGGCCCAAAGGGTTGCGGATAGGAT
Organism: uncultured delta proteobacterium; assembly: GCA_963822095.1. Lineage (GTDB taxonomy): Bacteria > Desulfobacterota > Desulfobulbia > Desulfobulbales > Desulfocapsaceae > CAWGGS01. The sequence goes on from CAWGGS010000048.1 coordinate 5,983, forward strand.
GTCCGCAACTGACAGCAGGCCAGGGACGGCCTGTCTGTCAGCCGTGGTTCCCAGGTGATAAGGCCGCAGGACGGCGACCGAAAGCGATGATCTCTACCGGGTTAATTCTTTTAACTTTTCCGAAGTACGCAAAAACCGGATGAGCCACAAATAAGATTCATCTGACTTATGCGTACTTTTCTATAATATGGGAGGTGGAAGTCATCGCTGTAGGGCGCCTCGCGGAGGCCCGGAGGTGAACCACAAATAAAAAACTTATTACTACTAAACTAATATTCAGCTACTAATCCAGGGAGTGAGCTGTTCGTTTCTCTGGACGCCATAAACCCATCCATGGGGGCAACGCTTATGCTGTCCAGGCTGCAGAGACCCGTGAAACAAACAGCTCACATCCTTCCATTCCGATGGGCTGAGTTTCAGGGGTAATCAGAAATAAGAATGGGCGTGTTTTTAAAAAAAACACGCCCATTCTTATTAATATTTATTGTATTATCAGTATATTAAAGAGAAGTTGCAAATTCAGAGAAAACCGTCCTTATCGGAATTGCAAACCCGATTCCCTCGGTATTGTTTAAAATCATGGTATTTACTCCCAACACACGACCATGACTGTCTATTAAAGGCCCCCCGCTGTTTCCAGGATTAATCGCAGCATCCGTCTGCAGATACTGCTCGTTGGTCTTTGTATTTTTTCGATACCCGGAAAAAACTCCGGATGTCACCGTGTCCCTCAGTCCCAGCGGACTCCCAATTGTATAGACAGTGTCTCCCTGTTCAAGAACGGTACCACTGCTCTCGGGGCGTAGGATGGGTGCGGTAACCGAATATACTTTCAACAAAGCCAGGTCATGGTTCTCACTGGTTATTACATCTGCGACTGAGACTTCCGTTCCGTCCGACATTACAACCGTCACATTGTCAGAATTTATATTCTGTTCCAACTCCTGCAACTTTTTCATTTCTTGTTGCTGCTTTGGAAGCAAGCCATTCAATTCCTCTTCTTTCTCCTGAATAATTATGGCAAGCTGTCTTCTCGAAGGTCCATCGGGCATGCGGTACATCTTACTTTTGGCCTCATCAATCCTCTGTCTCTGATACTCCAGAATCTTCTGATTCCTTTCAACCTTTTTCTTAAATTTATCAAATTCATCTGTATTGAATTCAATCACATGCTTATTGGTTATGATGGAATTCTCACCAATAAAAAAACCAGAACCCAACCCCCAAGGCGTCTTGACCTGAACAGTCGCATCACGTGCGAGTCGAATGAACTCGCGTTTGTTGGCTTTACCCCCGTTATGCTGTACCACGACCTTCTTGACATTCGAAACTGTTTTTCGTACCGGTTGAGTATCGACAGGTGTCGGTGTTTGTCGAACAACAGCCGGTTTATCGCTCAACGGAACCTCATGACGTCCCACGTAATAAAAGGCAGCAGAACAAGCCACTACAGCCAGGAAACCCAAAATCATATACACCGTTTTATTCCCAGATGTTGTCGGGTTAACAGCTTGCTGTTCTTCCTGCAGCTTTTTTTTTGCCTGGGCCTGGAAGTATTTCTCAAATATTATCCCACACGTTCCGCATTCAACCTTATTGGTGAGTTTGCTGGAACATTTCGGGCACTTGTTCCATACATTTTCCGCCATCGGTCTTCCCCTCTATTACAGCGTATGGAGCTTTGATGACCTCGTAAAAAGTCATCGGAGTTGCCGAGATGGACTCTGAAAAAAGCTCGACATACTAGGCGTAGTACCTGAAACGGTCATTCGGCAGTACATGCAGTACGGCTAATTGCCGTTTCAGATCTACAACGACGGAGATCGGGCTTTTTACGAGTCCAGCAGCTTTGATTATTTCCTTTTTCCCGCCTTAAATTGATGATGCCTTTACGGGATAAAGAGAACCCACCTTCTTTATAGTATACGTGGAGTAGACCTGCAAATGAAAATTGATGTCAGGCGGAACCTTCCGCCGGACCCCCTGTCCTAACAGGCCCCGGATTGATCCGGGGCCTGTTAGGACCGAGTAACTATCCTTGTCGATCGGGAGAATGTAACAAAACCGTCCCGCGAAGGTTTTTGCAAAACACCCGGCTTTTCATGCAGAAGCCACCAGGTGTTCATGGTACGTTTTAGTTGACTGATTCGATCCATTGGTGATGGTTGGATTGAGTTCACATTATTTAAAGGGATTCATCACCAAACACGGACAGTGAGCCTTTTGCATTACCCGTTCCGCCACTCTACCGAGAAGGATTTTTTCCAATCCCTTAGCGCCATGGGTTCCCATAACAATCATATCAGCATCCTGTTCCTTGGCAAAACGGACTATCTCATCAACGACATCTCCATGAAGTATTTTTCCATCGCATTTTTTGCATTTTCCTTCATTATCTATGACGATATTTCCCATCCTCTCTTTAACGTGTTCCTCTTTCTTTTCTTCATACTCCTTCAGCGAAGGGCTTCCCAACATCATGTCTCCCATCGATATGGGTTCAATCACATGACAGAAAGTAATCTCAGCTTCTAAACGTCCTGCTATATACGTTGCATACTCTACAAGTTTTCCCGTTACGCTGTTAAAATCCACGGGTGAAACAATCTTCTTAATTTCCATAACTATTTATTCCTCCTAAAAAAATTAAACCCAAAACCAGAATAGTGTAAGCCGAGCTACAATAACATATTAATACCCCTCCGCCAACCAACCGGAAACAGCTTAAAAACTCCTTTCAATTAAAATATATATCCGGCTAGTGGAATAGTGAAATAAAAAATTAAGAAAAGCGGATACTGTTTTAATAGTACGATCTAAAAGAGATCAAACACAGAGGCCGATCTTGCACTATTGCGAATCTTTTGATAGGGAGGGCCGTGCAGCGGTCTTCTCGGAGGAATTCGTGGCATAGGTGTTTAAAAATAATTTGATATGCTCAAGGACTCCATCGCGAACCTGATCTTTTTCCATCAGCAATTCATGCTTGCCTTTTGGCAAAACAACAAGAGAGCAGTTTTTCTGAGACTCGCAAAACGCCTTTTGAGCCTTGGTTCCGACCACGGTATCATCTTCTCCGACCAAAAGCAGCATGGGTACCTTTAAGGGCGAAACGCCGGACGTAATCGCATCCATTGCCGAAAATGCCTCTGAGAGCCAGCGGAAAGTCGGACTTCCCAACGCTACTTTAGGATTATCCTCCACCAAACGCCTGTTGAGCTCAAACCGCGCATAGCTGTCGGTGAGGTCATTATTTTCAAAAGGTAAATCATGCTTGTACGGTCCACCTCCTATGACATATCGCTTTCCCATTCCGACCAGAACAAAGGCCTTGGAAAGGACCTTTGCCACAAATTTCGGGAATGGGGCAGTATTGACGGATAACATCGGAGAACAAAGGATCATCCCGTTTATTTCACCGGGATATTTACGTTCCAAGAGTATAGAAACAGGCCCACCCATGGAGTGTGAAAGCAGAAACACAGATCGATGCTCATTTCCTTTTACTACAGTTTTCAGAAACAGATGCAGGTCTTCAACATAATCCTCAAAATGTTTGACATACCCCTTTTGAGGATCGGCCAACATCCGTGAGGATTCCCCCTGCCCTCGATGGTCATAAATATAAAACGAAAACCCCAGATCCTTCAGATCGTATAAGATCTCTGCATATTTGGCTATAAATTCAGTGCGTCCGTCCACAATGACCAGAGCCGGTCGTCCATCAGCGGCCTCCGATGCGGCATACCGTATTTCCACACCATCGTGAGTTTTCATAAAACTCTTTTGGAAATGCTTGGCGAAATACGGCATGATAGTATTTTTTGATGCCTCCGGTACCTTCTTTTCGACAACTGCTCCGCCGGGCAGAACAGTGCCAACCAGCAAAAATATCAAAAAGCAGGTAAATAAAATAAAACGCAAACAACACCCCTATTCTGTTTAAGCAACCAAAATTCCGAAGAATTCACATTACCACAGACAAGACGGTTTTTGCAACCACACTCCCGGCATCTCACTCCTGCTCGAAAGCCATCATTGCAATATACGGCTCATCCGGATTAATCGTACTTTTAAAAGGCTGAAATTAATAAGATGGTGAAATTCATCGCTTCCAGACACTACTCTCCGGCCTTAACGCCTGTACACCACGGCTGACAGACAGGCCTCCGCAATGCGTCCTCCAGCGATATAGAGGGGTACGCTCAATTCGGAAGAACCCAATATACTGAATCCGATTCAGCCACGACACCAACAAATTCAATTTGCCGATCAAAATACGAAATGATACAATGCCTGCTGAAAGGAAAATACTCTGATACCTGTCTTAAAAAAAAGAGTCCATCCGTATTTGTGGAATCTTGAAGGAATGTTCTTGTCTTACTTGTAGTATGCTAAGCTGAGAAATTACCTTTAATAAATCAGCAACCCTCTATATCCGGATGTATGGAGCTCCTATGACCACCCCTGTTTCTCTCACATCTGAAGCATCTGATTCTCCTCACAACAAAGAAAATCGTGTGCGAGTCAGCGAAATCGACAAATTGATCCATCAAATGTTACAGATGGAGGTGGAGTTAAATTCCAATATCCCGACGACTCTCTGGATCAGTGACCTGCATGGTGAAGGTGATCGCTTCATGTCCATTCTCAGGGGACGTTTTGGACTTCTCTATCAGACATGCCGTGAGGCATTGCCCAACACTTTCAGCTCGGACAAGATACAATATCTCGTCAGTATTATACGTAAAAAAAGATATGTTACCGATAATGACATCCACATGGACATGCAGGATGTCATTTTTTGTCTGGTCCAGGTCTTGAAGTATAAGTTGACCAATATCCGATACCGCATCGAGGATATCTTCCTGCCGGAGTTTCATTACATTATCAATCGCCTTTTGTCCGGGCTTCCGGTACCTGATCCCATCTTTGAAGAAGAAATTATCTCTGCTCGTTTGATCGCCCATCTCTCTCACACGATACGACAGGTGCTTCTTGATCGCATCCAGGTTCTAGGTGACATCTTCGACCGAGGCCCACAACCTGACAAGATCATTCGTATCCTCTCATCGTCGGCCTACATCCAGATGGTCGATTATGTTCTGGGCAACCACGATATCCTCTGGCTGGGGGCTGTCTCCGGAAACGTGTCGCTTATTGCCGAAGCAATGCGAATCACCTGCAGGTACGACCATTTTCAACTCATGGAACGATGGAAATTCGACACTTCAAGGCTCGCCGACTTTGCCGAACGGACCTACCCGCCCGAAAAGGTCACAGGCAACTTCAAGGCAAAGACCCAGAGAGGAAAGTCGATGGAAAAGGCGTTGGCCATCATTCAGTTCAAGCTGGAAGAGCAGACATTAAAAGACTATCCGGACTACGAAATGGAGTCGCGTCTTTGGCTGGATCGGCTTGCTCAGATGCTGAAATCCGGTGATACGAGTGGGCTTAACGATACTTTCTTTCCAACCATCAATCTGGATTCTCCCGGTGAACTCACCTCTGAGGAAGCCGAGATTGTAGAGGACCTCAAGAAACAATTTATAAACAACAGCAAATTAAAAAGACTTCTCAAATACTTTTTTACCCATGGGAAGACCTATAATATCCACAATAATGTTTTAAACATCCACGCCTTGGTTCCATCGACAGCCGAAGGGGAATTCGAAGAATTTCTTGGACGAAAAGGAAAGAATCTCCTCGATTTCATACAGGAAACAATTGAAAGAGTCGGACATAATTATCTGCAAGGAAAACCTCAGAGACCTCGTGATCAGGCTCTTTTCTTCTACCTCTGGTGCGGACCGAAATCACCATTTTTCGGAAAACACGCCATGAAGACCTTCGAGCGGTACTTCCTTATCGACAAAAAAACCCATGAAGAAAGGTCTCTCTTCTGGAAACAAAATTTACTGACCCAGGAATTTAAGCAGAAACTTCAAGATGAATTCGGGGTAAAACGTGTAGTCTTCGGCCATACCCCGGTTGACTATAAAAAAGGCCGACAGATGGCAAGCGAAGACGGGATTGCCATAAATGTCGATGGGGGATTTGCGGCAGCCTACTACAATCGTGGACATTCATTGGTCCACACCCCGCACCAACTCTACGGCATCATCCTCCCAACCCCGGATGAAATCAGAGAGGCAGAGCGCAATCTGGAATCGGCACCGCTGGATATCGAGCTAATCGATGAATTCAGGCAACCGATGAAGCGTAAAGACACCATCGAGGGGAAGGCTCTGAAGGAATCAAGAGACAAGCTTATGCACAAGATTCGGGAACTTTCTGAAATAAACGGTTTTCATTCCACCTCGTTGTAGAGACAGGTAGAGAAAGAGATGCATAATTGTATAGTTCGTTACTGACACCCCCTAACAAATAATGGTTTTTCTATGTATACAAATTACGGAATGGAGATCGTTCGAGCAACTGAGATCGCAGCACTTACAGCAGCAAGACTGCAAGGCCACGGGAATCAGGATGAAATACTGAACAGCAGCAGATCCGCCATCGCCAAAACCTTAAACAGACTCTCCATTGACGGTGCCGTAATCAATGACCGATTCAAAAAAAGGCCAGAGACCTTCCAACTGCCACGCAATCTTGGACAGGGCGGACCGGAAATGGATTTGATGGCCGTGGCTCTCGAGGCCCACCACTCTGCAGCCGACGGATTGAACAACTCCACATCATTTGCAGTCATTGCTAAAAAGGGAATGCTCCAACCCTTGCCCAATCTGAGCATGTACAAGATCGTGGTCGGCCCCGAGGCCCAGCAATCCATCGATATCAACCAGCCTCCCATAGTCAATGTTAAACGTGTGGCCAGAGCCCTTCGTAAATATACTGAAAACGTTACTGTCTGCATCCTGGATCAGGCCCGCCACCAGCAGCTGATAAAAGAGGTCCGTAGCTGCGGGGCGCGAATCAAATTGATTCCGGAAGGTGAAATTTCAGGCTGTCTCTCTGCAATAACCGGAGAACGGGCAGATCTGTACATGGGGTATGGCTATGCTCCCGAGAGCGTTACAGTAGCAGCGGCAATAAGCTGTCTCGGCGGCTATTTCGAGGGGAAGATATTCTATGAAAACGACAGGGACCGTGATGAGGCCCGAGAGCATCAAATTTATGATTTTGAAAAAATTTATCGGGCTCAGGACCTTGTTCGCAGCAAGGAGGTGGCAATCGCTGCGACCGGGATTACCGACGGGGAATTTTTAGATGGAGTTCGCTTCACTCCCAACGGTGCAGTGACAAGTTCCTTTATCGCCAGAGGAGAGACACGGACCTATCGGAGACTGCAAACGCGCCATTTCTTTGATTACAAGCCAGTATTCTGATAAAAAGATGCATATACGGATTTTCTTGTTTTCCGCCAATAGTATTTCATCAGTCAATGTGTCCTTTTTTTGGGAGGGTGGTATCTCGGGCATAAAGTCGATCAGACAACCAGCCACTGGACCAGAAATTGAAATATTCAAATGAGGTGCAGAAAATGCCGATCACTCTCTATTGGCTTCAATGCGGTACTTGCGGCGGCGATTCGCTGTCCATGATAAACGCCGAATCGCCAAACATCTTTGAGGCCCTTGACGAAATTGATATCAATATTCTCTGGCACCCCTCCTTTTCCAATACTCCGCCAAATGATTACCGTCACCTGCTTGCCGCTCTGACCAGCGGCAGCCTGCCCCTTGATATCCTCTGCGTCGAAGGTGCCGTTATTAGAGGCCCGGATGGTAGAGGAACCTTCGATACCTTTGACGGAAAACCCAAAAAAGATCTGGTCAAACAGCTGGCTGACCGGGCAGGAGTAGTCATCGCCGTGGGAACGTGTGCAAGTTTCGGTGGAGTGGTAGGAGCCGGAGAAACGGACGCTGTCGGACTGCAGTTCTCAAAAGAAAAAGCCGGCGGCCTCTTGGGAAGCACCTTCAGATCCCACAAGGGACTCCCGGTTGTCAATCTGCCGGGATGTCCTGCTCATCCCACCGTAATTATAGGAGTAATTACGGCCTTGACATCGGAGATGGATTTAGCATTAAATATGTATAATGCCCCGTTGGAATATTTCGGGATGCTGGTTCATCAGGGTTGTACCCGAAACGAGTATCACGAATACAGGATTGAAGAAACAGATTTCGGTGAAAAAGGTTGCATGTTTTTTCATTTGGGTTGTCAGGGCCCACTGGCCCACGGACCCTGCAATAAATTCCTCTGGAACAGGAGAAACTGTAAAACCCGAATGGGAGTCCCTTGTTTTGGCTGTACCGAACCGGGCTTTCCAAAGACGGATCCGTTCTTTCAAACGCCGAATATTGTTGGTTTGCCGATCAATCTTCCCGATGGAGTCAACCGTCCTCATTACCTTGCATATAAAGGCATGGCAGCTGCAGCGGCACCGGAAAGACTTAAAAAACGAACTACCGAGGTTTGAGATGGCCGATGCAGACCGACAAATTCTCAACATCCCTTTAAATCGTCTTGAAGGAGACCTTGAGCTTCGGCTGGAATACAATGACCACACCATAACTAATTCATGGAGCTGCGGCACCATGTACCGCGGATTCGAAAATATTCTCAAAGGTCGAGGAGCTCGAGACGGTTTGGTCATAACCCCCAGAGTATGCGGCATTTGCGGGACGGCACATCTGATGGCGGCGGCACAGGCCCTTGACATGCTCTGTGGAATCACCGTTCCCCATAATGCTCTTCTGGTGAGAAACCTGGCGTTGATTGCGGAACTTATTCAAAGCGATATCCGGCAGACAAATCTTATGTTCATGCAAGATTTTGCAAATCCAGCCTATCATGACAAATCGTTTTATACCGAGGCCGGACTTCGTTACCAACCTTTTAGCGGAACATCCGTTATCAGTACCATCAAAGAGACCAAAAAAATATTGGAAATTGTCGCCATCGTTGGAGGGCAATGGCCCAACGCATCCTTTATGGTGCCTGGGGGTATCGCCACGAGTCCATCCTTTAACGATATAGTTAATTGTAAGTACCTGCAAAGAACCTTTGCTGACTGGTATGAACAACAGATACTTGGGTGCAGTATTGAAAGATGGGCTGCAGTCGGAAGTAAGGGCGAACTGGATGAATGGCTTGAAGAAAGCGACTCTCACCGTAATGGAGACCTCGGTTTCTTTGTTCTCGCCGCACGCCGGATTGGACTTGACGAAACAGGTGGCGGTCATCCAAACTTCATAAGCGTTGGTTTTCCCCGGTTGCCACATAAACAAGCAGATACTGCTGCTCCCCACTTCCTGCAACCTCCCGGATTTATGTCTGAGGGGGAGTGTATGGATTTTTCCCAGGCCCGAATAACCGAGCATATCGCCTTTTCCCATTTCGAGGGATACAGCAATGGCCAACATCCCTTTGAAGGAGTAACTGTCCCTTGCACATCCAAGACAACCTCGAACAAATACTCCTGGGTGAAGGCACCTCGGTATGACGACCTCCCGTCTGAAACCGGACCGTTAGCTGAACTTATCATCGGGAAGGACCCCCTGTTCACAGATCTTGTTCGAGACAAAGGTCCAAGTGCGTTTTCCCGGCAACTGGCAAGGATTGTGCGTCCGGCAAAACTCTTACCGATCATGAAGGAAATCATTCAGTCGATAGATCCTAAGGCACTGTATTACACGTCGGTAAAAGGAATCCCGGATGGTCGGAGTTATGGAATCATCGAAGCCCCCCGAGGGATTCTGGGACATTGGCTGGAAATACGAAACGGGGTAATCGACAGATACCAGATCATTACTCCAACCTCCTGGAACGGTTCTCCACGTGATGCCAATGGTGTGAGAGGGCCTTGGGAAGAGTCTGCAATCGGTGTTGAGGTAATAGATCCGGAAAATCCGGTTGAAATAGGCCACATCGTGCGTTCGTTTGACCCCTGTCAGGTCTGTGCAGTACATAGACTCAATAGAAAATGACTATGGAATACCACTACCTTCCCAGTTCATATGATGACCTGCTCAGGCAGAATCAGCTCCTCATTAAAGAATTACATGTTTCCAGACAGGCTGCCGATATTACGGCAGATCTTGTGGCAGAGCAATTTGCCAACCTGGATATTGTCTTAAAGGAGTTGAGCCACAGTGTGGAGACTGAAAAGACCCTTCGGCAGGCAATGGCCGATGCCCGGAAATCGGCGGAGGCCGCGAATGTGGCAAAGAGTGACTTTCTTGCCAACATGAGCCATGAAATCAGAACTCCGATGAACGGCATAATCGGCATGACCGATCTGGTACTTGAAACCGACCTGAACCCGGAACAGAGAATGTATCTCAAGATGGTCAAGAATTCGGCGGCAAGGCTTCTTAAGGTTATAAATGACATCCTTGATTTTTCCAAAGTAGAGGCCGGTAAACTCAAACTCGACCCTTTCGATTTCAATCTTCACCAGACTCTCGAAAATGTCATCCAGATGTTGTCCTTGAGGGCAAATCAGAAAAACATCAGGCTCACCTGTGAGATAGACTCCAAACTCCCCAGCATGGTTCATGGCGATCCCAACAGGCTGACCCAGGTTCTCATTAATCTGACCAATAATGCCATCAAATTTACCGATCATGGCTCAGTATGCGTATCTGCCGTATCCATCCCAACTGAAAACGAGACAGAGATAGGCATCAAATTCAACATTATCGATACCGGCTTAGGCATCCCCTTGGAAAAGCAGCAAAAGATCTTCGAGGCCTTCAGTCAGGCAGACAATTCAACCACGCGAAAACACGGAGGAACCGGCCTAGGTCTTGCCATCTCATCCCACCTGGTTTCTTTGATGGGAAGCAAGATTCATGTCAGCAGCCACCCGGGAAAAGGATCTACATTCTGGTTCGCCTGCAGACTGGAAAAAGCGAATAGCTCAAAAACCGACCCTATTGAAACCGAGCCCAAAAGCAATCTTTTAGCAGAGCAGAGGGAGCAGATCAATGGCATGAAGATATTGGTTGTGGAAGACGAGGCAATCAATCAGGCTTTGATTAAGGCCCTGTTGACCCAGTTCGGCTTCCATGTAACAACCGCGGATACTGGCAAAATAGCTGTCGAGGCAGCCGCAAAAGAAGACTTTCAATTGATCCTGATGGACCTCCAAATGCCCGTCATGGATGGATTCGAGGCTACGAAAAGAATCAAAGGTATGAACGACGGACGGATTACACCACCAATCATTGCACTAACCGCCCATGCCATGGGAAAAGACAAAGAAAGATGCCTTATGGCAGGAATGGACGATTATCTCAGCAAACCCATCAACCGGGATGAACTTTACCAGGCTTTGATCAAACATCTACTCGCATCTCACCTCCATGGATGACGGACATAACCGGCGTTTGATTTTTTTCGCTTCCACCTCTTTACGAGGAAGAAAACGATAAAAAGCAAAAGGCACGTTCCCACTCCTGAAAAAAACATCAACCAGTCACACGGAAATGCCTTGGTATCGCTCTTTTTTTCCACTGGACGAGATACCGATACCGTTGCCTTTTTATCCACGGTGACGACCGCAGAGGACGTATCTTTCGCCACATTTTTCTCCCGTGAGGTCTCAACAGGGGCAACCTTTTTCCCCTCCGACTCTAGCAGAAACCCCTTCTCCAACAATTCCGATGCCTTAGAATCACGGACATGTCGGTTTTTGCTCCCCATGACCAGAGCAATGATTCGAATCCCATTCCTTTTTGCCGTTGCGGCAATGGAAAATCCTGCTGCCTCAAAATAACCGGTTTTAAACCCGTCACACCCATCAACTTGCCCTAATAGGTGATTATGATTACGCATGATAAATTTCCCATTCCTAAATCCTCGTTCCTTGGTTGAGGTATATCTTAGAGCATCCGGCCTTCCTGCCAGTTCACGGCAGAGGATGGATAGGTCTGAAGCCGTCGTCTCGTCAGGTTTCTGTCCTTTTCCCGGTGGCAGACCATGTACCGAATAAAAAAAGGTGTGCTTCATACCAAGCTCTTGAGCCTTCTTATTCATCAATGCCACAAACCCTTCTTTGGAACCGGCAATATGTATCGCCAAGGCAACTGCCGCATCATTGGCCGATTGAACCATGAGTGCGTATAAAAGCTCGTCGACCGTGAACTGTTCACGAGAATCAAGATAGACCTGGGATCCTCCTATCTTTGACGCTTTGCGTGTAATCTGGACCATATCATCGAGTTTAACCGCCTTGTCCCTGACCTGATCAAGAATGACCAAAAGGTCCATCAACTTCAACACTGATGCCGGATAAACCACTGCATTCGGGTGATCGGCAAACAACACTTTTCCGGTATCGGCATCAATTACCAAGGCAGATCGGTAAGGATCTTCAGAAATCGTGCTGATTCTAGCCCGACCAGCCCAGGCCGTCTTCGACAACACCATGCAAACAACCAATAGAAGCGCAATCCTTTTCATAATTCTCCTTGCCGACACTGACAATTCAACAAATAACTTTTATCCACTTCAAAAGGGACTTAAAAAAGTTCCTCTCCATGCAATAGGCTCATTTCTATGAAAATCTTTTTGAGGACCGACTTTGCTATGTTAGAGTGATAAGCCTTCATGATTCGTTACGGCGACCGATCTGGTCCAGCCATGCTTGTTTATATGACGTGGTTCCGAGGAAATATTTCGTACATCCCCACAAAAGGTTTGTCAAGAGCTATTGAGGATACAGCATTTTTCAATTTCCCATCCCCAGTCTGCTCTCCTTTCTTTTTCATTTGTCGGTTTTTCTCTTTTGTCTTTCAGGGTATAGTGGTCAGATATTTGATAGACGGCAAGGACCCCCAGCAAAATATCGTTTGGAAATGCCGGACTCTTAAAGCAAACATTTAAAGATCCAACGAGGGTACAGTACATTGACGACCAGCACACGAGATCGAATTAAAAAACGCTGTTTTTTCAATGCCCCGTGGTATGAACTCAAAGAGAAATATCTGGATTTTTTTCTTGAAAACCGGATCCAGCCTGAAATCGGTCTGGAAGGCCTCTGTCTTTACAATGAAGAACGAAAGGACTTTGGGCAGATTGCCGGTCTTTTAGCTAAAAACAAGATCGGCTGTACCTTGCATGCCCCTTTTTTCGATCTGACTCCGGGAGGGCTCGATCCATATATTCTCGAGAAGACTCGCGATAAACTCGCCAGGGCCTTTGACCTGATTGGGATTTTCCGACCCAGCTCCATCGTTTGCCATCTCCAATTTGAAGCAAACAAGCATGGGTATGTCTTCAACGACTGGCTTGCCGCCTCGCTCGCCACTTGGACCCCATTGGTGGAAAAAGCCGAACATCTCCAGATTCCGGTCATGTTTGAAAATACATACGAAAAAACTCCTGCAACCCATAGGGATTTTCTGACGAAACTGGGAAAGAGCAATGCTGGCCTCTGTCTTGATACCGGCCATCTCCTGGCCTTTGCCATGTCTCCCTGGGAAAAATGGCTACCGGAAATGCTCCCCTGGCTGGGGCAACTCCATATCCACGATAACAGGGGCAAGACAGACGAACATCTTGCCCCTGGAAAGGGGCAGTTCGATTTTTCCGGACTTTTTGCATTTCTAAGACAAAACAAATGCCATCCAATCATAACTTTCGAACCTCACAGCGAAGAAGATCTCCGGCAGACCTTCACCTACCTGGAGGCGACCGGACTCCTCAAGGATATTTAAAAGGGGTCTGGTGTATACATCCTTTTTTCTGTATTTTTCCTTTTGATTTTGGACATATCTTCCGATATGAAAAGTATAAAGGCCTTTAAATGGCGAGGTGTGGTTCGTCCTCTACTCTTTACGGTCTACTCTAGCCGGAGAGGAATTTTAAAGTATAAACCAACCGATCATAGAATCGGAACCCTTTGTTTTTTATGCAGAAACCTGTCGAATCAGAACATATAACAGCCCCGGAAACAGATCCGGAGCAAACTGCAATCGACTCTGTCGAGTCTCCTCCAGAGGAGACGAAGTCTCATGATCGGGACACGGCCCAATTCGGCCCTCCGGTCAACGAGAGACGTCAAGCAATGGTTTTCAGCGTTGAAGACTTTTCCTTCCGTTCATCGACTCCCAGCCCTACCCACTGGTCTATCGGATGGTCCGATCTGATGATGACCATGTTTATCCTCTTCCTGACCCTTTTTGTCTATCAGGCCACCCACAAACAGATTCTGGTGAGCAAACAACCCGAAGTGGTTGGAGGCGAAACGACCCAGTCTATTGAAATAGCGCCGGAAAATTCACCTTCCTCTCGATTCGCCCCGATCAAGCCCTCCCTGCCGTTAATAACCGGAGGTACCATAAAAAAGGTCATACCGGTCCCCATGGAGGAGATCGACTCCGACACAAAGTCCTTCTTAGGTAAAGAGAAGCGGCAAACAGAAAAAATACCAAAGAGTATCAGACCTTCGGTCCAGCCGGAAAGAACCGGGCTACCATCCAAGACAAAGGAAGACTCCGTGAATGCGGACTTGGTTTTTTCAGGTCAGCAGCCAACCACGAAACAACCAGGGGTTGTTCCCGGACAAAAAGCAGCCGTCAACGCAAATCAGATACACCGTCTCTTTGGTAGAATACGCAGTACCATTTCTAAGTACAACCTGACCCAATATGCCTCGGTTGATCTGCTTTCCAATACAATGATTCGGGTTGTTCTTACAAGTGATCTCTTCTTTTCTAAAGCAACAGCAGAAATCACCCCAAAATCAGCCGTTATTCTTCAAAAGATCGGGGCCGCCATCAAGATTGCCCCTTTCATGATAGATGTTGTCGGTCATACTGATGATCATCCGTTGCATTCCGACCATTTCCCCAGTAACTGGGAATTTTCTGTTGCCCGGGCCAGTTCGGTTGCCAGGTTCTTCATTAATGAAACGGAGATGAACCCCAACCAATTTGTGGTCAGCGGTTTTTCCTCCTATCGTCCCCTCTATCCAAACACTTCAGCTCAAAACCGAGCAGCAAACAGGCGAGTTGACATTATCATCAGTAATCGCTATCCAGATTCGACCATGGCCAATTAATAAAACAGGAGACTATGAAACAAAAAAATCTTATAGGTCTCATCCTCTCTGTCGGGCTGTTCCTCCTAGGCTTTTTCTTAAACGGGAATATCAGCCTCTACTTTAATCTGTCCGGTATCCTCGTAGTTATGGGGGGAACCATGGCGGCTTCGCTCGTCAGTTTCAGATTGGATCAACTGAAGATAGCCTTGAAAGTGGTGCTGACCTCCTACCGTCGGCCAATTAAAACAGAAACGGAAATAATAAATATTTTAATAGACCTCTCGATCAAATCGAGGATGGAAGGTATCCTCTCATTGCAACAGGAGGAGCATGAAACCTCCATCCTGTTTCTTCGCCGGGCTCTTGGCTGTATAGTTGACGGTTATAGGGCCGAACAGATTCGGGATATCCTTAATACGGAGATGTATTTCTTTAAGCTGCGACGTGAAGACCTCGAGCGGGTATTGCGAACTATCGCTGAATTTTTTCCAGTCTTCGGCCTCATCGGCTCGGTCATAGGCCTGATCACCATGCTGGGAGGAATCGGCAACACCTCGATTCTGCTGAAGGCTATCCCCATTGCCTTGACCTCCACCCTCTACGGGTTGATCTTCGCAAACTTTTTATTTCTCCCTTTTGCAGCCAATCTCAAGGAGAGAACGAATCATGAACTTCTGCTACAGAAAATAATTATGGAAGGGGTTATTGCCATTGATTCCGAAATGAACCCGGTGATCCTGTCGACAAAACTGGAATCGTTTCTGACCCCATCGGAACGAGAATCGGATCTTGTTTCGTACTCAAAGATAAAAGAGAGGTTCAATATTCGCACGGGCGAAGAAGAAGTACCGACGCCGGAGTTGGACAGTCTCGACCAGGCCGAGATCAAGATAGAAAGATAACACTCCGGTAAAATCCTTTTTATTCATCGCCATTCAGGCCAGGAATCCCGATATGTTGGATGATGCGGGCATTTCGGCCTTCTTCGTAGGCAAGCAGCCTGCCCTGTCGCCGCCAAATCCTGAAGGCCAGTGAATACGAGAGTACCCTAATGGGATAGTCTCGGGGTAATTGCTTGAGATAGGGCTGAATTGTTACAAAATTCGTGGCCCCGTATTGTCTCATTATAAATCGAAGTCCACCGTTTGCCGGACCAATATTATAGGCCAACAATCCTAAAAATAGATTGCCATCCATCTCTTCAAGATAGTATTTCAATTCTGCAGCGGCGACACAGGCATTTTGACGCGGATCAGTCAGCAAAAGTTCAGGGACCTGGAGATAATTCCGGACCCTTTCTGACACCTCATGCGGTACCTGGGTTATCTGAAAAAGGCCTTGTCCTCCATCCTTGCTCTGTCTGGGAACAAATGAGGATTCGACAGCAGCCACACCTTCCAATAGATCGGGATCGACATCAAACATTTCTGCCGCTTCCCGAATAGCGGGAACGTATTTTTGGGCCCGATCGATCATCTTTTGCAACTGTACCTGGTCGCAACGTCGATAGGCGGCAAAGACCTGGTGAGCAATGGTGATTCTCCGGTCCTGCTGTCTCCCCCCCACCAAATTCCGAAAACTCTCAAACCCACGGTCAAATCGGCCTGAGATCATTAAACCGGTAACAACAAGAGCAAAAATCAGGGAAAGCAATGCTGGAAGTGGCACCCACCACTGTTGCAACCGTTTTCTCAGTTGCCACCAACCGATAAGGAAAATAGCAGCCAGAACGATCAGGCCCAGAATTGAAAAGGCAAAAGGCAGAAGACTTGCAAAAAATCGGATACCAGAAAACCATCTTGCCGAATATCCGAGCAGAACCATGATGATTACTACGGCAAAAAGAGCCAGGCCGGATATTTCCAGTCCCACAAGAGGCAGATGCTGTTTATGATCGAACAACTGGTGAAACAGGGACTTCCCGCCGACACTTTTTCTTTTTTTCGGTGGTTTCTTCCCCCGAGTCTGAGTTTTATCGGCAGAGCCCGGCCTCCGCCTGGGGGCTGCTGCTTTTGGTGGAACCTGCTTTGCCATCGTTAAAATCTTTTCCCGGATATTTCTGCTTCTTCATCCTGATATGCAGAAAAAGCTGTGAGCCTTTCGGGAACTGAGAAGGGATTATTTCGGATTTTCATAAAAGATATAAGATGTTGAATAGTCACTAAACTCAAAGTAGACCTTTTTTTCGCCCGGATCTACAACATTGTTGAGGTTGGAATCCAAAATACCGTAACCATATCTGTACGGTCTATCCTTGCTGCTATCCGTTCCAGTGGCAGTGGTGAGCTTATCTATTTTCATAAACCGTTTTACCAATTTATTACCGGCATATACCTCTAGAATGCCATCTGTCCCGGTCCAGTTCTGGACAGCCCGTCCAATTTTATTCTGTGTTTCTTTGGTACAGGCTGGAATGGCCAAACAAAGAAGTACAAGAGTGATCCATTTTTTCATTATTGCGTCCTTGCTTCAGGATTGATGAGATTATTCTCATGGGTTTTTCGTATAACACCGCATAGGTTCCATCAGATAAATGCAGGTTTTAGCAGCAATAGCCAAGCTCCCCTTGTAATGATATCGACAAGTGTATATTTTACCATGATTCCAGATAAAATGCGACGCAGATAACATACTGTATTTCAGCCCATATTTTAATTGATATCCCCGAAATCACCAATGGGAATTCATATGTTTCTCGCCGCCTGATTGTATTACAAGGATCAAGATCAGCCATCATTGTCATACATGAGAATTCCTGTTGACAATAACACTTTCCTGGTGTACTGGTGTCGAAAAGTGTTAGAAACCCCTTAAATCGTCAAAATGCGGAAAATGTTTTTTTCAGCGCAACATCGAAAATGTTAAAATGGAAGTTTGCAGTCCGAAAACAAAGATCATACGGAAATTTATTCTGGATAATGTATCTTTGCATCCCACTGATATAGTAAAAGTAGTAGCTCAAAAGTTTGCCATTTCCAGGCAGGCGGCGGCAAGACATCTCAAGAAACTTACCACACAAGGCGAGATAGAAACCGAAGGCAATACCTCGGGAAGAATATATCGTCTCCATAAAGGACGTATAGCCGAATTCTCATATCGTATTGCTGACCGGCCTTCTGCCGAAGAGGTATATACAGCGGATATTTTACCCCTGCTCGTCTCTCTTCCCAGTAACGTCCAAAAACTTTGGGCATATTGTTTTGAGGAAATATTTTCCAACGGAACATCCCACTCAAAAGGAACAAACCTTACGATTCGGGTCATCCAGAAAAAGCTACAGACAACCATCAATGTCATAGACGACGGTATCGGGATATTCAACAGTATTAAAAAGAGGCATAAGCTGGATAACGATGAGCATGCAGCATTATTACTCTCAAACAGTACATTTCAAAAAAAATCCGATATACAGGAAAGAGCAAATATTTTTTTATCCTCCAGAATGACCTCTTCTTTTACCATTGTCTCCAAAAGGGTTGTTTTGACACACCAACAAGACATTTCCTGGGACTGGACACTCGGCAGGACCCAGGAAGAGACCCCCGGAACGTTTGTAAATATGGTTATCACTAACGACAATCTCAGATCTCCGGAAGAAATTATTGACGAATATAAGACGTCACGGAAAGAACTGTTGGCCAGAACCTGTATTCCAGTCAAGTTGGTTGATTACTGTGCACAGGCCCCATTTTCCCGTTCCCAGGCACGCAGGGTCCTGTCGCGTATTGACAAATTCAAGATTGCTATTCTGGACTTCATTGGAGTCGAGGAGATAGGACCTGCGTTTGCCGACCAGGTTTTCAGAGTTTTTTCTTTAGAACATCCGGAAATTGAAGTACTTTATACCAATGCCAACAAACAGGTTGAAGCGGTCATCAAAATGGCGAGAGAAAACTCGTCTGGGACAGCCTGACGCCACTAAAATCGAAAACTACACGATCTATCAGCAAGTTCAGATGTCGCACCAGCCCCTGTATGTTGGTTTCTGTTGGGCACATCACCACATCCCCATGTGACTCAAAGTGCTGCAGCAGCTGTCTAAACAAACCAAGTGGACCAATTGCAGCTGTTGAAGCTTGCAAACACCAGGCACAGGAGACGCAGATGGATACCGTAAATTCGACTGTCAAGATACTCCAAGATGTTCCAGACACTCCCGACCAAAACGAATGCTATCTGTTTTATCTTCATGGATTGATCGTCGAAGAGGCGGGAATCCGCCCGAAGAGCGAAGAACACGGATACTACGAGTATGAACGTATCGTCAACAGTCTGGCGCAAGAAGGATTTATCGTGATAAGTGAAGTACGAGCCTCGGGAACACAGGTCAAGCCCTATGCCGAAAAAGTGGCGGGGCAAATCAAAAAGCTTCTAGACCACAATATTCCCCCGCAACAGATCACGGTTGTGGGCGCCTCGAAGGGAGGCGTTATCAGCGCCTATATATCGACGTGGCTTAAGGAAACAGGGATAAACTTTGTGTTTTTAGCCGGTCTGTTCGAGAAATGTCTGCAAGACCAAGATCTGATTCTCTATGGAAATATTCTCTCTGTTCATGATCGATCGGATAAACTTTCCATTACCCCGGAAATGTATTTTCAACGCTCCAAAAACCTGAGCCGAGCCAAAGCTATAGTCCTCAATCTTGATGTCGGTCACGGACTCATTTACAAGCCGTATCGAGAGTGGATTGATCCGCTTATTGATTGGATCAAGACAACGGGATAATGATTTGTTCGGTGAGATCTCAATAAAAGAATCTCATCAAAGTCGGTACGAAATGAGGACTGCCCCATAAAACAGTCGGCTCATACTCGAACACAAAGATCAATCTGATTACCACTGAAACTCATCCTATCGGAAAGGAAGGGTGTGAGCTGTTCGTTTCTCGGGTCTCTGCAGCCTGGACGGCGTAAGCGTTGCCCCCAGGGATGGGTTTATGGCGTCCCGCAAAACGAACAGCTCACACCCTGGATTAGTTACTGAACATTAGTGGTAATCAGAAAGATCAATAGTCAAGGCTGCCGTCTTCTTGCTCCTCGACCCCAACAACAACGATACCGGCGGCATCCGCCGCCTCTATTACCTTTTGACGGTCGAAGAGTAACGATTGGCCTGCCTCGACTGCAAGCACAGCTCCATGCACACTTTTTAGCTTCTCAATGGTCGTGAGCCCTGTTGCCGGCAAATCGAAACGGAAATCCTGACCGGGCTTTTTCACTTTAACAACAACTGCCTTCTCTTTAACCAGCGTTCCTCCCCGGACAATCGCCTGGTCCGTACCCTCGATGGCCTCAACCGCAGCAACCGAGAGATTGCGTACCACGACACATTGACCGATGTCCAACCGACCAATTTCCCTGGCATTCATCCATCCAAAAGCTATATCCTCACGTTGTTTTTTATCCGGTTTTTTCCGGCTAAGGATACCTTTGGGGAAAAGGAGATGACGCAGATACAGCGTCGATTCAAGAACCTTTATCCCCTCCTTCTCAAGTGCTCCGGCAACTGCCCGCAGAATTGCATCATCCTGTTTGGAGTGAATGGAATTCCAAAGGGAAAGGCATTTTAAATCCGGCAGGACATCTCGAAATATCCTGGTCTTGGTTATGGAGCCAAGAAACACCACATCTCCTGTGGCCTGCTCTTTGAAGAACCTGAGCATCTTGCCCAATTGACCGAGCTTAACCCAACAGATTGCATCTGCAGCCTCTGCCACTTTTTCAGATGTCTCGTTCTTGTGGGCGACAACAACAACCTTCCGGCCGGCTTCCCTCGCCGCCTCGATGAAGAGAAGCGGGAACTGGCCGGCACCGGCTATGATACCTATATTACGTGGATCAATCTCCATCGAACTCTCAGTCCTCGATGGTCCTCTTGACTACACCGCGCTTAGAATCCTGGAAGAATTTCACTAGAAAATCAACCTCATAACAATCGGTGACCTCTTGCCTGGCAACCTCCAATGCATCCTTGATCAAAAGATTCGGCGACCTGAAGATAATGCGAAATGCATTCTCGAGCTTTGCAATGGTCTCCCGACTGAAACCGTTTCTTTTCAATCCGATCTTATTGATACCGGAAATCCGGGTACGATTTCTGGTGCCTGCAATAATGACGTAGGGGGGCACATCCAGACTTATCCCGGAAACCCCGCCTATATAGGAAAAGCATCCAATCCTGCAGAATTGATGAATAGCGACCAAGCCTCCGATGGAGGCCCTGTCTCCGACTTCAACATGTCCGGCAAGTGTGGCCACATTTGCCATGATCACATGATCACCAAGACGGCAATCATGAGCTACATGCGTATAGGCCATCAACAAGTTGTTGTTTCCGATCACGGTCTTAGCTCTTCCATGCGGTGTTCCCCTATGAATGGAGGCATATTCCCTAATCTGATTGTCGTTTCCTATAATAAGCTCAGTCGGCTCTCCCTTATAACTTAGATCCTGTGGGTCTCCGCCAACCATTGCAAACGAACCTATGAGATTTCTTTCTCCAATCGTTGTCGGTCCTGAGACAACAGCATGGGGCAGTACTTTGGAACCGGCTCCGATACGAACGTCTTTACCAACGACTGCATAGGGACCGATTTGGGCGGTGGAATCAAGCTCCGCCCCGCTGTCAATAACCGCTGTTGGATGTATATTTGTCGACTTCTTCAATGTTATATTTCCAGAAATGTATTTTTTTAAGGATACCAGTGGATATCCTGATTCAATTTTTCCCAACTCTTTTTGGTCAGCTGATGTCTATCTATTGTCAGATCCAACCGACAGTAATGCGAAACATGTCTGCTTAACGGCAATTGACTGCAAGCGCAAGGATTAATTATCCCAGGACGGAATTTAAGCCTCGTCCATCGTTTATCTCTTCATAGTATGCCAGCTAAACACTCCAGCTCAGCCAAAGGTAGCCATCAATTCAGCTTCGGCAACTAATTTTTCATCAACATGCGCCGCTCCATTCATGATCAGTATACCACGTTTATATTTTACCACCTCGAGTGTAAATACAATCTGGTCACCGGGAATTACCGGTTTACGGAATCGTGCCTTATCTATCCCTGCAAAAAAGATAACCTTATTCCCGATATTTTCAGGGGTGGAATAATAGGCCATGATTCCACCTGTCTGGGCCATCCCCTCCAAAATCAATACACCGGGCATAACCGGTCTCCCTGGAAAATGTCCCTGAAAAAAAGGCTCGTTGATTGTTACGTTTTTTATTCCTGTGACACTTTCATTCGGTACCACCGAAAGTATTTTATCGACCATCACAAAGGGATACCGATGGGGTAATACTCGAAGAATCTCTAGTATATCTATATCTTCAGGGATAATATCGTCAGTCATCTTTTCCTCTCCTTGCAATCCGGTTATTGTCGGCTACAAAAAAGTTTGCCAGCCGACACTCAAGCGTTGTAACTCGTTGTCTTATCGTTTTTCATGCAGCCTTTTCAGGTCTTTTACATGGTTGTCAATTATTCCTCATTTATCTTCCTAATCTCTTTAATATCCTTCCTCAGTTGCTTAACATCTCTTGCCATTTCAGGAAGTTTCGCAAAAACAGCAACCGCTTTGGCCCATTGTCTTACAGGAATGGCCGGAGCCCCTCCAACCACCGCCCCTTTGGGCAGATTTTGATGTACACCTCCGCATGCTGCAACCATGACCCCGTCATCCAAATGCACATGTCCTTTTACCGAGGCCTTACCTCCCAAAACCACATTACGTCCCAGGGTTGTCGATCCGGCAAGCCCCACCTGAGCGACGATGAGTGAATTCTCTCCGATAACGACGTTATGTGCAATCTGCGCCAGATTGTCTATTTTGGTGCCGGATTTGATCCAGGTTACGCCATAGGTCGCTCGATCAATGCAGGTGTTGGCCCCTATCTCCACATCGTCATCTATCCTGACTATGCCGACCTGGGGTCTCTTAATATGACAACCTTTTTCATCAACTGCATACCCGTAGCCATCACTTCCTATGACGACTCCGGGATGAACGATTACCCTCTTGCCCAATCGGCAGCCATTTTCTATGGTAACATTGGCCTTCAGGATAGTATCGTCTCCTATTTCCACATCGTTGCCGATAACAGTTCCCGCCCCGATCATGACCCTTTGGCCCAAATGTACTCGGTCGCCAATCACAACCTTGGGAGCAATGGTCACCTGATCGGGAAGGACACAATCCTTGCCAATGTCGGCCGTGGCATGAACCCCCTCCGCAGCAAACGGTTCGGCAAGGAGATATGTATGAATTATTGCAGAAGCAAGATAAGGATCCCGCACTCTGACCACGGTCCGCTCCGCCTTCTCTATCGATAGAGGTACCAAAACAGCCGAGGCTTTGGTGTTTAGAAGGGGTTCCAATCTGTTTGCCTTGACAAGAAAAGTCATTTCTCCTTCGCCGGCTGTCTCGATCGGGGCGAACCCATGGATTTCGATATCGCAGTCACCGACAATCTCCCCTTCCACAAGCCGGGCCAGGGTTTTCAGGTCTACTTTTCTCATGATTCTCTCCTCAACAACTCCGTTTGTATATCAAGAGGTCGACGGTGTTGCAACACATTCCATCTTCCGCTTTACAGTAGTGGCAATCAGCTTATTCTTTATAGAGAAAATATTTTCCCCTCTTCCGATCAAAAACCTTTAAATCCTCCTCCCACTGGCTCTCAATATCGAGTATTGACACCTGCTCCTCCAGCTGTCGCCGGACCTTTTTAGAACCGAGAATCAAGTCCATCGGCAACCGCTCATACTCGTACTCATATGGTGGGTCTTTATACTGAAAGTCGTCAGGGTAAAGGTTCAGGACAGCTTGCAAAAGGGCAATGCTCGTCCGATACGGGAGGAAGGATTTTGCATTGGTAACATGTATTTGAAAGCCCGTACAGGAATGGCCGGCCCATTTTCCTGAAGTCGGCTCAAAAATCAAGGGACGGAAAGAACACCCCGGCAGCGGAGTGTCGGAGAGGAAATCCCTTATCGGTCCATGCTCCCAAAACGGGGCTCCAACCAGTTCGAAAGGCAATGTTGTTCCTCTTCCCTCCGATACATTTGTCCCTTCCCAGATCACCTGTCCGGGATAGACAAGCGCCGTTTCGGGGGTTGGCATATTCGGCGAGGGAAAAACCCAGGGAAGACCTGTCTCTCTAAACAGCATCGAGC
This sequence comes from uncultured delta proteobacterium, assembly GCA_963822095.1. GTDB lineage: Bacteria > Desulfobacterota > Desulfobulbia > Desulfobulbales > Desulfocapsaceae > CAWGGS01. The sequence continues at coordinate 30,180 of CAWGGS010000048.1, forward strand.
GTCGCCATCCCTGCATCGGCAATACCTTTACCTCGGCTCCAATCTGAAACTCCTCGTTGATATAAAGTGCCAATTCGCCAAAGGTTAATCCATGGCGCATGGGGAGTGGGTAAAGCCCGACGAAAGAACGACAACCATCGTCAAGAAGGTTTCCCTCAACACGATCTCCTCCCAATGGGTTCGGCCGATCCAGGATAACTACCTGTTTTCCCAATGCCGCAGCTGCTTCCATACAGTAGGCCATGGTATAAAAAAAGGTATATACCCGGGTACCCACATCAACGAGATCGATGAGTAAGACATCAAAGTGATCGAACATCGCCTTGTCTGGGCGTCTGCTCTCGCCATAAAGGCTGAATAGAGGCAAACCGGTCGTGGGATCGATTCCATGACCGGACTCGATCATATTATCCTGTTTTTCGGAAAAAAAACCATGCTGGGGAGAAAACAGGCAGGTAAGATTTTTTCCCAGTTTCTGCCGGATACAATCCTTTCCGTGCTGAAAGCAATCATCCGTCGAGGCCTGATTTGCCAGCAGACCGACCCGCTTACCGGCTACATAATCGGGGATCTCTTTTAAAAAACATGCCAAACCGGTTTGTATCATTGTTCTTTCCCATGGAATCAAGGTTCATATCTCCGGCACTTTAATCCAGTTAAACCGTAAAGCCAAGGAACAATTCAACAAACGTATTCGCCAAAAACCAGGAAAAATGAAGCTGCGCCGGCGATGCAGTAACAGACCGAGAAATTAGGTTAAATAGGATTTACTCTATGTTGATAACCATCTCCACCATATCATCTTTTTGGTCAATGGGAATATGTCCAAAACCATATTTATATCCAAAGGTTATCATTCAATGATTATCCTTCATGATTGCCATCCACAAGATTTTGGCTCCTGTCTCTTTTACCACAGAGAGACAGCACTCCCTCATGATGGAATCCCCCTCCCCTGCCATTGGTCCCCTATCATTAAGGAGGCAGTACCGCACTTTCCAGATCTGCAAACCTGTTCAATTGGACATCGCCGACAATAACTACGAAAAATGGTTCATCCGATTGAAGCGTACTTTTGTACATCTGAAAAAAAACAATCCGGCAGAGGGCAGCGCTTTCGGACGCTACTCTGCGGCCTCATCGACGGTACACCACGGCTGACGGAGGCCGTTCCTAGCCTGCTGTCAGGTGCGGACGTCCTGTCCACACCCCTCTGGGCCTTGTGTGGAATACCTTCGGGCCTCCGCGAGGCGTCCTTCAGAGACGCCCTCTGCCTCCCGCGTTATAGGTATAGATACGTACTCTCAATCCGGAAGAACCCGAAAAATTTCGGATATGGATTTTTTACGGCATCATTATTTGTTAAGAAAACAATAAGGACGTATAATAAAAAGATAAGAGACTATTTATGCCACGAAAAGATCACATCTCCACTACGAGGTAACAATGTCGCAACCATTATCCTCATCCACGGCCCAACCCCTATTCCTGCAAATACAATCAGCTGTTAAAAAAGGGGACTTTAAACACGCAGAGGCCTTACGAGAGAAATTGATGGCCGATAATCCCATGGCTTTAAATGAAATCATTCAGTCGGCGGAATTGATTGACGCTGCCAAGGCAGAGGGTATAGACAAAGATCATCTCCTGGTCTGGAACAAGCTCTATGAAACGTTGAGCGTAGAGGAAAAAAACTGCCTGTTTTACAGTTTAAAAAATGCTGTTATTCCAAAGGGGAAAATTATTTTGTCCCTGGGCGGATTCAATACCAGACTCTTTTTTATCGAACGGGGTGAAGTTACGATCTACCTCCCAAAAGGGGAAAAAAACACGGTTCTTGCCAGACTCGGACGTGGGGAAATCTTTGGGGAGTACACCTTTACCAACATCTCTCTTTGCTCCGCAACAGTCGTCAGCCAAACGGAGGTTCAGGTAAGGTATCTGGAAAGCACAACAACAGATGACTGGGACACGGTCCAACCAGGTCTTCAGGATAAACTAGTGGATTTCTGTATTAAATACGGACGTGTTGATGAAATAGTTACCCGAAAAAAACAGGAAAAAAGAACCTATACACGCTATCTGGTCGAAGGCCGGGTCACAGCAACACTGCTGGATAAGGATGGGCGTAAAACGACTCAATCTTTCCGCGGTGCACTTTCAGACCTCTCCGTTGCCGGGACCTGCTTCCTGATAAAATGCTCCAAAAAATCAACTGCCCGGGCTCTGCTTGCCCGCCATCTTGCCTTGGATTTTTCTTTCAAACCGGACGACCCTAAAACTGCTTTTTCGAACACAGGTAAGGTGGTTGGGGTGTCTTTCCACCTCTATAACGACTATAGCGTCCATGTTCATTTTACCAATTATCTGAAGGAAAAATATCTCCAGCAAATCAACCTTGAAAGACCTTGAAAAGCTGTCCAAGAAATTGCTTCTACTTATCCTTTCGATTTCCTAACATGTCTCCCTTTCTGTTCTCAGGCCCTTCGAATTGCTTATTTTGCCGGCGGACCATTGGATCGATGGCTACTGCGGGCAACCTTTGAAACAAGTGGTTCCAAAGGTTTTCTTTACGGTTGTCCTTGAAAGTATCGCTGCAATGTGCAGGAAATAGGGAGGGAATGTGAAAATGAATTAAAGTGCGGTTATTTGTAATCAAAAAGAACTTTGCTTGCGACGCAAAATTTCGCACATCATGGGTCGGCTTTGGCAACACCAATATTCTTCCATGATATCGATCCAGGTGTCTAAAAATCATCCATATCGGTTGTATCAATAAATACGGTGAACGCCTAAATTTTAGACATCTTGCCTCTGTCTTTTCACCTCTGGTTACGGAACTATGGATGATTCAATTTTCGTTCTCAACAAGCACACAAGCGTAACATACTGCATTTAACAATTAATTTAGACGAAACATAAACGAAGTACTCCTCCCGACCATTATACAGATTTTTGAGCAAAATTGGCACGGGTCATGCAATCCAAAAGCAAAGAAGAATTAGCCGAGTCAACATTTCTTTGGCACTCATGTCAAAATGTTTACGACGGAGCCATGTTTTTCAGATCTATCCCTATCAATGGGATCTTGCCTTGACAAAAATACTTTGTGAAGGACAAACGCCAGAGGAGATTGCACTATGCAGCAGGAAACAGCATCAATCAAACGATTGTCGAGGATTACTGCCGTCGCCGCGGCCTTGATTATTTTGGGCTCGGCATCGAGTCTTTGGGCTTGTGGTTACGGCTCCCAGGGAGGGGCGGACTATGTCCCTCAAGAACGAAACCCGCAGCAACAGCAGACCACCGTTAAAGGGCAACCTATCAGTTCCGACCAGGCCAAGGATATCGTCAGCCGGTATATTAAACCAGTCAATCCTCAGCTGGCTGTTTCAACACCCAATGACGCCGGTCCTTATTTCGAGGTCGACCTTATCGGCAAGAATGGAGAAATCGTCCAGGTGATAGGTGTTGATAAATTTTCCGGGCGTATCCAGGTGCTGAACTAAAACAGAGTCAGGTTTTTCTTCACTTGGGTGTGTCTTTTTCATAAAACCTTAGATGGAGGCTTGATCATGAAACGTTATAGACTGCCGCGGACCGCTCATTGTAAGGGCGGTTGCAGTATCTTGTCCCGGGCAAGACATTAAAAGGCCCTGAAATATCCAGATCTTTGCCGGATCTCTCCGGCAAAGGTTCTGCCGTTATTACGTCCTTATGGACACAAAAGGTTTTTGACCATGCAGCAGACAACCAGAGATCGCCTCCTTTTTCTCTTGATTTTCGTCATTATTGTCGGTCTCCCTTGGGCCGTTCGGGACTATAATCACCACCGGATAAATCGCCTTATGCCGTCCCATGGTCGATTTTTCATCCTGAGTGGTTCAGCTGATGAGGGCTGGAGCATCGGCCCGGTCTCTGCCTGGCAACGCCTGTTGGATCAGATTACCCATCGTTCTGCAACACCGGCCGTCATTACGGTCAAGAAAGGGGATACCGTCGTTCTTCAGCTCGTAAGCTCCGATGTCGTCCATGGCTTTAGCCTGAAAGGCTATGGTATTTTCGTAAATGATGGAATACAGCCCGGCAAACCCGTTATCGTCAAATTCGTCGCCGACCGCATCGGGAATTTTGTCTTTTCCTGCAATGCCATCTGCGGCAAGGATCATGAAAAGATGAAAGGCATCCTCCGGGTTAGAGCCTGAAAATTTAACGATAAGGATTATCTCCGATGGTACAGACCTTATTCAGGGTGCTTGGCATTTTTCTGGTCTGCTTTACAATAGGTTTTAACAGCGGTTTTGCAGCCTCTTTGAAGCCGGATACCACTTCCGGTGTTCAGCTTCACGGAACGGTTGAATCCGATTACGGCCCGGTCAATAATGCCCGGGTCCGTATCCGAGGCAGCAAAGATTTTTCCTTGAGCGACAGTCAGGGCCGCTATGTGCTCAAACCTTCGCACAGAGAGTCGTCACTTATCATCACTGCCGGCAAGGAGGACTGGTTCAATAACGGTTATCGTTTTCCGGTAGCAAACGAACTCGAGCCCATTAAGCTCTACCCGGTGCCCCGGGAAGACAACCCAAACTATCGATTCATCTCACCCCAGCAATGCGCCCAATGTCACAACACGTTGGCCCGTTACTGGGACCAATCGAAGATGGCCCACACCACCTCGAATCCCAAGGTCGTTCAGATGTATAACGGCTCCTCAATGCTGGGTGTCACTGCCAATCCTGGATTTCAGCTGGACAAACCTGCGGAGGTGGGCAAATGCGCCGTCTGTCACGCCCCATCAGCTGCGGTGAGTACCTGGGCCAGTAAAGATCTGAACGAGATCCTGCGCACCCGGCAGACCGAATGGGACGGGGTCAGCTGCGAATATTGTCATAAGATCGACAAAGTCATCCGTGACGACAGCTCCCCCAGCAGGATGAAACCACTGCTGAGAAGATCCAGGCCGCGCCAAGGCAACTCCATCCTGGTCTTCGGCCCCTATGACGATGTAGTCAACCAGTTCATGGCTGCCTCCTATGCCCCGGTTCAGAGTGAGAGTGTCTTCTGCGCCACCTGCCACGGACATTTTGAGACTACCGCCGACAGAAAGCCCTGGGATCACACCAAGGTCTATACCGATGCGCAATGGCAGGGTTTCGACCTTAAAGGAAATACAGACCTGCCCATCCAAACCACCTATCAGGAGTGGCGACTGTGGCAGAACGGGCTTGCCAAAGACAGCGGTGACCGCGGCAAGAGCTGCCAGTCCTGCCATATGAGTTGGCGCAAAGATATGTTGCCCTATGATGAGTACGTGGTCGACGGCCGAGCCCGTAGCATGGCGGGTGTCAAGCGCGACCCGTCCACCATCACTCCGCATCTGTTCGAGGGCAGCACCGAGACCCAGTTGAAGACCGCGCTTTCCGTGGATATCAAGGCAGAGACCAAGGATAAGGTCCTCAGTGTTCAGGTCCATGTGACCAACATCGGCGCCGGCCACTGGGTGCCCACCGGGGAAACCATGCGCTCAATCATGTTGGTGGTCAAGGCAACCGATTCCAAGGGGGGCACCCTGCAAATGATCGACGGGCCGAAACTTCCCGATTGGACAGGGAAAGGCCCGGTGGACAAAGGCAATTATAACGGTCTGCCGGGAACGGTTTTCGCCAGAGTTCTGCGCGATGCTAAAAATAACCTAAATGTGCCGTTCTGGAAGGCGGTGGCCGTCGACTCTGATACCCGGATCCCACCCAAGAGCACGGTAACCGAGGTCTTCCATTTTGCCCTGCAGGATCCCAAAGACGAGCCGTCGGTTGAGGCACATCTTATTTACCGTCCGACCTTCAAGGCCTGGGCTCTAGCCAAAGGATGGCCAGACAGGGATATCGAGATGACCAGCGCCTCCTGGTAATCATCCCGGGGGACTGCATCAATTCGGGAATTGAGATTCCTCACGTTTGTATAAAAATCATTTCTATCCCCGACAAGACTTAAGACAGCATAAAGGAATATAAAATTGAAATCACGAAGATATTTATTAACATTCTGTGCTCTTGCAACAACCATCTTTCTCTTTACAACTCATCAGGTGCAGGCCGGAACCATCAGCGGTCAGGTCCATGTCCAGGGCCTGCCATCGCCTGCAGGCATCATGGTCTATGTGGAAAAAGGCCCCATACCATCTGGAGATTTCAGCAATGGTCATTTCGTCATGGACCAGAACAATCTGACATTCCTGCCGCATATCCTGGTAATACCAGTGGGAAGCACCGTTGCTTTCCCCAATAACGACAAGGTCAACCACAATGTCTTTTCTCTGTCAGAAACCAAAAAGTTCAATCTCGGCAGCTACGGACCGGGGGAGAGCAAAAGCGTTGTCTTCGACAAGCCGGGCATCGTAGAGCTGCGTTGTGATATTCATGCCGAGATGATCGCCTATATCATGGTCCTGAAAACCCCCTATGCTGCGGTGACCGATGCCCACGGCCGGTTCCAGATACCGGATCCTGCGTGGGCCAAATCCGCCGGTCTGTCGGCTCTGCCTGCGCTTGCCGCCGGCACATACACCGTTAAAATCTGGCACGAAAAGCTGCGACCGGTCAAGAAAGAAGTCACAGTACCGGCCAAGGGAACGACAATACTTGAGCTCAAAGCCCAGCGAGGCCCGGCCGGAAGTGTCCTCTATAAGTGAGAGAGGTATGCCGCGCTTCCTCCATTCGCTAACCATCGTTCTTCTGCTGGTGGGCACGCTCCTGCCTTCGTTTTCGCTTGCCGGGCAGGGTGAAGGCAGGATTTCTCCGGAACTTTTCTCAGCCATGGATATCAACGTCACCGAACCTGGGCAGAACATGGCGCCGGTGGTGCTGCCCGATCTCTCGGGTCATGTCGTCCAAAGCGATCACCAAAATAACAAGCTGATCCTGTTGGTTTTCTGGGCTGCCTGGTGCGGCGACTGCCGACGGGAGATGCCGCCCCTCTCCGAACTCTATAGAAATTTCAAGGACAAAGGGTTGCAGATATTGGCGATTGATCTAATGGAACCTCCAAACACCGTGCGACAATTCAAAGACCAATTTTCCATCGATTTTCCGATCCTTTTAGATGTTGCAGGCGAAACCGGCCGCCGATTCTCTCTGCACGCCATCCCCACCACGTATCTACTCGACGGACAAGGGAACCTGATCGGTAAAGTCACCGGCTATCACGACTGGAGCAGTGAGAGGGCAACAAAGTTGATCACGGCTCTGCTCACCTCCGACATGGAAGAATGAAACGCTAGCAGTACCATGAAAATCTTCTCATCACGGCCGGCAATCTGGTCACTTATTATATCAGGCTTGATCCTTGCTCTCATCCTGCCCCGGCTTATAGAAAAAAAGGCTACCGGTCCGCAACGCCGTGTTTTTACGGTTACCGCCGTCCGCTACGGCTACTCGCCATCGCGCCTTGTTGTAAACCACGGGGATACGGTGGTCCTGAAGCTCACCAGTGCCGATGTCACCCACGGTTTTTCCCTGGACGGCTATCCCGTCGACCTGATCATCAAACAAAAAGGGATCATCTACCAGAAATACAGCTGGAAAGACGATGACGGAAAAATGCATGATGACTGGGACAAAGTCCACGAAATCAAATTTGTGGCCTCCAAGAGCGGCAAGTTCGTCTTCCGCTGCACCCAGGTCTGCGGCAGCCTCCACCCGTTCATGACCGGCGAACTGATCGTCCGCCCCGATGCACCGTATCACTTGGCCCTCTCCCTTTCCATATGGCTGGTCGCAAGCCTGCTGTTGCTGGCCGGTTCCGGAAGTTCCGTCATTCCGTCGCAAACATCGAAGGGAATCAACCTTCTCGCCCATAGCCGTTTTCTGTCGTGGCTGGTCAAACGGCGCAGCCTGCAGTTTGCATTGCTGCTGCCCATGGCTACAATCTTCTATTTCTTCATCCTGAGTGCCCTTGGCGGCACCCCGGTGGGGAACCATAATATCACCATCATCTTTGTCTGGATTTTCTGGTGGTTCCTCTTGAAGGCCATATTCGTCCCTTTAGGTGGCAGGTTCTGGTGCACCATCTGTCCGCTGCCAGCACCCGCCGAATGGCTGAGCCGCAAGGCGCTCACCGCCGTGCATACAATCGACCGCCCCCTGCGCGGCCTGCGTCATTCTTTTACGGGCCTCCAGCTGGACTGGCCCAAAAAACTGCAGAATATGTGGCTGCAGAACCTGGTATTCATGGCCATGATCTCGTTTGGGATCATGCTGATCACCCGCCCCATCGCTACCGGTGTGGCCTTTCTCCTGATCTTGATTGTCACCATCGTTCTGGCGCTGATCTTTCGTCGGCGGGTCTTCTGCCTCTACATCTGCCCGGTCAGCGGTTTCCTGGGCACGTACTCAATGGCCTCGATGACGGCTGTCCGTGCCGTGGACCGGGAGGTCTGTCGCAAGCATACGGAAAAATGTTGCATCCAGGGCAATGAGTCCGGCTGGGGCTGCCCCTGGGGGCAATATCCCGGCACCATGGACCGCAATACGCATTGCGGCTGCTGCACCGAGTGTTTCAAAAGCTGTCCCAAGGACAATATCGGCCTCTTCCTGCGCCCCTTTGCCTCCGGCGGCAATCTCAAGGGCTATGATGAGATGGTCAACGTCATCATGATGCTTACAGTAGCCATTGCCTTTTCGATTACCATGCTGGGCCCCTGGGGTTTCATCAGAAATGCGGCAAACGTCAGTGAAAGCGGCAATATCCCAGCCTTTCTCACCTATGTAGGTCTTCTCTGGATGGCAGCCTTGATGGTTTTTCCCGGTCTTTTTCTCGCCTGCGCCCGAATCTCGAAGGCCCTTACCGGCAACCGGGTCGCCACAAAGACGCTGGCCCTGGCCTCTGCTTCCATGCTGATTCCCACCGGAATCTTCGCCTGGATCGCCTTCAGCCTGCCTTCGGTCATGATCAACTACGGCTATATTTTAAACGTCCTCTCCGACCCAATGGGCCTTGACTGGAACCTCTTCGGCCTGGCACAGCAGCATTTCCCAGCATTGCTCCCGGACTGGATCCCGCTCATCCAGGGTGTCCTTCTGGTCACCGGACTCTTTTTCGGAATCAGACGCGGCTTTCGGGCCATGCGCGAGCTCTTCGAAAACCCGTGGCAGGCAGTCTTGGCAATGCTGGCGCCGGCGATCTTTTCCTGGTCCCTTGTCGCCTTGCTCCTGAGGCTCTATATGGGCTGAGAAGGCCTTTTGATAGTCAAAAAATACACGATTCGCTATCGTTTCCGGAACTTGAAAGTAGGCGGCTAAAGGACAAAAGCGCCCCAATCGTTGTCCAATGCATGGGCAGCGAGATAAGGGGCTATCGCAGCGCAGCCCCTTACTCAAATGGGCTATACCCATGTCACTTAAAAATCTAATGGAATGATAGGCTGGCGTGAGGAATGTGGGAGGCTGATATACAAACCGAAGTGATTTGCTGATGTCTCGTTGAGGTATAATAAAATCTATTCGAGTCAATACTTCTTGATTTTTGGTAAAATAATCGTCACGCATGTTCCCTCGCCAGGTGCGGTGTCTACCTCAAATACTCCCCGATGCTGTTCGATTATCTGATGGCTGACGGATAGTCCCAAGCCGGTCCCTGTTTTCCTGGTGGTGTAAAAGGGATCAAACATCTTTTCCTTTTCCTGTTCGGTCATGCCGCAGCCGCTATCGGAGACGGTAATCCGGACTGAGTTGTCATCTTCAGATCCAGTCAGGGAGACCTCACCGCCGATGGGGGTCACATAAATGCTGTTTTTCAAAAGGTTCATCAGGACCTGAAGAATCAGGTCAGGATCTGCTTGCAGGATTATGCCAGCGTTGCATTGCCAATGAAAGTTCAGTTCGTGATCGGCAAAATCACCTTCCGTCAAGGCAACTGTCTTTGAGACCAACTGATCCAGATCGACCGAGACGAGCTGAGGCTCACGGGGTCTGGCAAATTGCAGGAGGCCGGATATGTTGCGGTTCAGACGATCTACTTCGCTGACCATCAGGTCGGCATAGCCGATACTCTCCTTCGTGGCACCTGGTTGTTTTCCGAAATAATGGGCAAATCCGCGAAGGGTTCCCAGGGGGTTGCGGATCTCATGAGCAATTCCGGCTGCCATCTTGCCCAATGCCGCCATCCGGCGGGAGCGTTCCAACTGCTGTTCCATCTCTCTAACCGTGGTCATATCCCGTATGATCAAGACAGTTCCGATAAACCCGCCTTCATTGTCAACCAGCGAAGAGCCTCCGATCTTAATCGGAATATCTCTCCCCTCGCCTGTCGGGAAGTCCATCGGCTGTTCAAAGGCTCCTGTCCGGATATCACGACAATTGACCTGCCAACCCGGAAAGGCAGCGGAAATTTTCTTCCCTTTGCCCTTCGCAAGCGAATACCCGATAATCTCTTCTATTTTTCTGTTGAAAGAGACAATCCTTTCCTCACCATCAAGGGTGATTATCCCTACCGGAATGCTCTCAACAACATTTTGGGTGTACAATTTCATATTGGCAAGCGTCGTTTCCGCTACCCGCATGCCTTGATACAAAAAGAGAAAATACAGACCGGCACTGCCGACGAGAAAGAGAATGGCGCCCATGAAAAAAGCATGCTGAATATCCTGCCTCCTTACAAGGTCAAATTCTTTGGTATAAAGACCTATGGAGATGATCCCTTCGGAAAGATCCTGACCGTTCCCGTCCATCATGCGCATCTGTCTTCCCATCATCATCATCGGCATTGCGGCGAAGGAATTATGCAATCGAAACCGCTTGGTCAGGATAAACATCCCTTTATTTTTCTCAATATGGGTCACCGGCGCATCGGAAGCCATGATGCGTTCCGCCTCTCCGGCGGGAAGATTCACGGCAGGGGCCCCGTCGGTCCGGTTCACGACAATTCCGTCTCTGTTCATAATACGGATAAAGACGATATCACGTTCACGACTGCTCTCGGTGATCAACGTCTGAAGGGGATCACCGCTTCCCATAAAATGCATCATCGAAGTTCGCATTCCGGCCTCTATTGCCGTTATGATCGTTTCCCCCTTTTCGAGCAGGAATCTCTTCATCAGGTCCTGGTAACGATTGATATGCTGAAGACTGGAAAAGGTCAGGATAACGGCCAGGAAAACCGTCGCCAGGATGAGAACCAGAGCCGTTCTCGAGAGTTTGAAAGGCAGGGGTGATAAGAGGATGTCATGTTTTGAAGCATTTTGTAATAAACACATAGAGACACCCTTCTTCCTTACAGATGTTGACCTGGTTGCGTTCTCTATATAGCCAATGGTGACCCCTAAAATCAGGGTCACCTCATAAGGGACTCGGAAAATACAAACCTAGCTGGATCGAACCCGGATTTCGGTGAGATTTGTTCGGTCCGATTGAGCAAAACCGCAGGCATCGCAGCGCTACGTCGGGGATTTTGTGATAGAGACACGAATAAATTTGGCCCTAAGACGGGATGCGATATGGTATATTAGTAATTTCCGAATCCCTAAGTGGGAAGTTTATGACAAGCTCTGTTTGATCGTTTCGAATTCCTCCTTTTTGATTTCACCTCGAGCATACCGTTCGGCGGCAATTGAGAGTGCCGAAACCATCTGAGATCTGTTCGATGGTCTCAATGACTGCTTGATCATCAGGATAAGACCAACGAGTAGAAGTCCCCAAAAGAAAAGCATGAAAATTGAGCCAAATCCTCCGCCTGAAAACCCCATTCCGTATCCACCGTACATTGGTTACTTACCTCCAAAATGTTTAACTAAGCTTTATATGAATATCTCTTTGAAACAGCAGCTTGACCATGCCGAAGTATTGAACTCTTATAGATTGTTGCCCCCTCAAGGGGTATAAATGGCTGGCCTGTCTGGTCGGGAGGTGCTGATTTCCGAGAAACCCTGTCGCGATTCTTTTGTCCGCAGCCAGGGTTTTGCTGCACCAAGAGATTATTCCCTCTTGTAAATACCTATTAGTGTTTAGGCGCGGCTTTCTCAGAAATCTGGATACGAAGATCGGTGATTTCCTTTTCAATCTTTGCCAGAGACTCGGGTGATGTCTTAGGATTTCTCAAGGCCTCCCGGTAATCAAATTCCTTATCGTTCAGCTTTCTCCTGAGGTCCACGGTCTGGTCCAGAAACTTTTGTACCTGTTTCGGCTGTTGCCAGCCATACCACCTATTGCCGTACCTTGAGCCGTTATTGGGGCCATAACTATAATTCCTCATGCCAGGCCCCATACCGTAGCCATAGTTGCCACCCATCATACCGGGGCCCATGCCGTAGCCATAGTTACCGCCCATCATGCCGGGGCCCATACCATAGCCATAACCACCACCCATCATACCGGGGCCCATACCGTAGCCATAACCACCACCCATCATACCGGGGCCCATACCGTAGCCATAGTTACCGCCCATCATACCGGGGCCCATACCGTAACCATTATTGCCGTAACCGCTGCCGTTTCCACCGGGACCATAGCCCCCACCCATCATGGAATTCCCATATCCGGGCCGATTATTCTGAACAGTATATCCGCCCTGAGCGAAAACTACAGCGCTGGAACCAATCGTTAATCCAACAATTATCAATGAGGAAACAAGAACTTTCTTCATTTTGATCTCCTTTTAAATACTTTTGATTTACCTGAAGTTTATTGAGTGTTTTTTAGTCCTTTTGATGATCGATTTGCTTCGGTCATATTCAAAGCTCTGCTTCTTAATAAGCATAGGCCGTGCCAGTTTGATGTTTCGTTTACAGGAAAGGAATAATTGTTTGATTTTATTAATAAATAAATCAACAACACTCCAATTACAGAAAGGACATTGCCCGGAACTGTACATATTTTGGACAGTAGGAGAAGGACAATTAAAAGGATGATGAATGATATCTTGATACCTCTCAATGCCTGGCATGCATCTCTGCTTGCGGCCGGGAAGAAGATCATGTTGAGCTGAAAGAATACACCGGTGATACGAAAAAAAATGAATACCCAAGGGACTGATAAAACCGGGACCAACCCCCGACTCACCAAACAACTATTCGGTCAAAAGATACCGGATCATTCATGCCTTTCGCATGCCGTCAAAAACCTCTTTCAGAAACCCAAAACATTTCAATGGACGATATTTGACAAAGATACAATTGATGAGGCGATTTTCAGGACACTGAATGTGCGAAACAGATATCCTAGAATTGATGGCCCGAGGAGGTGGCATGAGAACAAACGAAGTCCTTAGGCTCAGGCCAATGGATATCGATGGGCAGAAACTCTTACTCCATACACCCAAAAGTTGTCAATAGAGTTCAGAAAGATACACAATCTGACAGCTTCAATTATAGATACTTTGTTTGATCGGAGGAAGGTTGAGGTTGCCGGTTTAATTTTGGCTTTTGGGGAACAGCAGACACGTTTGTTTTTTAGTCATCGTAAGAGCCTCCATTTCTGTAAAACAGAGCATGCATTAAAGGAGTCCAATTTATTCATTCATCGCTTTTGAAAGTGCCTCTTTCAGTGTAGCCTTCTGGTAGGGTTTGTGAAGGAATACATTTGGACGTTCGGGATGGTCATTGTTTATCACCTGAACCTCGTCATATCCACTGGAAAGGACCACTGGAATATCCGGACGGATTCGACGCAGTGCTGACAGTGTCTCCCAACCGTCCATACGTGGCATGGACAGATCAGTTACAACAACGCGGATTTCATCCTTTTGTTTCTGGAACATTTCCACAGCCTCAATTCCATCTTTTGCTGTGAACACCTCGAAACCCAAACGCGTGAGCATTGTTTCAGCCATACTACGCATTATCTCATCATCTTCGACCAGCAGTACCCTATCCCCCTCTTTAATTTCCAGAGGCGGAATGATTTTTTCGGGTTGCCGAGAAACTGTTTTTCCAGAGATTGGCAATAAAACTCGGAAGATACTCCCCTCTCCTGTTTGACTCTCCACTACGACCCCACCGCCGTGCGCCTTAACAATTCCAAGAACAACCGCTAGTCCGAGACCACGGCCGGTAAATTTACTGGAGAAAAACGGATCAAAGAGCTTGTCGATATCCTGTTCTGAAATTCCGCATCCCGTGTCCGAAACCTCTATGCAGGCGTAGATCTTGTCCTGTGGCTGCCAGTCTACAGGAAAACGATGTCCCCCAAGGATATCTTCAAGGGTAGTTGATCTCACACTGAGGTTAACAGTGCCTTCACTCTTGTTGGTTGATTCCCAGGCATTTATTACTAGGTTGGTCAATACTTGTTGTATCTGGCTCACGTCTGCATTGATGATCGGGCCTGTAGAAGGCAGATCCACTTTAAATGTCGTTCCTTGTGAGGTTGCAACTTTAAGAAGCGTCATGCTTTTGCGACAGATTTCAGAAAGATCGGCTGGTGTATAGCTGGCAACCGATTGACCCAGATACGTCAACATCAAGCTGCTCACTTCAGCTGCACGGCGGGAAGCTTTCATCGCCTGGTTCAGGACATCAACAGAGGACCCAAAAGATGAATCCATTAGAGCAAGCTCGAGGTTTCCCATAACTGCACAAAGTGAGTTATTAAAATTGTGTGCAATAGCCCCAGCCATGCGATGTAAACTTTCTGTCTTTTGGAGTTGCTGTTGCTGTCTTTCCCATTTCCTTTGTTCATCTTCAAGCTTCTTACGTTGTATCAGTTCATTATGTACGGCCTGATAAAGCCTGGAATTTTCAAGAGCAGCAGAGATCTGGTCAGCGTAGATCGCGGCTACTTGCGAGGCACTGGTATTGAATGCAATGGCTGAAAAGCGTACGACAAACAATATGCCGTGGACTCGATCTTGGCGGTGGATCGGAATGGCCAACAAAGCTTTCACAGGACACATTTCATTGAAATTAAAAGCATAATCTCCAATCCCAGCGCTAATATCCGCTGTGCTGTAGGGTTCGCTTTTCCCAAGTAATGACGAGGTGATCAGGTATTCCGCAAGTTTACATAGCGCAGGAGTACAGGACGAATGGAGGCCTGTTTGAGCTGCACAGTACACCTCACCACCAGGATCACTGAGTATAAGTACAGAGGCATCAGCACAGACAATGACAGGAGACATTCGTACTGCCTCGGCAGTAATGGTCGCAAAATCAAGATGCCTTCCGATCTCACGACCACTCTGGATGATCTTTTCAAATTGAACACTTCGCTGAGCCTCTGCGAGAGTCCGGCCAATCCGGTAGGCCATTGTGCTCAGGAGTCCAACATCGTCATCTGCAAAGGGATCTGGACGGCAACGGGCAAGTATCAGTACACCGCGAGTTGTATCACTTCCATCAACCGGCAACATAACAACAGCTTCTGCACCTTGTTCGCTGATCTGGAAATCAATTTTCGGATCTGAAACTGCATTATCAATCAGTATGGGAACTCCAGTCCTCCTTAGGAGTTTTGTATAGCTCCCTTCTTCATCAGAAAACGGCAATTGCAGTATATCCTCTGGCAACCCGATCGCTGCCAGAGGGGAAAAGGTCCCTGTTCCGACTGGGTCAAGAAGCACAACTATATCCGCTAAAAACAACTCCGAAATCGTCGACAAAACCCGGTCAAGCACGAGATTCAGAGGACCAGAGTCATTTAAGATGCTAAGCAGGCGGGTTAGACGGGTCGTGTCACGAACTGCTTCTCGGGCCGCCTGTACCGCTACATCCCGTGCAGCACGCAAACGAAGTAACTCGTCTGTTTCTGTTTGTTGCGGATTTTGTTGGCGATCGTTTTCGTAGGGATATGACATATGGGTTCGCTTAGAGAGCGAGAGCGGTTATCGTGGCATTGTGTGTTCCCAATACGCCAACAGTCCGGGCAAACTCTCCGCAACAATAAAAACCAAAAGTCGGCGTTTCTCCAGCTTCTTTCTGGAGTCGTTGTGATTCCTCGGATATCCGGGATCCCAAAATGACGGCTCTCGCCGCGCAACTGAAGATCAGCAGAACTCCAACATCCCGACGATTGTCAAGTGATTCACGCACAACCTCATTCGCAACATCAAGCAATGCTTCATTAGAGCTACTCATAACCTGAACGGCACTGCCTGTTGGTGGTACACAGCCCTGGATTCTGAGTCTTCCCTCCTCTGTCTTGGAGCGGGCTACTCTGATTACAGTCGTCCCATCTGACTGAAGTAGTCCGAAAGGATGGACAATGGATGTCCCCCAGAACTCGTCAGCACTCAGCTGACCAGGGGCTAATCCGAGTTGTTCCTCATACGCTATGGCTGCGGGGCGTCCGCCAAGTTCGATTATTTCAGTTCCTTCGGCACGGGTAACCAGCATGGGAATACCAACAGGTTCCCAACCATGCCGTGTTACCACTTTTATAGGTTTCTCACTTGCAATCCAAAGAGCAACTGCGCCTCCTTCAATGACCTTGTCGTCGTGGAACACGAAAGTTCGTTCAAATTTGAGTTCATCACCTGCGGCGCCTCCACTGATTGAAACCTTCGGCCCGGTAATACGATACACTCCCTGTACTAGCTGCTGAAGATCGCCGGCAAGGCAATCCGCGAGCAATATCACAGCGGAGTGAGTGCTTGGACCGGCCTCTGCTCTGCTTTCCCGAGTAATGGTTTGCCCAACCTGGTCAAGTTTTCCTTTAATGTCTGGAGCAGATGCCAAACCAAACCGGTATGGCCCGGCCGTCAGGGCAAGCACACTGACACCACCGCCGAATCCTAGATGCTGACCTTGTATAATCTCACCTGAACCGGTGGCTCCAATCAAATGTGAGCCACCGGTAATGGAACGGATTCCTTTAATTAACGTGGGGAGATCATACCGAGGGGTTGTGAAGACAATAATGAGAGCCGGGGGGGCGCCGGCAAGCCCAGTTATTGCTGCATGTGCAGCTTCTTTTCCTGCCTCGACTGCATTACCTTGTATTTTACTATAGCCTATTCCTGCTCGAATTTTCATCAGTATTGGGCTCCCTGATACCCATTGTAATTCGTGGATGGATACTAAACGCCATTCAATAAATCATCTCTTCATACCAACGATAAATTATTCTCCTTTTTTTGAAAAAGGGAAATCTAAACCCTTGGTTATAACAATGTGTGTAAATTACCGTTGGTTGTTACTTTGCTCAATCATCAACTGGTTTGTCAGCGTTGATGCCATTCAAAGACGAGAGTGCGACAAAAGTGATTTGTTGTCATTCTTATCTAAGATAATAATTATAGCACAAACTCAAATAAATGAATAGCACAGTGGAAAGGACATTATTTGATTCCTGGCAAATATTTATATTCGACAGGTAAGGATATCCATCGGCAGCTTCAATGGAAAAGAACACCTCAGAGGTTTGAGCCTCTTTCTGACTCCACATAACAAAATCTTGTCACCCCAAGGTGAAGATACTTCCACTTTTACCTTGACTCCAGCATGCCAAAGGTCATTGTAGAATTGACATAGTATTGGAGTCAGGAAACAGGTTGGAGTGTTTGGATGTCAAACAAGCTGTTCATTCTGCCTTTGCATCGGCGCCATGCTCAGACAATTGTGCCCCAAACCATCTGTGTACTGCCGTCAATAAGTGGAGATCCTTTGTCTCAAAGGTTATCTCTGCCCCATTTTGTAATGAAGTATAGGTTACCTTGATATGTGAGACCCCTTTTTGAAGTTCTTTAAGCCCGGGCATACTCTCACCATGTAATTTTGCCGGGTCCGAATAATCCCCATTTTGAAATTTTACTGCTTCCTGCTGCAAATGTTGCCTAATAAACGCAACCTGATCATCCGTACCTGTTTCTCTTGTGACAACTCGCTCCACACCACCCTGCTCCGTCATCTTAAAGATATGCAAGGTCCTTGACACATCGAACGGCATCACGCGATGAGACATTTGATGCACATGTTCTTGCGGTGTCATTTGAGCCCATGCGGGTCCGACAAAGCAGACCAGTACTCCTATTATCAGCACACAAATCAACCTTTTCATAGGACCTCCTACGACCTGTTTTCACTCAACGTTTTAGCAAATGCTATTTGGGGGATGTATTCATAGCCGAAGTACTCTCTCAGAGAAGCCTTGCCTTGGTGCATCCCAAACATGTATCTGGAAGAGTGTCTGTAATTTGATCAGATTTTTAAGACATAGATACAGCGTAAATTTCTGTCAAGGAATTTGTGTGAGGACACCAGGCACCAGGCACCAGTTTATCCGAAAGATCCTGAATCTTCCGTGATGTCAGTATCATCAGACAGCTACAGGGGAGAGTTGGTAAACACAAAGTTGAGCCTGAGTCGATGGGAAAAAAATATGTCTTTCTGGGCCTTGATTTATGGTCTAATGTTTATATTCTAGAGCCGCTTGCAAAATGGTCTTCTTGTCCAAACTCCGCGTTATGCTCAAATTTTTATCCCTGGAATATCAACTACATGACTGTGGTAAATTTTTTTTGCATGCCTTGATTTTGATCAAAAACCCTCATTTTGCAAAATGCTCTCTCTTTCTTAGAAGGTATCTTGGGGTTGATAACCTAGGCGACTGGAGACAGATATGGACGGATTAACCATCGGCAAATTGGCCAAGGAAGCGGGCGTCCGCATTGACACCATACGATTTTATGAACGCCAGGGGTTGATCGAGCCGCCACCAAGGACGGAATCCAACTACCGGCTTTACTCCCGAGATGAGGTGGCACGGTTCAGATTCATTAAGCGTGCCAAGGCACTCGGCTTTACCTTGAACGAGATCAAAGACCTGCTGAACCTCCAGCAGGATCCTCATACCACCAGGGCGGAGATCAAGAATCGCACCCTGGCCAAGATTGAAGATATCGACAGCAAGGTCCATGACCTGACTCGGGTAAAAGCAGCTCTTGAACACCTGGCATCCGAATGTGACGGTCACGGCTCCCTCGAAGGATGTCCCATACTCGCTGCACTGACCAGCATTGAAGACGAAGAGTGTAGGCACATTCCGGTTGATATTTCCAAGACCAAAAGATGACTCAGGACCCTCAACAATCTCCTGTAAAAAAATTTTTCTCGAATGTTACTGCAAAAACTGTGTATCCAGGAGACTGTTATTGAATCCACAGTAAATCTGTGACAATCAGCAAAGAACACAACAGCTATCTAGAATTTCACCTACCAGCGATCCAGGACAGGCACGGACATGACCCGGCATCGAAAGCATGTTTTTCCCGGCGGGACATTATTTAATGGTGGCCATTGTTTTCATTTCTCCGTCACGATGAAACGCCCGTACATCCCTTTGTATGCATGATCATAATATTGGCAGAGATAGTAATAGGTTCCCGGATGCGGGGCTTCGAAGGTGACCGAACTTTCGACGTAGAGGGACTTCTGCGCATCCTTGAGTTGCCGCGGCGGAAGAATGGGTATTCCGACCAGCGTGTTGGGCATACCCATCATGGAGAGCACAGGGTACAGCGGAGGAACCGGGGTTATGACCACTCCGTGATTCATCCGATTCCCGTAATCCATATTGACAAAATTCAGGGTAATAAGAGCGCCTGCGGGAACTATGATCGTCGGATTGACGAGTCCGGCCACTTCAAAGGTCGTGTCGGGGAAATCAGGCTGTACGGCCGCCATCGTAATCTCAATCCGATCGCCGGAGAAAACCACCCGGTTTCGCGTTTTGTCTATCTGTGCCGATTTAGCTGTTTGCAATAGCTGTTGATTAACATCAGGAAAGGTTGTTTGACGGCCACCTTGCCAGCCGTAACCACCCATCATGCCACCGCCCATCATACCGCCCATCCCATATCTGCCATTGCCATATCCGCCTCCCTGGCCGTAGGCAGACCCTGAAACAGCCAAACAAACAGCAAGAACAAATGTGAGGGTGATCTTTTTCATGGTTTTTTCCTTTATTTTTTATAATCGTTAAACCCTTTTTATTCCGACAAAGGAAAAGTTGCAGGTTCCAGACGTTCCCATTACCTTTATTCTTCCTTTTGGCTCTTTCCTAGCATAGGCCATGCCATAGACCATACCTTGAGCCAATTTGAAATTAACATCCTGAATTTATTAGGATTATATTTTCATCCGGAATAATCGTATTGTATGAGCATATCCAAGTTGTCCATTTTTTGGGCACTCTGGTTATTGAAATCGAGGGATCGGCGTAAAAATTTTTCACACTTGAGGGTACTTTAAAAAAATCGGATTTTCGTTCAAGATCAAGGCATACAAAGGATTTTACCGCAGTCATATAATTGATATTCCATGGATAAAATTTTAATCAAAACGAAAAGATTGGGCGGAAAAGCGAGCCCGCGAGACTCCGAGAAGGCAATTTTTCAAGGTGGCCTTGAGAAATTGCTGGATCTGATGGTCTGAATTTCTCATTCATCCATGTCCTTGCATTCTGAATATTCTCGAGAGAAAAATAAATGGACAATATTTTTTCAAAAAGCATTGACCCTATACCGTAGTCCAATGTTTATCGTGCAAGTAAGGCCAAATATAAACTCATGGAGATAAAGTAGATTTATCCGACGTATGCGTACTTTTCTATAATCTGGGAGGTGGAAGTCATCGCTGTAGGGCGCCCTCTGCCTCCCGCGTTATAGTTATAGATACGTACTTTCAATCTGGAAGAACCAGAAATAGAACGACGTGGTTATATCTGCCCGATATTTTAGCTATGGACAAGCCTACTATAGCCCATTGCTAAAAATTTGGGATCTGGCAGCGTCTGAAATGATGTGAAATCCGGCCTAGCGATACTGATTAGCTTTTTCGTTGAGTTGTGCCTGGAGTTCGTTCATTTCACTCTGCAAACGAGCGAGCTGCTTTCTGGACGTGTTTGGGTTTCTCTGCGCTTCCTGATACTCGAAGCGTATATCGTTCAGCTCTCTGCGCAGCTTTACGGTAGCATTCAGGAATCTCTGGTTCTGCGGGGTATTGTTCCAGTTGTTTTGAGCCGATTGAGTTCTGTTAGAGGTATTGCCTCTGTTATAGCCCCCATAATTACTCCCGGCTCCCATGCCATTGCTGTTGCCACCCATGTTGCCATAGCCACCATTACCACCGCCCATCATGCCGTAGCCACCGCCGTAGCCACCACCCATCATGCCTCCACCGCCGCCACCCATCATGGCATAGCTATTGTTGCCAGTCGTGCTGTAGCCGGTTCCGTTACCCTGAGCATATGCAAAGCCACCTGCAGCCAATCCAACAGCCAGAGCAGTCGCGATAAGTATCTTCTTCATTACAATTTCCTCCATATCATTTCTTGTTGGTCAGCACCCAGAAGCATCTTCCACTTTTGAACCCTGAAACAGTCGAATATTCCTTTAAGACTTCAATCATTTCTTAATCTTTTTAGTGCATGGACTGTGCCATTCCTAACATTTCCCTCTTCAACATGCATAAGGCGTTGAATATTTGACAGATGTATCACAACAATAAATTATTTCTCATCAAATTTCGTATTCTACTGCCCAGTTATTAGGCAATCCGGTTGTAGCACAGGGAATCAAAGCGGATGATTTTTTCACAATCTTGTATTTCATCAGCAGTATTTCAGTTTTTTCAGGATTGAGAAATACTCATCTATAACGCGGGAGGCGGAGGGCGTCTCTGGAGAACGCCTCGCGGAGGCCCGGAGGGGTGCCACCCAAAACCCGGAGGGGTGCGGACATTTTTCTTCTTCCTACACGCCGGTGAAGCGGATGATCTGATCGGAGATGATTGCACTGTGTTGAGGAACAACTCGATTCTCAATGACCGGGAAGACAGCATTTTCCTTTTGACGAGTAACAAAGAAGATACCGTCCATTGGTTGAACAGTTTGTAATCGTTGGAGGCTCGATCAAAGGCAACGATCGAGCCTGGTTTGAGATTGAATCTTCAGGGGACAGTCCAGTCATGGCGCTTTGCTTCTTTGATCAAGGCAAAAGAGGGCATATAATCATCATGATCAGGACCACCATGATCTTTATACGCACACGGTGAAGATCAGTCACACAAAAAGAAGCCAAAACCCGGTCAATGCTATTCAACGGTTACACTTTTCGCCAGGTTCCTTGGTTGATCGACGTCGCAACCACGCCGTGTCGAGATTTCATACGCCAGTAGCTGTGCGGGGATGGTATAGAGAATCGGGTTCATTTCCTCATGCACAGCCGGAAGATAAATAACATCATCGGTAATGGTTTCCAGATGTTGATCTCCAAGGGTTCCTATCAGTATCAATCTTCCCTGTCGAGCCTTAATCTCCTCGACATTGGAGATAACCTTCTGGTAAATGGCATCCCGCGGAACGAGGGCAAGGATCGGCATTTCTTTATCTATCAGTGCGATGGGACCATGCTTTAACTCACCTGCTGCATAGCCTTCAGCATGAATATAAGATATCTCCTTTAATTTCAATGCACCTTCCAGGGCTATGGGAAAATTCATCCCTCGACCGACAAAGAGGAAATCACGGCAATCGTAAAAGTTCTCTATCAGGTCACGGATAGGTTTTTCAAGATCAAGGAGGGTCTCCTTAACCACCGAGGCGATGCCGATCAAGGCCTGGGCAAGTTCCCTGCTTTTCTCTGCCGAGATCACCTGCTTTTGTTGACCAAGGTAAAGAGTAAACAGAAAAAGAGCGACCAATTGAGAGGTAAAGGCCTTAGTGGAGGCCACCCCGATTTCAGGTCCGGCGTGGGTGTAGACCGTTCCATCGGACTCACGAGTCATGGTGGAGCCCACGACATTACAGATGGTAACAACCTTGGAACCGAGCTTTTTGGCAAGACGAATGCCTGCCAGGGTATCTGCTGTCTCACCCGATTGGGATATTGATACCGTCAAAACCCGCTCATTGATGAGAAGATTCCTATAACGAAATTCCGAAGCAATATCTACTTCCACCGGGATACCTACATGTTTTTCAATCCAATACTTTGCAACCAGCGCCGCATGCCAGGAGGTCCCACAGGCAACGAGAAAAATCCTGTCGATATTTTTGATATCCTGAGCATCGATACCGATTTCAGGAAGATCCACCACACCGGTTTCGGGATTGATTCTGCCACTTATCGTATTAGTTATTGCCTGTGGCTGCTCATAGATCTCCTTGAGCATAAAATGTTTGTATCCTCCCTTCTCGGCCATTGCGGCATTCCAATCGATGGTCACAATTTCTTTTTCAACCTTCTCATTCGACTCAAGTGATGAGACCTCGCAACCTTCAGCCGTCAGTACGGCAAGTTCCCGATCCTCCAAAAAAATCACGTTCCGAGTAAACGGCAGAAGTGCCGGGATATCGGAGGCGAGAAAAGAACCTTGGCCTTTCTCGTCCACCCCTAGGACCAAGGGGCTCTGATTCCTCGCTGCAACCAAGGTATCGGGCATTCCGGACCAAAGGACGCCGACAGCATACGACCCTTCCACCATCGCCAAGGATTTTCTGATTGCCACCACCAGGTCACCATCGAGATTTTCCTCGATAAGATGGGCCAGTACCTCGGTATCGGTTTCGGAGGAAAAACGATGCCCTTTGTCCTTTAAATCCTGCCGCAGAGAATTGTAATTCTCGATGATTCCGTTATGGACTACCACCAGATCACCGGTGCAATCGCTATGCGGGTGGGCATTTACGGTCGTCGGTGCGCCATGGGTAGCCCAACGGGTGTGTCCAAGACCGATATGGGACGGGGCCACAATGGCTTCATCTATTATTGCTTCCAGGTTGGCCAATTTCCCCTGACAGCGGTGTTTGATCAGTTTTCCATCTTGCAAATAGACGATTCCAGCCGAATCATACCCTCTATATTCGAGTCGTCTGAGACCTTCCAGGACAACAGGGACAACACGACGTGGACCGATATATCCAACAATACCGCACATAACATCTCCTTAAACCGACATAACACGACTTGTGCTTCCGACAAATCGCAATCATACCGAAGAAATTACCCAAAGATCGTAAAAGACTGCCCTAGAAATATAAAGAGCAATCATTCCCAATGGTTTTTAGACGGATAACAGCAGGAACCGGTAGGATCCAATCCGTTTTAATAAGTTAAAATAACATAGTTTTTTTTAATATTGCCAGTTTTTTCTTTTCAGCCCCTGAAAAAGAATGTACCATCATCGTGACTACACGAAGATCCTGCGCTATAAAGTCGCAGGCAACTCCCTTCTATCTCAACGAATTTGTTCAATAGTTAGATAGGCTGAAATCTTTTTCATTCATTTACTACAGGAAGCGATGGACGATCAACAACGACTCAAGGAAATACTTCTCACCAAATCATATAGAAAAGGCAATTTTACACTTACATCCGGTAAGACTTCGGATTTCTATATCGACGGAAAACAAACGACGCTTTCTGCAGAAGGATCATACCTCTGTGGAAAGCTGCTGCTGGAACTGATCAATAAGGAAAAACATCCGATAGAAGCTGTCGGTGGAATGACCTTGGGCGCAGACCCTCTGGTTACGGCAGTTTCACTGGTCAGCTTCCTTGAAAAACGACCCATCCCGGCTTTTATCGTTCGCAAGGAGGCCAAAGGACACGGCACCGAAAACTATATTGAAGGATTGAAAAACATGCCTGCCGGTTGCCGAGTTGCCTTGGTCGAGGACGTGGTTACCACCGGCGGAACACTTTTGAAGGTTATTGAACGCGTTGAAGCCCAGGGCTTTAAGGTGGGAGTGGTCGTGACCATTGTCGAACGGCAGGAAGGCGGCGTGGAGGCACTGGCTGATAAAGGGTACAAACTTGAATCGCTGTTTACCAAGGAGGAACTCTTGAGCTGATGGCAATAAAATGTAGAGAATGCTCAGCCAACCTTGAAGTCCTTCGCCTGTGCAGCCGTATTCGGATGCGCTGCTCCAAATGTCATCGAGAGTATCAGATCCATGAAATAGCCGGCGACCTGGATCCGGAAACCGAAAAACTTCTCGAGAACTACACGGTTCTGATCTACGATTGAATAAGGGCAACAGGTTCGCTTCCAGGAAAAGTGTACCGCTGCGCAAGTGAAGCACGCAAATCAGACGAAGTGTCATTTGGCAGCGCACTTCAGGTCAAGTTACATATTCATCGGATCCCTCAGGGCAATATCGGGTTCTTGGAGGAGAGGTATATTAAATTTCCCTCTCTATCAAATACGCCCCATCTTCCAAACGTTTACAGGACCTGGCAAAAACCTGACGTTTTTTTGGATATTTTTGTTGGACTATTCAGATTTTGGCATTACAATATATCGCAATAGTTACTGATTTTAATACCTGAGATGATTACACCATAGTATAATCCGATAGACTTATCAGTTAACAACTAATGGATGTGCAGAAATCTTTTGTCAACACTGAAGGTATCTCGGTAATCAAGTGCCCGTCATGCAATAAGATCAAGAATCTGCAGGCGGACCAGTTCCGTGGAAGACAGCATGTCTTGAAGGTTCGGTGTTCCTGCGGGCATGCATGGAGCCTTCTTCTTGACTTCCGACGTCATTACCGCAAGGAAACAGAGCTCGACGGTACCTATACACTCGACCCTCCTGCAATCGGTGGCGGTCGCATAACGGTTATAAATATTTCACGTAGTGGCGTCGGGTGCAAGGTCACCAGCTCGCACTCCATAAAAATCGGCCAAAAAGCCCACCTCTGCTTCAATCTTGACAATAAAAAGCAGACTGCAATCAATAAGCAAGTACTCATTAGGACTGTTTTGGGTAACTATATCGGCTGCGAATTTGTCGAGGACAACGCTTTCGAAAAGGATCTCGGATTTTACCTGCAACCCTGATTCCTCTCTTTGAGGCAAGGTCAATCTCTGCCGAGAGTCTTGCCGATCAAGTCCTGTGCCTGTTGTAAAAAGGGTACCAACGTTTCACGTCTTATGGCACTGATTACGACGCCCTCGTTCTCCACTCTCCGAACAAGTGATTCAGAGTCTTCGACCCGGTCGATCTTATTGAAGACCTTCAGGCAGGGAATGTCCGCAAGCTTCAGTTCTTCAAACAGCTTCTCCACAACTGTCATATGATCCCTGTAACATGGGTTTGAGACATCAATAACATGGACAAGAAGGTCTGCCTCGCTCAGTTCCTCGAGGGTTGCCTTGAAGGCCTGGAGCAACTCATCCGGAAGATGCTGAATAAATCCCACCGTATCGGTCACTATAACCTCAATGTCTTCAGGAAAACGGAGCCTGCGGCTGGTGGGGTCGAGTGTGGCAAAAAGCTTATCTTCCGCCAGGATATTGCTTTCAGTCAAGGTATTCAAGAGAGTGGACTTGCCGGCATTGGTATAGCCGACCAGAGACAGAACGGGAAGGTCCTTTTTTCTGCGTTTGGCTCTTCTCCTGAATCTCTCACGAGCAACACTTGCCAATTCTTTGGCGAGTCTCGCCAGGCGATCGTTTATCCTGCGCCTGTCGATTTCCAATTTGGTTTCACCCGGCCCTCTGGCACCGATTCCGCCGGTCAGGCGGGAAAGCGCGTCATCTCGGCTGGACAGATGCGGCAGCATGTATTTCAGCTGAGCCATCTCCACCTGGAGCTTTCCCTCTCTGCTCATTGCTCGATGAGCAAAGATATCGAGGATCAATTGGGTCCGGTCAATAACCCGCAAGTCTGTAAAATCCGTTATCGATCGGACCTGGGAAGGATTCAATTCCTGGTTGAAAATAAGAAGGTTGGCATCCAATTGCAGGGCGCGAATCATGATCTCTGCAAGCTTTCCTTTTCCAAGGATAAGGCGAGGATTGATCTTTCGGCTTCGTTGCAGAACCGTTTCAAGTACCTGTACTTGATCTGAACGGGCCAAATCGACCAGCTCCTGCAGGGAATCTTCGGCACGAGACTTCACCTCGGTACTGACACTTATCAAGATTGCCCGATCCTGTTTTCTATCGACCGCTTTTCGAGCATCCTTCCTGGAAAACTCAGCTTCCAGTTCGGCAATCAAAGACGAGAAGGGATCTGTCTGTTTGGCAGGATGGATCGGGGTGAGGAAAAGCCAGTTCTTTCCTGCAATCGTATCCGGTAAAAGATGAGACGACAGAAGTTTCTCCGGTTCCCCGTCGGAGTTTACCTGAAGGACAGAGAGCATATCAAGCCGCAGAAAGAGAAGGTCCATCAGGTCTTCATCACTGATTTCCTCTCCAGCCAGATGGGTATGGACAAGCCTCAAGCCTTTCAGCCTGCCTCCCGCGGATCGTATCAAAGACAATTGGGGTATCATGATACCGCCGAAGGTTCCGACAATGACGGTCTCGATCTTTCCGGAGCGGTGAATCAAAAGCCCTACCTGTCTGTTCAGCTCATGGGATATCCGGCACAGGGTCCGTGCCATATCCGCACCGATGATCATATCCCCGGTCACCCTCTTCGAGGCCAATCTCTCGAGACTTTTGAGCTGGTTTTTTTTCAGTCCTTGGATATTACCTGTTACGCTGCCTATAACCCAACCTCCACGTACATCTTCCCTAAATTATCCCCTGTAGTTCTGAACGTTTGGGAAACGCCTTCCATACCCAAAGGCCTTGCTGGTTACCTTCAAACCCATGGGGGCTTGCTTTCTTTTATATTCATTAATACGGACTCGGCGCAGGATGTCACCGACTATCGTTTCGTCATACCCTTTGGCAACTATGGTTTTCAAGCCATAACCCTTTTCAAGATGCATTTCCAGTATCTGGTCAAGAAGTTCGTAGGGTGGAAGGTCATCTTGATCACGCTGATCGGCCTTTAATTCCGCAGTGGGCGCCTTGGTAATCGAATTTACAGGAATGATTTCCCTGTTCCTGTTGATATAGCGGGCGAGCTCATACACGAGTTGTTTTGGCACATCGGAAATAACAGCCAGGCCGCCACTCATATCCCCATAGAGTGTGCAATAGCCAACCGCCATCTCACTTTTGTTTCCCGTGGTTAAAAGCAAACGCCCTAATTTGTTCGACAGTGCCATCAATAGATTCCCCCGAATCCTGGCCTGTATATTCTGCTCGGTAAGATCTTCCTTCATCCCTGTAAACAGTCTCTCAAGACTTTTTTGATAACTGGTGAACAAATCGCTTATCGGAAGGATTTCGAACCTGCATCCGAGATTTGTGGCCAGATCCCGGGCATCATCCAGTGAACCGGAAGAGCTGTATGGTGAGGGCAAGGCAATCCCCATCACATTTTCAGGCCCCAGGGCCTCCACAGCAAGGGCAGCAGTCAGGGCTGAGTCGATCCCACCGGAAAGACCGAGCACCACCGAGCGGAATCCGCACTTTTCAACATAATCTTTTACCCCCATCACCAACCCGTCATGGACAGCTGCAATTTCATCCTCTTTTGCGGGGCAGTGGATTTCTCCCTGCCAGGTATTTGTATCCACAACAAAAAGGTCTTCTTGAAACCCAGCCCCCTTTGCCACTACCTTTCCGTCTTTGTCGGTGACGGTACTTCGTCCGTCAAAGAGCAGTGAATCCTGCCCGCCGACCTGATTGACATAAATTAACGGGACATGATACCTGGAGACAAGAGACCGGAATATCCTATGCCGTGTTGCCTCTTTCCCACGTTGAAACGGAGAAGCCGAAACATTTACCAGGATATCGATTTTTCGTTTCTGTTTCTTAGCGGTTTGGAAAAGATCTCTTATCGGATCAACGGCATATTCCCCAACCTGCTCGTGCCATACATCTTCACAAACCGTAAGACCAAAGTTCAATCCGTCGAGAGAATACAACTCCGATGGAGGTCCTGGTTCAAAATATCTTGTCTCATCAAAGACATCGTAGGAGGGTAAAAGCTGTTTTGCGGCCCTGAAGACAATCTTTCCATCTCTGGCGACCACGACTGCATTATAGAGTGGTTTTCCAGGTTCACCATGCCTTCTTTCAATACATCCAAACATCACATCGATTTTCGGTAAACTTTTCAAGAGTTCCGCTACAGCAAGCTCATGGTCATCAAGAAAAGAGGAACGTTCAAGAAGATCCTGGGGAGGATAACCGGTTACGGCCATCTCGGGAAAGATGGCAAGACGGCAGCCGCGTTCGACGGCTGCCCGGGTGCCATCTATAATTTTTTTACAATTTAATGTAAAATCACCGATAATCGGATTTGTCTGTACCAGCCCGATCTTCACCTAGGCCCTCTCCTTTTGCTCATTAGATAATCAATGTTGTTCGCCATCTTCCTAAAGACATCCATACGGATAATACTCTCCGGATTTTTTATCAGTTCAAACGGCGCCGAACCAGAATACCATGTCCCTCTCCGACTAACATCAATCATTTCTTTTTTTTGTGTAATAATTTTCTTTTCTGATACTTCCATACTGCCCGATTGTGCTCGGAAAGTGTCTTGGAAAACTTGTGAGTGCCATCATTCTTAGATACAAAATACAAAAACGGTTCTTTGACGGGATGAAGCACGGCATCAAGTGAATCCTTCCCTGGATTGCAGATCGGCCCAATGGGAAGACCGGGAATCAAATAGGTATTATAAGGTGTATATCTCTGCAGGTCGCTCTTGACCAGGTTTCCGGAAAAGTTCTTGATCCCATAGATGACCGTTGGGTCCGACTGCAAACGCATGCCCAGCTTTAAACGATTCAGGAATACGGCTGCAATCATCGGCCGTTCTGTAGCATCTGCCGTCTCCTTTTCCACAATCGATGCCAGGATTACCGTTTCCCTCGCGGATAGGCTTCCCGTACCTTTTTCTATGAGTTCCTGCCACACCGTTTGAAAACGCTGCACCATCGTCTGGATGATGCTTCGTGCATTTGTCGACATTCTGGTAAGATAGTAGGTATCCGGATAGAGATAGCCCTCAAGACTGGAAACGTTTTCAAGCCCTAGAGATGCGATAAAACCGGAATTATGAACAAGATGCATGAATACATCCTTGTCACACCACTCTCCCTTCGCAAATATCCCTGCGATCTCTTCTGCTTTCAATCCTTCAGGGATCGTCACCGGATGTTGTACCGGACGCGCCTCCGAAAGCTTTCGCATGAGTTCAAGCGGTTTCAAGCCGGTAGCAATACGAAATTCTCCCGCCTGAAAAGTATGTGAATATCCCGTGAGTCTTGCCAAAATGAGAAAACGGATATCATCATGAATAAGACCGGATCTGGCAAGTATGTGGCGGATTTGGCTCGAAGTGCTTCTATGGGGGATTGTTATTATAACGGATTCTGAAGAGGAGGAGGGGCCTTTGGTCTCGGCATATTTGAACAGTAATCCGGCCGAGAAGGCAAGAACAAGAAAAGACAAAAGGGCCATACTCAGTATGACCCTTTTTGGATAAAGACCTTGCATAGGGGCTGTCAGAAAATAAGTGTTACAATTAGGCGCTCAGACAGGAAGCCCCGAACCCGGCATTATCGGGATTTTGAGGAGGCCTTGGTTGTCTTTTTTTCGGAACCGCCAAAGGCGATCCGGACCACTTCATCCATATCCTTTACCGGAAAAAACTGCATCTTTTTACGAACATCCGCAGGGATCTCAACAATATCCTTTTTGTTCTGATCCGGAATAATAACCTTGTGGATGCCTGCCCGAAGTGCTGCTAACGCCTTCTCCTTCAGGCCGCCGATGGGAAGAATCCTCCCCCTGAGCGTTACCTCTCCGGTCATGGCCAATCCTTTAATCAGCTTCTTTTTAATAATTGCGGAATAAAGTGCCGTGGCCATGGTAATTCCGGCAGACGGCCCGTCTTTGGGAATTGCTCCGGCAGGGACATGAATGTGAATATCGATTTTGTCGAAATATTCTTCCTCTACCTTCATATCTTTTGATCTGCTCCGACAATAGGTCAAGGCTGCCTGGGCGGATTCTTTCATCACGTCTCCCAACTGGCCTGTTAGAATGAGCTTTCCTTTCCCCGGCATAAGATTGACCTCGATATGGAGGATTTCTCCTCCCACCTCGGTCCAGGCGAGTCCGGTGACCAGCCCCGGTTGCTCCAAGGTATCCATCTCGGTTTCCGGAATGGATTTCGGCGGACCGAGATATTTATCCAGGTTCCGCTTTGAGACACTGTACGGTCCGCGTCCGCCTTCAGCAATTTTCCGGGCTATCTTTCTACAGACCTTTCCTATCTCGCGCTCCAGATTCCGAAGCCCGGCCTCATGGGTATAATGGGTGATAATATAGGTTAAGGTATCATCCTCTAATTTAATATTCGAAGGGGTAAGCCCGTTCTCCTTGAGCTGGCGAGGCAGAAGATATCTCTTTGCTATAACGAGTTTTTCTTCCAAAGTGTATCCGGCCAGTCTGATCACCTCCATCCTGTCCATGAGCGGCCCTGGTATCGTATCGCTCATATTGGCGGTGGTAATGAACATAACCTTGGACAGATCAAAGGGTAAATTCAGATAATGATCCGAGAATTCAAAATTCTGCTCCGGATCCAATACCTCAAGCAGAGCCGAAGAAGGATCCCCCCGATAATCGGAACCGATTTTATCGACCTCATCCATCATGAAAATCGGATTGTTGGAATTTGCGGTCTTCAACCCCTGGATAATTCTCCCCGGCATTGCGCCAATATATGTCCGTCTATGGCCCCGGATCTCAGCTTCATCACGCATGCCTCCAAGAGAAATGCGGTGGAATTTTCGCCCCATAGCCCGGGCAATAGACTGTCCCAATGATGTTTTCCCCACACCGGGAGGGCCAACAAAACAGAGTATGGGCCCTTTAGTGGATTGATTCAACTTCCGTACCGCCAGATATTCCAAAATACGTTCCTTGACCCTTTCCAGTCCGAAATGGTCCTCGTCCAGGACCTGCTTGGCAGCAACCAGATCAAGGCTGTCACGGGTGCCTTTTTTCCATGGTACATCAAGAATCCAGTCGATATAGGTCCTGATAATGGTGGCTTCGGACGAATCGGGATGCATCATTTCCATTCTGCTTATCTGCTTTTTCGCCTCCTTGCGAACGGATTTCGGCATCTTCTTTTTCTTCAGCTTCTTCTCAAGTTCCTCTATTTCCTGAAGACGATCATCAGTGTCGCCAAGTTCCTTTTGCAGGGCATGCAGTTGCTCGCGCAGATAATATTCCCGCTGGGATTTACTCATTTCCTCCTTGGCGTCATTCTGGATCTTGGCCTGTACGGTGGAAACCTCCAGCTCTTTGGCCAGAAGTTCACTGACCAGCTTCAACCGATTGACCGGGTTAACCTCTTCCAGTATCGATTGGGACTCTGCTATTTTGAGGCGCAGGTTGGAACCGACCAGGTCCGCCAGTCGGCCGGGATCCTCAATGTTGTTGATGATCATCATCAGATCAGCCGAGAGGATACCTCTTAATGACATGATCTTTTCGGTCTGATCCCGCACCGTACGCATCATGGCCTCGACCTCGACGGTAACAGGACCGGGATCTTCCTCCTCTATAACCTCAATGGCAACCTGAAATGACGGTTCCTTGCGCATGAATTCCTTGATTCGCGCTTTGGACATTGCCTGGACCAGAACTTTCAAACGGCCGTCGGGTAATTTCAAGGTCCGCATGATCATACAGACCATCCCTGTTTCATAGAGATCCTCTGCTTCAGGATTGTCCTTTGTGGCATCTTTCTGGGTCACCAGCATCAGGAGCTTGTTTGCTCCAAGGGCCTCGTTAACCGCTTCAACTGAATTCGGACGGCCAACGAAGAGAGGGATAATCATATAGTTGAAAATCACCACATCCCTTACGGCCATCATCGGCAAAACATCAGGAATTTCCATATCCTCATTACCGGAAAAATCATCCATACCGATACTCAACGAATCACTGTATTCCACTCAAACCTCCTGACAAAAATGATGGTCGACACGATAGTCACCCATCCTGACACTCTCTCCACCAAAGGAACGGAACCTGTGCTCAGGCACCTTATTTCCTGCGTCTATATTTTACACGAATTCTTTAATTTAGCAAAAAAGTTGGAAAAAACTAAACACTGACTTATAGGAAGTCAAGACAACAAGCGCAAGGTTATTTTCCCTTTTTTTATTTTTTCTTGAAGTCTTGTCCGATTTCTACCATACTAGCGGAACTTATAGAAAACAGGAACCTTTTACCCTCTTCTTTCGGAGAATTCCCCATGTTGACCATCGAATCTTTTTTTTCTCTTGCAGACTTTGACCACCAGGTTTTGTTTCCTCGAAATGACTATGTGTGGACTCCTCTTAACCTGTTGAAAGAATACATGGATTCATTTTCCTATCCATCTACATACCCCGAATTGCCAACCGAGGGAAATCCTGTTGAAAAAACCACAATCCTCTATGAGAATACTATAGTGGATTCCTCCGATGTCAAGATTGCCTACGGCGATACAACCAAAGGAAAGCTTGTGGTGACCCAACACGGAGAACAACTCCTCGGCGCATCGGTGATCATGGCCGGCGCAATCCTGATGGGCGACCGAATCGTGCTCGGTCGTGGGGTCCTGGTGGAAAGCGGCGCAATGATTAAATCTCCGACCATCATCGGTGATCGGACAGAGGTTCGCCAGGGCGCCTACCTGCGTGGATACTGTCTGAGTGGCAAAAGCTGTGTCCTTGGCCATACTACCGAAGTTAAACATTCCATTCTTCTTGACAATGCCAAGGCCGGACATTTCGCCTATCTTGGCGATTCGATCCTTGGAGAAAACGTCAATCTCGGCGCCGGGACTAAATTCGCAAATCTCAGATTTTTCGGTGGGAATATCCATATCAAAACCCAGGAAGGTCTGATTGACACAGGAAGAAGAAAATTAGGAGCAATCCTTGGTGATGAGACCCAGACCGGATGCAATTCCGTAACCAGTCCCGGAACGATGATAGGCAAGAATTCCTTTATTCTTCCCAATACAACCGCCCGTGCCGGATATCATCCCCCGAGAACCGTGATCCGCTGACAAATTTAAGAAAAAGACGACAATTTACACCTGTTACTCCTTTTAAATTTTTTTATTCTGGTTTATCTTTATTCACCTGGATTAATCGAACGCAAATTACGATAACATAATTACATTAACACGATCCATACCGACCGAAAACTCAAATTGAACTGTAAAAGATCGCCCCGGGAATTCTGGCCTGTAATCCTTTACCGCTCATTTGAGCCCAGACGCCGAATATAATTCGACCACGTCGGTTGCGACGAAACACAAAACCGAGGAAAAATCATGAGTACCATAAAAAAGGATGATTTCATCGATTCGATTGCCGACAGCCTGCAGTTTATCTCCTACTACCATCCACTGGATTTCGTCCAGGCCATGCATGCCGCCTATCTGAGAGAGGAAAACAAGGCTGCCAAGGATGCCATCGGCCAGATCCTCATCAATTCCAGGATGGCTGCCATCGGCCACCGTCCGATTTGCCAGGACACGGGTATTGTAACCGCATTTGTAAAGATCGGGATGCAGTGCTGCCTCGACACGGACCAGACCGTTCAGGAAATGGTGAACGAAGGTGTTCGTCGTGCCTACACAAATCCCCAAAATCCTCTTCGCAAGTCGCTGGTTACTCCTCCCGCCGGCGAAAGGGTCAATACCAAAGACAATACTCCCGCCGTCGTCTATACCGAATTGGTCCCCGGTGACAGTCTTGAAGTGTTTATTGCCGCAAAAGGCGGTGGATCTGAAAACAAAAGCAAATCCATAATGCTCAATCCCAACGACTCAATCGTCGACTGGATTAAACGAACGGTTCCCACCATGGGTGCCGGCTGGTGCCCTCCTGGTATTCTGGGTATCGGTATTGGTGGAACCGTGGACAAGGCCATGATTTTAGCAAAAGAGGCCCTGATGGAACCTGTGGATATGCCCCAACTACTCAAAAAAGGCCCGTCAAACAAGATAGAGGAACTCCGGATTGAAATCTATGATGCCGTCAACAGTCTCGGTATCGGCGCTCAAGGACTTGGAGGACTGACCACCGTCCTCGATGTCCGTATTCGTGACTACCCGACCCATGCCGCTTCATTACCGGTGGCAATGATACCAAACTGTGCAGCAACCAGGCATATTCACTTCAAACTGGACGGCACCGGGCCTGCGCTTCTTACCCCTCCTAAGATTGAGGACTGGCCTGAAATCACCCTGGAGGCGGGTGATGATGTCAAACGCATCTTCATCGAGTCTCTCACAAGAGAAGATATAGCCGAATGGAAGACCGGACAGACACTTTTGTTAAACGGCAAGATACTCACCGGCAGGGATGCCGCCCATCGCCGTATCCAGAATCTCTTTGAAAGTGGTGAACCTCTTCCCGAAGGTGTCGATTTCAATGGCCGCTTTATCTACTATGTAGGCCCGGTAGATCCCGTGGGTGACGAAGTGGTCGGTCCTGCCGGTCCCACCACCTCGACCCGGATGGATAAATTCACCGACATGATGCTGGAAAAAGCAGGCCTCTTGGGCATGATAGGCAAGTCGGAACGAGGAGATGCAACCATTGCCTCTATTAAGAAGCATGGGGCGGTCTACCTGATGGCTGTCGGCGGTGCCGCCTATCTCGTCTCCAAGGCCATTAAAAAATCACGAACCGTTGCCTTTGCCGATCTCGGGATGGAGGCAATATATGAATTCGAGGTTGAGGATATGCCGGTCACCGTCGCCGTGGACTGCCAGGGCGAGGCTATCCACAAAACAGGTCCAACCTTCTGGCAGAAGGAAATCGCCAAAAGGAAATAGGGTTCATCCGGCTTGAGCTGAGCGTATTTATCTATAACGCGGGAGAGGCCCCGAAAGGGTGCGGACAGGACGTCCGCACCTGACAGCAGGCCTTCTTTAGTGCCTTACTCCTGAAAAACTGTCACTCAGTTCAGTACTCCCTTGAGGGGTACAAAAAACAAGAAACCGATAAAAGTATTTAGAATCTGTGAATTGACATCTATAACCAAGGCACTTATGCCCCACAACCCCACAAAGGGGGACTCTACTGAGTACCCCTTTGTGGGGTGTTAGTCCCTATCCGGTCGCCGGCGACGAAGTATCCCATTTTTTTCGGCAGTGGAAAACGCCGGTGCCGTCGTCAGGTGAACAAGATTCCCGGGATTTGCCCGTACTACCGGTTCCCCTTTTTGGTCATGCATGGCCTCTACTGTCAGCGGTACCAGGTCGATACCGGGAGCCATGTACTCGATACGTTCTCCGGTCTTCAGTACGTTTCTGACCTCCACCAGGGGGTGATCCCCAACCTCCCGTATAACCGCCACCGGTTCAACCTGTTGTTCGGCACGTGAACTGTAATAGAGCATCTCCTTTTGACCGGGTCGTTTGCGAATAAAGTTCTCGGTGGTCCCCCGGGTGCCGGTTTTGACAATTTCTTCCATGAACTCATCGGGTATCTCGATCTGCTCCGGCTGCCTCCAACTTGAAGTGGGCAACCCGCGCAGATAATCAAGGGCAGCCCTATATACTCGAACCACACCACCGACATAGAAAATTGATTTCATCCGCCCTTCTATTTTCAACGAATCGATACCGGCGGCAACCAGCTCCGGTAAGCACCGAAGAAGGCAAAGATCCTTAGAGTTAAAAATGTAAGTACCGCGTTCATCCTCCTCCACCGGGAAATACTCTCCCGGTCGTTTTTCTTCGATAAGGGCATAGCTATAGCGGCAAGGATGGGCGCAGTTTCCTCGGTTGGCGTCGCGCTGGGTCATGTAACTGGACAGCATACAGCGTCCCGAATACGATATGCAAAGGGCACCATGAACAAAGATCTCAAGCTCGCAGGAGACCTTTTCCCTTATCTGTTTAATCTCGGAAAGGGACAGTTCCCGCGCCAGATTAAGACGTTTTGCCCCCTGCCGCACCCAGAAGGCGGCCGCACCGGAGTTGGTAACATTGGCCTGGGTGGAGAGGTGGATCGGCACGTCCGGGACCATGTTCGCAGCCCTTTCCATAACACCGGGATCGGAGATGATCATTCCGTCTATCCCCAAATTTGTCAGGGACGATAGATAGCCGTCAAGCCGAGCAAGATCTGCGTTATGCGCCATGATATTGACTGTCAAATAAACCTTTACCTGCTTGTCATGGGCATATTCCACCGCCTTTGGGATCTCATCGGAGTCAAAATTCCCGGCCTTGGCGCGTAAACTGAAATCCTTTCCACCCAGGTATACAGCATCAGCACCATAATGGATGGCTGTAACCAGTTTTTCAAAATTCCCGGCCGGTGCGAGAAGTTCCGGGATTACGGGAGAAAATCCAATGCCACTTTCCTTTTCATTCATGGTCGGTTATTGTAAGGTATTGATCGACAATTTACCATCAGAAGAAATCCTCCGGGTTAAATTATTCCTTTGAGTACTCTTACAGGAAAGGCGGTGCAAAGAGAACGGGTTGGAATCGCAATGAGTGGTGGAGTAGATTCCACCGTTAGCGCTCTTCTGTTGAAAAATCAATACGATATCGAAGGTTTTTTTATGTGTCTGGCCCAGCCTGACCTCGATTTACAAAAAAAACGGGTCCAGGAAATCGCCTCTCGTATCGGTATCGCTCTCCATATCGTTGACCTGAGAAGGCAATTTGCAGAAAACATACTCGCCTATTTCTCAGGAAGTTATTCCAGCGGGCTCACCCCGAATCCCTGTATGCTCTGTAACCGGGAGATCAAGTTCGGACTTTTTATGGAGACGATGCTGGATGCCGGTATGGATCGTGTTGCCACCGGCCATTACGCCCGAGTTCAAACAAAAGACGGTGTTCATCACCTTTTAAAGGGAATAGATCCGGTCAAGGATCAATCCTATTTCCTGGCCCGTCTCTCTCAGGAGCAACTGGGACGTATCATCCTTCCTTTGGGAAAAATGACCAAGAGCGCAACCTATGGACTCGCCGAACAAAATGGGTTTACAGACTTTAAGGGGACGGAAAGCCAGGATGTCTGCTTCCTCGGCCCGGAAGGCCTGGGTGGCTTTCTGGCCAAGCATCTCGGCGACGCTTCCCGCCCCGGCCCGATCGTGACCGGAAACGGACGTGAGGTCGGCACCCACCAAGGCCTTTTTCACTATACCGTTGGCCAGCGAAGAGGTTTGGGACTACCTGACACTACCCCCTGGTATGTCCTGGATATCCAACCCGAAAAAAACACCCTGGTCGTAGGAAAAAAAGAGGAGCTGTATCGCAACCGGATTCATGTAGCGAATATGCATTGGCTGCGCGGAATTTCCCCCATGGAGTCAGACGGATATCAGGTAAAAATCCGTTCCACCCACAAAGGGGCTGAAGCGACCATCGAAAAAGTCGACGATAAAGGGTACCTTATCACCTTCGACATTAACCAACGTGCCGTCACACCGGGACAGTTCGCGGTGATCTACAAAGGTGAGGAGGTCATAGGCTCCGGCGAGATAGCACGGACAATTCCCGCAAAAGAGAGGCTCGCTAATGATAGCCAAAAAACAACGTAACCCAAACGTCTCAACCCGGCCGACCGTTTACAAGCAAAAACGAAAATAAACTGCCTTCTTGACGACAAGATCGGAACTCGGCAGAGATTTTAATAGCAAGTAGGACATATCAGCTGTATGAAAAAAAAAGTCACCATTACTACTTTGGGCTGCAAAATAAACCAATACGAGTCAGCCTCGTTCCAGAGCAACTTTGAGGACCTGGGATGTGTAATCGTTCCGTTTGGCGAACCTGCCGATATCGTTGTGATCAACACCTGCACCGTAACCGGTAAGGCGGGTGCCCAGTCACGTCAATGTATTCGCAAAGCCGCCCGGACAAGCCCCAGAGCCAAGATCGTCATTACCGGTTGCCACGCTCAGATGGCCGCCCAGGAGCTGGTCGAGATGCAGGAGATGAAGGACCGTCGTCTCTGTATCGTCGGCAACGGCAACAAACACCTTCTCGTAGGAACAGCCCTGGAGGAGGAAGGCTGCGATCTCTCCATGCTTCTTGGAAAAATAGCTAAAAAGACCGAAATCACAAAGCTGCCGGTCCGTCGTTTCAGCGACCGAACCCGAGCCTTTCTCCGGGTACAGGACGGATGCAACAATTACTGCACGTATTGTATCGTACCTTATACCCGAGGTCCCAGTCGCAGTGTGCCGTTTGCCGAGGTAATTCACCAGGCGGGAGTATTCGCGGATGAGGGACATAAGGAGATTGTTGTTACCGGGATTCACGCGGGAATGTACGGAAAAGATCTGGACGAGGGGAAAGATATATCCGCATTGCTCGAAGATCTTTGTGGCGAACTGCCTACTATACGTTTTCGTTTGAGTTCCATAGAACCGCTGGAAATATCCCGCCGTCTGCTGACATTGATACGAAACCGGGAGAATTTCATGTCGCATCTGCATATCCCTTTGCAAAGCGGCGACGACGAGATCCTCAACCGGATGAATAGACGATATACAACCAAAGACTTTGTCCGAGTGATCGATCTCTGCCGGGAAATTCTTCCGGACGCGGCTATCGGCATAGACGTCCTTGTCGGTTTTCCCGGTGAAACGGACAGGCATTTTGAACAGACATTTAAATTTATCGAGAACCTCGACTGCACCTATCTCCATGTCTTTCCGTATTCCAAACGACCTGGGACCATTGCATCCTCTCTCAAAGACCAACTCTCCAGACAGATAAAAGACCAGCGGGTGGCCCGTATGCGTACTTTGGGTGAGCAAAAAAAGATTCGTTTTTATAAAAAGTTTATCGGAACGTCCAGACCTGTTTTAGTCGAAGGAAGACGGGACGAAAAAGGATTGCTAAAAGGCTTTACAGATAATTACATCCCTGTTTTTCTCTCCGGGGACGAACAAATGATGAACACCATTCTCAATGCCGAACTCGTGGAAATACGAGGGAGTGACATTTTGGCAAAACCGACTCGGAAAAATTATGAAGGGTGAAATAATAGCCATCGGCAATGAGCTGACCTCAGGAAGGATCGCCAATACGACCAGCGGTTTTGCCGCACGCCAGTTGTTCGAGGCCGGTTATGAAATACATGCCATGCATACCATCGGTGACTCGCCCACGCTGATCGGCGAGGCCTTGAAACAAGCCATTGATTGCGTTGACTTCGTTATCGTGACCGGAGGTCTCGGCGCAACGGATGATGACCTGACCAACGAGGCCGTCTCAAAGGCCCTGAACAGGCCGACGATGCCGAATCTGGAAATACTTTCTCAAATCCGCGCCCATCTGGATGAGATTTCCGGCTCCATTGTAAGCCCGCTTGAAAAATTAGCCTGGCTGCCGGTGGGGGCCGAAGCCTTAAATCCCAAGGGAAAGATGGCCGGATATCAGCTGGTTCATAATGACAAACCGATCTTTTTTCTTCCGGGTGTTCCGAGGCAGATGGAGCAACTTCTGATCGATCACGTTCTTCCCCGCCTGGCCACCTGGTATCCGGGAACGAGGCTTTCCACCTGCCGAAGACTTTTTAAGATATTCGAAATGTCGGAGATGGAAGTAAACTCCCGAATAGCGGAATTGAATCTAGCCGAGAATGTCGCCATCGGTTATTATCCTGTTTTTCCGGAAGTTCATCTAAGCCTTATCATCAGGGATATTAAAGATCAAAACTGCGTACCGTTATTCCATGCTACCTGCAAAGAGATCGACGATGTCCTGGGAAATGCTGTTTTCGGACACGACCAGGAAAATATGGAAATGGTCATCGGATTGTTGCTCAAAGATGCCCAACTGAGCGTGGCAATGGCTGAATCATGCACAGGTGGACTCATTTCCCACAAGATCACGACCATTCCCGGAAGCTCCGTCTATTTCCTCGGAGGGGTTACAGCCTATTCCAACAGCATGAAAATCAAATACCTGAATGTCGATCGGAAGCTGCTGGAAACTCACGGTGCCGTAAGCGGAGAAACGGCTGAAGCGATGGCGATAGGAATACGCCTGAAAACCGGTGCCGATATCGGACTCTCCGTCACAGGTATTGCCGGCCCGGACGGAGGGACAAAAGAAAAACCAGTGGGTACGGTCTTCTTTGGTCTCATCACCCCTGAAGACTGCGAGGTATTTCACTTTAATTTTTCCGGAAACCGTGAACAGATACAGGAGATCACCGCCCTCACGGGTTTGAATCTCATCCGAAAGTACCTTATAAGCAAGAATACTAATACAAACACGTAAACCAGGTAACACTCGATTATCTCAAGCCAACCATCAGATGACGATCCAACACTCTCAGGAGATAAAAATGGCAGCAATGAATAGCAATAAGGATAAGACAAGCAGCGTAGACAACGCAATCAGTCAGATTCAACGCCAATTCGGCAAGGGCTCCATCATGCGCCTTGGAACCAGGGTCACTGAACGTATTCCGGTCATCTCAACCGGTGTACTGAGCCTCGATATCGCCCTTGGGGTCGGCGGTTGTCCCAAAGGCAGGATCACCGAGATATACGGGCCGGAGTCCTCGGGAAAAACCACTCTTGCCCTGCACGTGATAGCCGAATCCCAAAAGACCGGCGGAACCGCTGCCTTTATCGATGCAGAGCATGCTCTCGATACCAGTTATGCGGAACGTTTGGGCGTTGACACCGACAACCTTTTGATTTCCCAACCGGACTTTGGGGAGCAAGCCCTCGAGATTGCCGAAATCCTTATCCGTTCTGGCGCAGTGGATGTAATCGTCATCGACTCGGTGGCCGCTCTGGTTCCACGAGCGGAGATCGACGGCAATGTCGGCGATGCCCATGTCGGCCTGCAGGCACGGCTCATGTCCCAGGCAATGCGGAAATTCACCGGTGTCATAAATCGCAGTCACACAGTTCTGATCTTCATCAATCAAATACGTATGAAGATAGGGGTGATGTTCGGGAATCCGGAGACGACCACCGGAGGAAACGCTCTAAAATTTTACTCTTCTCTCCGCCTGGATATTCGTAAGATCAACCAGATCAAAGATGGCCAGGAGGTTATCGGCAACAGGACCAAGGTCAAAGTCGTCAAGAATAAGGTTGCTCCTCCATTTAAATTTTCAGAATTTGATATCATTTATGGAGAAGGGATTTCAAAAGTCGGAGACCTTCTCGACCTGGCGGTAACCCAGAACATCGTCGATAAGAGTGGGGCCTGGTATTCCTACAATGATGAACGTATCGGTCAGGGCAGAGAGAATGCCAAAAAGTTTCTTCTGGACCACCCTGAAATGTATAAGGAGATCGACTCCAAGGTTCGCATGGGGTTCGGCCTGAGTACCGCAGCTGAAACACCCGCAGCAACCGTTCCGCAGGAAGACTGAATAGAGCTTTAATATGAATGCGCAACCAAAAAGATATGATGTCATAATAGTTGGCGGCGGGCCGGCTGGACTGTTTGCCTCCTATTACCTTAGCGAGAACTCAAACCTGAGGGTACTGCTCATTGAAAAGGGCAAACCTTCAAATAAAAGGATCTGCCCCATTGGTGAAAAAGGATGTAAACAGTGTAATCCCTGCAATATTCTCTGCGGAATCGGGGGGGCCGGCCTCTTTTCGGACGGAAAGCTCAACTTCATCCACAAGCTGGGTAAGACCGACCTGACCCAATTTATGCCCGCATCGGAGGCAATGGCTTTAATTGATGAAACCGAAGTGATTTTCAACCGGTTCGGAATGGACGGCCCTGTTTACCCAACAGATATAGAAAAAGCAGAAGAAATTCGCAAGGAGGCGAGGAAAAACGGAATAGATCTGCTTATCATCCGACAAAAACACCTGGGAAGCGAAAATCTTCCCAGCCATATCTCGAAGATGGCGGAATATATCCAGGAAAAAGGAGTTACCTTCCACCACGAGGAAGTAGTAAACGAAATTCTGGTGACCGGGTCGAGAGTAACAGGGGTTGTTACCGACAAAGGCACGTATAGAGCAGAAAACATCATTGTGGCCCCCGGACGAATCGGTGCCGAATGGGTTAGCTCCTTAGCCAAACGTCATGGAATACGACTTTCGCAACGAGGGATCGAGGTTGGAGTAAGGGTCGAGGTCCATAATGAAATTTTGCACGATCTCTGTTCCGTCATCTATGACCCGACCTTTTTCATCCGAACCAATAAGTACGATGACCAGACCCGCACCTTTTGTACCAACCCCGGTGGGG